>JBCBOS010000006.1:0-320212 GCA_039821145.1 Bacteroidota bacterium | reverse complement strand
TCCAGGTAAACAAATGGAGACGGTTCGGTGCAAATGGAAAAATCCTTTTCCATTCTGTAGCGCAAATAGGGAATCTCCGCTGCCGTGAAACTATGACGAGTGAGTCCTCTGGCGGATGTGCAAGCACCAGATGTCAACTTGAGGACGGATTCTACCTCCGTTTGCTCACTGACACCATAGTAGGTGTGAGGCTCCAAGTCAAATTCGGTATAGCCTCCCGTCGGATAGGTGATCTTTCGCAATGTGCCATAACCCACATAGGGATCATGGGTCTCCCGGTCAGCCTCTCCACGAAAGCAAAATGGAAAGCCAATCTTGAATGGATTGAACTGAATGGGATCACCCACCACAAAATCCCCCGAATAATTCAAATACGTCATGCCAGTGCTGGGAGTGATCAAGCCGGTGGGCCCACTTCCATTGGCAATCAAGGTGTCCTGCAGCAGAGGAATGTTGGGCCCGCTGATGTCGTTGTTGGTCAAGGCTCCGTTGTAATAGCCCCAGTGGTCAACAGCGGGTGACATTCGGTTGGGGAAAAAGGGAACACTGTTTTCAATCGGGCCAGTGTATTCAAATGAATGGGCAGGCAGCACGACAGAATTGTCACAGCTGCGCTGCTGAACCGACAGCAATCGCAAACGCTTATCCTCAGAGCCTCCTTGGGCATGAGATGAATTGTCTTCAAAATAGTCATAACTCAAATCAAACTGCTTGCAAAAAGAAGCATTGCCTGGATGGGCGATCTGAATGTTTTGCAAGGGATAAGCCGTCATGGTCGAATTGGTCGGATGAGGGTCCAAATCCTGGCGCTTGACAGATGTGTCGATGTTGAACAACACCTTTTCTGTCCTCGTCTCGATCTCCGTCAATCGCTTGCCTTGCATGATCATCTCGCTGATCCGATTGCCACTGCCACTGACCCACGATCCAAGACTTTTGTAGCTGTAGACCTCATCTGTGTATTTCAAATCGATCTGATAGGCCCCATCAGCAGAGACAATCCGGCGCAAATACCAACTGCTGCCATAGTTGAAAACACTCAGTGTTCCCTGGCGCTCTATGGCTGGGCTGGCATCCCCTTCCACTTTTCCAAAAATGTATCGCGTCCCATCCGGGGGAGTGATGACAAAGGTCTCTAGAGCAAAGACACTGGCAGGTGGCCCCAGCACAAAGTCAATTTTGACATCTTGTTGTGGAATCAACACAGCCGTTTGCAAATCCTGCAGATAAAATTTACCACTGTAGCCCGCCACATTGAAAGAAAACAAATCTGGCTCTCCATCCATTTGCCCAATGGCAACATCGTCCAAATCACTTCCTTGGTTTTGCTGTCCATTACCATCACAAGGCTCTCCATCGATGGTGTCTTGAACGTACAACCACCCATTGGTCCCCTCATCAGGCCGTCCCATCGTGGTACGAGTAATCATCCCTCCTGCACTCAAGGACCAACCTAGGCCAACCCAGCTGGCCATCTCCGCCACCTTCACTCCCCCAGCATGGTAATTCAACGAAATCGGCAATGACAAAGGCCCTTCCTGCAAGGTGTGTATGGGCACACCAATATTCGGCACCCCTGTGTAATAACTCACCGGAACATCTCCATATTTCCCCAAAGAAGCCGCATTGGGCGCTGGCATCACCACATCCCCAATCAGTTTATTGACAGGCTGACTCTGACCACAAATGGAAAGCAACATCAGACTAAAAAATAGGACAATGTATTTTTGCATGACTTTATTTTTTTGGTTGTTTTACAAAGGGATTAGGGATGGTAAATGCTCACCTGCTGAACCGCTGTATGATCCCCCAAGCGTATGTGGGCAAAGTAGACACCTACAGGCCAATGGCTGCAATCAATCTCCTCCCGATGAATGCCTTTTGTTTGCTCATATCGAGCCTCGTAATGAACCGATCCCAAAGCGTCTAGCAGTCGAATTTGCAACTCTCCGGCATCTGGCAGCGCAATGGACAAAGTGAGCCGATCTTCTGCCGGAACAGGAAAAACTTCCATTTGCAAAGCAGAAATCTCCTCCACACTTGTGCGCAACTCCGCACATTGCAAGACGGTAGACAACAAGCCATAACGCAGCCCCTCCAACTGAAAAGCTTCCAGCATCTTGTTTACATCTGAATAGCTGAACAAATAGCGATGCCCTGGCCCAAAACAATCTACCCCTGCCTGTCCCAAACAGTGACCATTCATCTTGAATTCCGTCAGTCCCAAATAAGTCGCCATCAATTGACCCAAGGTAGCTCCTTCCAACTCTGCTTCCTCTCCACCGAAATAGCGGTAATCCACCACAATCCCATCCGTCGAAGGCTCCTCCCCAGGCAGCTGAACATGGCCGTGCCAATCTCCTAAATCTCCCACCCATACATTCACATAACGATCTGTAGGCCAAGCTACTACGCCAGACAAAGAAGGTTTCTTAATGGCATCAAAGACAGAGAAATCTCCTTCACTTTCCACAAACTGAATCCCTGTCGTCGTGCTGCCGGACGGATCAAGTGCAGGCAAGCAAAAGACCAATTCATAAGTGGGCGTCGGACTGGGATCAGAAGGGTGATAGGTCTCATAATCCGCTAAAGAAAAGGCTTGGTTGAGCAGTTCCAATTGGCGAAGCACCTGGTCTTCGTCCACCACAGGTGCATCAGCAGATTGCACAATGTGAAATACAACGGGAATCCGAATCTGAGGAACGGAGGAAGCAGTTGCCGCGGAGCAAAATCCGCTGAGGCCACTCATGAGCACGAGCAGCACAAGGCTATGTCTTAGCATCATAGTCAATGGTTTGAAATAAGCAATAAGATGTGAGCCACTCCCAAGGAGCAGTTCTAATCATGCACAATAAATGATTGAAAGGACCAATGCCTTTCTGAGTACGATTCTAGTTCTGTTTCTTTCGGCAGATGCTGAACTTGTCAGCGAGGTAGATGAAAAAGTGGGATTTGTTTGTCTTAGCTCTTTATACTTTTGATTAACAAACATAATGATTTTTTCTTTTACAGCAAGATTTTATGATATTTTTTATTCTATAAATCATCTATTTCTCCCGGAAATTTGAAGAGAAAAAATATAGATTTTATTGACTGCTTTTGGCCGACTTGATCTCCTATCACCTATTTTCTCTGCTTCATCCATCAAGTGGTAGTCTATCGAAAAACACATCCCAAGAGAAGTTTTTGTCCCTTGGCCCATTTCCAACTTACTCTATTCCATTTAGGAGAAAGTTCGTTTGACGGTAAGTGTCACCTCCCCAGCAGTCGCATAGCTGAGAGTGGAGAATTTTTGCAAGGAAGCAATGGGGGCAGGATACGATGTTCTTTGGAGGCAATGCGTTCGAAGCGTTGGCGCAGCGTTTTGGGGAGTGTTAGATGGGCGTTGGTTGGTTCATCGGAAGATGTAGATGGAAAAGAGAAGGGTGGCGAGGGGATAGAGTTTGCCTTTTGGGTGGGAGCCCGCCCTCTAGATGACCACAAAAAGCCACCCCTTTCCAAAGTCGCACCCAAGCACGACTCCGTCAACCCAAACCTGGACGAATATGTCCAAAAGGGATTCTATATCCACTCATCCTTCCCGCCTGCGCAGCCCAGGAAGTTGATTTTTGTCTATAATAGGACACGCCACCTACCCAAATTCCATAAACTTTCGGAATATTTTTATTTATTTAATTTGAAAAGGGGCGGATGAGTTGCTGGTTATCAGCGGATTGCAATTCATATTGTGAAAAATAAATTGTGTTTACTAAGTATTTTTATTTTCGCAATGTGAAGGCTTTTCGTTTGACATACCCCCTGAGAGACCATGCCTCACACCAGCCCATGCACAAGTGATGGCAAGACAAAATGACCGCATGTAAAAGGACACTGCACCTCCTCCCAACGAATCACTTGTGCAGCGCACAACTCACCCCCAAATAAAAACTCAAACCAGGGATGACATAGTTTTCCGCTGCCGGACCAACATTGACCCACCGATAGTCAATCTGAGCCATGGAGGATTGGAACAGGCTGACTCTCTCTGTCAATCGATAGTCCAATTGCAGCGATCCTTCAAAACCAAAGGCAAAACCCTTGAATTCAATCGAGCGTTGAATCTCCGACTGATTGGTGTTCTTTAGATAACTGCCAACCCGTACACCCACTGCTGGTGTGACAGATAATTTCTTGTCCCTCGTCAAATTGTACCCGATGATGGCACTGGCTGTGGCATTTCGATGGGTGTAGTCGTAAATTCTAACCTGGGTTGTATCGAAGGCGGAGGGAAGAAAGACGGAATCACTTCTGGTAATCAAATTTGTGAAGCCTGCTTGTGCCCGACTGCCTTCAAAAAACAAGCGCCCCCGAAAAACCATCCCATTCTTGAAGTAATAACTGTAACCGGCCCCCACCGAAAAATGTGGTCCGGATACATCCAAGGGTGTGAAGGCTTCATTGCGGATGTAATGCCACTGCTTGCCATAGCCCCCCAGAACGTGGAAGTCGGAGCCTCGGTAGTGCGGACGAGTTTCGGGACGCAGCACCACTTTGTCTCCTGTGCATTCGTGGTAGGCATCCAACACCTGCGAAATACTGGCCGTCGAGTAGCGATGATTTCGAATGTTCATTTGCTCGTAGCAGTCGCCAAAATAGATTCGGTAGAAAGATTGGATGTTGTCTTGTTGAATGATGGTGGCTTGACCTTGTTGGCGAAAGAAGTAGAGGGTCAGATCCGTCATGCCAATCGGAAGGGAATTTTTGTTGAGTTGGACTTGCAGCAGGTCTATTTCTCCGTCGTACAACTGCTGGGCGAGCAAATTTCGTTTGCGTCCCTGGATGTTGACGATGACGGGATGATAGGTTTGCTGGCCAATGCGGGCCTCTTGGATGTCTTCCGCCTTGAAGCGAATGGTCAGATCGGATTTGTCGAGAACCTCTTCTTTGTTGAAGCTCAATTCGAAGGAGCCATCTACCTGACGGCCATCGCTCAGCAACAATTGATCTCTGGATTGGGAAAAAGCAGAGGCTGCCCAGATCGATAGGACCAGGACAGCCAGTAATCTTAGTTTAGTTTTCATAAATGATTTTTTTGGTGTACAAATGCCCTTGTCTACACCAATGGTCTCACCGCCTCCTTGATTCGGCGGATGGCTTCGCGGAGTTGCTCCTCTGAAGCGGCATAAGACAAGCGGAAACAATTGTCAGCACCAAAGGCCGTACCACTTACGACAGCGACGTGGGCCTTGTGCAACAAATATTGGCAAAAGTCATTGGCATTTTCGATGGTCGTATGTCCGTCGCTCTTGCCAAAGTAGTGGCTGATGTCTGGGAAGATGTAAAAGGCACCCATGGGCAGGTTGACCTGAAAGCCAGGAACTTCCTGCAACAAGCCTCGGACCATGTCTCGGCGTGTTTCGAAGGCCTTCACCATCTTTCTCGTGGGCTCCATATCGCTCAGCAGGGCATGGGCCGCCGCTTTTTGGCCAAAGGCTGTCGCGCCAGATGTTACCTGGCCTTGAACTTTGGCACAAGCCTTTGCAATCCACTCCGGAGCACCGATGTAGCCCAGGCGCCAGCCCGTCATGGCAAAGCCTTTGGAAAATCCATTGACGGTGACCACCCGGTCTTTGACCTGCGGAAAGGCACCGATGCTAACATGCTTGCCTGTAAAGTTGATGTATTCGTAAATTTCGTCAGCCACAATGTGCAAGCCCCTGGCGGTTGCCAAGTTGGCAATGGCTTCTAGCTCTTCTTCTGTGTACACTGATCCAGTGGGATTGCAGGGAGAAGAAAACAGGATGAATTTGGTCCGTTCCGTGATGGCTTCTTCGATCTGATCGGCTTTGACCTTGAAATCCTGCTCGATGCCAGCGGTCAAAATGATGGGGACGCCCCCCGCCAGTTTGACGATCTCGAAGTACGAAACCCAATAAGGGGCCAGGATGATGACCTCGTCTCCCTCGTCGAGCAATGACAGACAGACATTGGCGATGGATTGCTTGGCTCCATTGGAAACGACGATCTGAGAAGGGGTGAATTCCATTCCGTTGTCGCGCTTGAACTTCGTACAGATTGCTTCTCGCAACTCCATCAGGCCCGGCACAGGGGTGTATTTGGTGTAACCGGCCTGCAGGGCATCGGCGGCGGCTTTCTTGATGTGGTCCGGCGTATCAAAATCCGGTTCGCCCAGGCTCAGACTGATGACATCGTGGCCTTGTGCTTTGAGATCTCTGGCCATTTGGGCCATTTGAATGGTAGCTGATTCCGCCATGCGCTGGATGCGTTGAGAGAGCGGATTGGTAGAAGTAATCGACATTTCCGTAAAAATTTGCTTTGATTGAGTAAGTTGTCGCGAACCAAGGTGTGGCATCTTGTTGACAACGGCCTTCGTTCGGGTAAATGGAAAAGGATAAGAGCAGAGACAAAAATAGGGCTTTTATAATTTGTATGCTGAATTATTTATCTTTGTTCGAACCAATGGGAGAGAAACTGATCCTCTATTCGCCAAGACATTGTGCAACAGGCAGACAACCGCTGTTTTCCATCGTTCATCGCCTGTCAATATAGGCAACCTAATACTTCCTTTCCCGTACAACTCTATCGATGTGCCAAGGCTCGAAACGCCAAAGCACACTGCTGAGAATTATCTGATTAACCCTGGTATACATGACGCAAAGCTGGTCGATCGGCATCATTTGTTTCAACGAGAAAGGAACCATCAAGCGGGTCTTCGAAGAAGTGGTCCAACTGCTGGAGGAATTCGGCTGCGATGCGGAAATCCTCCTGGTTGACGATGCAAGCACGGATGGATCGACAGAACTGATCCAGCAGATCGAAGCGGCTCACCCCAAGCTGGTACGGGCCTTCTACCATCCAACCAATCTGGGCATTGGTGCCGCCATTTCTAATGTGTATTTCAATAGCAGAAAGGAAAACCTGGTTTTTGTGCCGGGCGATGGACAATTCGACGTTTCCGAACTTCGCCCTTTCCGCACATTTCAGCGCAACGAGTATATTTGCTTTTACCGCAAGGAAAACCAGACGTATTCCTTGTTTCGGAACATTCTGTCTTACTTCAACAAATTGTTCAACAGACTCTTACTGGGGCTCAGCCTGCGCGATGTCAACTGGGTAAAGGTGTACAAGCGAGAGCTGGTTCAGCAAATGGAAATTCAATCCACCAGTTCCATCATCGAAAGCGAGATTTGCGCCAAGCTCAACACGCTCAAGGTGCGACCCCGAGAGATTGAATCCAAATACCAGGAGCGAACCTACGGCACGAGCAAGGGAGCTTCGTTGATCAATATGATTCGGGTGGGAAAGGAATTGCTTCAGCTTTTTCGACTGGTCCGCCTCTTCCGCCGCTCCATTCGCTCGGAAAATCATCCAACGCGACTGTTCCTAAACGTTCACAAAAGTGGAGGAATGCTCCTGTAGGGCCACAAACAAAACAACCAAATAAACAGGCTGAGGCGAACAACTGCCATTGGCTACCATCGTCCAGTCATACAACCAAATTATCACTAACTCATTCGCAAAAATCGATTCCATGATAAAAGTTGCAGTTGTAGGATACGGATACTGGGGCCCCAACCTGGTGCGCAATTTTTCCAACACAGAGGGCTGCGAAGTGGCCTATGTCTTCGATTTGTCTGCCAGCCAATTGGAACGCGTCCGAAAAGCCTATCCTTCCATCCACACCACCGATGACTACAGCAAGATATTGAAGGATGCTTCTGTAGATGCCGTCGTCATCGCCACGCCGGTATTTTCTCATTTTGGATTGGCCAAAGATGCTTTGGAGCACGGCAAGCACGTCTTGTTGGAAAAGCCCATGACCGCCTCCGTAGCCGAAGCCCAGGAATTGGTGGAATTGGCCCTGGCCAAAGAAAAGGTATTGATGGTGGACCACACCTATTTGTACAACCCGGCAGTGGAAAAAATCAAAGAAATTGTGGACGCAGGCACCCTGGGCCACATCAAATACATCGACTCCACTCGCATCAACCTGGGGCTGTTTCAGACCGATGTCAACGTTCTCTGGGATTTGGCCCCTCACGACATCTCCATCTGCAACTACCTGATGAACGACCAGCCCAAAGCCATTCAGGCCATCGGCGTGTCCCATACCGATTCAGACCTGGAAAACATCGCCTACCTGACCCTCTTTTACTCCGACAATCGCATCGCACACTTCAATTGCTCTTGGGTATCTCCGGTGAAGATTCGCCAAATGCTCATCGGTGGTGATCAGAAAATGATCGTATACAACGACTTGGAGACGACGGAGAAGATCAGGGTATACGACAAGGGCTACAGCGTGCTGCCCAAAGACGAGCGCAACCGCCTGTTGGTCGATTACAGGGTGGGAGATGTGCTCATCCCCAAGGTTAAGCAAAAAGAAGCATTGGCGGGCATGGCGGAAGACTTTTGCAAGGCCATTCGAGAGGGAGGACGTCCGTTGTCCGACTTTCACTCGGGCCTACAAGTCGTATCCATCTTGGAGGCGGCAGGTCTTTCGATGAAAAGCAACAATTCCATCATTGAGCTGAATACCTTTGACTATGCCTGATACAAAGATGAGCCTGCTCAATGTCGATTCTCCCAAACAATCCCTGAGCGATGTGCAAGTGGGAGAGGGGGTAAAGATTTATGACTTTGTCAATGCCTACGGTTGCTCCATCGGGGCGGGCAGCAAGGTCGGTACCTTTGTGGAAATCCAGCGGGGGGCCAGCATCGGCGAAAATTGCAAAATCAGCAGCCACACCTTCATCTGCGAAGGGGTCCACATTGGCCATGGCGTCTTTGTGGGGCACAATGTTTCTTTCATCAACGATCTGTATCCCCGGGCCGTCAATCCGGATGGCAGCATGCAGGGCAACGAAGACTGGGAAATGGTGGAAACCCATGTGGGAGACCGCGTCTCCATCGGTACGAGTGCCACCATATTGGGTGGCATTCGCATTGGAGAGGATGCCATCATCGGAGCGGGTTGCGTGGTGACCAAGGATGTGCCAGCCAAAGCAGTGGTAGCGGGCAATCCCGCCAAGATTATTCGTTATTTGAAATAAATAAATATCCTAAACCAAACCAGAAGCCAATCGGCTAGGAACAAATAAAGCGACATGGACATCAGCCTAAAAATGCAAGTACCTTACTTTGACCTCAAGCGACAGTACCAAACCATCAGCGAACAGGTCAATGAATCCATACAGGAAGTCATCAAAAATACTGCTTTTGCAGGAGGGCGCTTTACCGCCAGCTTTGAAACGGCTTTCGCAAAATATTGCCAAACTGATTACGCCATCGGTGTCAACAGTGGAACCTCGGCCCTGCACCTGGCCATGCTGGCCATTGGCATCGGAGAGGGAGACGAGATCATCCTCCCCGCTAATACCTTCATTGCCACTGCCTGGGGACCTGCCTACGTCAATGCCAAATGTGTATTCGTAGACTGCGACGAGACCTACAACATCGATCCCACCAAAGTGGAGGCCGCCATCACCGAGCGGACCAAAGCCATCGTAGGGGTACACCTCTATGGCCAGCCCTGCGACGTGGACGCCCTCAAAGCCATTGCCGAGAAGCACAATCTGTTTTTCATGGAGGATGCCGCCCAAGCCCATGGTGCCTATTACAAAGGAACGCGAGTGGGTGGATTTGGCGAAATGGCTTGCTTCAGCTTTTATCCGGGCAAAAACCTGGGCGCTTATGGCGAAGGAGGTGGTGTGACGACCAACAATGAGGCCTACAGAGATCACCTGTTCCGCCTGCGCAACCACGGCTGTGAGGTGCGCTATTACCACAAGGAAATTGGCTACAACATGCGAATGGATGGCATCCAAGGAGCTGTCCTGGAAGTAAAACTGGCTCATTTGGACAAATGGAATGAACGCCGCCGCCAAATTGCCCATCGCTACCAGACGGAAATCAAGCATGCCGATGTACGCCTTCCCATCGTCAGTCAAGACGTGGAGGGAGTCTTCCATCTCTATGTTGTCACCGTACCGGATCGGGCACATTTCCAAGCCTATTTGAAAGAACAAGGTGTCTCCACGGCTCTGCACTATCCAGTGCCTTGCCATCTGCAGGAAGCTTTCGTAGACCTGGGATACAAAAAAGGGGATTTCCCCAATGCAGAGTACCTTTCGGATCATTGTGTATCTTTGCCGATGTTTGCAGAGTTGACAGAGGAGGAGGTGAGCTATACCATTGCAATGATCAATGCTTACCCAGGTAAGTAAGAAACCCACAAAAGCCAACTACCACACCCTCAAATACATTTGTTTTGGCCAAGAAAAAGCAACCGACCAACAAGCAGAAAAAAAAGACCAGCCAGGTAGCCGGAAAGGGACAAAAAAAGGCAGTCAAGCAGACCAAGACCGCTGCCAAGCGACGCACGGCAGTCGCAGCTCCTGTGACGGATGCCCCCTTGGTATTTCCACAGTGGAAGGATACCCAAGCCGACTTGTTCCGCAAGGTCTTCTACGGGATTTGTGGCTTTGCACTGCTGGCCATGTTGCTGTCTTCTCAGTTTGTTGGGCTCAATGCAGATGAGAAAATGCAGATTTCCTACAATGTCAACCTGATGAACTACTACGGTACCTTCGGCGAGGACAAGGCTGCATTGGACATGCCCAAAACACTGATGCATTTGTACGGGGGCCTTTTCGAGGTATTGAGTGGAGGAACCGCCCGACTCTTTGGCATCGATGATGTCAACAGCCCGGCCTTTTACAACGTGCGCCACTTCTGGAATGCACTCTTTGGCTTTCTGGGACTCTTTTTTGCCGGATTGTTGGCCAGGGAAATTGCTGGTTGGCGAGCGGCGGTCCTGACAGTCATCCTATTGTTTTTGTCCCCGCGGTACTTTGGGCATTCGCTGATGAATCCCAAGGACATTCCATTTGCTGCAGGCTACATCATGGCCATCTATTTCTTTGCCAGGGTATTGAAAAATCTGCCTCGTCTCAGGTGGCAGGACTTACTCGGACTCACCTTAGCCATTGGCATTGGCATCGGGATACGGGTCGGGGGACTGGTGGTTTTTGCCTATATGGGCTTGTTTTTGGGCTTGCACTTTTTGATGAAAATGGGCCTCAAAAACATCGCTCACCCTTTGACACTCCGCTACCTCATCGCCGGGGCAGTCCCAGCGCTTGGCGGCATTGCATTTGCCCTTCTCTTTTGGCCCTATGCCCTGGAAGATCCGTTCACTGGCTTGTCTTCTGCTCTGGGGGCCATGTCGGCCTATGCCCTGGAGGTGCGCATGCTCTTCAAGGGGATCATGATCAACTCCAAAGAGATTCCGACCAGCTACTTGCCCACCTGGTTTTTCCTGACAGTTCCCCTGGGACTTATCGTAGGCACACTGTTGTATCTGGGTTTTTCCATCAAGATATTCAAGGAAAGCAACAAATTGCTGGTGGGGATGGTCGCTCTGGCTGCCTTTTTCCCCTTTGTCTATGTCATCATCAAAGACTCAACTTTGTACGATGGCTGGCGTCACCTCATCTTTCCATATACCTGCCTGGTCGTACTAGCGGGTGTGGCCTGGGACTATGCTTGGCAAAGAGCACAGGCGGCTCCGCAACAGTGGATTGGTTTGGCAGTCTTGGGTGTGATGAGCATCTCTGTCTTGGACGCCGCGGCATTCATCAGCCGAAATCCGGCCCTTTCCTATGTGTATTTCAATCCTTTGGCGGGCGGACTGAGTGGTGCATTTGGAAATTATGAGACGGACTATTGGGGCGTTGGCATCCGGCAGGGCGTTGATTGGATGGAAAAGGAGGGCATCATCTCCGAAGACATGCAAGACACCGTCATTGTAGTGACCAATTTCAAATACCAACTCGATCAATACGTCAAAAACAAATACAAGGGCAAGGTCAAGACCTACTACGTCCGATATCGCGAACGCCACCAACGCCAGTGGGACTATGCCTTGTTCAACTCCCGCTTTGTCAGTGGCAGCCACATCAAGGGGGGCAATTGGCCCAGCAAATCGGCCCTTCATTCCATCAATGTCAACGGCACGCCCATCTTGGGGATTTACAAAAACGAAGACGACCTGGCCTTCCGGGCACAAACGGCCGTCAAAAAACGGGATTTTCAGGGAGCACTCAGACTGTTGAGCACCGTGGTGGAGCGAAATCCAAATGATGAAACTGCCTGGGAATCCATCGCCAATGCCAGTCTGCAGACCGGACAATACGATCAGGCCAAGACAGCACTAGACAAGTCCTTGGCCATCGACCCGGAAAGTGTCGGCAGCCACAATATGTTGGGACTGTGCTACATGAATACGGGAAAGATCAACGAGGCCCGGACCACACTGACAAAGGCCATCGAGCTGAACCAACGCAATTCCATCGCTTACTACTACCTGGCCCAGATCGAAATGCAGGCCAAGAGCTACGACAAGGCCATCGAATACATCGAAGGAGCCATCCAGAGCAACGGCAGGTTCAAGCAAGCTTATCTGATGGCTGCTCAGATTTACGATCTCAAGGGAGATGCGACAAGAGCCAAAGCCTTCCGAGATGCAGCAGCCAAGATTTAGCGCGCCATCCTGACGACAAATTCATCGCTGACCCCCAGCGGAAATCGGCGATGAATTTGTACCGTCCTCTCTAAGAGCTTGTTAAAATTTAGTTTTTCAGCTAATGTGAAATGGATTTCACAGCCAGACGAAGCTCTTTTTGAGGTGCATAGCCGGAGGCTACGTGCCGAAAAAAAGCTGAAGTATGGTGAAGAAAGACGTTCATATTAGCGAAAAGATTAACTTTAGACAAGCTCTAGAACAATCCAGAGATGTTTCCTTCTTCGTCGATGTCGATCTGTTCGGCAGCCGGCGTTGCTGGCAGTCCGGGCATGCGCATGATGTTGCCCGTGATGGGAATGAGAAATCCTGCGCCCGCCGCAATTTCAATTTCGCGTACCGTGACCACAAAGTCCTTTGGTCGGCCGAGGAGCTTGGGATTGTCGGAGAGGGATTTTTGGGTTTTGGCAATGCAAATGGGCAATTCCTCCAAGCCCAAAGAAGCGATCTTTCGCAGGTCCGCCTTCGCTTTGGCTGTGTAATCGATGGCTTTGGCACCATATACCTTGGTGGCGACCTTCTCGATTTTCTCCTGGACGGGCAGTTTCCAATCGTAAATGGGTGTAAAATCCGCTTGGTCTTCGTCCAGGATCGCCGACAGGGTCCGGGCCAATTCTTCTGCCCCTTCTCCACCTTTGGCCCACACCTCGGCCAAGACAGCTGGTACGCCCAGCTCTCCACAGCGATTTTGAATCACCGCAATCTCCTCATCGGTATCAGAGGTAAAACGGTTGATGGCCACGACTGGCTTGACGCCAAACAGCCCAATGTTTTCCAGGTGTTTTTCCAAATTACTCAGGCCGCGTTGGACAGCTGCTGGATTGGCTTCTTGCAGCTCCTTGAGCGATACGCCACCGTGGTATTTGAGGGCCCGAATGGTCGCCACCAACACCACTGCCGAGGGAGACAGGCCAGCACTTTGGCATTTGATGTCGAAAAATTTCTCTGCTCCCAAGTCAAAACCAAAACCAGCTTCTGTCACCACAGTAGAGCTTAGGCTCATGCCCATGCGGGTGGCGATGACCGAGTTGGTGCCTTGGGCGATGTTGGCAAAGGGACCGCCGTGGATGATGGCGGGGGTTCCTTCTATGGTCTGTACCAGGTTGGGTTTGATGGCATCTTTGAGGAGGGCCGTCATGGCGCCGTTGGCCTTGAGGTCGCGGGCGTAGACAGGTTTTTTGTCAAAGGTGAAGCCAATGAATATGTTGCCGAGTCTGCGCTTGAGATCGGCCAGATTGTCGGCCAGGCAGAGGATGGCCATGATTTCGGAAGCGGCGGTGATGTCGAATCCGGTTTCGCGAGGGATGCCAGAAGAGGTTCCCCCGAGGCCGATGACGGTTTGGCGAAGGGCCCTGTCGTTCATATCCATGACCCGCTTCCACAGGACGGTGCGCGGATCGATGTTGATCGAGCGGGTTTTGCTTTGGATGTTGTTGTCGATCAGGGCAGCCAGGAGGTTGTGGGCCTTTTCGATGGCCGCAAAGTCACCTGTGAAGTGCAGGTTGATGTCTTCCATGGGGAGCACCTGTGAGTAACCTCCTCCGGTGGCCCCCCCTTTGATGCCAAATACGGGACCGAGGGAAGGTTCGCGCAACACAACCGTGGTCGGTCTGCCGATGCGATTGAGGCCCTGGCTGAGGCCGATGGACATGGTGGTTTTGCCTTCTCCTGCTGGTGTGGGGGAGATGGCCGATACCAAGACCAGCTTGGACTGTTGGACTTTTTTGGAGTCGATGAGTGACAAGGGAAGTTTTGCCTTGTGCTTGCCATACAATTGCAGCTGTTCGGCTTCTAGACCGAGTAGCTGGGCGATGTCTTGTATGTGTTGTAATTTGGCCTGACTGGCAATCTGAATATCAGAGGGCATGGATTGGATTTTTGTTAGTTGGACAATTCGTTGATTCGGTGTGGCACCGATTTGGGCTGCAAATATAGGTCAATTTTGCCCTAGCTGTCAAGCTTTGTGAAGAGGGCTTTGCAGAATACAGGGACCCAATGGCATTGTCGACCATCAGGCACAGCCAGGAACCGATTTTACGCAGAAATGTGGTGGGATGTGGATCAGATGTGAAGGGATTGCTTTCGAGTCAGCAGGACCTCTTCTGTTTCTTCTCGTTCCGGATCGGGCACACAACAGTCCACTGGGCAGACAGCTGCGCATTGTGGTTCTTCGTGAAAGCCTACGCACTCGGTACACTTGTCCGGAACGATGAAATAGTAATCCTCTATCATGGGGCTTTGGCCGTCGCTTGCACCCACTTGGCGGCCATCTTCTAGTTGATAGCTTCCCGTCACGCCCGTACCGTCAGACATTGCCCATTCGACTCCTCCTTCATAGATTGCATTGTTGGGGCACTCTGGTTCGCAGGCACCGCAATTGATACAATCATCAGTTATCATTATTGCCATGGTTGGATTTTTTTACTAAACGTTCAACCATCGAAATAGTTAGAAGTTTTTGAATTGCTCCTCAAAAATAGGAGCTTCGAAGGGAATAGTCAAATTTTGACCCATCAAGACAATTGTCAAATTTCAAGCAGACTTGTATTTTTGAAGCATCTCGCAAAAAAAACTGCCATGCCACACGGATATTCTGGAACACCACTTGTCAAAAAATTGGGGATCAAGTCGGGGATGAAGATTCGCTTTTTGAATGCCCCCGACAACTATGCGGAACTACTGGGCCCCCTGCCCGATGAGGTAGAGCTGCGCCATGACTACCGCAAGACCTTGGACTTCATTCATCTTTTTGCCACTGACTTGCGCAGCATGGAGAAAAAGCTTCCAATTCTAAAGGACAAAATCCACAAGCATGGGATGATTTGGGTCTCCTGGTACAAGAAAAGCTCCAAGATTCCCACCGATCTGACGGAAGACCTCATCAGAGAGTCGGCCTTGGCTTTGGGCTTGGTCGATGTGAAGGTCTGTGCGGTCGATGAGCGATGGTCGGCCTTGAAAATTGTTTGGCGAAAGGAAAATCGCTGAGTCGATCAGTCGTAGTGATAGGTGGTGATCTCAATGATGGGCTTCACACGTTGGCTGAAACGCTGCAAGAGTTTTCGCTCCATTTTCAGAAGCTTGCCCCCTTCGTACCGATCCTCTTCGATCCAATTGCCCGCCGCATCAAAGCTCTGCACCAATCCATCGGAGGTATGCAGGTAGGTGAGGGTGGTGAGGCCATTGGTTCTGTTTTCCAAAAGACGACCATAATCGTCATACAGGAAGGTAAACTGATTGGAAGTAGCTGTCCCTTCCGTATTCTCCGTTTTCAAATAAACCTGGCCATCACTGCGTCGAAAGTATTGAATTGTCTGGAACAATGGAATGCCCAATGCCTTGGGAGTGGAGTCATTGGCGACAAAAGCAGCGTTGAAATGTTCTTCTTTGACAAGTTGCCCCGCATCATCATAGGTGTACAGGATGTGAATGTTGGGATCGTCGTCACCTGTGAGATAGGCAGTTTCAGATGTCGGCTTTGTCTGATTTTCCTCGTATTGGTAGCGAATGGATTGGTATAGATTGGAGGAGAAAAAGACATTTTCTTCGACAAGTCGCCCCTCTTCATCGTATGCATACAGGCGGGTAGCGTAGACCACATTCTCTCTGTACGATTGCTCTTCTGCCAATCGTCCCTCCCCGTTGTAGTGGTAAGTGATGGAATCCGCATTTCTGAAAGCTGGGAAATTAGGCTCTCCTTGTATGGCAAAGGTTTTTTTGACGAGCCTGGGCCCCTTGGACCTTTGCAGGGCTTCTTTTTCACAAGCCCCAAACAAGATCAGAAAGACCAGCCAACCAAATAGAGGGATCGTTCTAGTTTTCATTCCAGTAAATTAAGAAGAAAAGATGAATGTGACAAGGGAAGAGGACTCTTCTCCCGCCTGGCGAAACAATGCATTTGCCTAAGTTGTATATAATGAGGTCGTGCTCTCATTGCCTTGGCAACAAGACATTGACTCATTTTGTCGCTTTGAAAATGGGAAAACAATTTCAAACCATTCCGTTTTCCTATATTTGCAGCGATTTTCCTAACACATCAAGAAATCATCTTATGCAAGCAGTCACGAAATACCACAAATCTAACCAACAACGCTACCTGGACGAATTGATGGACTGGCTGAGAATCCCTTCTGTAAGTGCCGATCCGGCCTACAAAGGAGATGTACTCAAAGCAGCAGAATTCCTCAAGGAAAAACTGGAGGCTGCAGGAGCCGAGAAGGTCAAACTCAATCCCACCAAAGGGCATCCCATCGTAACGGCGGAAAAGATCATCGACAAAAAACTTCCCACAGTTTTGGTTTACGGGCACTATGATGTCCAGCCACCTGATCCCCTCGACCTGTGGACAAGCGGACCATTCGAGCCTGTGGTGAAAAAGACCAAAACCCATCCAAAGGGTGCCGTCTTTGCCCGTGGAGCTTGCGACGACAAGGGACAAGTATACATGCACGTCAAAGCATTTGAAGCCATGATGGCCAACGATGCCCTGCCTTGCAATGTCAAGTTTTTGATCGAGGGAGAAGAGGAAGTTGGATCGGACAATTTGGAGACCTTCTGCAAAAAGAATGCGAAGAAATTGGCCTGTGATGTCATCCTCGTTTCCGATACCTCCATCATCGCACACAATCGCCCCTCTCTGACAGTGGGACTGCGCGGACTCAGCTATGTAGAAGTAGAAGTGACTGGTCCCAACCGCGATTTGCACTCTGGCGTCTACGGCGGTGCGGTGGGCAATCCCATCAACATCCTTTGCGACATGATCGCCTCCTTGCACGACAAGCGCAATCGCATCCGCATCCCCGGCTTTTACGAAGATGTCGTCCGGGTGAGCAAAAAGGAAAGAGAAGAAATGAACAAGGCACCCTTTAGCCTGACCCGCTACAAAAAAGAGTTGGAAGTGAAGGATGTCCACGGAGAGGTCAATTACACCACTCTTGAGCGCACCTCCATTCGACCAACTCTCGATGTCAATGGCATCTGGGGAGGGTACACGGGCGAAGGAGCCAAGACCGTTTTGCCGTCCAAGGCATATGCCAAGATCAGCATGCGTTTGGTGCCCAATCAGGACCCAGACAAGATCACCAATTTGTTCCAAAAGCATTTTGAAAGCCTGGCACCCAAGTCTGTCAAGGTCAAAGTGACGCCACACCACGGGGGGCATCCTGCTGTGACCCCCACGGATAGCACCGAATACCAAGCGGCTGCCAAGGCGATGAAGAAGACCTTCCGCAAAGATCCCATTCCACAGCGCGGGGGCGGAAGCATTCCCATCGTGGCCATGTTTGGAGAAGTCCTCAAGGTCAATACTGTCTTGATGGGATTCGGACTGGATTCTGATGACATCCACTCTCCGGATGAACACTATGGCCTTGCCAATTTCTACAAGGGCATTGAGACCATCCCGTATTTCTACCAATACTACACTGAAATGAAGCAATCTTCCTAAATCAGAGCGAATGAAAAAGTTGTTGTTGTTTTTCCTGACTTGTTGGATGATGCGATCAGTGGTGGCGCAGCCGGGCCTCAAACCCTTCTTGGAAATGCCGGAGTTTCGGCTGGAAAAAGATGATGTCGAGGCTCACCTCCGCTTTCTGTCTTCCGATGCCTTGATGGGGCGACGGACGGGAAGTACGGGCAACGACATCGCTGCTCATTACCTGGCCGAGCATTTCAAGGCCTTTGGTATGTCGACTCCTCCGGGTCAAGATGACTACTTTCAGAAAATTGCATTTGTGACTTCTACGCCGCCCTCTATGGCCCAGTTGAAGATTGGCAAAACCACCTACGAACAGTCGGGCGATATGCTGATCATTGTGTCAGAGGCCAGTGAGATCAAAAAGAGCAATCTGGTTTTTGCAGGTCTTGGCTGGGTGGATGAGAAAAGTGGACATGACGACTACAAGGGACTGGATGTGAAGGGGAAGGTTGTCATCGTAGAGCCTGGTACGCCCGATGGGAAAGATCCTCTGGCGGTTTTCAGAGCGATGAAACGCAAGCGCCAGTTGGCTGCCGAGAGAGGTGCCCTGGCCCTTTTTGAGCTGTACCAGATTTCTGTTCCCTGGCAGTTTTTCAAATCTTACTTTGGCAAAGCCAACATGAGTTTGGCATCGCCGGACGAGGACGAGGCGAAAAAAGTCAGGCAGATTCCCTACGGCTGGTTGCGCACTTTGCCCAAAGGGGTGATCGAAAAGGTAAAGGAGGGCAAAAAGGTCAAGACGAGCCTCCAGTGTAGTGGTTCTTCTCGCAAGACCATTTACTCCAACAATGTCTGTGGCATCATCGAGGGGCGGGACGAAAAGTTGAAAGACGAGTTTGTCTTGCTTTCCGCTCACTATGATCACGTAGGCACGGGCAAGGATGGCGGTGGTGCCTTTACCAAAGAGGACAGCATCTTCAACGGTGCCCGCGACAATGGCATGGGCACTGTGGCCTTGCTGACGGCAGCCAAGGTCTTGTCCAAAAAACGGCCCCTTCGATCGGTCATTGTTTTGGCAGTGACTGGGGAGGAAATTGGTTTGCTGGGCAGTGCGTATTATGCCAAGAGTCCTTTGTTGCCTTTGGAAAAAACCATCTTCAACCTCAACACAGATGGGGCTGGGTACAACGATACCTCCTATGTATCTGTGGTGGGCTATGGCCGCACTGGGACAGACGAACAGATGGATGCAGGGGCTTCTCCTTTCGGCCTGAAGGTATTTCCCAATCCGGCGCCAGAACAGAATCTATTTGATCGATCAGACAATGCCTCTTTTGCGCGCAAGGGAGTGCCTGCTGTCAACATTTCTCCCGGTGTAACGGGCTTTGATCAAACCCTTATGCGCTATTACCATCAGGTCGTCGACGAGGCCGATTCTGTTGATTTTGACTACTTTTTGAAGTATTGCAAGACCTTTGCCCACACGGCCCGCATCATTGCCGATGGCAAAGACAAGCCCAAGTGGAAGGAAGGCGATAAGTACGAAGCTGCCGGAGAGGAATTGTACGGTGGCGACAATTGAGACCACATTTTCCCCTTTGAGGGAGTTCACTTTATAATACAAACGAATGAGTTCATTAAGTTATAGTGTTGGTATGATCATCGCCGACAATCTCAAAAAGCAAGGACTGACAGAAGTCAATGCAGATGAGTTGGCAAAGGGATTCGCGGAATTTCTCGAAGGAAAGCCCGCTGTGGATCTCAACCAAGCCAACAGAACCCTCCAAAATCACTTGTCGAAGGAGGCTGCTGCCAAATACGGCAACCAACTGGAGCAAGGTGCTGCCTTTCTGGCGGCGAATTCCAAGAAGGAAGGCGTCGTTACTTTGCCCAGTGGCCTGCAGTACAAAGTGATCAAGGAAGGCAATGGTCCCAAGCCCAAGGCGACGGACAAGGTGACGACCCACTATCATGGGACGCTCATCGATGGGACAGTATTCGACAGTTCTGTCCAGCGCAATCAACCTGCGACTTTTCCGGTCAATGGTGTCATCAAAGGATGGGTAGAAGCGCTGCAGCTCATGCCTACGGGCTCCAAGTGGCGTTTATTTGTTCCCTACAATCTCGCCTATGGTGAGCGGGGAGCAGGAAGTACCATCAAGCCTTTCGCTACGTTGATTTTTGACGTTGAGTTGTTGAAAATTAACTAGCAACCACTTTGCATCAGACATTGGGATGGCAAGCCTGCTGTGCCGACGTCTGATGCTTCTCCTTCCTTCTTGCCTGCCTGAAGATGACGGCCTCCTCTGCCGTCAATCCACCATTTCGATGTACGAACCAAAGACCCACTGTTTCTCCCCAATGCGGTACCAGAGGGTGTCCTTTTCGAGGATTCGCACGAGTTGTCCTCGCTCCAATTGATCGACTTTTGAGAAGTTGGTCCCAGGCCCTTCGCGCACATTGAGAAAATCGGCATTGAAGACCCGCCCGGTTTTGACTTCTACGATTTGCACCAATCGGCTGTAGACCCAGCGGCCCACCCCAATGCGATACCATCGACCCTCGATTTCGAACACCTCCACACTGGAGCCATCCTTGAGGACGTCGACGATTTGGTTGTTGGTCCCAGGACCAGAGCGCACGTTGAGGCCTGTGGGGTCGCGAACGATGCCATTTTTTTTGGAAAAGGTGATGCGGATGTAGTCCTTGTGCAGCCAGCGATTGTCTCCAATGCGGTACCAATTGCCGAGCAGTTCGTAGATTTCAATTGGATGTCCCTCGTGCAAGACGTCAATGACTGGATAGCGCATGCCATTGCCGGAGCGCACATTGAGTTCAGGCGTATTGATGAATCCCTGTTTGATGGGATTTTCCAGGTGGAAATGCAATCCTTTGTTGACGGCACCTTTGAACTTTTGCCAAGCCTCTTCTTCGATCATCATCATGGGGCAGAGCTTTCCGGTGATGTCATAATGGCGGTAGAGTTCGTTGACGGTGAAATTGTATTTGTTGAGCAGGTGTTGGGCCAATTCCACGGAGTTTTGGTAGGTCTTTTCCCAGTCTCCGTCTTCGTTGACACACATTTCGAAGCCGATCAGAAAGTAGTTGGGGGTGAGGCCATTTTCCCTGATTTTTTCGCCGATGGGCTGGTAGTAGCGTCCGCCTACGTGATAGCCTACCTCGTGGTCGGGCAGGCATTGGATGATGGAATGATCGTCGATGATGTAGTGGGCTGAGGCATAGACGGTGGTGGTGTTGAAGTAATTGCGGTTGGCCTGTGCATCGGCGCCTCTTTTGGTGTTGGCAGTCCAATGGGCCACGACGCCTTTGAGTTGGCGGATGGTGTACCACTCGCGTTTGCGAAGGGCGGGGCGGGTGCGGCGGTTGGTCAGGAATTGCTTCTGGATCGGTAGCATAGTGGGTTTTTTGGATGTGAAGGGTAAGTAGGCGGTTGCCAAATTACCAAAATTCGTTCTAAACAACAAAATCCCCATGGGCTCTTGCGATTGGGCCGGAGGCATCATTTTGTGACTTGCCGATTTTCAGTAGTTTTGTGCTCAGATTGTTCCACCTTCACAAATCTTGCCATGCGGATAGATATTTTGGCTGTCGTTCCCGAGTTATTGGAAAGTCCTTTGCAACACAGCATCATGAAGCGGGCTCAGCAAAAGGGGCTCTTGGAAGTTGTGATTCACGATTTGCGCAACTATGGTCTGGGAAAACACCGCCAGATCGACGACTACCAATATGGGGGAGGGGCAGGCATGGTGATGATGTGCGAGCCGTTGGCGCGTGCCATCGAAGAATTGCAAGCGAGTCGGACCTATGACCAGATCATTTTCTTGACCCCGGATGGCCGCCGTTTGGACCAGTCGTTGGCCAATGGATTGTCTTTGCAGCAAAATCTGTTGCTGTTGTGCGGCCACTACAAGGGCATGGACGAGCGCATTCGGCAAAAGTATGTCACCATGGAATTGTCCATTGGCGATTTCGTTTTGTCCGGTGGAGAATTGCCTGCAGCCGTTTTGGTCGACGCCATCGGTCGCTTGCTGCCCGGTGTGCTCAACGACGAGACTTCGGCCCTGACAGACTCTTTTCAGGACCAGCTGTTGGCCCCACCTGTCTACACCCGGCCCGCGGAGTTTGAGGGCATGGAGGTGCCTCCCATTTTGCTGTCGGGCAATGATGCTGCCATTGAGAATTGGCGCTATGATCAGGCCTTGCAACGCACCCGCGAGCGACGGCCTGATTTGTTGGAGGAGTGAGGGGATGCACATCTCAGACTGCCGACACAGGTCGGAAAAATCCACATTTGGGCTACAGCGATCAAAAATTATTCTTATCTTACAGGAATTGAAAAAACCTGCCCCCTGAGACAAGAGGCAGGCTCCACCTTAGTTGCGTTGCGCTTTCAATAAGCAGATAATGTCTTTTGGATCAGCCATTATTGCTGTTATACAGGCTTTCAAGTACGCAAGAACCTTGATAGACTTCCTTGAAAACCATTTGTTCTCCCATGGAGAGATGCTGCAGTTCAAACTCGAACATTGTGCTGTTCGAGGCCAAATGCATAGATCATTATATTGCCTGTAATTGATGGCAATATATGGAAAATCCCCGATAAATCACAAGTGTTTGGAGCGATCTATCGGAGCGAAAGTAGGACGTAAGTGTTTAGTTTTTAGGCGATTAAACCACACCTACATCTTCGGTAATGATATTTCCACCTTTGATCTTAACGCATTGTGCAGGCGCTATTACGACGAGTTTTTTGAGCTTCTTTGACTTTTGCATGATGAGGAGTTTGATGTTAGGAATAAAAAAAATTACGCTAGGGGAAATTGGATGAGGGTGATAGAAAAACGGCCAAAAAAATCGGACCTTAAAGCTTGTTAAGGTACAAAATGTTCATGCTATAAATTCTAATTCAATCACTTATCGGAAAGAAAACAAGTCGAATATGGAAGAATTAAAAGTCTATATATCCAACATTGACCCAAATTTACTCAACTCCATCGGGGGTCGTCCCGGTGAGTTGATCGCCCTCATTCAGTCTGAAAAGTTCATCAGTGAAAAGGCGCTGGCCACCCATTTGTTCGACGGAAAGTGGAGTTATCAGAACTATCTAAACCTGAAGAACAAAACGCGCAAAATTTTAAGTGCTTTTTTCCTCATAAGCCCACCAAAAAAAAACAATGAACTGCTAAAAAAAATCAGGCAGTGCAGACAAATCTACTTCACGGCCATGTATTTGATCGAAATTGGCAAAAGAGCGGAGGCACACAAGATGCTCATCAAGGCCGGAAAGATTGCCGAAGAATATGGACTGACTCGTTTGGCCTATCAAAGTGCCATAGAACTGATGGCAGCTGCATCCCTGGGTGGAAAGCGAAGCAAGTACGTTTCCTACAACAAATTGGCGGAATCTCTCTTCCAAGATCTCGAAGCGGAAGATGCTGCCGAACGGGAGTACTACGAACTGGTCCTGTCTATGAACAGCAAAAAGGGCTTGTCCAAAAAACTGCTGGACAAATGCCTAGAGCAAGTGGCAAAGTACGACAGCAACTCTGTGAAATTCCTCCAGTATTCTTGTATGATCGCCATTTTCAAACACCTGCACACCGCAGACTACCAGGCCATCGTACAGGCTGCGACCAAGGCCTTGCGCCGACTTCAAAACCGCAAGGGAGTATACCGATCGGTCCTTCAATTCATCGTGAAAAACCAAGCCATCGCCCACACAGCACTGGGTGAATACGATCAGGCAGAGCGATTGCTGCGACAAGCCGAGGAATACGCTCCTGCCCATTCTTACAACCTGGCCATCTTGCGCTACTACCAGGCCGTCAATGCCTTGCACAGTGGCGATTATCAGGCTGCCTACCAATTGTATCGCCAGCAACGCAAAACCAAGTACCTGCAGTTGCGAGAGCAGTGGCAGGTCATGGCGGTGTACATGTACTTTCTCAAAAAAGTTGGGAGATTGGATACGGGAACAGATCGATTCCCCATCGGACGATACCTCAACGAGGCCCATGAGGTGGCCCACGACAAGAAAGGGAACAATCTCAACGTGCGCATCGGAGAGCTTTTGTACCACCTGGTCAACGACAGAGGGCGCTTCATCGATCGGGTAGAGGCCATCGATGCCTACAGCTACAAGCATTTGCGAGGTCCGGATACCCGTCGGGCCAAGTGGTTCATTCACATTCTTTGTCTGATGCCACAGGCTGATTTCAACCCACTGCGGCTGGTGCGACTGGCCAAGCGATACGTCGAATACCTCCAAGACAATCCCCTGCACATGGGCGACAAGTTGGCGGTGGAGATCATCCCCTTCAACATCTTGCTCAGCATTTTGCTCAAAGAGTTGCAACGCAAAGTTGCGTGAGTTGATCCTCCGGATTTTCGCTTTTCTGCTGGCTTTGTCTATCTTCGCGGATGGTTTCAAAAGACGCACCGCTTTACACGACAAACTTCCTCTTATTGTGCGCGAGCCATACCCTCTTTGCCGCCAGCTTCACCATGATTTTGCCCGAACTTCCCGCCTATTTGACCAGCTTGGGAGGAGAAGACTACAAAGGGTTGATCATTTCTTTGTTTACCATTACAGCTGGGGCCTCTCGTCCATTTAGTGGCAAATTGACAGATACGGTCGGTCGCATTCCTGTGATTTTCATTGGGACCATCGTTTGTGTCATTTGCAGCCTGTTGTATCCCTTTCTGACCACTGTCTATGGCTTTTTGCTTCTTCGATTCCTACATGGTTTTTCCACAGGCTTTAAGCCCATTGCTTCTACGGCCTACACAGCCGACATCGTTCCCGAGCAAAGAAGGGGAGAGGCGATGGGGATATTGGGCATCAGCATGAATACGGGCTCTTCCATCTCGCCACCCATTGGCAGTTGGATTGCGGGCAATTGGTCCATGGAAGTGATGTTTTATGCCTCTTCTGCGGTGGCTCTTCTGTCGATTCTCATCTTGTTGATGCTCAAGGAAACCCTGGAGGATCGCCAGCCTTTCCACCCTCGCTTGTTGCTGGTGACCAAAGACGAGGTGATCGCTCCCGAAGCCATCCCAATGGCCATCCTGACGGGCTTGATCTATTTGTCGTTTGGCGCCATGTTGACCATTGTACCGGATCAAACGGTGGCCTTGGGGATGAGCAACAAGGGCATCTTTTTCACCAGTTTTACAGGCTGCTCCTTGCTGTCTCGATTGGTGGCAGGCACGGCCTCGGACCGCCTGGGTCGACAGCCCGTCCTACAGCTGGCCGTCTTCATGATGATTCCTTCCTTGATCTACATGGGAATGGTGGACAGCTCTATGCATTTGATGATTGCCTCGGGTTGCATGGGCTTTGCCACGGGAATGGCTGCTCCGGCTGTCTTTGCCTGGACCATAGATGCAGCAGGTGCCCAACGCAGGGGAGTTGCATTGGGCACCACGTACATTGCCTTGGAAATCGGCATTGGGCTGGGCGCTGTCCTGTCAGCTTGGTTGTACGACAATGACGCCAGCCGCTTTGGCATCACTTTTTTCTGGCTGGCCGGATCCACCCTTTTTGCCTTTTTGTACTTGAGCTGGTATCGCCTTTATGCGGCCAAGTCTTCTTCATAGGCTATTTCTCCTTCGATTTGCTGACGATCTGATTGAGCGCGTCGTATAAGTGTGCCTTGATGATGGCATTGCTGTCTTTGTACTTGAAAAATTCGAACTTGATCACCTCTCTTCGGCCAGTCTTTACGTCAAATAACATGGCGTAGAAGAGGGTGTCGTGGCCTGCGATGTCTTTGCGGTGAATGCTGAAGGGCAGGTAAAAGGGCGACAGAAGGGAAAGGAACAAATGTCCATATCCTCTCTTGGCATTTTTGATGGAGATGACGCCTGTCCACAGAAAATAGTCTGACCCATAGCGATCGGCAATTTCGTCGACCACATTTTGGTTGTAGCCAGGGGCCAGGTTCATGTCGAAGTGCTGGGTTTGTTGATCAAACCAACTGCTGAGGTGTCGGATGTCGTTGAACTCCTGGATGTCTTTGCTGCTGAGGCTGTTGACGTCCAGCAATTTGGTCTTGAGCTTCGTCTGTTTGCTGACCTCTTTGATGATGTTTTGGAAATTCACTTGTCGATCCTCGGTCTTGAGGAACTGCGTGGGGTTGGTCTTGTCGCGGGGATCGATTTTGAGGTAGTAAGGATTGACGATGGTGATGCGGTCGATGCCCAGTCGGAGGCCCTTGGCTCGATCCTTTCGATACTTCATTACATATTTTCTGCCCTCGTAGGACTCGAAATACTCATCCCTTTCTTTGTCTTCATCCTTTTCCTCGATGCCTCTTTCAAATGCCTGTACAAAGGTCGTATCGCTCCAATAGGGGAGAAAGGCAAATTGCCAGTAGTAAGTCTTGTCTTCTGTTTGTCGCTCGATCTTATCGTATTTGGACAAAGTCTTGGTGGAGTCGACCGGGCTGTTTTCCTTCTCAGAGCTTGCCACAGGAGGTGCTTTTTTGAAATCTTCCATGGATTTGTACTCGGCCAGCATTCGGAAGAGGTCTTTGTTGATGCGTTTCAGCTCTTCGTCTTCAGGGTACGACTTGTGCAATGGCCAGCTGTAGCGCAATGCCAAAATGATGATCTCTCGTTCTGGCAATTCTTCCAATAGATAATACAGTTGTTGAGAAGCCCCTTCTATGTCCTCCGCACTACCGGGAGGGACTTCGTTGGCGTAGAGGTACTTGGCGTACATGTACAAGGCCTTGGCCATGACTTTTTGGGTGTGAGCGTCTTTGACAACATCTTGCTGAACCAAAAAGCTGTTGTAGGCTGCCTCTGCGAGCAATTCACTTTCCAAATAGAGCAGAGGCAATTCATAGCGCGCCTGGCGGACGATGCGATCGAATTGCTCTTGGGATACGATGTAATCAGGTTTGTCTTCATCCTTGTATTGATCGATGCGGGCCTGAAGCTTTTCGAGTCGCTTGTAAGCAGAGGGATGTGTACTCGTTTCATCCTCTACATCGGAGAAGGCCGTGATGTCCTGGACTTTCTCTTTCCAATATTTTTCAGGCAACTGATAGTGTTCGTCATTGAAGTAGTCAGTGGGGAAGGTTCGCTCGTCATAGGGCAGGTAGGCGTAAAAGAGCATCTTGAAAACATTGGGGAGGCTTCTACAGCTGTAACCTGTATTTCGAAACAGCTCCCATCCTCCTTCGTCGGCCTCGAACTCCAATTTGCGGGAGTGCATGTTTTTGGCCAGCACCGCCGGGTCGAAGGACGATTCTCGGAGGATTCTTTTCTGCTTGGTATTCCGACCGATCTCTTTGCCTTCCAAATACAGATCGAGCGTATGTCGTTCTCTGACGTGTACCAGCTCATGTGACAACACATAGGCCAGTTGGGCTTCATTTTCTAGATTGGCCAGCAGTCCAAGGCTGACAAAAATGATGGACTGGTCGGTGGCAAAGGCGTTGACCACTGGAGATCGAAGGGTGTAAATGCGGGCGTCTTTCCATTTGTTGAGGCTGGGATTGGACCGAATGATGCGAAGCAACACTTCATTGAGGTAAATGCTGACCGGATCGTTGAACAAGACCAAACCACTTTGCAGCATGTCGTCCAGCAGGAAACTAGACTGCAAGGCGAATTCCTTTTGGTCTTTGTGCCGATGGTTGGCCGACCCTTTGCGATTGATGGACTGACTTTTCTTTTCGTATTTCTTGCTGGAAGGGGTGATGTATTCCTTGGGAATCCGGCCTTCTGCTTCCAACAACTGCATGGGTTGCTGGTCTTGGGCAAAGAGGGACAGACTGAACAAACTCAGGAATAGTAGATGGATGTATCGAGACATAAGAATATGGGATTTTGGAGCTTAGAATAATAGGATGCCGATGCCGATGTTCATCATGATGGCGGAGTGGTAGGCAATGCGTTCGAGGGCAGCACCTCGAAAGCGGTCCTCATTGGTATCTCCGAAGGATGCATCAATGCCGAAGAGTTCGTCAAAAGGCAGGCTGATGTCTATTCCGGTGTTGAGCAAGATGCGATTGCCGAAGACATGGCGATAACCGAAGTTGAGATTGCCAAATAGGAAATTGGCACTCTGTCCATCCTGAAAATTGTCACTGGGCGAGTCTCCGTATTGGCTGGTCACCTCTCTGTTGACCTCGCCAACCGTTTTGGCCCATCGCAAACCGAAGCCAGCATAAGGGCCAAAAGGAGCCATGCCGCCTCGATTGGTGGCAAAATAGCGAAGGCCAAGTCCAGAGTGAGTCGTCCTTATGTTGTAAAACATGTCCAGAAAACGCCCGGAAGGAGAAGGACTGAAGATGTCTCGTTCGATCAGTGATACTGGGCCCCCAGTTTTGGAGTAGCCATAATCTGCCACCAATTCCAGGTTTCGGGTCAGTACGTAGGCCAGCTTCCCTACCCAACAGGTGTTGAATCCTAAGTTGCTACTCAATTCGCCGAAGCGGTCTGTTCCCCTATTGCTGGACGTGGGACCATCGTGGGCAATGCTGGACTGAAAATTCAGCTCTACCGACAGGCGCTTTCCCATAAATCCGGGCACCTGCGCAGACAGAGGAATCAGGAGGACAAGACCAAAGATGGTCAATGCTGTTTTGAAATACATGAGCTTCATTTGTTTCATTAAAAATGTGATGCCATTGACACGATAGCCAATGGAGAGCCAACAGAGTAGGACAATTTTATGGAATGGGTAAAAACAGTTGTTGAATGAACGGCAATGCGACAAGGGGGAGGTCGAATCCCTGTTTTCACCTTCATATTTTTTGTCAGAGCAAAAGTACGGATTTATTTGTATATTGTAAATACGCAAAAATGCGACGCCCGTCCGAAGACTGACGCCGCAAGGTCGCTAACTATTGCAATGGTAAACTTTTAACAATGACATAGTAGTTTGGTTTAACGAAATTGCGTTTTTTTTAAACAAAACGGTCAATTTTGTTTAATAATACGTTCATTTCGCTAAACTTTGCTTCTTTCTTGGCAATTTTTCCGCTCTTTGAGCGGTGTGAAAGACAAAGGAAGCAATGATCGTCGCAGCTTGCTGCAGGTCTTCGGGCACTAGGTGATCCCAATTGTCCATGTTGGAATGGTGGGTTCTCGACCAATAAGAGATGGGATCTTGAATGAATTGAAAGCCGGGAATGCCGACTGCATCGAAGGAGCGGTGATCGGTCCCACCGGTATTACTCAGCGTCAGCGTGCTGGCTTCGAGGTCCTTGAATTCATCCAACCAAGTCCGAAAAATGGGGCCCACCTCTGGATTGCCTTGTAAATACACCCCGCGAATTTTCCCCGTTCCATTGTCCAAATTGTAATAAGCTGAGATCTTTTCCTGCATCGGTTTGGCAGAGACAAAGTTGCCGAAGGTATCCAATACGGCGCAGTGCTCTCGGATGTAGGCGCGCGATCCTAGCAGGCCTTGTTCCTCTCCGGTCCAGAGCGCCAGCCGAAGGGTCCGGCGGGGTTGAATGCCCGTTTCTTTGATCGTTTCCATCAGAATGCGCGCGGCTTCCATCATCACGGCAGAGCCCGCGCCATTGTCAGTCGCTCCGGTCCCGCTGTGCCAAGAATCGAAGTGGGCGCCAAACATCACGATTTCATCCTTGAGATCGGTGCCGGGGATTTCGGCGATGATGTTGTGCTCCATGCCATCTTTGTTGGTGTACTGGGCCTTGAGTTCCATGCTGAGTTTGACATTGAGGCCTTTGTGCAACATGCGAAAGATGCGGTTGTAGTGCTCTACGCTCATGGTGACCTGTGGAATGACCTCTGCCCCTTGGTCGCGAGCCCTGCCCTTGCTGGTGCGGGCACCAGAAACAAAGACAGTTCCCAAGTCGCCTTTGTAGCTTCGGTCGATCAAAGCGAGGGGCTTCTGTTCCAGTAGGAAGCTTCGCATTTTGCGGACAAATTCGTAGCCGCTGCCTCTCCAATTGCGAAACCGGCGGGGTGTTGGCATGGAAGCATTGGCCATTTCCAGCAATTTTTCTGAATCAAAGCGCTCGGCGGTGCCATCGGTGTCGAACCATTCTTTCAGGACCCTCACCGTATCCACCATGACAAATTTGCCCTTGAGTTTGCCTCTGTATTTTTCAAAATCGGCTTCCTCTGAGGCGTCAAAATAGACCACCTCACCTTCTACGGGGCCATTTGTGGAAGGGGACCACGCCTTGGGATAGGCAATGATGGGGAAGTAATTGGGGCTGACGGCATGCATTTCAAAATGACTCATCTCCCAACCCCTGCCAAAGGGACCCCATTCTTCGAGATGGACATTGGACAATCCCCACTCTTTGAGGGTTTCTTCACTCCACTTGGTGGCCTTGTCGAGCATGGGAGAGCCTGTCAGTCTCGGGCCGTAGATGTCGCACAACCAGCTGGCAATGTCCATGACCTGGCTTTCTTCCAAGCCGTGTTTGCGAATGACCTGGTTGACGTCCTCATAAATTTTTTCTTGTGCCTGTAGACTCCAGATGCTCAGGAGCAGGCCACATAGTAGAACATACTTCTTCATGTTGGAATGGTTTCTTCTGTTTAATTGATGGGAGCAAAGATACGGCAAGTTTGAGGGAGACGGAAATTGGGGAGGGGAGTCGGGTTTGTACCCTTAGACGGGGCTTTTTGATAGTTCGAATAAATATCATTAAATGATACTCTTGAAAAGTATTCTAAAAACATATATTTTTATGGTAAAAACATGAAGAGTATATCACTCAAGCTGCAAGAGCAAATTTTGCGCGAGGCGGACTCCATACTAGAGCACTTGAAAACAAGCAGGAATAAGTACATCAATGAGGCGGTCGAGTTTTACAATCAGCATCACAGACGAAAAATGATTGAAGATCAATTGTTGAAAGAGTCGAAATTGGTGAGCAGCGATTCGATGGAAGTGCTCAATGAGTTTGAAAGCCTAGAGGATGAAATATAAACAGTTTGAAATATGGCTGGCAGACCTAAATCCAAGATTTGGAACAGAATCTGGAAAAACACGTCCAGTGATGATCCTTCAATGCGATCTGCTGAACAACATCCATCCTTCTACGATTGTATGTCCGATCACAACGAATGTGAAGAAGAATGTCAGTATTCTGAGGGTAAATCTGGACAAAGGAGAAGGGGGACTGGAGAAAGAAAGTGCCATCATGATGGACCAAATGAGAGCCATTGACAACAAGCGATTCATCAAAAAGCTGGGTACTTTGTCACCATCGCGATCAAACAGGGTAAAGGAGAATGTTAAAATCATTCTTGAATTGGGTGCTTGAAAGTCCCTTTGTGTACATTTCTCCTGCGGTCAATCAATGCTTGATGGAAAAGTGTTGGAGATCATCAAACTGTAAATATGAAAAAAGCATTGTTCTCACTGGTATTGGCTGTTTTGACATCATCAGCTTTTGGACAGACGACAGAATCCAATGAAAAAACATTGGAGACCTTGAGAATGGAATTGGAGTCCATCTTTGCAAAAGACCAAACGTTCAGGCGCATTTACACCCAAGCAGAAGAAGTTTTGGGAAAGGACTCTGATGAGATGGAATACTTCTGGGAAGTGGTAGAGGCCCAGGACAAGATCTTAGAAAAACGGATTACCGACATCATCGACCAATACGGTTGGTTGGGAATTTCACAAATCGGAAGAAGGGCCAATACGGCATTGTGGGCAGTACTGCAGCATGGTTCTGTAGAATCGAAAAAGAAGTATGCACCCTTATTGAAAGAGTCGATCCTAAAAAATGAATCCCAGCCACAACATTATGCCAGACTCATAGACAGGATGCTGATCAACAACAATGAATCTCAATTGTATGGCACTCAAATAGACTATGCATCTACTGAAACTCCAAGCTTTTTTTCGATAAAAGAGCCTGAGTACATCGATCAGAGAAGAGCGGAGATTGGACTCCCCAGCATTCAGCAATTTGCCCAACGAAGAGGAATCGAATGGAATGTTCCACAAAAAAAGAAATGACCATTGCCCATTCGCTCATCCTTCATTTGCAAGCACCAATACATGTCTATACAACTTAGGAGAAATCCGAAAACCAATGTCGAATATTAATTTATCCAATGTCAACGAAAGTTCTTATTCCGTAGCTGCTGTAGATTCTTCCTATCCAACTCCAAATCTTCTACATCGTACTTCATGTAAATGTCCCGTTTGGCCAATTCTTTTTGAAAACTCAAATGATCGAGTTGTGATAGGGATTTTGCTTGTCCAAAGGACAGCCTTTCTGTATCAAAGAGATAGATGGCAATCTCCAACAGTAAATCATCTGCTGTCATATCTGCTTTTTTCAGCACTTCTTCTGAAATTGACAAAGCCATGTACTTTTATGATCAAAGTAACCACCCTGCATAAGGTAATCAATTTCGTCCGAAAGATTCTTGCGAATTCTTTCCCGGCCTAATCCCGCCGCTTGATCAAATTGCTCTTGATGTAGTTGTTGATGAAATGCTCCTTGTAGGTCTTTCCCAGGGGAATCTCCTCGCCATCCAGCAAAATGAAATCCTGGTCGACCGCATTGATGAAGTTGATGTTGATGATGTAGGACTTGCTGATGCGCACGAAGATCGAATCGGGCAGTTGTGAGTTGATCGTCTTGATGTTCATGGCCGTCATGACCTTTTCCTTGGTCGTGTACAGCATCACGTAGTCCTTCAGTCCCTTGATGAATTTGATGTCCTTGAAGAAAATCCGGATGTACTTGCGCTCCGATTTGATGTAGATGAAGTCGTTGGAAATGGACTCTACCGTATTGGACTTTTGTTGGTGGAGGTCGTAAATCTCCTTGGCCTTGTTGACAGCCTTGATAAATCGGTTGAGGCGAATGGGCTTGACCAAATAGTCGACCACATCCAGTTCGAAGCCCTCCAGGGCATAGTCTGGATAAGCGGTGGTGAGGATGATCAGGGGGCGCGATTTGAGGGTGCGGATGAACTCCAGGCCCGTCATCCCCGGCATTTCCACGTCGAGAAAGACGAGGTCTACAGCATTGTTGTTCAAAAAGTCGTTGGCCGCGATGGGGTTTTCAAATTGGCCAACCAGTTCGAGGGAGTTGAGTTCTTGAATGTTGAGTTCTATCCCCTCTCTTGCCAGGGGCTCGTCGTCTACGATGATGCACTTCATGAATGTGTGTTTTCTTTTTTTGCGAAGAATTCGATGTCTGATGAGTCATGGGGCCCAGGCCAATCAATTGTCCAGGTCGAGGCTCAGTTCCACTTTGTAGCTGCCTTTGTTGTTGTCGATGACCAAGGTATGCCTGTCGGGATACAGCAATTTGAGCCGCCGCTCCACATTGGTCAACCCAATTCCCCCCTTGATGACGTTGAGGGGCCGGGGCGGCTTGGAGTTTTCACAGGAAAAGTGCAGCGCATACTGCTGGATGTCAAAATGGATGTTGATGAAAGACCCTTGATCGAGGCTCAGGCCGTGCTTGACGGCATTTTCCACGAAGGGAATGAAGAGGAAAGGGGCAATCTTGGTCCCATTGGCCACGCCATTGACCTGAAAGTCCACCTTGGCATTGCTCTTTCTGATTTTGTCCAACTGCAAATAGTTCTTCAAATAGTCAATCTCTCCCTTCAGATGTACCTCGTCCTTGGCACAATCATACAATTGGTAGCGGAGCAGGTCCGACAGCAGCAAAATGGATTCGGAGGCATCCTGGGGGCTTTTCCTGTTCATCACATAGATGTTGTTGAGTGAGTTGAACAGAAAATGGGGGTTGATCTGCTGCTTGAGGAAGGCCAGCTCTGTTTTGAGCCCTGCCGTCTGTAGTTCTTGCATCTTCTCTTGGTTGCGCAAAAACCGGCGAACGATGTGCATCCCCAAGGCCATGCCCAGCACCAAGGTCGACTTGATCACATCCTGCACCAGCATGGTAAAGGGCGACGACCAAGAGGTATTGGGACAGGAAGTACAAATCATGGGGAAGGTCAGGGTGAAGCGCAACTCCAAACTAATGAATATGGTAATGATGGTAAAGAAGATGTAATACCATATTTGATTGTTGAGCAAAAATTTGGGAAGCAGGTAATACAGGTTGGTATAGACAAAGACCAGGTCAACCGCCAGATTGATCAGGACATATACCAGACTGATGCCTTGGTTGTCGGTAATGCCGATGAGGGAAAGCACCTCGTCGGAATAGACAAATAGCCAGAACATCACGTGGAAGTGGATGCGATACTTATCGCTGATGACCCACTCAAAAATCTTGTTATATCTTTCCGTTTGCATTGGATACTAGCTAAAGACTAAATGATAATTCAAAGTTACGCAAAGATTGTAGACGGCGCAGTAGGGCAAGTATAAAGAAAGCGACCAAAAGTATACCCAAATCTGCCAAAAGTATAACAAGCCCACCGGGTATTGAAAAACCCTCTACATTTGTAAGTGTACAAAGGGATTTAAATTTAGTTTCAGATAAAGTTCAGGGATTACAGACACCTTTTGTTTCATTCAAGTTTAAATCAGTTGACCAGAAGCGGATCATTTCCTACCTCCCCAATTGTTGTACCTAAGATCCATAATGCTCAATTATCTACCTTCCGCTTCTGGTTCTTTTGACAAACGCCTCTCTTCGGAGAGTTCCAATATAAAACATCCGGCTCGGCCGGACCATGAGAAACAGACCAAAACCGATTGACAGCCTAGGCGCCCAAAACCGACAGATAACCCCCATTTGCCTAGTCTGACCGCCTGCAAAAGCGCAGGCACCGCCGCATACCCCATTTGGGCCGATTCGTCGGAGACCATCCCAAAGCGGCAAACGAAAGAGTTGTATACGTCTTTAGGTTCCAAAGAAAAGACCGTCGCATGAACGCTGACGGCACGAATGCTCGGTCTTTTTTATTTCGTTCCAAAAACTGATCTATTAACAAATATAAGCCCACGGACCCAAAACCCAGGGGCTACATTTCCGAAAACAGATAACAAAAACCTTAAATGAATTAAAGATTGTAGAAAGGGTGTGTACTATACACAATTAATTATCACTTATGAGGGAACGCATTAAGCTCTACAAACGTGTAGAGCTTATGCTTTTTTTGGCCCATTCGTATTTGAGAACAAGCCCTTTTCCCTTCTCAACTCAAACCGAAACGGACTTCCACAATGGATTTGGATAACGCCCGTCCGATGTAAACTGTGCCAAAGCTGCTTGCACGCCCGGCTTGTCTTCCTTGTAAGTCACTCCATACCACTTCTCCGCAGAATCCAACACTTTCACACTCGCTTGCTGCTGTTCGATCAGTCGATTGACCACCAACGGAATGTAAAACTCCGCCTTGGGATTGTCCTTGTTGGCATTGACAAACTCCAAAAACATCTGGTGCATATGGCCAAAAATGCTCGGGTGAAAGCCCCAAAAGTTCATCGAAACCAGGGTATTGTCGGTCAGCGCAAAGGGCTGCTCGTTTTCGTAGTAGTAAATGACGCCATCGGTGCGCTGGATTTTGGTGCGCTCCACCACCGTCTCCAATAGATTGTTCTCATCCATCTGGCAGACACCTCTGGAAACAGAGCCATTGGGCGAAATGGTCTTGGCCAGGCGGAATCCCACCATGGAATAGTGATTGGTTCCCACCTCCTCTGTCAGAAATTGGGCAATTTGGCCAAAAGAAGTGCTGCCGTAGTAGTCGTCGGCATTGATGACGGCAAAGGGCTCCTGTATGGCGTGCTCTGCCACCAATACAGCGTGGGCTGTTCCCCAAGGCTTGCTGCGCTCCGGAACCTCCGCAAGGCCATCGATGGGCGTGTTGACCTCCTGAAAGACAAACACCACTTCGATCTGGTCACTGAATTTGCTGGTGACATGTTGGCGGAAATCTTCTGCAAAATGCTCTCGAATCACAAATACAACCTTGCCGAATCCAGCGCGAATGGCATCGTAGACCGAGTAATCAATGATGGTCTCCTGAGACGGACCGACGCCATCCATTTGCTTGAGGCTTCCATAACGGCTGCCCATTCCGGCCGCCAATATCAGTAAGGTGGGCTTCATATGTGGTATATTTTTAATTTATTTGCCGCGAAAATAACGGTTTTTGCAACCAAAAGAAAGGTCTGCCATCAAAAAATCCAACCCAAAAAGTCGATGGGACCTTCTCCCCATGTCGCCTCTCCCAGGGCCTTGTACATCAGGCAATCGTCCAGTCGGCGTTGGCCCACGCCCAGGGTCTGAAAGTTTTGGATGATGAGCCAGCGACAGTAGCCATCCACCAGTTGGAAATCATGCTGTTCGTAGATGCCTCTCTCTTTGGCCATCAGCACAATGAAATCGATCCGACTCTTTCGGGCCAAAACCTCCAATTGCTCCAATAAGTGGCTGCCGATGCGACGAGACTGAAAATCGGGATGGACGCAAAAGTCCACGATGCCAAAGATGGAACTCACCCGCCCACTGATGTTCATCATCCGGTGGTCGACGGCCAGGTGACCGATCAACTCATCTCCTTCAAAAGCCAGATAGCGGAAGGAAGGCAATTGCTTGAAAAAACTCTGATGGGGCGGGTAATCGGCAAAGCAATGGACAAACAATTGCTCAATCCCTTGGTGGTTTTCTGCTGATATGGCGTGTTCTTCGATCCGGTGGATCTCCATATTACAAATATGTTTTTAATTTCTCCTGAAGTTGTTCTTCCGTCAGCCGAAGCTGCAACTTGCCATTGTTGGCAAAGGCGATGCGGCCGTTCTCCTCCGAGATGATGACCACGCCCACATTGCTGTGCTCCGTCGCGCCCAGGCCCGCCCGATGTCGCAGGCCAGTGTTGTCGGGTAGATCGGTGTTGGAAGAAAGGGGCAGGACGCTGCTGGCTGTCACGATCTTCCCCCCCTCGATCACCACTGCTCCGTCGTGGAGGGGGCTGTAGCGGTTGAAGATGCTTTCGAGCAGTTGCTGGCTGATCTGTGCGTCCAGTTTGATGCCCGAGTTGTTGACAAAGTCCAGGTTTCTGCTTTTGGCAAAGACGATCAAGGCCCCGGTTTTCTTTTTGCTCATCCGCAAAATGGCCTTCCGGATGGCTTCCAAGTGAGTTTGTTGGACTTCTTGTTTGGGAAGATTGCGATCGATGAGTCGTCGGATGAAATTGGATCGTTGCCGAAGGGTGTTGTTGCCCAGGATGAGAAGGAAGCGGCGCACCTCGGGCTGAAAAACGATCAAGAGCATCAAGACTCCCACGCTGACAATTTGATTGAGCAAGGAAGACAGCAGGTCCATCTGCAACACACCCACCAACCACCACAGGGCAAAGAGAGAGATCACCCCCACGAAGATGTTGAAGGCAATCGAGCCATGCAGCAATTTGTAGAACTGATAGATCAGATACCCCACGATGAGAATATCGAGGATGTCCCAAATGCGAATGGGCAAAAATCCGATTTCAAACAATGATCCACTCACTTCTATCAGTCTTTTAGATAGCGGACGTTTTCTTTCAAGTTGTAAAAGGTGAAGGCCAAAATATCGGCTGCCTCCGCGATGCGCTTGGAGGTGGGTTTGCCCGCTCCATGCCCTGCACTTTCCTCGATGCGAATCAGCACCGGGTTGTCGCCCTGCTGTTGGGCCTGCAATTCAGCTGCAAATTTGAAGGAGTGCGCGGGAACCACCCGGTCGTCGTGATCCGCAGTGGTGATCATGGTGGCAGGGTATTTCGTCTTTTCAATGTTGTGCAAAGGAGAATACTGCACCAAATAATCGAAGCCTTCTGCTGTTTCGCTCAGGCCGTAATCGGCAGCCCAGGCCCGCCCGATGGTGAATTCCTGATAGCGGAGCATGTCCAACACACCCACCGCTGGCAGGGCCACGGCATAGAGGTCTGGTCGTTGGGTCATGCAAGCCCCCACCAACAGCCCGCCATTGGATCGGCCGTAGATGGCCAGCTTGTCACTGGACGTATAGTTTTGACCAATCAGGTGCTCGGCGGCCGCCTGAAAGTCATTGAATACATTTTGCTTTTTGCCTTTGATGCCAGCATGGTGCCACTTGGTTCCAAACTCGCCTCCTCCCCGGATGTTGGCAATGGCCAGCACGCCATCGTTTTCCAAGAAAATGGTCCCCAGATTGAGGCCCGTGATGTTGAAGCCGGGCAGAATGGAAATGTCAAATCCGCCATAGCCATACAAAAGGGTGGGTCGCTTACCGTCCAATTCCAAGCCTTTTTTGTGTGTGACAAACATGGGGATTTTCGTACCGTCGTAACTGTCGTACCACACCTGGCGCGTCACATAATCCTCTGCCCGAAAGTCCACCTTTGGGGCTTTGAAGACAGTGGATTGGAAGCTTTCCAGGTCCAGCGAATAAATGGTCGACGGGCTGGTGAAGGATGAAAAGGAGTAAAAAGCCTGTTGCTTGTCCCGCTTTCCAGTGAAACTGCCAACCGTTCCGATGCCGGGCAGGTCCAGCTTCTGGATCAGCTTTCCATCCATATCGAAAATCCGAACCTCACTGGAGGCATTGTGAATGTAGGTTGCCACGATTTTGCCGCCGTAGATTCGCACCGACTGCAGCACATCTTCGCTCTCGGGCAGAATGTTTTCCCAATAGCTTTCCTCTGGCTTGTTGGTGTTGATGGAGACCAATCGCTTGTTGGGCGCTTTGTAGTTGGTCAGTATCAGCAGGTTGTCACCATTGTTGTCGACCAGCCCAAAATCGCTTTGGAAGGTGTCGATGATGGGCGTGAAGTCTTCCTCCTTTTTGAGCAAGTCTTTGAAATACAGGGCATTGCCACTGGTAGACTCCCAAATGTTGAGCACCAGGAAGCGTTCGTCTTGGGTGGTGCTGGCCAAAAATCCGCGAAAGGGATTGGATCGGTCGGCAAAGATCAACTCATCGGCAGATTGCTCGGTGCCGATTTTGTGGTAGTACACCTGTTGGAATTCGCTTCGGCCCGACAATTCGTCGCCCTCCGAGGGAGTGGGGTAGCGGCTGTAGAAGAAGCCGTCTTTGTGCCAGGCAATTTGTGAAAACTTCACCCAGTCGATGCGGTCTTCCAGCGTTTGGCCCGTCTTGAGGTCCCGAATGTGGATGCTGCGCCAGTCGGAACCTCCCTCAGAGATTTCGTAGGCGAGCAATTGGCCATCTTGGGAAAAGGACAAGTTGCCCATGGAAGCAGTTCCATCATCCGAAAATTTGTTGGGGTCCAGCACCAGGCTGGCAGCCCCGTCGAGAGAATTTTGGGCGTAGAGGGCACTTTGGTTCTGCAGCCCGTCGTTTTTGAAATAGTAATAGCGGCCGCCTTCCTCGAAAGGAGGGGAAAAGCGTTCGTAGTTCCACAATTTTTCCAGCCGTTGACTCAACTCGTCCCGATAGGGGACTTGGCTGATGTATTCGTCGGTCAGTTGGTTTTCGCTTTTGACCCACGCCTTGGTCTGAGGAGAATTGTCGTCTTCCAACCATCGGTAGGGGTCGGCAATTCTCTTGCCGAAGTAGTCATCCGCGACCGTGCTGTCTTTGTCAGTTTTTGGGTAATTCACAGTAAGTGTTTTAAAAGAGATATTTTGTGCACCGCTCTGCGCCTTTTGCTGCTCCCCGGCTTGTTCACATGCAACCAAACAGACACTAAACAGTAAAAAGGAGAGAATTTGCCGATTCATTTTGAGAGGAATTTGTGTAATTTCGCGTTTGTGGTTTAAAATTGAGATCATGCAATTTAGACAATTTTTTGTTTGTTTGGTATCGCTGGTGGCCTTGTTCGCTGCTCAGAGTGCAATTGCCCAAAAAGTGGTCACCAATCAGAATGGCGATAAGATCATCATTTATGCCGATGGCTCCTGGCGCTATTACGACGGGGAAGAAGACCTCATCACCAGCCCGGTGACAGAAACGGTCGAGACCTCGGCAGAAAAGTATGCGCCTCTGTACGAATCGGAAGATCCCGGAAAGAAAAAGAAGAAGAAAAAGAAAAAGCGGCGCAAGAAGTCTTCTGCCAAGCGCAGCAAAGCTTCCAAAAAGCCCGTGGCCAATGAGGCCGAAGAACTCGCCGCCCGCACCAAGGCTGTGGAGTACGCCGCCGAGGTCAACGTCAAACTCCGAGAGCTGGAAAGCCAACTGAGCATGCAACGCCTGCAGCGCACCGAATTGCAAGACCAACTCAAGACGGCCCAAACCGACATCAACACCAGTGTGGACGACATCATTTCTTTGGAAGGACAACTGGAAGAGGCCAAGGCCCAAGAGAAAAGCACAGCTGCCAAAGTGAAGGAGGCCCGCAAAACTGCCAAGGCTGCCGAGCGCATGATTTCCATGACCAAAGAGAAAAGAGACAAATACATGGCCCGACTCAACGGGACCAAGATGAAGCGAATTGGACCCAAGAGAAACAGCAAAAAGGCACCACCTGTTCAATTGGAAGAGCCAAGCACGGCCTTTGAAGATCGACCGGGTGGGTGGAAGATGAAAAAGGAGCAAAACGTGATGTTGCACCCTCCAAAGCCTCCCTGTGCCTTGGTCAATGAAGGGATGGATGAGTTCACGGGACGGCGTCGCAAAGAACTCGGCGCCCGCAAATTGTTTGCCCACACCAGAGATGCCCTGCGGCCTTATCTCAAAGACCGAGACTACATCACTTGCATGGGGTCTCTGACCGCGGTTTCAGGCGCCGGAACTTTCCTCAACTTGGAATTTGTCATCGCCTCCGAATTGGCACAACGCGAGTTTGGGGTGTTGGACAAGGGCAGTAGCGTCATCATCAAATTCATCAGCGGCAATACCGTCCGCCTCACCAATACCAAAACAGACATCGGCTTGCAAGACAAAGTCAACAAGCAGGTCACCTACAAAGGGCAGTATACCATCAGCGGAAGTCAGGAAAAGTTGTTGCGCAAAGAGGAGGTCGATCGGGTGCGTGTCGTTTGGGGCACGGGCTACGAGGACTACGAGGTGTATGAACTAGATTTTTTCTCCGACCAGCTGAAATGCCTGGATTAATTGTACAAAGTAATACCACAAATTTATGAATGAGACAGAACTGAAAAGTGTACAAATGTTGGGACTCAAGCTCCCAACCGACCCTCGCTGGGTAAATTTGGCAGAAAAAGACTTGGCAGAGATTTTAACAGATCACGCCTACTGTGAGCAAAAGGCAGCCACCTCTGTCATTTCCCTCATTCAACAGTATCCCGACAAGATAGAGATGGTCCGAGCCTTGGCACCCATTGTCACCGAAGAATGGGGGCATTTCCGCCTGGTACTGGCCGAACTCGACAAGAGAAACCTGACCCTGGGCGCCCAACGCAAGGATGAGTATGTCAACCAACTTCTGAAGTTTCAACGCAAGGGCGGGAGCCGCGACGAGCGCCTGATTGAGCGCCTATTGGTCTGTGCCCTCATCGAGGCGCGGAGCTGTGAGCGTTTTCGTCTGTTGTCTTTGAACATGGCACAAGAAGACCTGCGCGGGTTTTACCACAAGTTCATGGTATCCGAAGCAGGCCATTACCGCTTGTTTTTGGACTTGGCCAAGAAGTATGGCGACGAGGACAAGGTCAGAGAGCGTTGGAAGGAGTACCTGCGCCACGAGGCTGGCATCATGGAGACGCTCGACCTGCGCGGCGACAGAATGCATTAATTGATAATGCTCTTACTTTTTTCCAGCCTTTAACTCCTCGACCACATCGGGATTGAGCAGGGTAGAGACATCGCCGAGTCGGTCCGTTTCTCCGGAGGCAATCTTGCGCAAGATGCGTCGCATGATCTTGCCGGAGCGAGTCTTGGGCAGGCCGGAAACAATCTGAATCTTGTCTGGCTTGGCAATCGGTCCGATGACCTTGGTGACCATCTTGTGGATTTCTTTTTGGAAGGCAGCCTCGTCTGTCACCTCCCCATCATTGATCACATAGGCATAAATGCCCTGCCCCTTGATGTCGTGTGGATACCCAACCACGGCAGATTCGATGACGGTCGGATGCTCGTTGATGGCGTTTTCGACCTCGGCTGTTCCCATCCGGTGCCCCGATACATTGATCACATCGTCGACCCGTCCAATGATTCGGTAGAGCCCATCCTCATCGCGCCGGGCACCATCTCCAGTGAAGTACTTGTTTTCGAAGGCAGAGAAATACACCTGTCGGCAGCGTTCGTGATCGCCATAGGTGGTGCGGATCATGCTCGGCCAGGGGAATTTGACACAGAGCAATCCCTCCACGCCATTTTCCTTGATTTCTTCTCCATCGGCATTGACCAGGCAGGGTTGGATGCCGGGCATGGGGAGGGTGGCGAAGGTTGGCTTCTGGGGAGTGACACCCGCCAGGGAGGTGATCAGGATGCCGCCCGTTTCCGTTTGCCACCAAGTATCTACGATGGGAGAGTTGCCTTTGCCCACCTTTTGATCGTACCAATGCCAGGCCTCTTCGTTGATGGGCTCTCCCACAGTTCCCAGCACCTTGAGTGCGTTGAGGTCGTAATGGGAGGGCCAGTGGTCGCCTTTGGCCATCAGGGCGCGAATGGCAGTGGGGGCGGTGTAGAATTGGTTGACCTTGTGTTTTTCGCAGACATGCCAAAATCGGCCGGCATTGGGGTAGGTGGGCACGCCTTCAAACATCATGGTGGTGGCTCCGGCCAGCAGGGGACCATAGATGATGTAGGAATGTCCGGTGATCCAACCGATGTCTGCGGTACACCAATAGATGTCGCCATCTTTGTACTGGAAGACATTGCGGAAGCTGAAGCAAGTGTACACCATGTAGCCGCCACAGCTGTGTACGACTCCCTTGGGCTTGCCAGTAGAGCCGGAGGTGTAGAGAATGAAGAGGGTGTCTTCCGAGTCCATGACCTCCGCCTTGCAGCTTCTGCGGCGCCCCGCTATCTCTTCGTGCCACCACTTGTCTCGGCCCTTTTTCATCTTGACCTTGTCGCCTGTGTTTTGGTGTACGATGACAGTTTTGACAGAACGGCAACGCATTTTCAACGCATCATCCACAACTTGTTTGACGGGAATGACTTTGGTGCCTCTGCGGTTGTAGTCGGAGCAAATGACCATTTTGCAGGAAGCATCCTTGATGCGGTCCGCCAGGGCATTGGCCGAAAAACCTGCAAAGACGACAGAGTGAATGGCCCCGAGGCGGGCACAAGCCAGCACGCCAATGGCCAGTTCGGGCACCATGGGCATGTAAAAGCAAATGCGATCTCCCTTTTCGATGCCGTTGGCCTTCAAGCAGTTGGCAAAGCGGCACACCTCGGCATGCAGCTCTTTGTAGGTGTATGTTTTGTAGGCTTCACTGGGATCGTTGGGTTCCCAGATGAGCGCAACCTGGTCGCCGCGTTCCTTGAGGTGGCGATCCAGACAGTTTTCTGTGATGTTTAACTTTCCTCCGACAAACCATTTGACGTCTGGTTTGGCAAAATCCCACTGCAGTGTTTGCTTCCACTTTTTGCGCCACTTGAAAGAGGCTGCCTGCTCGGCCCAGAAGCCCTCGGGGTCTTTGATGCTTTGACGATAGACTCTCTTGTATTGACTGTAGGAAGTGATTTGGGTGGTCATGTAGATGGATTCTTTTTGAATGCGATAATGTATGCGGAAGATGCTTATCCTTGTGGCGATTTTTCGTCTACATCATAGGCCTTGTCGAGCCGATTCATCAGCGCAACATAGACGAAGATGATGATGACAAAGGCGTAGATGGACCCTTGCTGTGCAAACCAAAAACCCAACTTGAATCCACCGATCCGAAACTGGTTGAGGTAGTCGACAAACAGGATGCCACAGCCATAGGAGACAAAGAACCAGATGCTCAGTAGGATGAGCAAATAACGGATGTTGGTTCGCCAATATTCTTTTAGATTTTTTTCTGCCATTGGATCAGACTTTCAGGACCAGCTTGCCCAGTTTTTCACCGCTGAACAATCTCAGGAAGGTCTCGCGGAAATTTTCGATGCCCTCGTAGATGTCCTCTTTGGATTTGAGCTTTCCTTGGGCCATCCACTGTCCCATCTCCATGGCAGCCTTGGTGTAGTCCTTGGCATAGTCCATCACAATGAAGCCTTCCATGCGGGCCCTGTTGATGAGCAAGGACAGGTAGTTGACTGGTCCTTGGATTTGTCGGTTGTTGTATTGAGAGATGGCGCCGCAGATGGGGATGCGTGCTCCGCGTGTGATGTTGGCCAGTGCTGCGTCCAGAATGTCCCCTCCCACGTTGTCGAAGTAGACATCCACCCCATCGGGGCAGTGCTTGCGAATGCTCTTGCGCACATTTTCGTTTTTGTAATCAATGGCCGCGTCAAATCCCAATTCGTCGATCAGGTACTGACACTTTTCCGGCCCTCCGGCAATGCCAACGGCCCGGCACCCTTTGATCTTGGCGATCTGCCCAACGATGCTCCCCACAGCTCCCGCTGCGCCTGAGACCAGCACCGTCTCTCCTTCCTTGGGTTGGCCCACTTCCAGAAAACCAAAGTAAGCCGTCATGCCCGGCATGCCCAAGGTGCCGATGAAGGTGGGCAAAGGAGCCATCTCCGGAAAGACCTGAAACCAGCGCTGGCCATCGCTCAGGCTGTATTGCTGTACGCCGCCCCATCCACTGTAGTATTGGCCTACCTCAAACTTGGGGTGTTTGGAGGCGACGACCTTGCCCACAGAACCAGCCCGCATCACATCTCCCAAGGCAATGGGCGGAATGTAGGACTTGGTTTCATTCATCCAACCCCGCATGGCAGGATCGAGCGAAATGTACTCGTTGCGGATCAGTACCTGCCCCTCGGCGACCTCTGGGATTTCTGTTTCGACCAGCTTCCAGGTGGATTCATCTGGCATACCCGTTGGACGATTTACTAGCAATACTTGTTTGTTCATATTAAAATGGTTGGTGATGTGAGATGATTGACTAGGCGCTCACCAAAGAAAATAGAATTTTGTGGAAAGAAAAAATTCCCATCCTTTTTATCCACAATTTTCGCAAGACTGGCTACTTTATACCGAAGTTGTTTACAAACGATTTACGTAGCTGCAAAATGATCTGTAGAGTGATCTCTTCGGCTTTTTTTTCGCCCGTAGCGAAGGCTACGAACTCAAAAAAGAGCCTCGATCTAATTCAACATCTCTATTTTTCGCTCTACGCAACAATTTTTAGACAACTTCACCGTAGGAGCAAATCGATTGGTGATTGTCGCGCAGCCAGGGCCAAAAGTATTTTGCATATATTTGTTTGACAGCACAGCATCCACATCATATGAATCCAATCAAATACCAGGCAGACATCATCATTGCAGGAGGAGGCTTGTCCGGCATCGTGACCGCTTTGGAATTGCTCGACAGTGGAAAGAAAATCCTGATGATCGATCGCGATACGGCCGACAACTTTGGAGGCTTGTCCAAATGGGCCTTCGGTGGGATGTTTTTTGTCAACAGCAAACACCAACGCCGAGCAGGCATTCGCGACAGTGTGGACCTGGCATTGAAGGACTGGTTTTCCTTTGCAGAATTTGAGGAGGACGAATACTGGGGCAAGAAATGGGCAGAGCAATACATCCATCTTTGTACCCCCCACAGCTATGAATGGCTTCGCAAGCGGGGGCAGGACTTCTTTCCCGTCATCAATTGGGTGGAAAGAGGGCTGCACCGCCCTGGCAATTCGGTCCCTCGCTTTCACATGGCTTGGGGAACGGGCTGGGGACTGACCCATTTGTTGATCGAACAGCTCAAAAAGCACCCCAAGGCAGCCAATCTTCAAAATCTGTTTGGCCACCGAGTGACAGATATCCTATTGGAGCAAGGGAGCATCAAGGGGGTGAGTGGAAAATTGGAGGGAAGCGAACAGGCTTTTGAGGCGCGGGCCGATGTGGTGGTGGTGGCCACAGGAGGGATCAATGGCAGTTTGGAAAAAGTCAAAGCCAATTGGTATGCCTCCTGGGGAAAACCTCCCGAAGTGATTCTCAATGGTGCACACAAATATGCTTTGGGCGATTTGCACGAGGCCACGGAGGCCATTCGGGGAGAGGTGAGCAATTTGGACAAGCAGTGGAACTACGCGGCAGGCATCCGCCATTACGAGCCCCGAAAAAAGGAGCATGGATTGAGCTTGGTGCCTTGCAAGTCGGCTTTGTGGATGAATTACCAAGGCAAGCGTTTTGGTCCCGTCCCTTTGATAACGGCTTTCGATACCCGTTTCCTGGTCGAGCAAATTTGCCAGGAACCCATCAAATACTCTTGGCAGGTCCTCAACTACAAGATTGCTTGTAAGGAATTTGCCATTTCCGGTTCGGAGCACAACGGCTTGATCCGGGACAAAAAATTTTTGCGCTTTGTCTACAAAACCCTTGTCAAAGGCAGTCGGGAATTGGTGGACAAGATCATCGACCGCTGCGAGGATGTGGTGGTGGCCAATAGCCTGGAAGAACTGACCGATAAGATGAATGCACTGACGGGGGAAAACCACGTTCGCTTGGACTACCTTCGGGAAGGGATTTCTGCCTACGATGCACAAATCGAGCGTGGCCCGGCTTTTCACAACGACGATCAGCTGCGTCGCATCGCCCACGCCCGCCGTTACCGGGGGGACAAGGTGCGAACCTGTAAATTTCAGAAAATCGACGATCCTTCTGCCCGTCCATTGATTGCGATCCGGGAGTTCATCCTGTCCCGAAAAAGCTTGGGAGGCATCCAGACCAATTTGTCGTCTCAGGTCTTGAGCAAGGCAGTGCCGGGGGAAGATCAGCAGGCCATTCCAGGGCTGTATGCTGTGGGAGAAGCGGCCGGATTTGGCGGTGGTGGCCTTCATGGGCATCGGTCTTTGGAAGGCACTTTCCTGGGGGCTTGCGTGATCACGGCGCGGGTAGCAGCCTATGACATCTTGGGCAAAACATTGGAATAATCAGATCAAAAATCATTGACGATGGCGACCAAAGTACAAACATTGATCATTGGGGCTGGGCCTGCGGGCTTGGCAGTGGGTGGCAGGCTGCGCGAGATGGGCTGCTCTTTTGAGCTCATCGAGCGAACGGATAAAATCGCTTGGTCTTGGCACAATCACTACGATCGGCTGTGCCTTCACACGGTCAAGCAACTGTCGCACTTGCCACATTTGCCATTTCCCGATCACTATCCCTTGTACGTCCCTCGGGAGGACCTGGCGAGCTATTACGAGAGCTATGCCAGCCATTTCGACATTCATCCCCATTTTGGGCAAGAGGCCAAGGCCGTGCGTCGAGTGGGGGACAAGTGGCAGGTGGAGACCGGCAAAGGGATGGTTTTTGAAGCGGAACAGGTCGTGGTGGCCAGCGGGGTCAATCGCGTTCCTTTTGCACCGACTTGGGAGGGGCAGGAAGGTTTTCGGGGAGAAATTGCACACAGTCGAGCCTACAAGAATCCCGGTCCTTACAAAAGCCAGCGGACCCTGATCATCGGTATGGGCAATACCGGAGCGGAGTTGGCGCTGGACTTGAGCGAGCATGGGGTAGAGGTATGCATCTCTGTGCGCGCTGCTGTCAACATCGTCCCCCGCGATCTCAACGGTCGACCCACTCAACTGACGGCCCGCCAACTGGCCAAACTCCCCTTTGGAATTGGCGACTGGTTGGGCACCAAAATCCGCTCCATGGTCATGGGAGATTTGTCGAAATACGGCTTGCGAACCTCTACCATGCCTCCGGCCCGCCAACTGCGCGAAACAGGCAAAACACCCGTCATTGACTTGGGGACGGTCAAGCAGATCAAAGCAGGCAAAATCAAAATCCTACCAGACATCAAGTGCTTTTACAAAGAGGGTGTAGAAACCATCGACGGGCAACGACATCCATTTGACAAGGTGATATTGGCGACGGGCTATCGGGCCAAGATCGAAGAATTCATCCACAGCATTGGGCCTTTTTTGGACAAGTTTGGTGTCCCAAGGGCTGCAGTTGGCGATGGAGATTTTGATGGGCTGTACTTTGTCGGCTTCGACAATTACAAATTGGGCGGTATCCTCGGCACCATCTTCACAGATTCAGAAACCATTGCGCTGGACATCCGGGAGCGCGCTGCTGCCCGCGAGCCACAAAATGCCTGATCATTCGATGGGCACTCCGTTTGCATCGGTGGTAAGCACCTCGCTCATGTAGTCGAAAAGAGGCAACATGGCCTTAAAGGCTTTGACCATTTCTTTGGCAAAACTCTTGTCGAGGGCCTGGGCTTCGGTAAAGGGTTTGTTGACCAAAAACTGCTTGTAGCGCAGCAGGTCGACGGCGGGGTGGTCCTTGGCATAGCCTCTGGGCGCAGTCTTGAGCTGATTGCCATCCAGGGTACCGAAGTTCTTTTTGAAAGAAGCGGAATTGATGATTTTGCGCAGGGGCTTGTCATCGGCGGCAATTTCCTGGCGGATGCGTCTCAGGTCGGGGGCATTGGGTTCCCAAAAGCCACCTCCGGCAAAGGTATTGTCGGGCTCAATGTGAAAGTAATAGCCACCCCGGCGCCACTTGGTCGAGCGTTTGATGTATCCGGAAAAGCAGGTTTTGTAAGGAGTTTTATTTTTGGAAAAACGCACATCACGGTAGATGCGAAACACTTTGAATTCTTCGACCTCATCTATTTTGCTCATCTCGTTGAAGAGTGTCTCGGCAAAGGCCTTGAACTCGGTGCGGGCCGTGTCGTGGCGGTCTTTGTTTTTTTGAAACCAGTCCCGATGGTTGTTTTGACTGAGATCTTTGAGAAAAGTAAAGAGTGAATCTGGAATGGCAGTTTGTTTAGTCATTGGTGTGAGTATTTGTGTCGTAAAGCAGCTAGGGCGGAAACAGAAACTCGTATTGCTGTCCGCTAAAATGACGCTTGAGTTGGCAAATTGTTCAAGACTGCAGGAGAATATTCCGAACTTCTATTGGCTTGGGCTGTTGATGTAATTGTTCTCACAACACTGTACGATTTTACCCTAAAACTTTATCACATGCATTACCAACTTTTCGGAAACAGCGGACTGCGGGTGTCCCCTCTCTGCCTTGGCACCATGACGTTTGGCGAAGACTGGGGCTGGGGGTCTCCCAAAGAAGTCTCCCACAAAATATTCGATGCCTTTGTAGAGGCTGGCGGCAACTTCATCGACACGGCCGACGTCTACACCGAGGGCAGCAGCGAAACCATCCTGGGCGAGCTCATTCAAAAGGACCGCGACCACATCGTATTGGCTACCAAATACACTTTGTCCAATACCACTCACAATCCAAACAACTCGGGCAACCACCGAAAGAACCTGGTCCAATCTGTCGAAAAGAGTTTGCGACGACTCAATACCGACTACATCGATCTGTTGTGGGTACATGCCTACGATTTCACCACGCCCATTTCCGAGATGATGCGGGCCTTGGATGATTTGGTTCGCGCTGGCAAAATTTTGTACATCGGCATCTCTGATGCACCAGCTTGGGTCATTGCCCGGGCCAACACCCTGGCGGAGGAACGCAACATGACTCCTTTCATCGGCAACCAATTGGAATACAACCTGACCGAGCGCAGCCCGGAGCGCGAACTGCTGCCCATGTCGGATGCACTCAACATCGGCGTTGTGGCCTGGTCGCCTTTGTCGGCGGGGATTCTGACGGGCAAGTACATCGACAAGAAGGGCGAAGGCAGTGGCGGCCGCATGGAAGGTACGACCTCCTATCGACTCAACGATCGCAACACAAGTATTGCAAAGGAAGTCGTGGCGGTGGCGAAAGAAATGGGTGCGAGTCCTGCGCAGGTGGCCTTGGCGTGGATCAACCAAAAGGGTGTCATTCCCATCATTGGTGCGCGAAAAATGGACCAGCTCAAGGACAACATCGCCTCTTTGGACATCCACATTCCCGACGAGTTGATGGCTCGTTTGGACGAGGTGAGCAAAATTGATTTGGGCTTTCCACACGATTTTGTGTTGCGTCCGGGAGCACAGAAAATGATTTACGGCGACATGGTCCACCAGATCAAGGGAATTAGGAATCCGAATCTGTAGCCATTGTCAATGGTTGGATCATGGAAAAGTCCTGGCAGCTTCTTGTTGTCAGGACTTTTTCAATAGAGGTTATTGTACTTGAAAGGTGTAGGCGGCGGCGCTCTTTTCGATGTCCCACAGCAGCACTCCGTGGTTTGCTCGGGGCAGGCGGATGGTGGATGGCAAGTTGTAAGCGTCGAACAGCTCTTTGTTTTGAGAGTCTGCATCGAATGCATTGGATTCAAATCGGACGGAGGCCCCACAGGTGGAATTGTCATCGAACTGGAGTTGGCCCTTTGAAATGATGAGGCAGTAAATGCCCCTCTGTTTGGGGATCAAGCCAATCTCTGATCGGCAGGAAATTGTGTCGCAGAAAAACTCCAAAGTACCTTGGGCGATGCGTTCTCGCTCGGTGTTGATGTCTTGCTGACTCAGCATGCCATTGACATTGATGATGTCGAAATCTGCATATCCTCTTTTGATATCGACTCCTCCGTTCAGATTGGCCAAAAAGAGGAGGATGCGTCCCGATGCATTGGAGACATTGATGGTTCTTTCGTCTTCCAATGGCTGCAGGTTGACATCCAATTGGTTGGACAACCAGAGGGTATCTCCCAGCTTGTACTCTGTTTGCCGAGGGCTGAGCTGAAAGTCCAGATTTTGGAAATAGACTGCGCTGCCCACGCACAGGTCATCCTCTTCGCCGCATTGAAAATTGTAGCAAAGCAGGGCGGAGAGGAGAGAGAAGAGAAGAATTCTTTTCACGATGCGTTTTTGTTGTGGAATATAGGGACATTCTTTAGAAAGAGTAAAGGGGGCGGTTTGATCAATTTGCGATATTGACGGGTGTTTTTCACAAAGCTGATGGATGCGGGCGTTTTCTTTTGGATTGGAAGCACCCATCTTCATTCAATTTCAAAGATCATGTCTTCCAATCGCTGCAACTCCTTGGCTGCGGGGCATCGGTAGGCAATTTGCCGAAAGACATAGAGATCGCCAGATGCTGCTTTATTGATGAGCTTTTGGGTTTCGGCCCCAAATCTTGCTCCTTTGTTTGTGGCTCTTTCCGCCTGGTTTTGTCGGCTGATCCGAATGGTTTGGAACCCATCTACTTTGCACTTGGCATCGAAGCCACAGCATTCGACTTGTGCGATGATTCCATGTTGAGCTTTGAACTCGGCAGCCTTGATTTTGGTGTCGGATGTTGCACCATGGTTCCCCAGCCTTCCTACGGCCTGCATTGCCTTGACTTGGAGCGTTTTGACTTCTATTGAATCACCGATGGCAATGTGAATTTCTACCGTTCCGATTGCTTTGGGGTGAATGAGGAAGCTTCCGTTGTCTCCTTTGATTTCGATGGATTCTTTGCTCGCATCATATGCTTGAAAAGTGGCGCTCAGTTGCTCAATCCGAACAGCGTCGTTTTGTTGAGCAACGATTTGGAGGGCATTGTCAATGTGGGCGATCAAATGAGGCAATTCAGTAGAGACGATGGCTTTGGGGGCCTTGGTTGATTGTGTCCAGGCGGTGGAACTGGTGGCCATCCACAGGGCCAGGAGAATTGGGATCATTTTGCTGTTTTCCATCTTGCTATGATAACAAATGCCAGTGGGATTTGGCATTGATGGAGGAAAAAACCAAAAAGTATACAAGATTTGAAATTTCGTATAAGACCTCTCCCTCACTCTATCCCTAATTTTGTCTTATTCTCCTCAACAAAGTAAAGACAATAACAGATGAATGCAAAACAAAGTAGCAAAAAGGGTTGGACTCCCGAAAGATTGGGGGCTTTGAATGGTCGGACATATCTCATCACGGGTGCGAATACGGGAGCGGGCTTTGAAGCTGCCAAGATTCTACTGGGCAAACAAGCCGAGGTGGTCATGCTCAATCGAAATGAAACAAAATCTAAGAAAGCAATGGAGGCTTTGACGGCGCAGTTTGGGGAAGACGCAAAAGTTTCCTTCATCAAAATGGACTTGGCAGAGCTTTCTTCTGTTCGCCATGCTGCCACTGAGGTGATGCATTCTGTTCCAAAAATAGATGCCCTCATTTGCAATGCGGCTGTTGCTCAAATTGCGACACAGGAATTCACCCCTGACGGATTTGAAAGTCAATTGGGCATCAACCACTATGGACATTTTTTGCTGGTCAATTTACTGTTTGACAAAGTGGCAAACTCCAAAGGGAGAATTGTGATGGTGGGGAGTGAAGGCTATAAGATGGGCTTGAAAACCATTCAGTTTGAGGACATGAATTTTGATAAGAACTACAATCCGATGACGACCTATTGCCACAGTAAATTGGCCCAGATGATGTTTGCCTACGAATTGCAGCACCGGATCAAAGCAGCAGATAAGGAGGTAAAAGTGTATGTTTGTCATCCAGGGGCATCAAAAACCTCGCTCATCAATGAGAAGGCCAGCAGGCGAGATAGAATCTTGTTTTCGATCATGTCCTTGTTGCCAATGGTTCAGTCGGCGGAAAAAGGAGCCTATCCAGAAGTGATGTGTGCCACCGAAGATGGCCTGGAGCAGCAGGCGTATTACGGTCCGACGGGAATGATGAATTGGTCTGGTCCGGTAGGCAGGTGCCAATTGGAGTCCTTCGCATTGGACAGAGAAGTGGCGGGCAGGCTATGGGAGGCATCGGAGAAGGCAACCAATTCTACATGGAACTTTTCAATCTAAAGACATGGACATTTTGAAAACAGCAAACAATTGGGCAAAGGCCGAAGTTTTTTCATCGATGTTTTTCATTGTTGTTGGAATTCTATTCGTCTTGGCAGCCATTGGGTTTTGGCAATTGGGAAAAACGGAATTGGCCAAGGCATTTGTTGTTCCCATATCGGTCGCAGCAGTGTTGCTATTGATCATAGGAGCTGGATTGGTGTATTCCAATCAGTCGAGAATTGCAGAATTTCCCACAGCCTATGAGCAGGATGCTTCGGCCTTTGTCCAATCAGAAATTGCCCGAGCAGAAAAAACGATGGCAGAGTATCAGATGATTGTCTTCAAAATTGTTCCGCTCATCATTGTCCTAGCAGCTTTTGTGATTGCGTTTGTCGGCAAGTCCAGTTGGCAGGCCATCGGCATGACAACCATTGCATTGATGATTGCAATCCTATTGATCGACAGCAATGCCAACGCCAGGATGGAGACCTATCATCAACAGCTGACATTGGCAGAAAAAAACTTGAAAAACGAGTAGATTGGCCATGCAACATTTTAAGACACTGTCCGCTTATTTTGCCTACCTCGGATTGCCCAGTCCCGAGCATCCGATGTTGAGTGTATTACTGGCAACAAAGGAAAATTTTCTTCCCTGTCCGAGGGAAAGCTCTCCTCCGATCAGCAACGATTGTTATTCCATCAGTTTGAAAAAGATCATCAAGGGAAACCTGACCTATGGCCGGACAAAATACGACTTTGCCAATGGAGCATTGATCTTTGTTGCCCCACGACAAGTCTTGCAATGGGACAGTGGGGCATCCTTCCAACAAAAAGGATTTTCGATCAACTTTCACGAAGACTTTCTGAAGGGAACGGAGCTGGCGCAACAAATCAAGAAATACGGCTTTTTTTCCTACTCAGCAAATGAGGCCTTGCACCTATCGCCGAGAGAAGAAAAGCAGATGGAATCCATCGTGGAGAACATCGACATCGAGTATCACAACAACCAAGATGCATTCAGCAAAGACATCATCATCGCGCACCTGAGCACCCTTTTGAAATATGCCAACCGCTTTTACGAACGGCAATTTTTGAATCGAAAAGAGCTGTCCAACGATTTACTGGATCAATTCACCGACCAATTGACTGCGTATTTTGAATCCGGTCAATTACAAGAAAAAGGCGTTCCAAACATAGACCAAATTGCAAAGAAGATGTCCGTTTCACAACGCTACCTGAGTGACACCCTCAAAAAAGAAACTGGCAAAACCACCACAGAACACCTACAATGGTTTTTGATCAATGAAGCCAAAAACATTTTATTGCAACCCAACAAAAGCATTTCTGAAATCGCCTATGAGTTGGGGTTCGAGTATCCACAGTATTTTTCCAGGCTGTTCAAAAAGAAGGAAGGGTTGAGTCCGTCTGAGTACAGAGAAAAATACAGAATGAATTGAAGGGGGATGCCCATTTGGATCATTCAACGACGACGAAAGCATAGCCCCCAAATCGATCAAATCTTTCTTTGGTGATGGCACGGATGTCTGGGTCGCCGCTGAGGGCCAGGAGGTGGTAGTTGTTGTCGTCTTGATTGTCGTTCATGAAGTAGAGGGGGTCTTGTCTTCTTGAGGAACACTGTCCGTCAAACTTGTTGAACTTACCAGAGGATTCCCTTGCAGCAACATAACTTCCGATGTAGAAGTAATATATTCCAGTTGTATTTGGGACTAGTCTAATAGTAGTATTATAAACATCACTTTGATAATTATAAGTGAAAGCGACAGAGTTGAATCCGCCATTGTGAAATATGATAACGCTGGTATCAGCTTTGACATCAGTATCCATAAAGAGGGAAAATAAGCCATTTTTTCGCTGCAAATCTATTTTTTCAATGAAGGCACTGGGATAAAATTCATAGTTGGCCAACTTGTACACTCTTCCATCTACAGCATCTTCTACATCGTGGTGGAATCTAGACTGAAAGGTGATGGTATCACCAACATAGAAAGTATCTTGCTGGGTATTAATCTTAATCGGAATTTTAAAATTGTATTGTACGCACTCTACTTCTTCACAGCAGTTTTTACAGGAGTAGATTGACAGGGCAATGGCTACTAAGACCAAGATAAATGGGTTCTTTTTCATCGGCAGTTATTGATTGTTGTGGTTTTTCAGATTATTCAACGACGACGAAGGCATAGCCACCAAATCGATCGAATCTTTCTTTGGTCATGGTACGGATATTTGGATCGCCGCTGAGGGCTAGGAGGTGGTAGTTGTTGTCGTCTTGATTGTCGTTCATGAAGTAGAGTGGGTCTTGGCCTCTGGCTGGGCATCTGCCATCGAATCTATTGATTTTTCCGGAAGATTCTCTTGCGGCTGCATAGCTTGCAATACTGAAATAGTAAATACCACTAGTGTTCGGGATCAATTTGATGGTTGTATCATAGATGTCGTTTTGGTAGTCATAAATGAAAACGATGGAGTTATTCCCATCATTATGAAATACAATCGCACTGGTATCAGCAGTTATATCTGTATTCATAAATAATGTAAACAATCCGTTTTTTCGATTTAAATCTATCTTCTCAATAAATACAAAAGGATAAAATTTATAATTGGCTAGTTTATAGATTCTTCCGTCAACAGCATCTTCTATATCGTGATGAAAGCGAGACCGGAAAGTAATGGTATCACCAATATGAAAGGTGTCCTTTTGGGCATGGATTTCAACAGGTATTTTGAAATTGTACTGTACACATTCTACTTCTTCGCAGCAATCCTTGCATGAAAAGGTTGATAGGGCAATGACAGATAATAGTGTAATCAATAACAAATTTTTGTTGTTCATAATGGGGTGATTTAGGCCCCTGTACCAAATTTACCATCTGGCACAGGGGAGTTTAATATTAATATCCATAAACATTGAATATTGTATTTACTGAAGCCGAATTATTGGGAGTGGAACTAAGATATTGATCAATCAATCTGGCTTTGAAAACCAAAGGAGAGAATGTTCGGCGATCCAAAAGACTGAAAAATTGTGCATTGGTAAATCCAGATACGTTGTCAAGTGCTGTTCCTCCTGTTGGGACTATTCAACGACGATGAAAGCGTATCCCCCAAATCGGTCGAATTCTTCTTTGGTTACAGCACGAGTATTTGGGTCCCCACTCAGTGCCATGAGGTGGTAGTTGTTGTCGTCTTGATTGTCGTTCATGAAGTAGAGGGGGTCTTGGCCTCTTGCAGGACATCTGCCATCAAACCTATTGAATTTATTAGATGCTTCCTCTGCTGCCACATGGCTGCCTATGCTGAAGTAATAAATTCCAGTTGTATTAGGGATCAATTTGATGGTTGTATCATAGATGTCATTTTGGTAGTCATAAATGAAAATAATGGAATTGTCCCCATCACTGTGAAAAACGATGGCACTTGTGTCAGAAATGACTTCAGTATCCATGAATGAAGTAAACAATCCATTTCTTCTTGACAAATCTATTTTTTCAATGAATACAATGGGATGGAATTTATAATTGGCCAATTTATATTTTCTTCCATCCACAACATCTTCTATGTCATGGTGAAATTGAGATCGAAAGATGATTGTATCACCGATGTGAAAAGTATCTTGTTGGGTTTGTATTTTGATTGGAATCTTAAAATTGTATTGTACGCACTCTACTTCTTCACAGCAGTCCTTGCAGGAGAAGAATGATAGAAGTATTATTGTTGGTAGAGTAAATAGCAGTATATTCTTCTTCATAATAAGTAATTAATTTAGTTCTCTGTGTCAAATAGCTATTTGACACAGAGATGATTATTCTTTAATATCCATATGTGCTAAACATGGTATTTACTGCAGATTCTGAATTGGGAGTAGTATTGAGATATTGATCAATTAACCTCCTTTTAAAGACTATCGGAGAGATCGTATGCTTATCTAAAAGGCTAAAGAACTGAACATTGGTAAATCCTAGTATATTGTCCAGAGACGTTCCTCCTGTTGGGATAGTTTCAGTAGGTGTATCATCAATCAAATCTTTATAGATACCTTCAGGGACATAGTTATTATTTAGGAATGTCCTTTCTAGTCTATCCTCCCAGGTACCTCTTATACTATTTCTTGTTTGATATTTCAAATGTGCAAAACTCTCCCCAATATGAGTTCCCCAAGACTCCGCAACAGCCACATGCCCTACATAACTTACCCCAGGAAGAAACTTCCCTGGCTCCCCATAAGGATCTTGAAAAACAGCCCCATGAGCTGATTCATGTATGACCACCTTCTCCCAAAAGTCTTTCCCTGCCCAAAAATAGTGGCTGGCATGTGCCAATTCGTGGTAAAGGGTACTCTTTAGTTGGTCTGTTGGGATATTTCTAGTGACCAAGGCAATGTCAAACAACAACCCACTCCACACACTCACAAAATTGGCAGGCGCATCTCCCTTGAAGATCCAATCCAAAAAATTGCTGATGGCGGTCAGTCTGCGAGAGCTTCGAAACATGGGCGCGGAACCAGCTCCCAAACCATCAAACCAAGTCGTATTGAGAATGTGAACCTTATCGGGCGGAACAATCCCCTCTTGGGCAGCAAATTGATGAAATTCTCCCACGCCATTCAATGCAATGGCCGCCATCCAATTTTTCTTTTGACGCCCTTTTCGATCTGGCGAATCTCGATAAACCACCGAAATGTTGTTGTACGGAAACGGAATGACCCCTCTCCGGTCCTTCACCGCAAAGAAATACTCCCAAATGCGCAGGCCGGAAAGGTTGCGGGCCTTCACGAGCTGGTTTTCAAACTTGAGCTTCAGACGCAATCGATTCTTCCTGCCCACAGAATGTCTGATCTTAAAACAACCCCCATCAGTGGTATAGGTCCTCTTGAAGGTAAACCAGCCGTCTCTGGCGATGACCTGCACCCGACGGACACCCTCCAGACCCAACTCAGAGTCCTCCACCTGCACGCAGCCACTGATCATGCGCTGGTTGGCCCAGATGTTGCAGCCGCAATGGCCGCTGGGTGGTGGCGGCGGGGGCTCCTCCGTACATTCTTCCTCCAAACAGTCCGGCCAATCTGGAAGGCCAGGACGACAGCCGGGCAAGCCCACAATCGTCGCCAAGTCCGATATGTCGCAGCCAATTTCGGTACAGACCAAGCAGTAGGGGTACAGCTCGCAGCCCTCATGGCAGTCTTCGGGGTCCTGACTGTCACCTTCGTGGCCATATTCCAGCCCCAGTTGGGTAAATGCCTGGGCAGTGAGAAATGAATTGTAAGGAGGGAGTACCAATTCTTCGATCAATTCATATTGGCCAACGCCTGCTGGCAGTGCATCTGCGCTTGGCACCACAGCATACAACTCCGGCAGATCGTCCAGGGTTTTGCCGGGAGACAAGTAGTAGTCTCCTTCCCGGATGAGCTCGTATTCGACAGGGTAGTCGAAATGGTCGAGATCGTTTTCGATGATGGCAACGAGTTGGTCCACGTCGGCAGGGGTAAATTTGAGGTATTTGTGAGTGGCAGGAAGGGATGCGTACTGATCATCCGGATACAAGTGATTCCATGCCTCAGTCATATTTGTTACAGTATACGGATTATTTCGCTTGGCACCAAGTAGTGTTTGCACATATTCGTCCGGGTCGCTGCGCAGTTCTGCTTTTTGTTCGGTTTTTGCTGTGTGAGTGGGCAACTGTGTGGTCGCAAGTGGTTCTTTCTGGCAGGCTTGCCAGCAAATGGCCATGCACAGGAGCATGGCACATCCAATCAATCTTTTCATAAGTTTGCTTTAGATGGATGATGGAATTAATCTTCATGACAGGCAAGTACCTCCATCGACTTCACAAAGTCGTGGGGCAGGCTGCCTGGGCCAACATTTTTTGATGGATTTTACGGCTTGGTCTCCAATCGGGCCACATGACCAGACCAAGCCAACGGTAGATATGAATGTACCTGTTTTGCCCTAGAATAAAACTTTGGCAATGGCACAGATGAAAATGACACTTACGCTCATATATTAAATGAGTTTTGCGATCGATTATTTTTCATTTTTTCAATTTTAACAGTTGTCATTTTATTTCGAATGAAAAGTGTACCCACCCACCTTCGACCATCAAACCGAAAGGGGCAGGTACACTGTAAACGTAAGTGTTACTCTCCGCTCTAAGAGCGAAATGTGACATAGGTAGGTGATGTACCCCTGCCTGCAGTTGCAGGAAGATGTCTTAGGCGCTGAACGCCCAAAAGGATGTTGATGCCCATTTGCTACAGTCGATGCCCACAGCAATAGGAGTCTTACGCTTGATGGTTGTGATGGTAATTCTTACGTTTGGAAAGAATGTGATGGATGAGCAAAGTTTTTGAATGATTTTTTAAGAAATTTCTTTCATCCAGGCACAATCCCAAGATAGCTTTTTGTTTTGAACACTGATAAAAAACCTACCCCACAATGGAGGTAGGAACTGCGATGCATTTGCTATCCTCTCTTTGATGTAACAGAAGGGATTGTAGTCCATATCCGTCTTGAAAAGCAGGCTCAAAAGACTAGCCACTTTCTCGCAATTTTTATCGCTGTTCCTTGGCTTCGGTCCATACTTGTGCAGTCCCGAAAATTTTGTAAATTTAATTTGTTGTCATACTATCCTGTGATATGATCGCAAGATATGAAAAACCCCGAATAATCACAATTGGATTTCGTGACCATCCGGGGAAATAAGTGCTTTTCAAGACGAAATGTAATGGACTACATGGCGGTTAGATCAGCTTCTATAAAGGCTTCTCCTGTACCGCCAATGATGCGTTTTTGCTTCTTAATAGTTAGTTTCCTAACCTCTTTAAGAGCTTTAATTTTGGATAGCATAAATTGATGGATTAAAGTGTGAATAATCCAAATAAAGTATAGATCATAAAGTATGAATCGCGAGGGTGAAGTGCTGTAAATGAGAGAGTAGTAAATTAATTGTTATTAAGGGGCTGGTTTTCTATGTTTCTATTGTACAACTACTTGAGAAATTAATGAAATGGAAGATATTAGGTCATATTTGTCATTGATTGATCCACGCTTATTGAAGAGGATTGATGGGAAGCCTGGAGAATTCATCCGTCGTTTTCAAGAAGAAAATCCCCTTAACGACAAGGCATTTCGCCACATCATTTGTCAGGAAAAACACCATCGGACGTATTATTCAGAGCTGAAATCCAGGACACTGAGTATTCTGCAATCCATGTTATTTCTGAGCGATTCGGCAGGAGGAAGTGCTGTGAGAAAAAAATATGAAAAAAGTCAAAAAAAATTTTTTGTGGCCCAAAAACTACTGCATTTTGGCAAACGAGGGGAGGGGATGCGATTGGTACAAGAGGCTTATGAGACCGCCGAAGCATATGAGTTTATGTACTTGCTCATTGAATTGGCTGCCATTTTTCATCACGAGCATTCTTTTTACGAGATCGATCCCGAAAAAGCAAATTTTTACGCTGATAAAATCGAAGAATACCAGGACATCTATTCTCTCAATAAGAAAGTAGAGCGACTGTATTACCAAACCCAAATCAGCAGTGGAGACGCAGACCATGCAGCCATCATCCAAAAAGGCATCCAAAAAATCAAAGCCATCAATGGAAAGACTACCAAATACTTTATTTACCTAACTGTTTTGGAAGTACAATATGGATTCAAAATAGGAGACTACCCGAGAGCTGAGAAAAAATGTGCCGAAGGAATCTCTTTTTTTCAAGGTCTGGCTAGTTCCTACAGTTCATATATCTATTCTCTCTCCAAGAGTCAAGGATTGGCCCAAATGGCTCTAACCAACTACGCAGATGCCGACCAGAGCTTCGAACAAGCCAGTATGTATTGTCCTCCCAAATCCTTCAACGACTATCTACTGCGCTACTACCGCATCATCAACGCATTGCACGCCGGCCATTACAACCAAGCCTACATCTGGTATCGCCAAAATCGAAATTGTCGCTTCGAAAAACTTCGCTTGCATTTTGCCATATTGGGGGCCTATTTGTGCTTTTTATCCCATACAGGACTGTTGGTCCTGGAACGCAGGTTCCGGCTCGGAAAATACCTCAACGAAACCATCCGATCCCAGGCCAGCCAAAAGGTCAACAACATCAACGTACTCATCGCCGAATTGCTGGTACACCTGGTCCGCGATCGCGGCAAATTCATCGATCGGGTAGAGGCTGCCGAACACTACAGCTACAGGCACTTGAAAGACCCCGGACTCCGGCGGGCCAAATGGTTTTTGAAAATCATCTGTCGCCTCCCCGCTGCCAATTTTCATCCGGACGCCCTGCGTAGACGCACCCAAAAATATTTTGATTTATTGGAAAAACACCCCCTGGCCCTGGGGGAGCGTTTCGAAGTGGAGATCGTCCCATTCGATATCCTTTTGGGCCTGGTGCTGAAACAACTCAAACGAAAAACGGCTTGAAAAGGGAAGTCTATTGATCATCTGATGCCACACCATCAAAGCGTACGTGCTTGTACAGCAACTCCATGGAAACATCGATTCCCAACGATGAAAGGTGGATGATTGCACTTGGATCTTCATATCTTGTGATTCTCCAAAGGTCGCTCTGGTCGGGCTTGTAATAGACGTCAACAACATATCTCTCCTGGTCAATCAGTACATATTCTTTGAAAGTTGGTATTTCATGGTATGTAAAATCAATCTCAAGACAAAACCCCAATCCGCTGGTCCCCCCTCCGAACCAACCCACAAACCCACTCAGCCAACTCCTCGAAATCATCCGCCTCCGCTGGAATCAACAACCACTTTTTACTGGGAATGCTTTGCATGGCACGAAGAGAAGGCACCTCCTTTGCCAACTGCTCAGCCACAGCTTCTGTCTCGCAGCGGATCATAAGCCCATTGTCTTCTGGCACCCGCTCGCGCTTTCGAAGGCCAAGGCACAGTTTTTCATTGATGTAAAGGACCTGCACGCCAAACATCGACTTCACCCGAACTTCCAACGGATGCAGCAAGTCGAGAACGAATTCATAAGGAGTTGGCTTAGAAGCCATGTTGTTTGCACCTTGTTATTTTGACTCTTCTTTTTTGTCTTCCAACCAAGATCGAGTGATCTCGTTGAGCTTTTGGACCTTGTAGTCAAAATCGCCTCCGAGCTTGTCGCGGATGACCTTGAGATTGTCCAACAACTCTTGGACTTCCTGGGTATCGGGCAAGGTAGCCGTCAGGTATTGGCGCATGCGCTTGGCCAGTGTAGGGGACTTGCCGTTGGTGGAGATGCCGATCTTGAGGTCGCCCCGCTTGACAATGGAGCAAAGGTAAAAGTCGCACAGATCGGGGGTGTCGGCTACATTGGTGAGCAGGTGGCGGCCTTCGGCAGTTTTTTTGATCTGCTTGTGCAACTCCGGTTGGTCGGTGGCCAGTATGACGAGGTCTTTGCCATCCAAGTCGCTCTCCTCAAAGTTGCGGACGACAACCGTTAGTCCCTCGTGGTGCTTGTCCAACTCCCAAATCTCCGGCCGACGGATTTCGCCCGATACCAAGGTCACATTGGCGCGAGGGCTGTGCTTGAGGACAGCTTCCAGTTTTTCCAGGCCCACATTGCCACCCCCCACTATCAAGAGCTGCAGTTGGTGAAGTTTGAAAAAAACGGGAAACATCACATTCCCACTGTCTTGGTCCATGAAATTCATATGCAGTATTTTACTTGTTTAATTGTTGCAACAAATTCGCCATTCCCCACTCCAGCAAGCAAACGCCCGCCAATCCATCTAACTGATAATAAGCGTAAATGTTTTCCCCGGCCGACTGTTCTGCAGATAGATGGCCAAGCAATTCCTGCTTTCTCGCCAACCCATAAACCTCCTCAAATTCGGCAATGGGCGCCACGAGGCTTTCCCACTCCACATAGCACAACCACAACCAGAGCTTGTAAAAGACTTGCTCCTCCCTGGTCAATTTCCCAAAGGCATCTTCCCAATGATTGGGCTGTGGGTACAATTGGTATTTTTCTTCTATGTGTCTGGCCATCAGATAGAGCTTGTCCTCCGTTTTGGTACGGGGGCTCTTGAGTCGTTCTTGGCTTTTGTTGTCTAGTGACAGCATGTTTTGGGAAGGTTTGGATGATAAGCCTAGGTCAAAGATAACAAATGAAAGCTTGACAGATCAGCAAAGAATGAGAATGGAATGATTTCATGAAAAGATGCTTTCGAAATTTCCAATCGTTTCATGGAGTAATATTTGCAATAAACCGGATGGTTCGTTCCGGCAACACACATGTACTCCTAAAAAGGTAAAGATGATCCAATGATAACCATCCAAATTCGTTACTTCTAAGGACCATCATCGTATGATGCCAGTGCAAAACCCAAAAATTAATAAATAGCAACTGTTGATTATGAATGTTTTGAAACAATTGGCTCTTGTCGTGTTTGCCTGTTCCTCAATCGCAGCAATAAGCGGAATTGAATTGGAAACGATGTCGCTTTTGAATGATCGGATCGAACTGAAGATACCTTCAGATTTTGACATCATGGATGAGGAAACCATCAAAATGAAGTATCCAACAGAACAGAGACCAACTTTGGTTTACACCAATAAGCGGGCATCCATCAACGTCGCGCTCAATTTGACCGAAAACCCTGCCAGTCAAGAATTGATGGAGCCTTACAAAGAAGGTCTTGTACAATCTTTTCAAACCAATTACCCTGATGCAGAGTGGAAAAACAGCGAAGTCATTGAGGTGAATGGGCGACAAATTGGTTACCTGGAATTCGTCATATCTGCTCCAGACGCGAAAATTTACAATCGAATGTTCTTCACCGATCTCGACGATAAATTGTTGCTTTGCTCATTCAATTGCACCCTCGAACATGTAACGGAATGGGAAAGTGTCTCCAAAGAGATCATGCACTCTTTGAAGTTGAAGTAGGCTGTAATTTCCTCCGACAGGAACCATCCCACCACCAATCACCGTTTTGGCAATGAACACACGCCAAACATGCATGCCAAACAACTCATCGGACGAAAGATCAAAGACCTCCTGCTCTACCTGGAAATGGAGGTCGGAGGACTGGACGAAGCGGAAGTCTTCATTCAGTTGGACAATGGAATCACCGTCAACATTCCCTGGGACTTTGAGTCGGACGACTTGGCATGCGAGCCACGAGAGGGAGCTGAAAGCCTCTTCGCCAATCTAGAGGACATCCCCCAATTCCACGTCAATCCCGAAGGCAAAACGGTGGGAGAGGTTCTGGAGGCGCAAAAGAAACGGACTGCTTCCCTGTGGGGGCGACTGAAAAAACTGTTTGGACTCATCGAACGCATTCCCAAAGAATACCTGCCCTACCGCGTCGAATACCGCGAAAACAAAGTCAAATACCTGAAAGACCAAACCATCGCCGACATTTTGGTCATGGACTCTGCCGACATCGAGGGATTCATCCTCCTGGAAAATGGCTACATCTTCACCGAAAAAACCATCGGACCGCACGGCACAGGCATGGCCGGACTGTACATCTACCAAAACATCCAAGAGATGGAAACAGCGATGGGAACCAACTACCAACGCCTCACAGATATGAAAGACTAAAGCAAGATCGTAAACACCGTCCCGGCCCCCACCTTCGACTCCACATTGATGGTTCCTTGGTGCATCTGGATGATCTGCCGGGACAGACTCAAACCAATGCCAGAACCTTCTTTCTTTGTGGTGTAAAACGGAACAAATATCTGATCGAGCAAATCCAGCGGAATGCCCGGCCCATTGTCGGCCAATTGGATTTTGCATTTGGCAACCGACAGGCGCGCACACGACAGCCGAATGTGCCTCTCTTCTTGCTCCTCGTCAAACGCATCGATGGCATTTTTGATCAAGTTGATCAGCACCTGTTCCAGCAAGCGGGGGTCGGCTTGTATGAGCAAAGGGCCGCGGAGGGGGCTGAGTTCGAATTGAATGTTTTCCGTCTTCAAAACGGGCTTGAACAGGGTGTGAATGCGCTCGGTCAATTGCCCCAAGTCCACTTCCTGGAAGACGGGGGGAGGTACCTTGGTAAGCTTGCGGTAGGTATCGGTAAAATGCAGCAAGCCCTCAGTTCGTTTCTGAATGGCACTGATGGCCATGGCCATTTCTTGGATGTCCTCTTTTTCCAATGGCCGATCCTGATCGCCGAGCCTGTCGTGGACGGCGGAGGAAAGCGAAATGATGGGCGTGACCGAATTCATGATCTCGTGAGTCAATATCCGAATCAGTTTTTGCCAGGAACGGACCTCCTGGACTTCCAATTCATTTTGGATGTTCTGCACCGAGTAAAGACTGAACAAATCGTCTTTGATCTTGAATTTGCGGGCTTGGATGGAGAGCTGCAGCAGTTGATCGTTGAGGTTGATGCGGAGCAGTTTGCGGTCGCCATTTTCCATGGTCAACAACCCCTTGTACAAATCCTTGTTGACCCGAGACAGAAACTCAAAGGAAATCAAATACGGCTTGCCCAAGAGCTTTTTGAGTTCTCGGTTGATGAGGATGACTTCCCCGTTTTGATCGACGCACAGCAGGCCTACCTCTGCACTTTCCACAATGTTTTGGAGGTACAAAAACTGCGCTTCCTTCTCTGCCCGGATTTCCAAAAATTTGGAGTTGATCTGGTTGAAAGAATTGTACATCTGCTGGAAGGACCGCCCTTTTTTGTCGCCCGAAAAGCGCAGGGCGAAATCGTCGTACTTGATGCCCGTCAAAAAGGTGGTGATGTCCCGATTGGTCTGGTTGGTGTAGCGGATCAGGTCCCAGATGAGAAAGCCGATCAGCACGACCATCATGCCTGCCGAAATGTAAAAATCTGTTCGAAACAGAAAATACCCCAGCCCGGCCATCAGCAGTGCCATCAGAAAGATTCTGATCAATATGTTGGAGGTAAAACCTTTGAGCATGGCCAGTTGGTTATAAATTGTGCTTTTCCATGCGCCTGTACAGAGCCGCCCGCGTAATGCCCAGCTCTGCTGCCGCCTTGGAGATGTTGCCCTGGTATTTGTTGAGGGCCTTCTGAATGGTCCAGCGTTCGATTTCTGCGAGGTTGTATTGGTCAAACTGTCCCTCGCTTTCCCGCTCCTGTACATGGGCGTTGAAGGGGAAGTCTTCCGGTGTGATGCTGGGCCCCTCGCTCAGAATGACGGCCCGTTCGGTGGCGTGCTGCAATTCCCGAATGTTGCCCGGCCAGTGGTAGTCTTGCAGTTTTTTGTAAGTTGCTTGCTGAATCTCTAGGCTTGGCTTGAGGTATTTTTTGCGATACACCTGCAAAAAGTGGGTGGCCAGCAGGTTGATGTCCTGGCCGCGCTCGCGCAAGGGAGGCAAGGTGATTTCCACCGTATTGATGCGATAGAGCAAATCCTGTCGGAAACTGCTTTCTCCAACCATTTGGTAAAGAGGTCGATTGGTGGCACAGACGAGTCGGATGTCGATGTTGATCAGCTTGGGGTCTCCCAATCGGTTGATTTGTCGATTTTGAAGAGCGGCCAGCAATTTGGCTTGTAAAGGCAGCGATAGGTTTCCGATTTCATCCAAAAAAAGCGTCCCACCAGAGGCTGCCTCAAAGCGCCCCATTCGGTCTTCAATGGCATGGGTAAAGGCTCCCTTTTTGTGTCCAAACAATTCGCTCTCAAAGAGGGTATCCGGAATGGCGCCCAAATCGACACTGACGAAGGCTTGCTTGTTGCGATTGGATTGCAGGTGCAACTGTCTGGCAATCAACTCCTTGCCAGTACCATTTTCGCCCAACAACAGAATGGTGGCATCCGTTTTGGCTACCTTGGCCAGGGTGGTGTAAATGCTTCGCATGACAGCCGATTCACCAATGACTTTTTGGGTCGCATCTTCATTGAGCAATTGGCGACTGCCTTCCAAATGTTTGACCTGCTGCTGACTGATGTTGAGCTTGTAGGCCGACAGCACCGTCGCCATCAGCTTTTCATTGCGCCAGGGCTTGACCACAAAATCAACCGCCCCCCTCTTGACCGCCTCCACCGCCATCTCAATCTCCCCGTGTGCCGTGATGATGATCACACTCAGATGTGGCTTGAGTTCCTTGATCTTTTGCAGCCACCGAAGGCCTTCCTTCCCACTGGTATCGCCCTTGCGGAAGTTCATGTCCAGCAAGACGACGTTGAAGTCTTCTGTGCGCAGCAGGCGGGGGATCAAATTGGGATTGGTCTCAGTCTGTACTTTCGCGTATTGTCGAGACAGTAAATACCGCAGAGACAGCAGTATGGCTTCGTCATCATCAACGACTAAAATCTTACCTTCAAGCTCGGCCATTGTTCAGCATTGGATTGGAATGGATAGTATGTTTAACAAGGGCAATCAGCCCCAAATGAACCCGCTAAAGATACGAAAAAGCAGCGTACACTGTTCATTTCCGAACAGTCGGTGTTCGATTTTGGACAAAAAATGATGGTGAATGATTGTGAATAAATTATATGTATTTGATTTACAGTGGGTTGTGTTTGTTGGCATGTGGATTGGCCTTATATGGTCAAACAATCATTTACAAATCGAATTATTATGGACAGGAAAATCGAGAAAAAGAAATGGCCCATTCAGTACCTCCTCCTAATTGCTGGTGGAATCGCCATTGCTGGCTTCATCTGGTCAAATGGAGGCAAAAACGCCGGTGCGAGCCGACTCAATGTCAAAACAGAGCGACTGCTACTCGACACGGTCGAACGCGCTCCCTTCCAAGTTTTCATCCCCATCAATGGGGCCATTCAACCCATCAAAACGGTCTTTTTGGACGCAGTGGAGGGGGGAAGGCTGGAGGAAATTCTCATCGAAGACGGCAGTGTGGTGCAGAAAGGCCAGCCCATCCTGCGCTTGTCCAATGACGAATTGCAACGCAGCTACATCAATCAGGAGGCATCCCTCATCGCCCAGATCAACCAAATCCGCAACCTGAGCATCGTCATGGAGCAACAAAGCCTCAACCTGAGAGAGCAGGCTTTGAACAATTCCTATCGCCTCACCCAGGTCAAGCGTACCATGGATCGCAACGATGACTTGATCAAGGATGATGTGATCTCGCAAGTGGATTGGGAGCAAAGCAAGGATGAGTTTGACTACCTGGTTCAGCGCAAAGAAATGCTTCGCCTGACCCTGGAAAAAGACAGCCTTTCCAATGTCGTACAACAAGAGCAAATGACTGCCACCGTCGATCTGATGCGCCGCAATCTTGAATACGCCCAAAAGAGCATCGACAACCTCACGGTCAAGGCACCTGTTTCTGGTCAACTTTCTTCTCTGGATACAGAAATCGGTCAGTTGATCAACCGAGGCGAAAGAATCGCCCAGATCGATGACCTGAGCAACTACAAAGTGCGCGCTCGCATTGACGAATTTTACATTTCCCGCATCTTCCGGGGATTGGAAGGCAGCTTTACCTTCGACAAAAAGGATTACAAGCTTCGCATCCAAAAAATCTACCCGGAAGTTCTCAATGGTTCTTTTGAAGTGGACATGGTCTTCATGTCTGAGCCACCGTCCAACATCAAGCGTGGGCAAACCATCTCCATCAAGCTGGCCCTTGGCAACGAATCGGAAGCCCTCCTGCTGGCACGCGGTGGATTCTACCAAAGCACAGGTGGCAATTGGGTCTATGTGGTGGATGGCTCTGGAGAGACTGCGTTCAAAAGAGAGATCCGCATTGGAAACCACAACCCCAACTACTACGAAATCCTGGAAGGCCTACAGCCTGGCGATGTTGTCATCACATCGGGCTACGACAATTTTGGTGACAAAGATGAGTTGGTACTGAAATAGCAAGCACAGCTTCTCGCGCAAAAGAGGGGAGGCCTCGGAAAGCTTCCCCTCTTTTTCCCCAAAGCCAAAAAATACAAGCAGAAAACAAAAACAACACACAAGTTCGCTTTTCAACAGGTACACAACCCATAAGGGAAACAACAAATCAACAACAACTGAAAAATATGATCAGAACGAACAAGCTTACAAAGGTCTATCGGACTGAAGAGGTGGAAACGACGGCTCTGGACGAGATCAACATTGAGATCAAGGCTGGTGAGTTTGTCTCCATCATGGGGCCATCGGGCTGTGGCAAATCCACCCTGATGAACATCCTCGGCCTGATAGACAATCCCAGCAGAGGCGAGTATTTCTTCATGGACGAAGACGTGGCGGGATACCGGGAGCGACGCCGCTCTCAACTGCGCAAGCACAACATCGGATTCATCTTTCAAAGTTTCAATCTCATCGACGAGCTGACTGTTTACGAAAACGTGGAACTGCCGATGCTCTACACAAAGGTCGGCTCTGCAGAGCGCAAAAAGCGCACAGAGGAGTTGCTGGACCAAATGAACATGATGCATCGCCGCAACCACTTCCCACAGCAGCTATCCGGCGGACAGCAACAGCGGGTCGCCGTGGCACGGGCCATCGTCAACAAACCCAACCTCATCCTGGCGGATGAGCCCACTGGAAACCTCGACAGCTCCAATGGCGATGACGTGATGAAAATCCTGGCTCGACTCAATTCCGAAGGTACGACGGTCATCATGGTGACCCACTCGCCCTACTGTGCAGAGTTTGGCAATCGCGTCATTCGACTGCTCGACGGCAAGGTCATTACCGAAAACATGGTCGCAAGACATCACCTCTAAGCCCCTACCACCATGTTGAGCCTACGAAACATCGAACGCTATTACCGCAGCGGTCTGCAAAAGAGTTGGGTACTGCGCGACATCAGCCTGGACATTCAGCAAGGGGAGTTTGTGACCATCATGGGCCCGAGCGGAGCGGGCAAGTCCACCCTGCTGAACATCATCGGAATGCTGGATCAGTCAAATTCTGGGACCTACGAGTTCTTGGGAGAGTCTGTGACCAAGTTCAGCGAGCGTCGCCGTCAGGAAATCCATCGCGAATACATCGGTTTTGTCTTCCAGGCCTATCACCTCTTGGACGACATGACCGTCTACGAAAACATAGAAATGCCACTTTTGTACCGCAATGTCAAGAGCAGTGAGCGAAAAAGCATCGTTGCCGACATCCTGGATCGCTTCAACATCGTGGCGAAAAAGGACTTGTTTCCCAGCCAATTGTCGGGTGGGCAGCAGCAGTTGGTAGGGGTCGCCCGCGCCATTGTCAGCAAGCCCAGGTTGCTGCTGGCAGACGAACCCACTGGCAACCTTCACACCAATCAGGGAGAGAGCATTATGGAACTCTTCAAAGAATTGAACGAAAACGATGGCATTACCATCTTGCAAGTGACTCATTCGGAGAAAAATGCCGCGTATGGCTCTCGGATCATCGAGCTATTGGACGGCTTTGTTCGCAAGGATGAGCAGCTAGTGACCCAAAATGCCTAGACAAAAATATCATCCACACATTCGATACAGTATGTGATTGTTTACAAAAGCACCCTTGCCAACAGCGGGGTGCTTTTCACATGTGGGGCTGGTGGGTCATCCAGAATTTTTTGTCCGAATTGTCAGATGATTTACGGAAGCAAAGGAAACATTACTTAGAAATAACTGTTTGCTAAATAGTTCATAGGGTTGATTGGATCAATTTTATGGACCACACGATTGTGGAAGGTCTTAGCAAATGCAATAAATTTTTTGACATTCATTCGCCCATTGATTCCGGGCTGTGCTTGATGGGAGATGGCGAGATGGAGCCAACCCTTTGGTCACGGCCTGCACATTCAGAGACATCTATGAAAAAAAAATTACTACTTCTCTTCGCTTTCTTGCTTTGCTTGGGAGTTTATTTGGAAGCTCAGGGACCTCAGAGAGGGGGACGACCAGGACGGGGAGGAGCCCGGGCCGCAGCCAAGATCACCGGGACAATTGTTGACTCTCAGACAGGTGTCCCCTTGGAATATGCCACCATCAGCCTTTTCCGTCGCCGGGACAGCAGCTTGGTGACTGGAATTGTGACCGACCTCAACGGCAACTTCACCTTGGACACGCGTCCAGGGCGTTTTTTTGCAAAAATCGAATTCCTGGCCTACCAAAGCAAAGTCATTCCTCAATTGGCCATCGAACGGGGCCAAGCACTTCTCGAACTGGGCAAAATCACCTTGGAATCTGATGCCGCTGTGTTGGAGGAGGTTGTCGTACAGGCTGACAGGAGTCAAATGCAACTCTCACTGGACAAAAAGATCTTCAACGTTGGCAAAGACCTTGCTTCCCGCGGGGGGACAGCCACAGATCTGCTCGACAATGTCCCATCTGTCCAAGTAGATGTAGAAGGTGGCATTACGCTGAGGGGAAGTGGCAATGTTCAAATCTTGGTGGACGGACGGCCTTCCGGTCTCATCAGCGCGGGCAATGCCAACGGACTGCGCTCTCTGCCCGCCAACCTGATTGAGCGAGTGGAGGTCATCACCAACCCCTCGGCGCGTTATGAGGCAGAGGGAATGGCTGGCATCATCAACATTGTCCTGAAAAAGGAGCGCAAAAGTGGTCTCAATGGCTCGTTTGACTTCAACGGAGGACTGCCGGAGAGCTACGGCACTGCCATCAATCTGAACTACCGGGCCAGCAAGCTCAATTTTTTCACCAACCTGGGTTTCAACCGACGCCAGCGACCCGGCTCCAGCTATCTGTATCAGGAAGTCTACAATGGAGATACCACCCTGATTTCGGAGCAACGCGGTGATCGGGAGAGAATTGGACTCAACGCCAACCTTCGCCTCGGGGTCGATTACTCCTTTACCCCCAAAAGTACTCTGACTTCTTCTTTCACATTCCGGGGAGGGCGAGACGACAACTTCAACAGCTTCATTTACCGGGATTTTCTCAATTCGTCAGAGAATCCTACGGGCATTTCCAGGCGAACCGATGATGAGATCGAAAATGAATACGAACTTCAATATACGCTGCGCTACAAGAAAACCTACGATCGAAAAGGGCAGCAACTAACGGCGGACATTCGCTACGAAGACAATTCCGAAGACGAGGGCTCCGACTTGGTGGAGCGCTATTTTACCAAAGACGACCAGCCTTCTACCCAGCCCACTCTGATCCAGCGTTCCGACAACAAAGAGGGGACCACGCGCCTGTCTGGCCAGGTAGATTATACCCAACCCATTTTGAAGGATGGGACCATGGAAATGGGCTGGCGCACCTCGCTTCGCCAAATTGACAATGACTTTGAGGTCAACAACATTTTGGCCAATGGCGAGAAAGAACCCCTCATCGGCCTGACCAATGAATTTGTCTACAATGAAGACATCCACGCCGCCTACCTCATCTTTGGCAACAAGCAAGGAAAAATTTCCTACCAGGTGGGCTTGCGTGCAGAATACAGCGACATTCGGACAGAACTCAAGGAAACCAACGAGGTCAACGCCAGAGACTATCTCAATTTGTTCCCCTCTGGATTTTTGAACTTCGAACTTCCCGCCTCCAATGCCATTCAACTCAGCTACAGTCGGCGGGTTCGACGTCCGAGATTTTGGGACCTCAATCCATTTTTTACCTTCAGCGACAACCGGAACTTCTTTGCGGGCAATCCCAATCTCGATCCCGAATTTACCCACTCCATGGAATTTGGCCATGTCAAATATTGGGAAAAAGGCTCTCTCAGTTCTGCCATCTACTACCGACATACCACGGGCAAAATTCAGCGGGTTCGCGAGGTCAACGACGATGGAACAACCTTGCTCAAACCTCAAAACCTATCCACAGAGGACAACTTTGGTTTTGAATTCAACATCTCCTACAGCGCCCTCAAGTGGTGGCGCCTGGACATGGACCTGAACCTGTTCCGCTCCATCGTGGACGGCTCCAATTTTGACCAGTCCTTCGATGCAGACACTTACAGCTGGTTCACCCGGGGGACCTCCCGCTTTACGCTCGACAAGCAGACCGACGTCCAAATTCGCTTCAACTATCGCGCCCCGCAAGAAACCATCCAGGGCCGCCGCAAGTCCATTACCTCCATCGACATCGCCGCCAGCCGGGATGTACTCAACAAAAAGGGAACGCTCACGTTGAGTATACGAGACGTTTTCAACTCACGTCGTCGGAGATACACCACTGTCGGAGACAACTTTTTCAACGAGGGTGATTTCCAATGGCGCGCTCGAATTGCCACCCTGACATTTAGCTACCGTCTCAACCAGAAAAAACGTCGCGGTGGACGCCGCGGTGGAGGTGGTTACGATGGTGGAGACGGAGGAGGTATGTATTAAATTGCTAATATAAGTTTGGGCGTCTACATGACGGTGTAGGGAAATGTAAATAAGTGTAAAGACCCGTCACAAAAGTAGGAGGATGTGATCAAAAGCACTTACCTTTGTGGCTTTTCGCGTACCAACCAAATAGTTAAACCATCATGTCTACCAACCAAAAGCACAACTTACAGCCTGCCGCATTGGTGGAAAACACCATTCGCATGGGCCAGGGTAGTCTCAGTAGTACAGGGGCACTGGTCGTAAAGACCGGAAAGTTTACCGGACGCTCACCCCGTGATCGTTTCATCGTAAAAGATGGGCTGACTGCCGACAAGGTGGACTGGGGATCAATCAACATTCCCATTGCTCCACAAAGCTACGACGAACTACACAAAAAGATCATTGCCTACATGGAAGGGCGAGAGGAAGTGTATGTCAGGGACGCCCACGCTGGTGCCAACCCCAACTACCGCCTCAACGTGAGAGTGTTCACAGAATTTCCATGGCAGAGCATCTTTGTCTACAATATGTTCTTGAGACCAACCCAGAAGGATTTGGTCAATTTCGAGCCAGACTGGAAAGTCTATTCCTTCCCTTCTGTACTGGCCGATCCTGCTGCGCACGGCACCCGCCAGGAAAACTTTTCCATCATCAACTTCACAGAGAAGACCATCATCATCGGTGGTACTGCCTACACAGGTGAAATCAAGAAGGGAATCTTTTCTGTTCTGAATTTCATCTTGCCGACTGAGTTCAACGTACTGCCCATGCACTGCTCGGCCAACGTCGGCTCTGTGGGGGATACTTCTTTGTTTTTTGGACTGTCGGGAACGGGAAAGACGACCTTGTCCAACGATCCGGAACGCCGCCTGATTGGCGATGATGAGCACGGATGGTCCAAGGAGAGTGTATTCAACTTTGAGGGCGGATGCTACGCAAAGACCATCGATTTGTCTCCCAACAAAGAACCTCAAATTTTCAATGCCATCAAGTTTGGTGCCCTCTTGGAAAATGTGGGCTTCGAGGAAGACGGTTGCACTGTGGATTACTCAGATGTTTCCATCACCCAGAATACTCGGGTCAGCTATCCAATCTACCACATCGACAACATCATGTACAAGTCGAGAGGAGATTTGCCTGAAAACATTTTCTTCCTCACTTGTGATGCCTTTGGCATTTTGCCTCCGATCTCTCGTCTGACACCTGAGCAGGCCATGTACCATTTCATCAGTGGCTATACGGCCAAAATTGCTGGTACAGAGGAAGGCATTGTCGAACCAGAGGCGACTTTCTCTGCTTGCTTCGGCGCGCCATTCTTGCCCTTGAGTCCCACGGTATATGCCAAGTTGTTGGGTGAAAAAATCAAAAAAGGCAGTCGCAGCGGCGATGGCACCATCAATGTTTGGCTGGTCAACACTGGTTGGACGGGTGGCCCATATGGCGAAGGCTCCCGAATAGAGCTGTCTTTCACCCGCGCCATGATCAAGGCGGCCCTCACAGGTGCTTTGAGCAAGGTAGAATACCAGCAACATCCGGTTTTCCACCTGGATATGCCCAAGACTTGCCCCGACGTACCCAACGCCATCCTCAACCCCAGAGATACCTGGCGCAATGAGGAGCAGTACGACAGCATGGCCAATGACTTGGCAGAGCGCTTTGCGAAAAACTTCGTTCAATACGAAGACAAAGCCAGCGAGGAAATTCGCTCTGCAGGCCCCAGCGTTACCATCAATTCTTGATGAAAGTTTGTGGTCTTGTTTAGAAGGCCGTCAATCATACAGCATGGCTCGTTGCAACTATTGTCGCAACGAGCCATGTGCTTTTGTGGAAAGACATTATTTTGTATTCTTCGGCCATCGAAAATGTCGTAATTTTATGCTTGCTCAACGCCAAGGCGATTGCACAGCTCAACTTGCTCCCTTATGAATAGACACTTCTTTTGTTTGCTGACTCTATTGCTTTGCTTGCTTAGCTCTCCGTTTCACAGCTTCTCTCAGAGCGGCCATCCCGATTGGCAGATTCGTTCTACCCATGCCATCGAATGGTCGTTGGAGGATGAAGACAGTCTACCTCATGCCGATAAGATTGAGATGGCGGGAAAACGAGTGGCGGCCATTGTTCACTACCAAATCGACAGCCTGGGGCTTTTGTCTGTTCAGCGCGATGTGATCTTTCCTCAGTTTCATCCACTGCTCAAAGAGACAGATCCCGATTGGTACCAGTACCGCGCCTACCTTCGCAAGCAACATACGGATGAGGAAATCCTGCCGCGTTTGTATTTGGGGGACCGTCAATTGCAATTGGGCCCTGTGCAGCGCATCCGCATCGATGGAAGTTTGTCTTTTGAACACCAACTGCCTGCTGCCGGGCTGATCTTGGAACGGCGGCTGTTTCCCTCGCCTTCTACTGCCCTTTTTGTGGAGCAATGGACCTTGACCAATCCGAGTGACAGCACCGTCGAATTGTTCTTGACTCGTTCGTCGACAGTCATTGAGGGGAGGGGGAAAGAAAATCGTTTTTTTACCCAAATCAGAACACTTGCTCCCGTAGAAATCAAATTGGCTGCTGGGCAGCGCACGACCTTTTCCGTCCGCATCACGGCGCGGGGCGAGGGAGAAGAATATACCCAACAAAGCTCGGAAGATGCCTGGACAGAGCGATCCGCTTTTTTGACGCAACTGTCGGAAAGTCTCCAACTGGAAAGCCCGGACAGTGTGCTCAATACACTTTTTCATTTTTCCAAGATCAGGGCCTCGGAAAGCATCTTTGATTCCCGCCTGGGCTTGATCCACTCTCCAGGTGGTGGGCGCTATTACCTCGGCATCTGGGCCAATGATCAGGCGGAGTATGTCGGGCCCTTTTTTCCCTACCTGGGCTACCCGGCAGGCAATGCTTCCTCTCTGAACGCCTATCGGGCTTTTGCGGGAGAGATGAATGAGACCTACGAAAAAATTCGCTATGCTTTTGAAATAGAAGGCTTGGTCCCTCCTTTTATGATCGATCGGGGAGATGCAGCCATGATGGCTTATGGAGCGGCGCAATACTGCCTGGCTTTGGGCGATCGCGCGGTGGCAGAAGAGTTGTGGCCTTTTGTTGAATGGTGTTTGGAGTATTGTCGGAGGCAGCTCAACGATGGGGGCGTTGTCCGCTCTGAGTCGGATGAAATGGAGGGGCGCATCGAAACAGGAACCGCTAATTTATCGACCTCCTCCTTGTACTATGGCGCCTTGCGCTTGGCAGTGGATTTGGGGCATTCTTTGGAGCAAAAACCCCAGCAGCTGCAAGGCTACGAGCGACAAGCCGATCAGCTGGCCCAATCCATCGAGCAGTATTTTGGAGCGAGGGTAGAGGGCTTGGACAGTTATCGCTATTACGAAGGCCACCAACAGCTGCGTCATTGGGTGTGCCTGCCGCTGGTGGTTGGATTGCACGGGCGAAAGGAGGGCACCATCGAGGCCTTGTTTGATCGACTGTGGACGGACAATGGGGTGCATGTGGAAAAGAACAGCCAGAACCCAGCCATTGCCAACATCTTTTGGGATCGCGGAACGCTCTATGCCCTGCGCGGCACTTTCCTGGCGGGAGCTACGGATCAGTCGCTCCAAAAATTGCAATCCTTTTCGCGCAAACGCCTGCTGGGCAAACGCGTGCCCTACGTGGTGGAAGCCTACCCGGAAGGCGACATGGCCCACCTGTCTGCCGAAAGCGGATTGTATTGCCGGGTATTCACCGAGGGACTGTTTGGCATCCGTCCGACTGGCTTGCGCAGCTTTGCCTGCCAGCCTCGCCTGCCCGAGTCTTGGGATCAGATGGCCCTGCGCCGGATACAGGCATTCGGCCATTCATTCGACCTAGAAGTCTTGCGACAGGGAGACCAACAAGAGGTTCGCCTATTGGACAGCGAGAGTGGACTACTGCTGTCAGAAAAGATGTTGGAAGAGGGAACACCCCTGACATTTACACTGCCAAACTAGAATGGCAACAACAACAAAATTTGTACAAATGAAAAATGCTCGTCTGTCAACATGGACCTTGGGAAGCTCCCTACTGATTGCCCTGCTGGCGATGGTGACCGCTTGTTCAGAGCCTGCTGCTCCCCTTCAAAAACTGCCCTACATTGGCTTTCACGATGTGAATGGGACCGATACGACCTACCACAGCATTCCCAGCTTTCGATTTGTGGATCAGGACAGCACGGTGGTTGGCAGCCAAGAATTGTCAGACTACATCTACGTATCTGATTTTTTCTACTCCTATTGCCCCAGCATCTGCCCAAAGGTGAAAAACCAGATGATGAGGATTTACGAAAAATTTGCAGAAGAGAAGAAGCTGAAATTGGTCTCCTTTGCCTTGGACCCCGAAAGGGACAATGTCTCTCACCTGCACGCCTATGCCAACAATTTGGAAGTGGAGAGCCACCGCTGGCATTTCCTGACGGGGGATCGGGACCAAATATGGGATTTGGCAGAGCAATACCTGATCTCGGTGTGGGAAGACCCAGAGGAACCCGGCGGCATTTACCACTCTGGAAAAATCCTTCTCATCGATTCCAAGGGACACATTCGGGCATTTGCCAAAGGGACGGAAGAGGAAGCTGTGACGGCCTTCATGGGGCAGATCGATCTGCTCTTGCAAGAAGTCAAGGCTGGCCAGCTTTGAGGACGGCTCATTCTTCTGACGCCAGGATCATTTTTTTGAGCAAGACCAATTGGCCCATGTGGTAGTAGCTGTGTTCGATGATGCCTTCGATGTTGCGGCGGTAATCGCCATATTGTTCTTGGATGAAAGGCGACTGTAGTTTGTCGTCCGACATGGCCTCGACCAACTCGACAAAGGTGTTTGCATTCTGGATCAACTTTTCTGCCAAGCTTCTCCATTCTTCTTCAGAATTGATGTCCGGAAGGTCAAAGCTGTACTTGTCCTTGATGTCCAATGGCCCTCCTTGAAACACCTTCACCAATCCAGCGATGTAGTAATTGACGTGGTAGGTGAGGGCGGCGATGGTATTGAGCGAGCCAATTTTTTTCGTCGCCTGTTGCCAGTTGAGGTCCGACAGCAATTCGCTGTAATTGGTCTGGGCAATCCACTTTCCACTGACGAGTTCTTTGAATCTGGCGGCCAGGGCCACGGAGGCATTGGGGAGGTGCTTTTCTGTTTGCTTCATGTCTTGGCAATTTTTGGAGCTTACTCTTTTTTCGCTCTTGCTCTGCGAAATTCCTGTAATAATTTGTTGAAAAATAGATTGCTGGAATTGTCCAAAATGGCGATGCAGGATTTCTGTTCTGTATTTCTCATAAAAATGGTATTGGCTCCCTGCCAGGCGCCATTGTGCCACATGCCTTTGTCCGTCACCATCCATCCAAAGCCATAGTCAGAGGTGCTGCCATTGTTGAGGACAGGGCGTTGGAAGGCCTCCTGTAAGATGTCGTCAGAGATCAGCGAATTTCCATTCCAAAACTGATCCCATGTCAGCAAATCCATGGCACTGCTGAATACCGCTCCATCGCCAGCCACCCCATCGAGAAAGGTCGACTCCAGCTCGAATGCCTGCTTGCCCGCAATTTGAAAATCATCTGCCTTGTTGGCAAAGGTGCTGTCGGCGGACCGCAAATTCCACACCCTGGTATTTTGCATGCCCAGTGGATCGAACAAGTTGTCCTGAAGAAAGGCCTCTATGCTGGTACCTGCAATGATCTCTATCAGACGACCGAGCAGGATGTAATTGGTATTGGAATAGTGGAAGACTTCGTTGGGGGGATGAGTCGCGGGCTGGCCTTCGCGGATGAGGAGGTCCGTTGCAATTTCATTGGTCAGCAAGGGAATGGATGCCTTGTTTTTGTGGGCGAGTTCCATGTAACTATCGGGAATGCCAGAGGTCTGGTTGAGCAAATGGCGGATGCTGACACCCTCGTAGGGGAAATCGGGAATGTAGTCGGCAACGGCATCGTCCAAGTCGAGTTTTCCCTGTTGTTTCAAGAGCAAAATGCCCGTTGCGGTAAACTGTTTGGACACCGAGGCCAGCCGCAACGAAGAGTGTTCCGTCAGCTTTTGGTCGCGCCTGTGATCCGTATATCCATATCCCTTGGCAAGTTGTACTTTTCCTTCCTTGCCAATCAGCACCACGCCATTGAACTTGTGTTGTTCCTGCAGCTTTTCAAACCATTTGTCCAAGGCCTTGATTCTCTCTTCCTCCGATGCATTGGGAGGCATTTTCAGAGAGGGCATTTTGAAAAAAATGAAAAAGAACCAAACAGCAACACAGGCTGCAACAAACAGCAGCCCCAAGATGATGTACAATGCGATTTTCATATTTCAGTTTTCATGCTTCGATCTTCAGAGGCCTAAAACGGCCAAACCTTGTTCAAAGACCACATCTACGGGGATGTCAGCCTGGGTGAGTCGATCCAGATCTGCCTGCAATTGGGTGTTGATGACACCCTTTTCGGCAACCAACTGGGCCGCACCATCATAGTCTCCGTCGCCTTGCAGCTGAAGGATGAGCTCGGAAAGAGATTGGGTAGCCTCTTGCAGCTTTTCAAAATTTACCCGATAAGTACCCGTTTCTGCATCTCTCTCGAAGGCGCCTTTTTCCTGGAAGAAATTGAAGCGAATCATGTTGGCCTTGCCGTGCGCACTGGAGGCTCCGAAGCGGACCGAGCGGAAAATGCCCGCCATAAAGGTGACATAGAAATCCTCTAGATCATCTTTGATTTCTCCTTTTTTGTGCAATTGGTTGATCATATACAAACCCAAGATGTCTGCTTTGCCTTCCTCTAAAGCCGAGGCGTGTTCTTTCAAGGACTCCCGAACGCTGCCCTTGCCCGTGATGGTATTTTTGATGCCCAAACCATGGGCCACCTCGTGAAACATGGTATTGCCAAAAAACGCGTCAAAGGTGATGTGCTTTCGCTGGTCCTCGGCAATCAATACCTCGGAAATGGGGACGAGGATTTTGTCAAACTTGGCCTTCATGGCATTTTTGAGTTGAAGGCGGCGAGTCCCTTTTGTCAACTGCACTTCCTCGTCATTGGGCAGGTTGATGGCAATGGTTTTGCTGCCCGCATTGCAATCTCCGGCATAGTAGATTACGTCGTAGGCATTCAATTCGGTATCTCTGCCTGGTTTTTCTTGCTTGTACTTGTCATCGGCTGGCAATCCGGCCTGAAGATCGGGTAGGAAGGCGGCGTAGCGGGCCAGCCGTTGGCTCCACTCCATGTCTTTGACCAGGACGTAGGCCTCGTGGGCTGCCTTGTAGCCATAGAGTTGGTCTTCGTAGGTTTCGATGGGACCCATGACGACATCCAGGGTATTGGTCTTCATATCGAGCCATGCCATGTCACTCGCTTGGTAGTCATCAGTGAGCAGGGCTTGGGAGCGCAGTTGGAGGTAGTTTTGCAAGCTATCGTTTTCGGCCAGCGCAGCGGCTTTTCCGAGGAGTTCACTGGCTTTGGTGATTTGGTCTTTGAATTGGACGTGGTAGGGGATGGAGACCAATTGTCCCTCATCATTGCGGCGAATGAAGGTGTACAAGCTCTTTTTGTTGTCCAAATCCAGACTGTCAAACTCTGCCTTGCTCATGTCTGTGGGGTAGAAGTTGGCGCCGGCGGGCTTGGCTTCGACATCGAGGAGAAAAGGCTTGTTGCCATCCAGTCGATCCCATGGTCCATAGTTGATCTCAGCAAAGCGGCGGGTGGCCGGGTCGTTGATGCTTTTCAGGAAGGCCTTGCCATCTCCGTAGGCTTCGTACCAAAACAACTCATCCATGATCTTGCCCGCTTCGATGAGCAGTGGGATCATCTTCTTATGGGCATCGCTGAGCTTGCTCACATCCGTGGTCAAGCGGATGGGAATGTATTTGGCCAGGCGTTGTTGCATGGGGGGCACGACTGGTTTTGCATTGGCTTTGGTTTCTGCTTTTGTCTCTGCCTTTTCTGCAGGTGATTGACAGGAAAAAAGGGCGAGACACAGAAAGGGGAGGAGGTAAAAATATTTCATTGGTGAGCTGTTTTTGTTCGGCAAAGATAAAAAATTGAGTCAACACATCTTTTGATCGCAACATGTTTCAGGTTGACACCACATTTTTGATAACTTTAGTTCTGTAGAACAAGCTCTTCACCAAAGAATCACATGATGAACGTCAAAAAACGCTACCTGATCCCCCTGCTTCTCGTCCTTGGCCTCTGCCTTGGTTTTGCGCTGGGACCACGTCCCGATTATCCTTCCTTTGACGCAAGCATCCCAAGCGTAGACATTCCCCTGACCCAATTGGATGCCCACATTGCCGACCAGGAGGCCGGACTGTCCCTTAAAGCCGACAACCACTCCCGCATCATTTGGGCCGACTCCATCCGGCAGACAGACTACTGTGTTGTATACCTGCACGGCTTTTCTGCCAGCCCCATGGAAGGCGACCCCTTGCATCGCGAATTTGCCAAACGCTATGGCTGCAATTTGTACCTCCCTCGCTTGGCAGGACACGGCATCCAAGGAACGGAAGTTTTCAAAGACCTCACCCCAGCTGAGTTGATCGCATCTGCCAAAGAAGCCCTGGCCATTGGCAAGCTACTGGGCAAAAAAATCATTCTCATGTCTTGTTCGACAGGCAGCACCCTGGGCAACTATTTGACCGCCAACAACCCTGGCTTGGTACATGCCCATCTGCAATATTCCCCCAACATCGACATCGCCGACAAGGCTTCTGAATTGCTGACACTGCCCTGGGGCGAGCAAATCGCTCGAATGGTGGTCGGTGACTACAATCGATTTGAGTTGCCCGAAGGAGCCGAGCAATATTGGAGTACACAATACAGAGTAGAAGGCTTGGTTTGTCTCAAAACGCTCGTGGAAGAGACCATGACGGAGGAAAACATTCGAAAAATTGAGCTGCCCGTCTATGTGGGCTATTACTATCGGGATGAGGAACACAAGGACAATGTCGTCTCTGTAGATGCCATTCGCTGGTTTTACGAAACTGTCTCCACCCCCGATGATCAGAAGCGGATTGATACCTACCCGAATGTAGACACCCACGTAGGCATCAATCACTTCCAGTCCAAGGATTTGGACGATGTGCGGCAGAAAACTTGGCGCTATGCCGAGGAAGTCCTCAAGCTACCAGTTTCTACTCCTGTCATTACCGACTGATGACCACCCGGCGCTCGCTTCTTTGCTGCCCGTTGTGAATCACCAACCAATACACTCCGGCTGGCAGATGGCCCGTCTGTAGACTGGTTCTGCTTTGTCCAGCTGGATAATCACTTTCTGTCAATGACAGTGCGGACTGCCCCAATACATTGACCAACTCCATGCGCAAGTTCGCCCCTTCGGTCAAGTCCATAGATACCGTCAAGAAGTCGTTGGCCGGATTGGGAAAGACCTGCAAAGATCGACTGAGATCGCTTTCCGTTGTGGACACTCGTGGGAATTGTTCCAATAGGATGTTGTCCAATACGATGTTGTCGCCATCGCTGGAGATGGAGTTGATGTCGTAGGAAGCGTTGCGGAATACTTGGGTTTGGAAGGTCAGTGTAAAGGCCTGGCCCGCAAATTCGCTCAAGTCAATGTCGTAGAACAAGTTTCTGCCCAAGATGTGCTCTCCCGTACCAGGGTGGTAAGTCTCCCCGAAAGGCTCCCCATCGATCAGCAAGCGGAAGCGAGCAGCGTAGCGGAACATGGGCACGCCTCGCAGAATGGAGCCCCAGGTCCCTGCATAAGTCATCTGTGCATTGAAAGTCAGGCGAATGCTTTCCCAATCGTTGGCATCCACACAGTATTCTATTTCGCTGATGTAGTCTGTATTGAGCTCCCAGGCCTCTTCTTCAGAGCTGGGCAAGGTGATCAACAGGCTGTTGTCTTCTGATGAGATGGGGTCTCCTCCGGTGATGCGCAGACCGTATTGGCCATTGAGGACCGAAGCGGTATCCCGCCAAATTTCACTTTCACTGCCCAGGCGAATGAAGGTACTGTCGCTAACCGACAGCTCGTCTTCAAAGCGCAAGGTCACTCCCTCCGGACGGTCGATGCCATTGAGCAGTCGGGCAGTCATGCCGTCATTTTGTGTCCAGTTGTCACCTGGATTGACAGTGCTGACCAGTAAGTTGTTGAATCCTTCGGTGGTCAGGTCCACAGGGGCATCAAAGGTTAAGTTGACCAAGCCATCTGGATCGACAGTCTCAGAAAGGGCAAAGATTTCTGTAATGGTGCTGCCATCATTCAATTGGAAGCTGATGGGCAAACGGGTGCCTGCCGCCAGGATCTCACAGCCGTAATAGGCAGCCGTGATATTGACCGTTTCTGACTCGGTATAGTCGCACTGGTAAGGAGCGGGCGAGTTGATGGCCAAAACGGCCCAGTCCTCATTTTGATCAGCCCTGTTTTCGATGCGCATGATGAGGGTATCATTGCCATTGTTGTTGTCGCCGGGATAGTGGACCCAAATGCGCAGGTCGTAAAATCCAATGGTCGACAAATCCGCTTCTTCTTGGAATTCGTAGCGGAAGGAGGAGGAGGCTTCAATGGCGCTGCCAACCACCCATGGCTCTACGATGGGCGTTTGTTGGTCGATTTGGTAGCTAAAAAACACGGTGTCTCCTGCGGGAATCTCTGTGTTGCACGCAATGTGATCGATGGCCACAGAGAACTTTTCCTGGCTGCGCCCACAAACAAAGGTGGGCTGTTCGAGTGCGTTGGGTTGCAGGTCTCTGCGGCTGAATGGCGTGCCCACACCCACTGCGGCCCAGGCGTCGATCACAGAGGCGACTTCCTCCGAACAGTCTCCGTACAAGTCGATGGCGGCCTGAATGGCTCCTTCTCTTGCATCGAGATGGTTGGAAGATGGCGTGAGGTAAAAGGCCAGGTTGCGGTAGGTGACCTGCAGGGCTTTGTCCATGCCAAGGCCTTGGACTTCGAAGGGCATGCCTCTGTCGTTGGTCCCTTCGCCCCCTTCTGCGAGCAGGTAAAACCAGAAGTTTTGCACCCCACTGTTGGTGTGTACGCCGCCATTGTCACCATCCCCTCTGAACCAGAACTGACCGAGATAGGTATCGGGATGGTTGAAGGCGTTGGGGGCTTCCATGGAGCGCAGACCAGAATTGTTGTCGTAGATCTTGTCTCCGATGCGCCAGTTGAAATCATCTGGGGTGCTGTAGAATTTGACCGCCACACCGAAGATGTCGCTGAAGCTTTCGTTGAGGGCGCCCGACTCGTCTTGGTAAATGAGTCCCGCCGTGTTTTGTGTCAGCCCGTGTGCTACCTCATGTGCCACAATGTCGATGGAAATGAAGGGTCCAGTATTGCCACCGCCATCTCCATAAAACATGGCTTCTCCCGTCCAAAAGGCATTGCGAAGATTGCGGCCCAGGTGGACATAACTGCGCAGTTCGTGCCCCTCATCATCGATGCTGTTGCGGCCAAATTGGTTGAGCATCAGATCATAAGTTTGCTCGGCTCCCCAGTGGGCGTCTGTGGCCACTTCGTCTTGGCGCAAGTTGAAGTTGTTCCAAAAATTATCGGCATCGAGGAAGTCCACCGCCATGTCGGTTTCGTCTCGGTCATTTCGCTCCAGGTTGAGGGTGACGATGTCGGCTCCGGCTCCGCGCGCTGTTTCCCGCAGGCGGAATTCTCCCGGTCCCACACTGTCTGCCACGATTTGCTGCTCCCCGGAGTAGCGGGTGACAGCCGTTCCTTCCACATTTTCGGAGTGGATTCTCTCCTGGCGAGCCAATACGTTTCCGGTGAGGGCATCGATGAACACCCACTGGCGGCTGAATGGCTGGCTGGCGTAAATGTCCATCTTGTAGGCCAGTCGATACTGATCGGCTTGCTGGCTGTAGGAGGGATCGAAAATGACGAGCTCTGGGTCTGGATAGAAAGCCTGTGAAGGGGCATCGTGCCCATGGTGGTGGTGATGCCCGTGTTGGTGAACTTCTCTCAGGGAAAGAGCGAGGTGTTTGTCTTGCCACATGTAGGTGTTGGCTCCGACCAGGCGCAGTGCAGCGGCGATGGCAGCTTCTTCGGAAATGCTGGCCTGGGTAGACAGGGCCAGATTGCGGACCAATTGCCCGTTGGCCTTGAGCAGGAGCCCTTCCCGTTGGTGGACGAGGTATTGGGCGCCTTCGATCCTGACACCATTGTGGTACTGTGCAAAGCGATGATGGCGAAAGCCCATGCGGTCGGTTTCTTCTTTGACCAGACGCATGTCATCTTGTTGGCTGAGACCCAATGTGTTTTGTTGGTTGCGGAAAAACAAATCGGGTGTAAGCTTCTGTTGAGCAGTTGGAATGGACAACCAATCAGTGGTCGTGGAACTGCTGGCAGTTGGTTGGCTGGTTTGTTGACCGATGGTTGTGTTGGCCGATAGGCAAAGTCCAAATACAATCAATATACTGGGTAAAATTTGTCTCATGTGCTGATGGTTACAGTGAAAAATACGAAATGGGGCAGCTGTGCCGCACTGGTTTGAAACACGCTTTGGGTATGGAGTATGGAAATTCATTGCAATGACTGTGTCAACGAGCTTTGAAGATAGACAAAAGCTTGTAGACTCTCATCACCGCTTGGAGAATATCGGGGAAATGACCTTCCTACGACCTCACGCCATGGACCCGTGGAAGACTGGCTGGATCAGGATTCGGGCACCAATCGGAAGACGCGCCCTGGTTTTTCCACTCCTACGTACAAATAGCCATCTGGCCCCATTTCCACACAGCGAAGGCGGCCAAGGCCTTTGAGCAGCTTTTCCTCGTGTACGATCTTGCCATCCTCGATCCGGCAGCGGTTGAGGTATTCAAATCGCAAAGAACCCACCATGAGGTCGTTTTCCCAGCCCTTGTAGCGACTGCCTTTGACAAAGGTCATCCCACACACGCCCAGAGAGGGCACCCAGTAGTGGAGGGGTTGTTCCATGCCTTCCTTGGCCGTGAGACTGGTAAAAGTGGTGCCATTGTAATTGATGCCGTAGGAAATGACGGGCCAGCCGTAATTGTTGGCCTTCCGGATGATGTTGACTTCGTCGCCTCCCTTGGGTCCGTGTTCGTGTGTCCAGATTTTGCCATCGACAGGATGCCTGGCCATGCCTTGGGGGTTGCGATGGCCGTAGGAGTAGATGCTGGCCATGGCTCCTTCTTGTCCGACGAAGGGATTGTCGTCGGGAATGCTGCCATCTTCTGCAATGCGATGAACCTTGCCACAGTGATTGTCCAAGGATTGTGGATTGCGATCTCGGTTGCCGCGGTCTCCGACAGAGAAGTACAAATGCCCATCGGTTCCAAATTCCATGCGAGATCCGTAGTGATGTCTGCGCTTGGAATAGGGGAGGGCCTCGAAGATGAGTTTGCTGTCCAGCAGTTCATTGCCCGATAGGCGGGCGCGCTTGATGGCGGTGGAGGAAAGGGTTTGTCCTTTCTCTTTTTTGAAGATGGAGTAGGAGAGGTAGACCCATCCATTGTTGGCAAAGTCGGGATGCAGCTCCAAGTCCATCAGGCCACCTTGGCCTTTGTACAAGACCTTTGGGGTGCCACTGACGAGGGTTTTGTTTTGGTTTTGATCCACTCGGTACAGTTTGCCATTGCGATCGCTGACCAGATAGTCGCCATTGGGCAGGAAGGTGATTCCCCAGGGAATTTCCAGGTCGGTTGCGATGGTATCCAGATAGAAATTGAATTCTTCGCTTTGGAATCGGGAGGCCGTCTTGTTTTCGGGAAACTCATAGGTCTTGACCTTCTCAATGCCCTGCAGGATGTAGTCTGCCAAGTCGTAGATCGCTCCGTTGGTAAAAGTGGTGTCGAAGGTGGGCATTCCCTCGTCGATGTAGCCGTATTTGATGGCTTTGAAGAGGCCTTCGCGGGAGTTGTCGTGTACCCATCGGCGATCGGCAAAGGCTTCCATTTTTTCACCGTGGCAACCCGAGCAGTAGTTTTGGTAGTTGGATGCGGCGGTGAGCACAGTAGCTTGGGTGACCTCGCTGCCACCCGAAGATTTGTCGGTGGATTGGGTGGATGCCTGCTGGGCTGGCGTGCAGGCTTTGATGAGCAACAAGAGCAAGAGAGAAATACTGGCGGTCAGTACACAAGTTCGCATGGATCAGTGGATTTGGATTGAGAGGTCGGTTTTGTCAATCTTTTGGGCTTACAACCCGAGGCGTAAGATCGAAATTATGTTTGTAAAATTCATCAACTGCGGTGGGAAGATATTGGGAATGTTCGGAATTAGGCGGTAAATTAAGCCAAAACAAAACTCGTCCCTATGCGCGGTGATCATCCTTCCCGAAAAAAGATCCCCTTCCTCATCCAATCTCCTCTGGCCGACTACCTCGGCTCTGCCAATCGCATGACCCAATTGCCCCTGCAATATGCCGACCTGTTGCGCTACAGCAGCTCCGTCGCCCTGTTGGACCACGAAGGAGAGGACACCCTTTGGGAAACTGTGTACTTCAATGGCTTCGAGCAGCAGGAAATCCACAAGGCGCTGACATACATCTACGCACTTCTCAAGACAGATGGCGACATGAGTGCCCTGGAGCATCTGTCCATTGCCCGCATCGATTTTTGCACCTTTGGCAACACCCGGCCATTTCGCATCCGGGTCATCAATCGGCTCAATGACAACTACGATCACTTTTACGTCAAGCAGGCAGATGCCTCGCGGGCCTATGGATTGGAATTGGAAGACATCCTCTCGCCCAATCACGTCACTTTTTTGGTAGATGGCGACACCCTGATCGAGGAGCACATTGCGGGCATTCCCGGCGATGATTTTATGAAGCACAATTTGTCAGATACAGAATTCAACCAAATCCGGATTGCCAAGGAGTTCATCAAATTCAACGAACGCTGCTTTGTTCGGCTCTTGGGTGACATGCGCTCCTACAACTATGTGGTCGACATCACCCCCGACATAGAAGGCTCGCAATTCCGCATTCGGACCATTGACTTCGACCAGCAGTCCTACGAAGGCCGCAAGAGTTTTTACCTGCCACAGTATTTCAAGGACAACAATCCCATCATCTTTTTGGGCATCCAGCACATGACACCGGAGACAGTCCGCCAGTACCAAATGGAGGAGCGGAGCCTGATCGGCATGCGGGCCAAGAGCTCTCGCAGGCGCCTCAACAAGTTGTTGGAAGTGATGATGGCCGACCGCATTTCTGAGACCCGAAAAATTCACCAATTGCGCGAGGAACTCGCCTTGCACCACCGCAATGATGCCTTTCTCAAGTGCGACAGCATGGGCCACATTGTGTTGACCAACATTCAACTCATTTTGCAAAAGGAGTTTACCCAAAGCATTCTGTTGGAGAAGTGATGATGCACGAGTCACGGAATCACTCGCTGCTTGTTATCTCACCATTTTATGTTACCTAATTTGTGTCGCCAATAATACCTACTTATTGGTATTGGAATCCATCGTCCTGGCCTCTATATTTGCCACCGTTGATTTTATTTAGATTAAGTCCAATTAACGTTAAGTTAACATTAGAAAAATGACATACTCCAAATCTTTTATTGTCCGGATGCTGTGTTTCTCGGTATTGTGCATCTTCGTATCTGCCTGTGGCGATGATGACGAAGCTCCAACACCAGGAACCATCAGCCTCACACCAGCCAGTGCCTCCTATGAGGGCGTACGTGGAACCGATGTAGAATTGAAGGTCACTGCCAGTGCAGAGGATGGCATCAAGTCATTGGTTGCCAAGCCAGAAGTTGGAAACGAACGTACCTACACCATCGCCGATGGAACCACTACTTCTGAGATCGATTTCACCTTCAGCATACCTGGTGATGCCACCTTGGGTACTTCCTACAATGTCACTTTCGAATTGACAGATGACAACGACCAGACTTCTTCTCTGGATGTGGGAATTGCTGCTTCCAAGCTGCTCGTCACTGATCCTGCTACCTATGATTTCCAGCGCAATGGCTCCACTACTGTTTCTTTCAGTGGCCAGACAGACCGTCTGAACCAATTGGATGAAATCAAGGCCTACCTGAAGAAAGGTGACGGTGGAGATCCAGTATCTGCTGCCGTTTTGCGCGATGCCTTGGCCAACACCAACGACAATGGAAACGGCTTTTTCTCCTTCACATCTGACAGACAGTTGGGAAGCAAGATGTTTCAGCCAGATGTAGATGACAAGTTGTTCGACAACATCTTTGTCGATGCAGAAGCTGCCAGTATGACTGGAATGACTGCTGCCGATGGTACTGCTGGTTTGATCACCCGCGAAAACAGTGGCAAAACTGTATTGGTTGATGCCAACGGACGCGAATTCACTCAATTGATCGAAAAGGGTCTGATGGGTGCGGTTTTCTACAACCAAATCTACAACGTATATTTGACAGGTGCTCGCATTGGCAACGATGTTGAGAACACAGCTCTGAGAGATGGCAGTAACTACACCGACATGGAGCACCACTGGGATGAGGCTTACGGTTACTTCGAGCCACCAGTAGACTTCACAAGTCCTTGGCCAGATGCCCGCGAGCCAGAACTGCGCTACTGGGCCAACTACTCCAACGTAGTCGATCCCTTCCTCAATACCAACGCTGCTGTAATGGATGCCTTGATCGCTGGTCGCGCCGCCATCGTCAACAACGATCCAACAACGAGAGATGCACAACGCGACATCCTCTACGATCGTCTCGAAGTGGTCACCGCTGCGACTGCTGTTCACTACATCAACCTGACATTGGGATACTTGAATGAAAACAAAACGGGGGAAGCATTCCACGCTCTTTCTGAAGCTTGGGCATTCACCAATGCACTCCGCTACAACCCAAATCGTCGCATCGACTTGACTGCGATTGCGGAGATCATGGACACTGACTTCGGTGCAGACGGAAATTTCTGGAACGTAACAGTGACTGGTTTGAACAAGGCCAAGTCTACTTTGGTTACAACTTTCCCAGAGATGGACCCAGTGAAAGATCAATTGTAATCACTTTAAATACCAAGCATGAAAAATATTCTTCATCTATTTGCAGCATTTGCTGTGGTCGCTTTCTTTACTGCATGTGGTGATGATGACAATTCTGGGGGAGGAGGAGTAGAGCCACCTCCGAGTGTCAACTTGGCTGAAAGCCGCCAGGACATGGCTGAGCATGTCGCCAACCAATTCATCCTTCCCGCTTTCGATGCCTTGGCCCAAGATGTTGCCGATCTGAAGACAAAGGTCGATGCCATGGAAGGTCAAGTTGACCAAGCAAGGCTGGATGAAGTTCGCACTGCACTTCGCAGCAGTAGGATCACCTGGCAAGCTGCGGCCATTTACCAAATGGGGCCAGCCATTTCCAACGCCCTTCGGTCTTCTGCCAATACCTATCCCGTTGATGTTGACAAAGTTGATGAGTTCATCGCATCGGGTGAGTACACTTTGGGAACCTTGGGAAGCCAAGGGGCGGTCGGATTCCCAGCCATTGACTACCTAATCAATGCAGATGGTGCCTTGGATCGCTTGTCGGAAGCAGATGGAGCTGCCTACAAATATTTGAAGGATGTGACGGATTTTCTCAACGACCAGGTCAGTCTGGTGGCAGATGAGTGGAAGTCGGATTCTTTCTTGACCAACTTTACATCGGATGCATCCAATGGAACAGATGTCGGCAGTGCCCTTAGCTTGCTGATCAATTCCATCGATTTGCACTTGCAGCGTTTCCTTCGCGATGGCAAAGTGGCCATCCCGGCTGGCGTGCGCAGCGCAGGGGTTCCCCGCCCAAAATTGGTGGAGAGTTTCTATGGTGGCTACTCCGTTGTCTTGCTCAGGGAGGCGGTGAATGACTATGTCAATTTGCTCAAAGGAAGGGGGGCTGATGACTTGGAAGGAACATCCCTTCTTGCGTATCTTCGCCTCATCGAACAAGAGGCCTTGGCACAAAACATCGAAGCGGTGTTGAGCGATTTACAAAGCAAGATCGACCTCCTCAATGATCCACTGCAAGACCAGATTGCCACCGACAACGACAAGCTGATCGATGTCTTCCTCAGCTTCCAGGAGTTGGTCGGGTACTTCAAGACAGACATTGCCTCCGTCACTGGCGTTACCATTACCAACCAAGATGTAGACGGTGATTAATGGATTGAAAATGAATACATTACAGGATCAACTCCTGTGGAAAGATACTTCCATAGCGCCCTTAGTTACTCTAAGGGTGCTTTTTGGTTTTATGATGGCTTACAGCATTACCCGTTTTGCGGCCTATGATTGGATTGATGCGCTGTACATTCAGCCCAAGTATTACTTCACATATTACGGTTTTGATTGGGTGAAGCCCTGGGGGGAATGGGGGATGTATGTGCTCTTTGCGCTTTTGTTTCTCAGTTCCATTGGCATCATGTTGGGCTGTTTTTACCGCTTGAGCATCGTCGTATTTTTTCTGCTGTTTACCTATGTAGAATTGATTGACAAGACCAATTACCTCAATCACTACTACTTTGTCAGCATTTTTAGCTTTTTGATGATTTGGGTACCGGCCCATCGCTGTTTTTCCATCGATGCCTGGCGCCGTCCTGGCTTGGGTGTGGGACGCATTCCTGTCTGGACCATCAACATTTTCAAAGCCCAGTTGGGAATGGTCTACTTCTTTGCAGGCCTGGCCAAGCTCAATTCTGATTGGCTGTTCCACGCAATGCCTCTCAAAATCTGGTTGCCCGCCGAGTCTCATTTGCCCCTGATTGGACCTTTGTTGGAAATGGAATGGGTGGCCTATGTATTCAGCTGGTCTGGTGCCATTTACGATTTGACCATCGTCTTCTTTTTGCTCTACCGCCCCACTCGTGGCCTGGCCTATCTCGCCGTTGTTGTCTTTCATGTGATGACTGCTTTTTTGTTTCAAATCGGGATGTTCCCCTGGATCATGATTGCACTGACCACCATCTTTTTCTCGTCGACTGTTCACGAGTCGGTCATCCGTCGCATCAAGGCTTTTTTTGGCAATCCCATGGCAGAATGGCCATCAGAAAAGGCATCCATTAGGGCAAGTCGGGGATTGGGCTTATTTTTGTCGGTCTATTTTGTCATTCAACTCTTTTTGCCTTTTCGGTATTTGATGTATCCGGGCTCTTTGTATTGGACAGAGCAAGGGTATCGATTTTCTTGGCGGGTCATGTTGATGGAAAAAGCAGGCTATGCCACCTTCACAGTGACCGATGGAGTGGACAAGCGCAAAGAGTGGGTCGACAACAATGACTACCTGACACGCCAGCAGGAAAAAATGATGAGCACACAGCCGGACATGATCCTGCAGTATGCACACTTTCTGGCGGAAGAATATCGAAACAAAGGGTTCCAGGACCCACAAGTATACTGCAACAGCAAGGTGATGCTCAACGCCCGACCCAGCCAAGCCTACATCGACCCATCGGTTGACCTGGCAAAAAAAGAGCGGGGCTTTCACCACAAGGATTGGATATTACCTCAACAATAAGACATGCGAACTTTTTGCCTCTTACTCACTTGTTTCTTTTTGGGAAACAGACTGGCAATGGCCCAACAAAACGAGTTTTCTCTCTCTGGTAGTTTGCTGGAACAAGAAACGGGTGAACCCATCATCGGCGCCTCTGTATTTGTCGAAGAAACCAAAAAAGGAAGCCTGACCGACATCAATGGCTACTTTGAGATCACAGGCTTGGAAGCGGGAACTTATCAGCTGCAAATCTCCTATCTGGGTCAGGAAAGAGGAAAGCTCCCCGTGACGATTGAAGACAAAGATGTCGAACTGGCCAGCATGAGCATCAATACCAGCATGGCCCTTTCGGAGGTCATCGTGACCGATAGTCGAAGCGATGAGTTTGGCATCCAAAGGCTTCGGCAGGTAGAGGCAACGGCCATTTATGCTTCCAAAAAGAATGAGCTGATCCGTTTGGAGCAGATGAATGTCAATAAGGCGGCCAACAACAGCCGGGAAATCTACGCCAAGGTATCGGGACTCAATATCTGGGAGAGCGATGGAGCGGGCGTGCAACTGGGCATCGGCGGACGGGGGCTGAGTCCCAATCGGAATTCCAATTTCAATACTCGTCAAAATGGCTACGACATCAGTGCCGATGCGCTTGGGTATCCAGAGAGTTATTACACCCCTCCCATTGAGGCCATCGAGCAGATCGAAGTGGTGCGGGGGGCTGCCTCCCTTCAATATGGAACCCAGTTTGGCGGCATGCTCAATTTTCGTTTCAAAAAAGGTCCGCAAGACAAAAAAATCCAATTGCACAGTCGGCAAACCCTGGGGTCATTTGGCTTTTTCAGCTCCTACAACAGCATTGGTGGCACCCTTGGAAAGGTCAACTACTACAGCTTTTACCAATACAAACGCAGCGATGGCTGGCGTCCCAATTCGGGCATAGAACAGCACACCGCCTATGCAGCTGCCACCATCAAGCTGAACAAGAAATTGCAACTTCGGCCCGAGTACACTCATACCCAATACTTGGCCCAACAGCCTGGCGGATTGACAGATGCACAGTTTGAAATGGATCCCCGCCAGTCCAATCGCGAGAGAAACTGGTTTGCTGTCAACTGGAATCTGTTTGCCTTCAATGTTGATTACCGCATCAATGACCGCCTGCAGCTCAACAACCGCACCTTTGGCTTGCTGGCCGGACGAGATGCCCTCGGCAATCTGGACCGAATTACCCTGGCCGATTTTGGAGAAAACCGCGACTTCCTCAACGACGATTACAAGAACTGGGGCAATGAAACCCGTTTGCTTTACCAATACAAAACCTTTGGTAATCCCTCCGTCTTCCTGATCGGCGCCCGCTATTACGATGGCGAAACCCTCCGGCGACAAGGAGAGGGCAACAATGGCTCAGGCCCCGATTTTGAGTACCTTAATCCCGATAATTTGGAAGGCTCTGACTTTCGCCTGCCGAGTAAGAACGTCGCTTTCTTTGCCGAGAATGTCTTGAATCTCACCCCCAAATGGAGTGTCACCCCGGGCGTGCGCTTCGAGTACATCAATACCCAAACGGATGGCTATTTCCGCACCCTGTACCGCGACCTGGCCGGCAACATCATCAATGAAGAACGCACCGAGGAGCAAAAGAAAAACACCCGATCTTTTGTGTTCTTTGGAATCGGAAGCAGTTATCGACCGACGGATGAGTTGGAAATATATGCCAACTTTTCCCAAAACTACCGGGCCATCAATTTCAATGACATCCGGGTCACCGTCGGGAGCTTGGTTGTCGATGAAAATCTGAAAGACGAGCGGGGCTTCAACCTGGATTTGGGCTTTCGGGGACGGGTCAAAAACATTTTGGAGTTTGATCTGAGTGTCTATCACCTGTCTTACAAAGATCGCATCGGTTCTGTCCTCAGGCGCGAGCCCAATCCCGTATTCAACAACCTGGTGGACCGCATCATCCGTTTCCGAACCAATGTGGCCGATGCCAAGATTTATGGCTTGGAGTCCGTGGTGGAATGGCATCCCCTTCGAATGATTTCTTCCTCCAGTACAAAAGTGGATGTCAGTTGGTTTGTCAACTTTTCCCTGACCGAAGCCACCTATTCCAATGCAAACCTATCGGGTATAGAAGGCAATGATGTCGAGCTGGTTCCGCCCATGATTGTCAAAACGGGCCTGAAGTGCAGCTGGCGCCATTTTCAGTTGAGCTATCTCTACGGATTTACCAAAGAACACTTTTCGGATGCGACCAATGCCATCCAAAGCCCAACAGCCATCGAAGGGATCATCCCCAGCTATGAGGTCATGGACCTGGCACTTTCCTATCGCCATCGTTGGTGGGAGGTAGAGGCGGGCGTCAACAACCTAATGGACGAGGCTTATTTTACCCGTCGGGCGACTGGCTATCCGGGGCCTGGCATCATTCCATCTACCGGTCGCAGTTTTTACCTCACCCTAGGCGTTCGTTTATAAACTCAAGAGCGCAGCAATGCCCACATCTGTTCGGCTGCTCGCTGGCCTGCCCCTGGCTTGCCCAATCGCTCGCTCAGTTCGGCATAGCCTTCCAGTTGCCGCTGGCGTTCCGGGCCCTCCATCAACGATGCAAAGGCTGCTTGCAATTTGTCTTGGGAAAAATCTCCTTGGATGAGTTCCGGAACCAATGGGCGATCCAGGATGAGGTTGACAAGGGAGATGTAGGATACTTTGATCAACTGTCGGGCCAGCCAATAGGAGAGGGGGTGGCCCCGATAGCATACGATCTGTGGAACCCCAAACAGGGCTGTTTCCAAAGTGGCTGTGCCGGAGGTAACCAGGGCAAGCCGGGCTTGTTGCAGCAGATCATAGGTTTGGCCCTGGATGAGGGGAATGGCTTGGTCTGCCACCAGCTCTTGGTAAAAACTCAATGGGATGGAAGGAGCGGCAGCGAGGGCAAATTGGTAGGCAGGATGGGACTTGGCAACCTCCAGCATCTGAGGGAGCATCAATCGGATTTCTTGTCGACGGCTTCCCGGCAGCAAAGCCACGACGGGGCGTTGGTCCAAGTTGTATTTGTCCCGAAAGTCGTCTGTGGCAGAATGATTGGGAATGACATCCATCAAGGGGTGGCCAACGAAATCGACTTCCACATCGTGGGACGCATAAAACTCTTTTTCGAATGGCAGGATGACAAACATGCGGTCGACTGCCTGCCGGATGATGTTGACCCGGCCCGTATTCCAGGCCCAAATCTGGGGAGAGATGTAGTAAAAAACGCGCAAGCCCTTGCGTCGAGCCCATTTGGCCATCCGAAGATTGAAGCCGGGATAATCGATCAGGATGAGGACATCGGGTTGGAAATCGAGAATGTCTGCTTTGGCATCTTTGAAGTTGCGGCGGATGGCCCCGAGGTTTTTCACCACCTCCAAAAAGCCCATGAATGCCATTTGGCGGTAGTGTCGGACCAGTTGCGCACCGGCTGCCTCCATTTTTTCTCCCCCCCAACAACGGACCTGTGCGGATGCATCCACTCGGTGGAGTCCGGCCACAAGCCCAGCCCCGTGCAAGTCTCCGGAAGCCTCTCCTGCCAGAAGGTAATACTTCATACCTCAGCCATTGATGAGCTTGGAACCATAGACGATCATCCAAATGGCGGCATACATGACAGTTGGAAAGATCACCCCTCGCATGGCCTTGATTTGCCAGCGGCGGTTGAAGACGGTGAAGGGCAGCAGATTGCCAGCAATGGCCAAAAGAGCCATGGTCCGCAGGCGGAAGTTCTCCGTCAAGCCACTGTCGCTGATCCAGCCATTGCCATCGGCCAGACTGTAGAGTTGACCCAGCAGCAAGTACAAGACGGCAGGGATGGCCAGACCGATCAGGATGCCAGATGGAATCGAATCGATTTTGAGTTTCATGATACTGCGTTTGGACCCCATGGGCCATGGGAGGGTTCCATCGGGGAAATGGGGTGGTTTGGTATTACAATTTTTCCATGGCTTTCATGGGGGCAATGGCGTTGTGGCTGGTCAGGTCGTGCTTGGATGGTACGATGGAGACATAGCCGTTTTCCAATGCCCATACATCGGTATCGTCGCCTTTGTCGTCGTTGTAGAACTTGCCTGTCAACCAGTAGTATTTTTCTCCTCTTGGGTCGATGGACTCGGAGAATTCTTCCACCCAGCGGGCATCGGCCTGTCGGCAGACGCGCATGCCTTGGATCTGGTCCAGGGGCAGTTTGGGGATGTTGACGTTGAGCAATTTGGACCCTTGCAAGCCATTTTCTAACACGTAGGGGATGAGCTTGCGGGCATAGGCAGCCGCGGCGCTGAAGTCGGCCTTGTAGGAAAAGTCCAGCAGGGAGAACCCAATGGAGTCAATTCCCTCTAGTGAGGCTTCCATGGCAGCCGACATGGTACCGGAGTAGATGATGTTGATGGAGGCGTTAGAGCCGTGGTTGATGCCAGAGAGGCAGATGTTGGGCGTGCGATTTTTCAACACCACATTTTTGGCCAGTTTCACACAATCGACGGGCGTCCCACTGCATTCGTAGGCCTCGATGCCATCAAATACGTTGACGGGCTTGAGGCGGAGTGGATCACTGATGGTGATGGCATGCCCCTTGGCCGATTGGGGCGAGTCGGGGGCGACGACAACAACCTGTCCGAAATCGCGGGCAGCCTCTACCAAGGCCCGGATACCGGGAGCGTTCATGCCGTCATCGTTGGTTACCAGAATGAGAGGTTGGTCCATGAGTCGATGGCTTTTTTGAGAAAAGCCCAAATTTAGGTCTTTGCCTCAAGCTATGGTAGTGGGAGGGAGGATTAATTGGAAAATTCCCTCTTTCTGCCCTCTTGTCTGAGCTTGGTCGCCCATCCGACAGGCAATGCGGCAAGATTTAACACTTTCATAGGACAGATCAAATGCATAGCGGGCGTTAGAAAAGAAAACACAGGACCATGAGAGATCTGCAATATAAAAAAGCCCGTCGCCGACACCATCGCAAGGCCTTTTTCTTCACCATTTTGATTCACGTATTGGTCATCGGCGCCTTGGCCGTTGGAACGCAAAGTGAGATTGACTGGCAGGAATATGTACCAGAACCTGTCAAAGAATGGTTGGACATGAAGCCATCGGCAGAGGAAGCTGTTGAGCAAGACAGAGCATAGATGTCATTGGCCTTCCGGCAAGAGACCCAATCAGCTGTTGGGTTGAAAGAGCCCCAGCAGTTCGCCCGACACCATATTGATGACCTTCCCCAGGTCTTCAGGATTCTTCTTGAAATCTACATCATCGGCATTGATGACCAGTAGAGGTCCTTCTTTGTAGTTGGAAATCCAGTTTTCGTATCGCTCATTGAGTCGCTTGAGGTAATCGAGGCTCATGCTGCCTTCGTACTGTCGGCCCCGCGCTTGTATGTGAGAAACGAGGGTGGGGACACTGGCTTTGAGATAGATCAACAGATCGGGTGCTTTGATCTGGGAGGTCATCAGGTGAAACAGATCGATGTAATTTTCATAATCGCGGGTCGTCATCAGCCCCATGTCGTGGAGGTTGGGGGCAAAGATGTAGGCATCTTCGTAGATGGTCCGGTCCTGGATGACAGTGATGTCGCCGTTGAGGATTTCGAGGATTTGCCGGTAGCGATTGTTGAGAAAGTAGATTTGCAGGTTGAACGACCAGCGTTTCATGTCGGTGTAAAAGTCACTCAGATAGGGATTGTTGTCCGTAGATTCGTAGTGAACCTCCCATCCGAAGTGTTTGGCGATTTGTTCGCAAAGGGTGGTCTTTCCCGCCCCGATGTTGCCCGCAATGGCAACGTATTTGATCTTGCTGGGCTGATCTGCCTTCATTTTCTCAAGTTTTTTTCCAGAAGCGAAAATACGACTCCTGTTGTTTTAATGGCCAAAATAGCGAATCTATTTATCCACATAAGCGGGGGAATCCGTATTTTGGGCGATATTTTCCATCCAAACTTCTATTATTTTGTTATGACCATCGACAAAGCCTTAATTTCAAAACTCGAACAACTGGCCAGATTGGAGCTCTCCCAAGAGGAGCGGGAAAAGATCCGGACGGACCTCAACGACATTCTGGCCATGGTTGAACAACTCGAACATTTGGATACCTCCGGGGTGGAGCCATTGATCCACATCGGCGAGGCGGTCAACAACTGGCGGACAGACGAAGTGAAGCATCAGGTGGAGCGGGCCGAGGCCCTGAAGAATGCGCCTGACCAGGATGGGACATTTTTCAAAGTGCCCAAAGTGATCGACCTCAAAGGATAGTACCCTCAAACCCAATACATCGTATGAACTCCATCATTTCTGTCAAGAACCTCAGCAAAATCTACATCATGGGATCGGAAAAGGTGCATGCCTTGCGCTCGGTCAGCCTCGACATCCATTCCAATGAATACGTGGCCTTGATGGGGCCTTCTGGTTCGGGCAAATCTACCCTGATGAACTTGCTGGGTTGTCTGGACACTCCCAGTGGTGGAGACTACTTGCTCAATGGCACCAATGTCAGTACCATGCTCGATGGGGATTTGGCCGAGGTGCGAAACAAAGAAATTGGCTTCGTTTTCCAAACCTTCAACCTCCTGCCCCGCCTGTCGTCGGTAGACAATGTCGCCCTGCCGCTGGTGTATTCTGGCATGGGGAAAAAAGAGCGGACCGAAAGAGCGCAGCACGCCCTGGAATCGGTGGGTCTGGGCGATCGAATGGACCACAAACCCAACGAGCTATCGGGTGGACAGCGCCAACGCGTGGCTGTGGCCCGTGCCTTGGTCAATGATCCGGCCATCATTTTGGCGGATGAGCCGACTGGAAATCTCGATACCAAAACCTCTATTGAGATCATGGGGCTTTTCGAGGAGATTCACAAGAGGGGAAATACCGTCATCTTGGTGACCCACGAACCCGACATTGCCGAGCACGCACATCGGATCATCCGACTCCGGGACGGCCTGGTGGAAACGGACGAGACCAACCCCAATGTGGTCAGCGCCTATGACAGGGTTTGACATCTGATCTGCAGATTTACTGATGGATAATGCTTACCTTTGCGGCCGAAAATCAGGCTTTGTTGCCATTCTTCACACTCTAAATTGACATTTCCATTGGCATTCAAAATATACACCCGCAGTGGTGATGGGGGACAAACCGCACTCTTTGGCGGCAAGAGACTGCCCAAAAGCCACTTGCGCATCGACAGCTACGGCACCGTAGACGAACTCAATTCCTTCCTGGGTCTGGTTGCAGACACCCTTCCAGCAGGGGAAGAGGCCGACCGCATCAAGCACATCCAAGACCTCTTATTTACGGTGGGGTCCAACTTGGCCAGCGATCCCGACAAGGAAATGATCGTGCCCGATGTGCATCCCAAAGACATCGAAGACCTGGAGGCGGCCATTGACCAGATGAACGAGTCCCTGCCCGAGCTCAAAAACTTCATTCTTCCGGGAGGACACCCCACTGTTTCCTACTGTCATGTGGCGCGTTGTGTTTGTCGCCGGGCCGAGCGCCTTGTGGTGGCTTTGTCTGATGTGAGCAAGGTAGAGCCCATCATCATCCGCTACCTCAACCGCTTGTCGGACTATCTTTTTGTGCTGGCCCGCTATGCAGCTCATCAGCTGGGAGTGGCCGAAAAAGTGTGGGCACCTCGCAAATCTCCTTCAGAAGGTCCATCTAGCTGAACAAACTCTTATATTTAGGGATGAGCAGAGGAATCGATTCCAAATGGCGCACTGTGCCGAACATCGTCAAGTACCTGTTGGTATTGGGCGTGGTGGTGTTCATCAGCTTTCTGTATCCCAACAATGTCAAATTCAAATACGAGTTTGAGCGGGGGCAAACGTGGCGGTACGACGATCTGGAGGCGCCCTTTGACTTTGCCATCCTAAAGGCTCCGGAGGCTGTCCAGGCAGAAATTCAGCGGATCGAAGAGCAATCCAGCCCTTTTTACGAAATGGACCTCAGCAAGGCTGGGGAACGGATGAGGCAATTCCGCCTGTCGTTCAACGAAAAACTCGTCGAGGTCCGCGAAGACCAGCAATTTGACGATGTGTTGCGCCGTCCGGCCTATTACATCGAGTACATGAACGGACTGATTGCCCGCATCTACGACCAGGGAATCATCTCCGCCGATGCCGAGCATGCCGATAGGGGAGCGGATTTTGTGCTCAACATTCGCAAGGGCAATACCACCTATCGGCGGACGCTCCAATCCTTGTTGACAGAGCAGGAGGTCGAGCAGTGGCTTCCAGACTCCCTTTTCAACAGCGGACTACAGGAGGCAGACATTTTCATTCCCCTGCTGGAGGGATTCTTTGAACCCAATCTTTTTTACAGCGATACCCTCACCTCCAAGTTTCGATCCGAACAGATTGCCGACATTTCCCGCTCCCGGGGGATGATTCGGAAGGGAGAACTCATCATTGCCAATGGGGGGGTGGTGACCGATGACATTTACCAAAACATCCTGTCGTTCAAGGAGCAGTACGAACAGGAAGTGAACTTTCAAAAGTCCGATGTTGGGGTCTTCATTGGCTATTTTCTGCTGACCACTTTGATCATTGGGGTGTTCGTGCTCTATTTGCAATTTCACGCCCCGCAGGTATTCAGCCGATTTGTCAACCTTGTCTTTTTGATGTTGTGGCCTGTGTTGTACTGCTATTTGGTATACATCGTGGAGCCCAATCAATCGCTGAGTGTCTACATGATTCCCTTTGCCATCGTTCCGCTCATCATTCGCATTTTCTTCAGTGGGCGGCTGGCTTTGTTTTCACATATTGTCATTGTCCTGTTGGCGAGTTTTCTGTGCTCGTTGGGTTATGAATTTACCTTTTTGCAAATCCTGGCGGGCATTGTGGCTGTGCTGACCAACCTCCGTTTGCGCGACTGGTCCAAGTTTTTTCTGGCCATTTTCTACATCTTCATGGCCTATGCCTTGGGGCACATTGGTCTGTCGCTCATCGAGACAGGGAGTTTGGCCGAGGTCAATTGGTCGGTGTACCGATTCTTCATTTTCAACATTGTCCTGACCCTCTTGGCCTATCCGCTGATCCCATTGTTGGAGCGCGTATTTGGGCTGACCTCACCCATCACGCTGGTAGAACTGTCCGACATGAACCGCCCCTTGCTCAAGGAATTGTCTCTCAAAGCTCCCGGCACCTTGCAGCACTCTCTTCAGGTGGGCAATCTGGCCGAGGCCGCTGCCATTCGCATCGGAGCTGATCCTCTTTTGGTGAAGGTAGCGGCTTTGTACCACGACATTGGCAAGATGAGCAATCCAAGCTATTTCATCGAAAACCAAAGTGGCAACAACCCCCATCAGAACCTGGATGAACTCGAAAGCGCTCAGATCATACTCAAGCACGTCTCTGAGGGCGTAGAAATGGCCCACAAAATTGGCTTGCCCGAGCTTTTGGTCGACTTCATCCGCACCCATCACGGAACGACGAGGGTGGAATACTTTTACCGCAAGTACCAAAAGCGTTATCCCGACCAAGAAGTAGACGACAAAGATTTTTGCTATCCCGGCCCTCGTCCCAAGACCAAGGAACAAACCATCCTGATGATGGCCGACTCTTTGGAAGCTGCCTGTCGGAGTCGAAAAGACCTGACAGAGGACGACATCGACGACATTGTCGACAAGATCATTCAATACAAAATTGCCAACCATCAATTTGAGCGTTCCGAAATGACTTTCAAGGAATTGGAGTCTTGCAAGCGCACCTTCAAAAAAGTACTCAAAAGCATCAACCACGCCCGCATCGAGTATCCCGAGGAGAAGGAGTGATCTATGTCATTCTTCTTGGTGACTGCATATCATGCCCAATGATGACTTAGCTCATGCCATTGGGCCTTTGGCTGCTGTACATTTGTCTTGTAAGTAATTGTAAACTAAAAAATTAGCAAGATGAATTACTTGGCAGAAGTATCCAGCATCATGACCAAAGACCTCCTCACAGTAGCACCAACGGATGGCTTGGAAAGGGTCAAAGAAATTTTTGACAACCACAACATTCACCACATTCCGGTGGTGCGCTACAAAAAGATCGTTGGAATGCTCAGCAAATACGATTACATGGGCTTCCTGGCCGGGCTGCGACATGCCGACAATCAGGATGTTTCTTTGGCATCCGTCAAGGTAGAGCAAATCATGACGACCGGGTTGGGCAAGTTAGAGCCCAGCGATCGCATCAACATTGCCATCGACATCTTCAACATGAACCGATTCCATGCATTGCCTGTCGTAGAAAAAGAAGAGCTGGTGGGCTTGGTCACGACCCATGACCTGATCAAGTCTTTGGCTCACGAATCCTGAAGGATCATCAGGGCGCAGTTGCGTCTGGCGAGGGCGGGTAAGGGCAGTGGCGACAGCCGTTGCGACAGCAGTACCCCCTCTTCTGCAAATAATTGGCTGTAAAGACATACAGACCGTTTTCGATATAGTAGTCAACCCCTTCCAGCAGTGGCGCCTTTTTGGAAGGGGTCTTTTTTGTCTTAGGCATTGGCAGGGCGAAGGGCTGGAACGCTGCGCTGCATCCATTCGAAGATGCCAAAAAGCACGCCTGTGTAGAACAGGTCTCCAGCGAGGGTTTTCCAATAAAAGGGGATGCCGGCAATGTAGCAAGCCAGGAGGCCAGACGCATTTTTGGGATACATGTCTGATGCCAGCCAGGAACCAAAGTTGGTCACGAAGAAAAACAAGAGAGAAGCCAGCAGGGTAACGGAAGCGACGCGTCCAAAACTGACTTTCTTCAGGAAGATGTAACCGATGCCCACGATGGCTGCGATGCTGATGTACACCCAGATCGTAAAGGGGCTGAACCAAACAAAGCCATCATAGTATTGTGCATACACCGTATTGTCCAGGATGAGGTTGCTGATCCACAGGGCTACGAGGGGAATGACCAATGCCAGCCAACGCCGATTGAGGTAGGCCGCTCCAAAAAGGGCCATGCCTGTCACTGGGGTGAAGTTGGGTGGATGGGGCATCAGGCGGCTCAGGGCAGCCAGTAGGATCATGATGATGACAATTCCGTAGCGCAGATCAAACTTCTTGTTATTCATCGCTTCTGTGATTAAGTGAGATTGGGCCGTTTTCCGGCAATGCTACAAAAATAGGGTAAATCGTTCAATTTTACCAAGTTGGAGGCTCATCGATCTGTTTTTCAAAAGGGATTTTGAGAGAATGGCGGATTTTCAGTAATTTTCCATTTCTTGCATTGTCAAACAGCCTACACTTTTTGTTGATCTAAAAAACTTCTTATGAAGCGCTTTTCGTTCCTATCGACCGCCTTGCTTGTGCTGGTCTGCCTGCTGTCATTGATGAATTGTCAGCCTGGTGGCGACGGCCAAACCTCTTCCCAGCCATCGACTTCAGAGGAGGTGGCCGAGCCCTCTAACATACCCGCTCCCTTGGTCAAGCAGAAGGGAAATGTCAATTATCGGGACTTTGGCAAGCAAGTCAACATCTACACCCAGCGATTTACGGAAGCTGATCGAAAGATTTTCGAAGCCTTCCAGGATCAGCTCAAGGTCAATTTTGAAGTGGTGGTGGAGCCAAATGGAGAAAAATTGCTCAACATCATTCTCAATCGGGGCGAAAGCAGTCCTGCGGATGTGCTCATCACCGATGATGTCAGTCTGCTGTGGAAGTCCATCTACATGGGGATTGTTATGCCATTGACGGATCAGACCATTGCGAGCAACATTCCCAGTGATTATCGCGACTATTCCAACCACTGGTCGGCCATTGGCAAATACGCCATGGTCATGGCCTATGCCAAGGATCGGGTGAGGGAGGGGAGTGTGCAGACCTTTGAGCAGTTGACGCAGGCCGAATGGAAGGGACGGGTGTTGATGGGATCGTCTGGTGCTGCCAACAAGCAGTCGTTGTTGTCTTCCATGGTGGCCAGAGAGGGAGCGGAAAAGGCAGGTGCCTGGTTGGCTGGGATTGTCAACAACTTGGCGCGGCCTGCCCAGGGCGGGGATCGCGAACAGTTGGATGCGCTGCGCGATGGCAAGGGAGATGTGGCTTTGGTGGCCAGTCACGAATTGGCGGCCTACTTGAGTGACAACAAGAATGCGAACATTGGTTGGGCCTTTTTGCGAAACAGCGAAGGCAAAGTCCCCGTTAACATCCGTGGGATGGCCTTGGCACAGCATGCGCCCAACGTAGGAAATGCCGTTCGACTGATGCACTTTCTGTCATCTGCCCAAACACAGACGCAATTGGCGGCATCTGACCATACGTATCCGGCCAACCCACAGGCTCCGACTCCGGCGGGCCTCCCAGCCTGGGATTCCTTCGAGGCAGAGAACATGCCACTGGAAGCTTTGGGCTCCAACAACCAAGCTGCTCTGACCATCATTCGAGAGATTGGTTGGAAATAGGTGACATTGGATACATGAACAAAAATTTTACATATTACTTCATACCCGCTTTCATCCTTCTGTATTTTGTCATTGCAGCTCTGCCCATTGTCGGCATTCTGAAAGGAGAATTTTTCCCATTTTTTTCCTTCAAGCTGTATTCCAAAATTCCCAATGATTTTTCTGCCTACGACCTGTTGATTTACCGAGGAGATGGAGAGGAGAAGTTTTTGCTTCACCAAAATTCACACTTGGATGCCTTGCGGCGAAAAGGATTCAAGCGCCAGGTCAATCTGTTGGGAAGCCAATTTGAAAAGACCAACTCCCTGGGTTCTGTCGACTATTCAGAATTTGTGTCCATGGGAGATTCTGTATTTTTGGTCAAGCTGTCGGGCGACTACATCCAGGCAGTCAAGCACGATGATTACCAGATGACAGTCTTAAAAAAATTGAAATGATTGGTACTCTTGTAAAAACATTTTGGCAAAGCACCATCATCAATGGAAGGTCTTTTTTGACCCATGACCTGGCGGAAAGACAAAAGAGGAGCAAGCTGCTGATCCACATTTTTTACTTCATCACTTTGGTGACCTCCATTCAGGTTTTTGCTTCTCCGAGTCAGTTTCCCGAGTGGAATTCCATCCTGGATTCTGCAAGGTTGTTTGCGCCCATTTGGAGTGTGGGTTTTCTGCCTGTCGAGTATTGGGAGACTTGTGTACAGATCATTTTGTTGTCCTTTTTGACGTGTTCTTTTTTGGGTGTCGTCTGGTGGGACAAGTCCAGGTTGGTGCGGGTTGCTGTGTTTTTGTCCATGTTTTTTTATGTGTCTTTGATCTCTTCTTTTGGCAAGATCGATCATGTTACGCACATGATGATGCTGAGTTTGTTTTTACTCATTTTTTTGCCCAACGAAGACCAAACGGACGCTGCAAAGGCAGAGTATCTAAAGGTGATTTTCGGGATACAAACCCTGGTCTTACTGAGCTATTTCACCTCTGGGTTTTTCAAGTTTTACGGCATTCTTGATCAGGAATTGGCGGGATTGAATTCTGCCTTGTCTCCGGATAGCATGGCGCAAAACCTGAGTAAAACCTCATTTGCCCACAGCAAAGAGTACTTTTTCAGTTCTTTCGTATTGGACAATTCTTCCTTTGTATTTTCGCTTCTTTTGATCGTCGGATACTGCGTCGAGCTCTTTTCGATTTACATCATTTTCAAGCCTCAATTGCACAAGATTTGGGGGTTGTTGTTGATCGGCTTGCATGCGGGGATTTTGCTGTCGGTGGGGCCGAATTTTCATTTTCAGATCATTACGGTTGGAATCTTTTTGTTGTTCAGTCCGTTTGGCGAAGGCCACATCACTTCCATTTTTTCGACTTCATTTCTGGCCAATAGCAAGGAGTCGATGGGAGCCAAAAAGAAAAATGAGTTCATCGTGTATTACGATGGAGAGTGTTTGATGTGCAATCGGTTTTTGCAGTTCATTTCCAAATTTGCCCTGCCCAGCGAAATGAGAATTTGCAAGATCCAAAGCGATCGCTTTCAACAAGTATTGGCCGACCATCCCGATTTGGCAGCGGTCGATTCGATCATTGTCGTTGAAAAGCGAGAGGAGGGTGCCTTCATCAGAATCAAGGCCTCCGCTGTACTTTGGGTCTTGGCCAAGATGACAAAAGGCTATGCTCTGTTGAACTTCGGGCATCGGCTTGCCCCATATCTTGGCAACAGCATCTACGACTTGGTGGCTGCCAACAGAACAAAAACAGACCCGGACAATTGCCCCATCCCCCCCGAGGGCATCAGGAAGGTGTTGGTGAATTGATACATGTAGCATCCACATTTGCATTTCTCCCATCATGAAAAACTGGCGAGGAGGACAAATCGAGAAAGTCTCCTCAGATTTTCATATATTACTTCCTGGGATCAATCCCTCGCAAATAGAAAAAATCATGGAGTCAGGTAAATATCCATTGTCGAATGTACAGTTAGAACTTCTCAAATTGTTTTCCAGAGATTTGGAAGAGAAGGACATCGTTGAGATTAGAAAACTGATAATCAATTATTTGTCTGACAAATTGGATAGGCAGACCAGCAAGGTTTGGAAAGAAAAAAATCTATCCAATGACGACATGGACGATCTACTCAATTCCCATTTGAGAACGCCATACAAAGATTGAACAGCCAAGAATTGTATACAGCATAAGTCGTTTTTGCCAGCCGCTCAAATCTCTTCCCTTTTGAAAATTGTATTGGATACGGATTATGTGTCACCATTTTACATGACATTGAATTTCCATCAGTCAGCATCCTCGACATCAATTCATTTAAAGAGCTATTGGGCATTGAGGAAAAGTAGTGGTCCATAAAGCTGATCAACCTACAGTCATCTTTTTCATTTCTCAGGGGGCAGATTGCACATTTGGAGAATTCAAACATAATCCCGAAACATCTGAATGGCAATGGCAATCAATATGATGCCGAAGAACTTGCGCAAGGTCACAATGACTTGGGGCGACAGCTTGCGCGAAATCCAGTCGGTGGATTTGAGGACCGCAAAGACGATCAACAAATTGATCCCAATTCCAATCAAAATGCTGATGCTGTCGTACTCCGCTTTGAGTGATAGGATGGTGGTGAGTGTCCCGGCTCCCGCCAACAAGGGAAATGCGACGGGGACAATGCTGCCCGCGCCACCGGACTCTTGCTGATCCCGAAAAAAGCGAATGCCAAGAATCATTTCCAGCCCAATGAAAAATAGGATGAGGGCACCCGCCAGGGCAAAGGAAGGCACATCGATCCCAAAGGCAGCCAGAATGGCGGTTCCAAAAAATAGAAAACTGATCATGATCAATGCGGCACTGCCCGTGGCAATGGCTGGATTGATTGGCATGCCTTCTCTCTTCATGTTGACCAGAACTGGGACGTTCCCGATGATGTCGATCACAGAAAAGAGAATGAGGCTAACGGATAAAATGGCTGTTAGAGTCATATTCCTGTGGGTTTTATTTTGACACAAAAATATGCTCCTCGCGGTTACTTTGCTTTGATTGTTGATTGACTGAGTCAGTTTTGGTATTTTGGGGCCTTTACAGCGTCATCCTATGGAAAGAAAAAGTCATTTGGAATGGAAAAAAATCAATTGGACGCCATCGACAGGCTCATTTTGAAAGAATTGACATTGGACGCCCGGCTGCCTTTTGTGCAACTGGCCAAAAAGCTGCGCGTTTCCAATACCTTGATCCATCAGCGCATTCGCAAATTGCGGGAGGCAGGCATCGTGGACAAGGCCAGTTTTCAGCTTGATCCCTGGAAGTTGGGCTACCAGGCGTCTGCCTACACCCAGATCATGCTGACCAACGCCAAAAACCATCGAATGGTGGAGATGGAGTTGGAAAAGATTCCCGAAATTGTGGAATGTGTCAACATCTCGGGCCGCTATGCACTCCTGGTCAAGATATACGCTTTGAACAATCGGCATTTGCGGGACATCATCTACGAAAAAATCCATCCCATTGAGGGAGTGGAGGGCACCAATTCCATCATTTGCTTTGAAAATGCGTTCGTTCGCAATGTCCCCTTGCCAGAAGAAGAGGCGTGAACAAAAGGAAGGCCTTCGGTGGAGGCTTACTTGTCGCTCACGATGCCTTTTTCCACTGCATAGCGAACCAGCAGGGGCGTGTTTTTGACACCCAATTTGGACAATAGATTTCGTCGGTGGGTTTCTACCGTAGTGGGGGAGATGAAAAGTTGTTTGGCAATCTCGGCAGTGGTGAGTCCATCGGCGAGCAATTTCAAAATCTCGATCTCTCGTCGAGTCAGCTTGGGTTCTTCCGGAGATTTGGGGGCCTTTCTTTCGTGACTCAAGGCTTGGACCAATATTTTGGAAATGTCCTCCCCAAAGTAGATGTCGCCTTTTTGTACTTTTTTGACAGCCGTCACCAGTTCTTCCTTGCCGCGATCTTTGAGGATGTAGCCCTTGGCGCCTGCCTCAAACAGTTCGAGAACTTTCTCCTCTTCCTTGTACATGGTCAGGATCAATACCTTGATGTTGGGGTGGCGTTCTTTGAGGAGTTGGGTGGTTTGCAATCCGTTTTTCTGCGGCATATTGATGTCGAGTATGGCGACGTCGATTTCTGTATTTTCCAGGATTTGCAGTACCTCCAAGCCATTGTGTGCCGTGGCAACCACCTCGATTTCTGTTTCTGTTTCCAGTATGGAGTGGATGCCATCGATGACAATTTGGTGGTCGTCAGCCACGAGAATCTTGATCATTATTTGGTAGTTGATTATGGGTGTTTATTTGGGTTTACTTGCTTGGCGGATGTTGGAATAACGCAGTTTTCAACGGGAAGTTGGCCTGTTCAAACCGGAATGTCAATGGAGACGATGGTTCCCCTGCCTTGTACAGAGTCGATGTTGTATTGGCCATTCAGGCGTTTGATGCGCGCCTCCACATTTTTGAGTCCCATTCCTTCGAGTTCCAGCAGTTGTCCCTTGTCAAATCCACAGCCATTGTCTTCAATCATGATGTTGAGGATTTGGTCATTTTTGATCAATTGCAATTCCAACTCCTCGGCCTGGGCGTGTCGGAGGGCATTGCTGGTCAGTTCTTGTACCACTCGGTAGACATCTATCTCAAAATTGGGTTTCAGTCGATCGTCGAGTCCATGCAAAATGAGGTTGGCTTTGATTTGGTCGGTATCGTTGATGGTATTGACCAGTTTGTTGAGAGCAGGTTTGAGGCCAAATTTGGTCAAAAAACCAGAGCTCATGTTTTGGGCGATGCGCCGGACTTCCTCACAGGTCTCTTCCAGCAGGCTGTTAACTCTACCGACGGTCTCTTCCTGATCGAAGCTTTCGGGCAAATAATCTACGATGGTTCTGAATTGCATGATGGTGACCGACAGGAGGCTGCCGAGTCGGTCGTGCAAGTCACGAGCAATGCGTTCTCTTTCATTTTCCTCTCCCTCTATCATGGAACTGAGGGCCTCCACCTCTTTTTCTTTGAGCAGGATCTCCACTCGTTCTTGGCGGGAGAGAACCTCTTGTTCGGCAATGGCTTTGTCTCGTTGGGCAATCTCTTTTTGGTATTGAAGCATTTGATTGCGGCGATGAATCCAAAAGAAGGCCACCAATCCACAGATCAGGGCAATCAACCCACCGATGAGTAGACTTTTGTTGTGGCTGCTCAGTTGGGCATTGGCCAGGGCTTGTTCTTGGATTTTTTGCTGAGCCAGCTGTTCCTCCAATCGGTTGATGTTGATGAGGCTTGCCACGTAGTTGTTCTGAATGGAATCGGAGGATTTTTGGAAGCGGTATGCCTCCGTGTAGTTTTGCTGACTGGCTGCGAGTTGGCCGAGTCGCTGGTTGATGTTCATGGCAGTGAAGGGCGCCAGTTCTTGGGCCTTCTTCAGACTGACTTCATACTTTTGGCGGGCCGCCTCCTTTTTTCCTTGGTCCTGATCGATCATGGCCAGGTTGACCATCGTTTCCACCTCTTGCAAGTGTGCGCCGGTTTTGCGACTGTGTTCCAAACTTTCTTCCAGATAGATTTTGGCCTTTGCGTGGTCCTTTTTCAATCGATAGAGCAGTCCGAGGTTGTTGTACAATCCGTGCAGCTGGTGTTCGAAGTGGTGTTGCTGGTAGAGTTGGTAGCATTGTTCCAGGTAGTTGAGGGCTGCATCGGGATTGCCTTTGTGCAATTCGATGCCTCCTAGGTTGAATAGAACATCTGCTGTGTTTTTGTGTTTGTTGTTTTGGCGAAAAATGGACAGGCATTGCTTGTAGATTTCCATTGCGCGATCCACCTTTCCGATTTCCTGGTAGAGGGTGGCCTTGCTCATGTTGGAGCTCGCCATGTTCACCGTATCTCCACGGGCCAGGTGGATGTCCAGGCTTTTGTCATAATATCGGATGGCATCGTCGTATCGTTGCAATCGTTTGTGGGCATTGCCAATGTTGTTGTACGTCATTGCCAGGGTGCGCTGGGGGACTTTGGCCAATTTGTTGGCGTATTGCAGGCTGTTGTCGTAGGAGAGAAGGGCGCGTTCGTAGTCTCCCTTGGCGGCGTGGATGAGGCCCATGTTGGTGTATCCGCTGGCAATGATGGATGGATTGCCCATTGTCAATCGGATGGCCATGCTTCTACTCATGGTGTCGATGGCCTGTTCGAATTGTCTTTTGTTTTTGTGGTATCGGCTGATTTCGGTCAGACCATAGGCTTGGCCTTTGAGGTACTCGTGGGAGAGTGCCAGACGGTAGGCAGCCTGTGCGCATTGGTAGGCCTTGACGGCATCGGTACCTTTTTGAAAGTAGGCGCAATCATTTAAAGAATCAATTTGCTGTAGGATGTGATTTTGATTCGCTTGGCTTGACTGTCCGAGGATGTTGTTGGAAAATACCAGGAAACAGACGAGCATCGAAAGGAGCAGTTTATTATTCATGACATGCGAGTTTATGCACCCCTCCAATGAGGAGGAAATACCTCTTTTTTGAATAAACCTGACATTCGGAAAAACAATGAAATTATCTCCATCAGCAATGAGCGTCTGTCTTGACGATATTATCGATGAACTTTCGCTCCCTTTTTGCCGGGAAAATGGCTGTCAGTGGATGAGGAAAGTCTCTGTCTTAGTCTTGCTATATACTGCTGATCAACTGTGATACCTGAAGGTATTAACATTTTTTTTACCATCAAAGAAGAGGAGCATAAGAAGGCAGGAATAATAAAAAATTCCCGCTTTGTGGGTCGGAGAATGACAAAGCGGGAGTTCCGTTGTTTACGAGCCGTTGCCGGTTCGTGGTTCCTGCTCAGCATCTGCAATTGCGATTTCTCCCGTTTCTTTGATGCCATTTTCGCTAAAAACAGTCACTTCGATCATTCTGTTTTGGTCTTCCACGCCGATCACACCCAGATCGTAGTCTCTTGTGATTCGGTCGTTTTGTACCACGTTTTCTCCCACTCTCATGACCACTCTTCGGTAGAATTGTTCGTCTTCGTCTTGAGGGGCTTCCTGCAGTCCATCAATGGCTACGTCCTTGGTACCCAGCGGGAGGACGAGGTGAAGTCTGTAGGAGGTAGTTGTTCTCTTAAAAAGCCTGAATTCAGGGGTTTGATTTGACATATGGATTTTCGTTTTGAAAGATTATGGAAATAAAATCTGGTTGCTGAGGCATGGATAGCTTTAGATCCGGAATACACGATCTTCTTCCATCTTGTCGTGCACATATTCATATGTCGGTTTTTGTGCGGGAATCATTTGTCTTGTGATCTGTGCAAACAATGTCCCGTAAGTAATTTCCCCTTTGGTTCTTTCATAGATTTCAATTAAGTGTGCGGTAAAGGTTCCGTGCTTTCCTTTGCTGCTGGCCAGTTGGTAGTTCTGGGCAGATGAAAAGCCGATGAACTGTACTGTACTTTGTTTTGTATTGTTCTTTTTGTTTTGATTGGTTCTGCTTTTGAATGTCTTGGACAAATCCTCGATGATTCCGCCACTGTAGCAGCAATCCGCAATGACAAGTATGCGCACGCCATCGCGCAGAGGGCTCATCCATTCACTCAATTCGTCATCGATCAACAGACCGTCGTAGAGGCAGAAGGTTTCGTCTTTTCCATTTGCCTCGTCCTTGTTCAAATCTGGCACGCGGGCTCCGTGTCCGGAGTAAGTAAGAAAGAACATGTCTCCACTTTGCAAGTCCCGAATGTAGTCTTGAATCGTCTGCTGTACAGCTTCACGAGTTGCTTGATCACTCAGTAGCATTTCTATTTTCTCGTAGCGGTTGTCAGAGGCAATTTTTGCCATTGCTCTGGCGTCATTTTCAGCACTTGTAAGCCTTGTCAGTCTTTTGCTGTAAAAAGAATTGTCCACTCTATCGATACCAATGTGCAGGGAAAATCCCTTTGCTTTTTTGGGTGCAGGCATGTAACGTCTCTCTTTTGCTGAAGCAAATTTCAAGAGAAAAATGGCGCTTCTCAATCCTCGAAAAATGGGTTTTTTTGTCTACGGGTTTTCCGTGACAACTTTGGTGGTTTACAAGGACAAGAGGTGGAAAAGCGCAGAAATCTGCGAAATGGGGGGGTGAAAATCACGGAAAATGAGGATAGATTGCCGCTGTGAAAATCGGAACTTACAAGCCGATATGATCATGCTGCTTTATGAAGAGGCAGTATTTACGCTCTCTTGTTGGAACGACAAGCTCTTGGAATGACAATTTTGGTTGGCTGAGAGCTTGTCACCTTTTCCTTTCCTTTCTCTCCCAATTTGTCCAGACAGAAATTTTTTCCATTCTGTATTATCCGTACTTTCGCCTTTCACTTTTTGTGCAAACGAATGTCATATGAAACAACTTTTGCTTTATCTGCCCATCGCCCTGTTGGTCGTTGCTTGCCAATCGGAGACAGAGACCAGCCAAGAGAACAAATCAACGCCTGTGAATCACACAATGGAAAAAAAATCTTTTGGGAATACCCCCGATGGACCCGCCCACCTCTACAGATTGCGCAATGCCAATGGAATGTTGGTTGACATCATCGATTATGGTGGCATCATCACCCGCATGGAGGTACCAGATCGAAAGGGAGAGATGGCAGATGTGGTTTTGGGATTCGACAAGTTGGAAGACTACCTTCAGCCCCATCCCAATTTCGGTGCTTGGGTCGGCCGATACGCCAACCGGATCGCCAAGGGTCGCTTTCGCATCGGCGAGCAAGAATACGAGCTGGCAATCAACAACCCACCCAACAATTTGCACGGTGGCTTGAAAGGCTTTGACAAAACATTGTGGAGCAGCCGCATCCTGTCCGACACCATCCCCATGTCCATAGAGTTGAGTGGACTGAGTCCCGATGGGGAAGAGGGCTTTCCCGGCAATCTGACGGTCAAACTGCGCTACACCCTGACCAACGACAATGCTTTGCTGATGGAATACGAAGCCACCACTGATCAGACGACGATTGTCAACTGCACCAATCACGCTTATTTCAACCTCAAAGGCGAGGGCAATGGCAACATCCTGGGCCACGAGTTGCAGATCGAGGCAGATTCCTACACACCCGTAGATGCGACCCTGATCCCCCTGGGCACAGTGGAGCCTGTCGAGAATACTGCTCTTGACTTTCGGACGCCTGTGGCCATCGGAGCGAGGATCAACGCGCCGGGGGATGAGCAAATCAAAAGGGGCAATGGATACGATCACAATTTTGTTCTCCGCAATGCGACCGATGGCATGACCTTGGCCGCTACCGCCTACGAGCGGGAATCGGGGCGCCAATTGGAAGTGCTAACCACCGAGCCAGGTGTTCAGTTGTACACGGGCAATTTTCTGGATGGGACGTTTACGGGAAAAAGTGGAAAGGCCTATGAGCGGCGATTTGGTTTTTGCTTGGAGACACAGCATTTCCCCGACTCGCCCAATCAGGAAAATTTTCCGTCCGTGATTTTGGAACCAGGCCAAACCTATCGCTCGGCAACAATGTATCGCTTTGGGGTGATGAAAGAAGACTAATTGGAAGAAGTCAACATGGCGTCTTCGGCAGCTTGTTTGGAAGAGTCTTGCTGGGCATCGTACAGGCGTTTGGGAGAGCTGATGGGAATGCTGAAGAAAAAGCTTGTCCCTTCTCCCGGCTGAGATTCGACCCAAATCTTGCCGCCGTATTCTCCGATGATCTTTTTGCAGGTTGACAGGCCGATGCCCGATCCCTTGTACTGGCCGCGGTTGTGGAGTCGTTGGAAGACGACAAATATTTTGTCAAAATATTCTGCTTCAATGCCAATGCCATTGTCTTTGACTTGGAAGATGTGTTCTGTTGGTCTTTGTTCGCAGCTGATGACTATTTCAGGTTTGCGTTCTCCTCTGAATTTGAGGGCATTGCTCACCAGGTTTTGGATGACTTGTGTAAAGTGGGTTTTGTTGAAATAGATTTCTGGCAATGCTTTGTAAGCCACCTTGGCATCTACTTCTTTGATCTTGTACGTCAGACTTTCCACCACCTCCTGGACGACTTCCTCAGTACTGATGTATTGGATTTTTTCCAGGGATCGGTTGATTCTGGAGTACTCGATCAGATCTGTGAGCAAGGTATTCATTTGTTGGACACCCTTGGTAATGAAGCCCATGAATTCGTCGATGGATGGGTCTCGATAGGTGGGCAGACGGCGCTTGAGTAGGGTCGTGAAACTACTGATGTTGCGCAGAGGTTCCTTGAGGTCGTGAGAAATGATGTAGGCGTATTGGCGAAGGTCTTTGTTGGAGGCGGTCAGCTGTTCGTTTTGCCGGATGATCTGCTCGTTTTTGGTTCGCAACATTTCGTTCATTTCCCGGATGTGCCTGTTGCGATAGCGGAGCAGGGCGATGAACAGAAGTACTGCCAAGACAATGCCTGCGATGACACTCAGCCAGATGTACAGCTTCATGTATGAAATCTGACTGTCTTTTTTGAGCAGCTCAATTTCTTTTTTGCGTTCGAGTTCCTGGATTTCAAAATTCTTTTGAAGCGAGCCCAAGCTGTTGGCCAATTCATCGTGAAAAATGGAATCTTTGAGAGCGAGGTGTCGATCGATGTTGTCTTTGTAGGCCGAAAAATCTTCGAGTTGGAAATAAATCTCTGCATACAATTTGTAAAAGCCGCTGATGGTACTTCTGTCATTGTTTTTGCTGGCAATGGCAAAACTTTCGTCCAATGCCTCTAGGGCTTCTTTGTATTTTTTTTGCTCTTTGTAGATCACTGTGATGCCTTCCAATGCATAGCACTGCAAGGGAATCTGTTCGCTCTGCATGGCCAGTTTGTGTGCGGCTTTGAAGTTTTTCAGTGCCTTGTCGATCTTGCCCATGTCGTGCAAAGTGGCCCCCATGTTGAGCAGGGTCCAGCCAATGTCGGACTTGTTGTTGAGCTGAAAGGCAATTTCCAATGATTTTTGGGTGTAGTTAAATGCCTGATCGAGTTGTTTGAGATAGCCATAGCAGCCGCCCATGGCGCGGTAGGCGCGATAGATGCCTTTGGGGCAGTCTTGTTTTTGCCAGATGTCAAGGGCCGTGGTGTATTTTTCGAGTGCCAATTTGTACTGGCCTTGGTAAAAGAAATTGGTGCCGATTCCAAAGCATGTATTGGCAATGTTGAACTCGTCGTTTTCTTCCTGGAAAATATTCAGTGCCTGGAGCTGCACATCGTAGGCCTTGGCGTATTTGCTGAGTTTGACCCTGTTGGACCCCAAGATGTTGTAGGCCTGTGCCAGCAGCTTGCTGTCGGATGGTAGATCGGGGATGATCTCCTGCAAGATGTCTATGGATTGTTGGTATTTGCCCTCGGAGAGCAGCGCACTTGCCAGCCCGAGGCGGGCCTTTTGTACCAATTCAATTTGCCCCTTTTTCTGTCCGTAGTCGAGAGCCTCCTGAAAATAAGTCCTCGCTCGTTGGTAGTCGTCTTGCAACCAAATCAAATGCTCTCCTTTCTCTACCTTGAGCCAGGCAAGCTCCGATGGGTCACTTACATTTGTCAGTTGGATGCTGTCCATGCAGTTGGCCAATGCCTCTGTGATGGGGCAGGTTGACAAGATGAACAGCCCTGCTGTCAGTACAAAAAATGCTCTTAGTTGCTTGCCATACATACTAGAAACTAATTTGCTTCGATCCTTTTTCAAGGCATGGCCTGTGTAGTAAAACATGTAACTGGCTTTCATCCCACCTGTTCGATTGGTGCTGAAAGCCAGTTTTGGGTTATTGTAGTACCTGAATCGTGCCAGAGTACCACATGTATATTTTTGGACTCTTAGCCTCCTGGGCGATAGCAGCAGAAGTATCCTCCCTTTAGGCATTCGGTTTTCTTGGAATCAACCTTCTTGATGTCTAGGTCTTTCAGTTTTTTCTTTGGCATTTCTTTCATGGTTGTATTATTTTATTGTTAGTGGATGCAACTTGTGGGTGGGGGAAAGACGGATGCGAACGCTTGTGATGGGTTCGAGCTGTCGCGAAAGAGGGGGGATGAGATGGGACAGTTTCAATCGGTCAATTCTAGAAAGGCAAAAACCGTGCAAAAAATGCCAAAAACCAATAATGGGGAGAAGAAAAAATGTGCAGACGGGGGATGAATCTTTGTATGTACCTTGTTTTTTAGATCAGGAACGCTGGAGCTTGGCTTTCTCAAGTTGGGTCTGAACGTGGTTCCATTCGGGCTGTGGATAGTGGCGGAGGTATTCGTCGGTGAGCTTATTCAACTCGCCAAATTCCATCAAGTGGATTTTTCTTTTCAACAAATTTTCCAATGCTGTATGAAATTCGCGAAATGGCATACAAAGGCAACGCTGAAACAATTGCAGCTGGACTTTTTGCTCATCGTCCAAATGCACCCAAAGTTGTTGGTGGTAAATATTCTCCGCCTGTCTCTTTGATAGTTGCTCCATCTGTCTGGAAGTCTTTGTTTCTGTCAGGGCTTTTGTCAAACCCTTACACGAAAATAAAAATAAGTTGGGACTCTTGCCATGATTTTCGTTGGCCGTCGTCCCAATTTTGCTCAACATCAACCTAGATCAGTACAAAATATCTATATTGATCAAGAAATCACCTGTGAGCGAACTTCGCCAAAGCCCACCCGGATGCCATCTTTTTCTGCAAATCCGCGCATGATCACACTGTCCTTGTCCTGAATGAATACCCGCGTGCTGCCGTCTTTGAGCTTCACAGGCTTGGTACCCGCCCAGGCCAGTTCGAGCATGGAACCATAGGAATTCTTCTTTTTTCCACTGATGGTACCCGACGCCATCATGTCACCAACCCTCAAATTGCAGCCATTGACAGTGTGATGAGCCAGTTGTTGAGCCATGTTCCAATACATGTAGCGATAGTTGGACTTGCTGACCACCGTCTCTTCTCCACCCTCTGGTTGGATGGCCACCTCCAGCTGGATGTCGTAATTTTTCATCCCCTCATAGGCAAGATATGGCAATACCTTGGGCCGCTGCCTTGGGCCTGCTACCCGAAACGGATCCAGGGCTTCCAATGGCACGATCCAGGGCGAAATGGAAGAGGCAAAACTCTTTCCCAAGAATGGCCCCAACGGAACATACTCCCACTTTTGAATGTCCCTTGCCGACCAATCGTTGAAGAGAACCATCCCAAAAATGTGGTCTTCGGCCTCTGCTGTGGATACGGGCTGGCCGAGTGCATTGCCCTTGCCCACCACAAATGCCATTTCCAATTCGAAATCGACTCGTCCCGATGCTTGATAGACGGGTTTGTCTGCTCCTTTGGGGAGGACCTGACCCATGGGGCGGCGCACGGGCTCGCCACTGACGATGATGGAACTGGCCCGTCCGTGATAGCCCACTGGAATGTGGCGCCAGTTGGGAAGCAGGGCATTTTGGGGGTCTCGAAACATCTTGCCCACATTGGTGGCGTGCTCGATGCTGGAGTAAAAATCGGTGTAGTCACCCACTGCAATGGGCAGGTGCATCTGGGCCTTGTGCCGATCGACAAAGACTTTGGGCTGCTTCTTGAGCGGCGACCTGCTGGACGACAGCAATTGTTGGACTTTGGACCGAACTTTTCCCGTCACCTCCTTGCCCTGCGCAATGAAATCATTGAACGTCGATTGGCGCAACACCTTTTTGTCGATCCCTGTTTTGTCCAGATGACCCAATTGGGCCAATGCATAGAGGTCCAGGATTTGGTCGCCGATGGCGATGCCGGGACGGGCTTTTTGGCGACCGATGGAAAAGATGCCGTAGGGGAGGTTGTGGATGCCGAAGTCAGAATGCTCGGGGATGGGAATCCAGCTTTTTAGGTTTGTCATTTGTCATTTGGTTGGTACGGCGCAAAGATAGTTTTTTCCGCGTATTCAAAAGCAGTTTGTGTCCCTCAGTTCGCAGGCTCGTCACAATTCGATCCCTCCATTGTCTTTGTCCAATCCAGTACGGTAGATGCCTTTCTTTGCAAATAAGGGTATTCTACTTTGGCCAGGTACAAGCCTTGTGGGTAGGCTGCTTTGTAATGGGGAAGTGGACTGCCATGTTCCAGACTGTCCCGAAATTGCGTCACAGTCAAACGCCCTGCTCCGATCTCCAATAAATTGCCCACCAGCAAGCGGACCATGGCCCGCAAAAAACGATCTGCCGTGATCCGAAACCGCATCCGATGGCCAGAAGGGTGGATGGACAAAGTGGCTTCTTGAACCTGACAAGTCGTGTGTTTGTACAAATCGGCTTGCTTGCAAAATGCCCGGAAGTCTTGTTCTCCTTGTAGCAACTTCACCGCCTCTTGTATCTCCGCCCACAAGGGCTCAGCCACAGGCCAGTACGTACTCAACTCGCTGAGAAATGGGTCGACTTGCAAGTGACAATGGTAGTCATAAGTGCGATGGATGGCGTCGTTTTGGGCATGGGCCGTGGGGGCGACATTGATGAGTTCATAGACCCGAATGTCGCTTGGCAACTGTCGGTTGAGCAGGTCGACCAATTGATCGGGAAGGTCCGCCTCTGTTTTGAAATGGCAAAAGAATTGGCTGGCATGTACGCCCGCATCTGTCCGCCCGCAACTGCTGCACAACAAGGGTTGCCGACAGACTTTTTGCAAAGTCTCTTCCAGTCGCTGCTGGATGCTGACGGCCTTGGGCTGGCGCTGCCAACCCCGGTAATGCGTGCCCTTGTAGGCTAGGTGCAAAAAGTACTTCATCCGTTGGACAACGGGCGTTGGTATCCCTCTATTCTTCTACTTGAATGCCCAAGCTGTTGACATCGGCCACTGTAAAAAAGCCCAAGACAATCTCCTCGCTGTTGGAGTCGGAATTGAAGACATTGCCCGATACGTTGGCCAAGGGCTCGGCAAAGATGCCTGCGTCTCCCAAAGTCATCTGGGTCTGTGCTTGTTCCAAAAAGTAAAAGGCCTCTTCGGTGATGGCATGGATTTCCACCAGGATGGAATCGCCCACGGCATAAGGGGGGACATCGAAGTCATCGGTGGCATCGTCAGCTGTATCCGGAAAGCGATTGATGGCCTCGCGGATGGGAGGGATGAAAATCAAGCCGTCGACCTCGGCACCCGCAGAAAAAGCGGCGTCGTAGGCGATGTTGATTTCTTGTGGCTTGTTGAGGAATTCGCCGTTTTTGAAAGTTTTGATCCAGTAAGTATCTCCGAGACCTGGCAAGTCGCGCGCAAAAAACTGAGCGTAAATGCCTTCGGGATTGCCCAACTCTGGCTCTCTGAATTCCGTGGTGATGGAATCGACGATGGGGGCCTGGTTCAGGGTGGAGGAACTGACATAGGTCTGTCCATCCAATTCAATGGTCAGGGTGTAATCTTCGCCGATGCTGCCGAAGCGACCGCCAGCGGGAGGCTCCCAAGTATAGTCTCCATCATTGTCGGCATCCGCAAAGGCAAAACTGCCTCCTTTGGTATCGCTGATGACAACGTTGGCACCTGTCACAATGGGAGAGGGGGCACTGTCGAGGTAGCCACTGGTACGGCGCAGTTTGATGACCTGTGTTTCTGCTTTGGTGTTGATCCAGGCATCGACGACCAACTGGCTGCGGCCTTCTTGCAGGTCTACGTCAATGACATCTGTACAAGCAGTGGCGCCGAGGATGGCCAGGAGGAGAAGAAAATAGAATGTATTTTTCATGCGGTCTTAAAATTTGAAGTTGTAGGCAATGGAAGGAATGAAGTTTCCGACGACAGACAGGCGAATGGCCTCTGTTTGAATGGGGTCGCCATTCGGAGGGCGGATTTCCTGCTGCTGGAAGTAGATGGAAAATGGATTGCGGCGGCTGTACAAATTGTAGATGGAAAAGACCCAATTGCCGCGCCAGCGTTTGCCTTCCCTTTTCTTGCCTTCTAAGGTGGCGGATACATCCAGGCGATGGTAGACGGGAATGCGAACATTGTTGCGCTCTGCATCCGAGTTGTGGGGGATGATGAAGCCTTGTTGTTCGATCCGGCTGGTGGGGAAGGTAGCTGGCGTGCCCGAGTTGAGGACAAAGTTGGCAGACAGGGACCATCTCTTGCTCAGATCGTAAAACAGGGTGGTACTCAGGTTGTGGGTTTGGTCAAAACGCGATGGGTACCAATCGTTTTTGTTGATGCCGTCAATGCGGCGCTCTGTCCGGGCCAGGGTATAACTCAGCCAACCCGTCAGCCGTCCCTTCTTCTTTTCGATCTGCAATTCAAATCCATAAGCGCGACCGTCTCCTGTCAGCAGATCTCCTTCCAGAAATTCGTTGAGCAGCAGGTCGGCACCATCGATGTATTCCACCATATTCTGAATGCCTTTGTAATAGACTTCGGCTGAGGTGACAAAGGTGTTGTTCTTGAAGTTGCGGAAGTAGCCCAATGCAATTTGGTCGGCTTTCTGAGGCTTGATGTTGTTGGTGCTGGGCGTCCAGACATCGAGCGGCGTAGAGGCTGTTGTATTGGAAATCAAGTGGAGGTATTGGACCATGCGGTTGTATCCCAACTTGAGAGAGCTTTTGCCGTCCAACTGGAATTTGACCGATGCCCTGGGCTCCAGGTTCTGATAGGTTTGTATGCTTTCCCACTGATCAAAACTTTCTTCTGAGATGGGCAGGCGGCGCAAACCAGGTGTGCCCTCCTCGTATTCGTAGGCATTGCCTTCGCCCGTGTAATTGAAGTAGGAGAGGCGCAGGCCGTATTGCAGGGTGAAGCGAGAGTTGAGAGTCTGCTCGTTTTCGATGAACAAGCCACCTTCCAATGCATACTTTTTGCTGAGACTGATGTCTGAGCTTTCCCCTTCACTCACACCTATCGCATTGCCTGGTTCAAAAACATAGACAATTCCTTGGCCACCAAAGGTGACGAGATTGTTGGGATTGACAAACCAAGTGAATTCGGGCTTGAGGCTGTAGTTGATGATCTTGGCGTTCCAGTCGAAGCGGTTTTCTGTATCGTCGCCAAATTGCAGTTCATAGTCGTAATTGCTGTAGTAAGCCGTAAAGTTGGCAAACAATTTATCGCTGAAAAGGTGATTCCAGCGCAATGTCGTGGTGGCATTTCCCCAGTTGAAGCCCGCTCCGCCGCCAAATCCAAAGTTGTCTCTGCCCAAATAAGCCGACAAATAGACGCGGTCTTTTTCGCTGATTTTGTAATTGGTCTTCAAGGTCAAATCGTAAAAGTTGAGCTTGGTGTCGCTCAAGTCATCGTTGAGAAAGGGACGAGCCAAAATGTCGATGTAGGAACGACGGGCAGCGACTATGAAGGAGGCTTTGTCTGGAATGATGGGCCCTTCCAAGGCCAAGCGGCTGAAGATGAACCCAACCCCTCCCGAGCCAGTGAATCGCTTGCTGTTGCCCTCCTTCATGCGCACATCCAGGATGGAAGACAGACGTCCACCATAACGAGCCGGAATGCCTCCTTTGTACAATTTGACATCCTTGATGGCATCCGGATTGTAGACCGAGAAAAAGCCAAACAAGTGCGAAGAATTGTAAACGGGAGCCTCGTCCAATAGCATCAGGTTTTGGTCGATGCTTCCCCCCCTGACATTGAATCCTGTGGCTCCTTCTCCAACGGTGGTGACACCGGGCAACAATTGAATGGAGCGCACCACATCTACCTCACCCAACAGAGCTGGTACCTTTTGAATGGTTTGGATGTTGAGCTTGTTGGTACTCATTTCCACACTGCTCACATTTTGGTCCTCTTGTTCTCCGACCACTACAATTTCTTCCAACTGCGCAGCTTCCTCGGCCATTTCTATGTCCTTGGTCAGGCTGCTTCCAAGTTCGAGAGGGAGCGTTTGGGTTTCATACCCCAGGTAGCTGAACTCGATGCTGTAGTTGCCGGCAGGGATGGAAAGAGAATAAAATCCGTAGGCATTTGTGGTGGTGCCTTTCTGGATTTCTTTGATGTACACATTGACGCCAATGAGCGTTTCGCCGCTGGAAACATCTTTGACAAATCCGCTGAGGGTGACATTTTCATCAGATGGTGTAGATTGCTGTGCAATGGAGGGAGCGAGAAACCCCCACAAGCAGGAAAACATCAGGAGGGTCCTTAGAAATGATTTCATAAAGGATGATTTGATTTTTTGCGTGTGATACTGTCCATTTCTCATGGAGACAGCCATACCTAGAGGCCATTGATCGGTTCGACTTGCACCTCAGATACAGTTTCATAGAGGGGAACGATTGAGCCTAGCATTTGTTTGTGGAAATTTCTGAATTGTCAGATAATACCCAATCGGTGGCGATGGACGTACCTAACAATGGGTGGAGGACTTGGGGCAATGGGCAATGCCGAGCAAGGGTTTTTCAGAAAAAGCGCAGATTTGTCAATAAGCCTTCCTAAATTGCCGCCCGTACAAAATTTGCATCCATGAAAAAATTATTGGTGTTGACCGGAGGAGGGGATTGCCCTGGCCTCAACGCAGTCATCAGAGGCATCGTAAAGGCTGCCAAAAGCCAGGGAGGCTGGAAGGTTTTCGGAAGTGTAGAGGCTTTCAACGGCATCTTTCAAGATCCAGTAGAAATTGTTCGCTTGACCAACCGCAAAGTGGCGGGCATTCACGTCAAGGGAGGCACCATCATCAAGACCACCAACCGGGGCAACCCGCTGGATTATCCCGTCCAAAAGAAAGATGGCAGTTGGACAACCCGAAACCGCACCGAAGAATTGGTGGGGAAAATTCAAAAATTGGGCTTCGATGCAGTGGTCAACATCGGCGGCGATGGCAGCCAGCGCATTTCTCAGGCTTTGTACGAAAAGGGCCTCAACATCATCGGCGTTCCCAAAACGATTGACAATGATTTGTCGGCTACCGACCTCACCTTTGGTTTCACCACAGCAGTTCAAATTGCCACAGAGAGTTTCGACCGCTTGGTCACCACCGCCGAGAGCCATCACCGGGTGATGATCATGGAAGTCATGGGGCGCGATGCCGGCTGGATTGCCCTGCATACTGCCATCGCGGGCGGTGCCGAGATTTGTCTGCTGCCCGAAATTCCCTTTCACATCGAAAAGATCATGCAAAGAATCAAAAAGCGGTATCACAAGGGCAAGGGTTTTGTCAACGTGGTCATTGCAGAGGGTGCCAAAGCCGTCGATGGTGATGTAGTAGGCAAGAAGTCTGCGGAAGTTGGTGACGAACACATCAAGCTTGGAGGCATTGGCAACTACCTCAAGGCCAAGCTGATCGAGGGCAATTGCCCGGCCCAAGTGCGAACCACCATCTTGGGACATACCCAAAGAGGCGGAACGCCCGTCGCTTTCGATCGCATCCTGGCCTCGTCCATGGGCGTCAAAGCCTTTGACATGGTGGTGGCCAGAGAATTTGGAAGGATGGTGGCCTATCGCAACAATCGATTGAACAGTGTGAGCCTAAAGCAGGCAGTGGCAGAATACAATCACGTAGACAAAGATCATTACCTCATCGACACTGCTCGCAAGCTGGGAATTTCTTTCGGAGATTGATTTCTAACAAAACACCGTCCAAGCAACAGACAGACCAACACGCTGACAACATATATTGACACGCTGGCAATCTTTGCGATTATCCCCCTGCCTGATCCCTCCTGCAGACCCTTATATTGCGTAAGAGCGAACGAAAATCATGGCTCATTGCAAGCCAGCATCATCCACAAAACGCTCAAGAAATCAACGAAGCGGATGCTGCCTCATTTGCAACATCTTTCCAGGCAGTAATGTGCCTTTTTCAAATTTGTAACTGATTCAATAGTGATTTGATACATGCGCAGGGGATGTCTTGCTGTTGTAAGACGTTGCTCTGCGTACTTTTTTTCTGAACTCTTCTCATCGTCAAGTGCGGAGAATGCCATACTTTTGGCTGTGGACTCGACACTTCATTTCGTTTGACAAAAAATACCATTACTTTGCTGGACTCCCAACAACTCGATCGCATGCATCCCGAGGCGCGATTGGTCTACCAACACTTTGACTTTGAGGTACTGCCCGTGGAAGGCACATTTTTTCGGCAGACCTACCGCTCGGAGGAAGAATGGGCACCTGGTTGGGCCGTGGGCACCGCCATGATCGGCATGTACTGCCACGAGCCGCAAAGCCTTTCTTGTTTTCACCGACTGGCCCAAGACGAGATTTGGCATTTTTACCAAGGCGATCCATTGCATCTCTATTTATTGTATGAGGATGGTCGCTCAGAGGAGGTGGTGCTGGGAACAGATTTTCGGGCAGGTCATCACATTCAGTACAAAGTGCCAGCAGGGGTTTGGCAAGGAGGGTGTTTGTCAGAAGGGGGGCGCTATGCACTCTTTGGTTGCACCCTGGCACCGGGCTTTCATCCGTCGGCCTTTGAAGCTGGCTTGGCTGCTGATTTGATGGCAAAATATCCCGATCGAAAAGACATCATCGCCAAATTGAGTGTCAATGAAGATGTGACCCAACTGCCGGACGACTTCCCATCCTAATCCCTCATTGTTGCAGGCGTTGGCTCAGCCATTGGGACAGTTTGTTGGCTCCTGTTTGGTTGAGGTGTTGATCGTCGTACCAGTGGGTGGGTTCTTCGAATAGCGCAGCAGGGGGGAGCCAAAGGTCTCCGTACTCTTGATAGGTATTGGCTTCTTTGGGCAGTGCGCTGGCATTGCCGAAGGCGGGTAGGTAGAGGAAGCTTAGTTGAATGTTGTTGTCTTGGCAAATCTGGTGGATGTGCTGCAAATAAGAGCGGGGAAAGTTCAGGTAGAAATCTCGTTGCCAGCCAGAGACTTTGTGGGTGCGTCGCTGGGAAACGGCCTGCTCAAGTTGGGCCAGGGGCATGGTATCCAACTGGCGGGCCTGGCCAAATGTGGCTGTCGACAAGGGTGGTAGAGGTTGTTGGTCGTACAATTGATCCTGGGTCAATTCCAATTTGTAGACAAAGTGGGTCCAGCAATCAGAAAAGAGGTCTGGGTTGAAAAATGGATTGGCCAGGCATACCTCTTTGGTCGAAGCCATGTAGGGAAAAACCGGATGGCTGTAGCGGTCTTCGTCTTCCCGAACTTCCAGAACCAGCTGTTTGATGCTGCCCGCCTGCGGCGTTTTTTTCAACAACACAGAACTGATGTTTCGCCCCAGTCGGCAATACCCCAAATTGAGTACTTGTTGGTCACCATTTGGAAGCTCGGCTTGGATCAAACTGTCATCGACTCCATTGAGGGTGCGCGACGAGCCGATGAAGACAATGTCTTGCTTGTTGGACGGATCGGACAATCGGTCGTGAATCCACAATCCATGCCCAAAACAATCGCCCGACAGACCTTGGAATTGTTGACGCGAATCCATGGGCCAGACCAGCAGCAACAGCAGGACCGGAAGGGAGAACAGCGCAATGTTTCGATAAAATTTTTTTACAGCACTCAAAACTGAAAATAAATGAATTGGGGTTTGACCTCAAAGTTACCCATCAGCAAAATGCCCGTTGCCAAGAGATAATATGCTCCCCAACGCCATCCGGTCGCTTGTCGCCCGATCCAATCTGCAAAATCCAAGCGTTGCATTTGGTATTCTACAGCGGTAAAAAGGCCCAAAATGGCGAGTAAACAAGTGAATCTGGGCACGGAAAAAGATTCGATCAACATCCAAAGTGGCGACAATTCATATCCCTCCACTTGCCACAACAATTGGCAGAGCTGCCAAAGCTGTTCGCTGTCCTCGGCCCGAAAGGGAAGCCACAATAATACCACCAATACATACAGCAGCATCCAGCGCAGCCAAAGGGGAGGGGAGAGGGGAATTCTTTTTTCCAAAATCAGAAAAACTCCGTGCAAGGCCCCCCACAAGACAAAGGTGATTTGAGCCCCGTGCCACAGGCCCGACAAGACAAATGTCAGCATCAGGTTGCGGGCCACTTGCCAACGGCTGCCCCGGTTGCCACCCAAGGGAATGTAGACATAATCCCGAAACCACTCAGAGAGCGAGATGTGCCAGCGGCGCCAATAATCCGACAGGGAAGTGGCAAAATAAGGAGTCCGAAAATTCTGCACCAGCTCAATGCCCAGCAAACGCGCACAGCCGATGGCCATGTCGGAATAGCCAGAAAAGTCGGCGTAGATTTGAATGCTGAAAAAGAAGGCCGCCGCCCAGACTGCCGATCCTTGTCCAGCTTGGTCAAAAAGTTGATCGGCCAGCAGTCCAAAATTATCGGCCAAGACCACTTTTTTGAACAGGCCCCACAGCACGAGCCGCAGTCCGCCGACCGCCTGCTGATACCCAAAGGAGGCCCGGCGCTCAAACTGTCCCAGCAAACGCCCCGCCCGCTCGATGGGCCCTGCCACCAATTGGGGAAAAAAGGACACAAAGGCAAAAAATACCAGTGGATCGCGACAGGCGGGCAGCTTGCGCCGATAGACATCCCAGCTGTAGCTCATGGTCTGAAAGGTGTAAAAAGAAATGCCCACAGGCAGGACGATGTCCAAGGTGCTCGACTGCAGCGAGATGGAAAAAACGGACAGCAATTGCTGGAAGGAATCGACAAAGAAGTTGAAGTATTTGAAAAAGCCAAGTACGCCCAAATTCACCAAGATGCTCACCGTCAGAAGCTGCTTTCTGGCTCTCTCCTCCTGACTCTTGTCCAAGGCCAGGCCCACCGAAAAGTCCACAGCTGAACTCAGGATGATGAGCCCTAAAAACCGCCAGTCCCACCAGCCATAAAACACATAACTGGCCACGATGGTCAGCAGATTTCGCAAGCGGACATGGCCCTTTTCATTGATCCACCAATAGAGGTGAAAAAACAAACAGAAGAACAACAAAAATCCAGGCGAATTGAAAATCATCGGCCTGAAGGTAACGACAAATCAAGCCAATTGAAAGTTGAGAGAATGTTTTATCTTTAGCGTCAAACAAATTCCAATAGATGAAAGCCCTTACTCTTTTTGTCGCTGGCATTTTGATGGTCACGGCGCAAACCTGCAAGAAAAAATCCATCGACACCAGCCAACTGCCCGCCTTGGGAGATACCTTGATTGTGGTGTTGAATGAACCACTGATGCTCAAGAATGGCTCGACAATTTTGTTCGAAAAACTGGAGGAAAGCCGCTGCCCCAAAGGCATCAGTTGCATCCGCGCCGGAGAGGCCATCGCTTCGATGCAAGTCGGCCAGGGAGACAAAAAAGAGTCCATGACCCTGGAATCCAAGGGGATGTGCGAGCAAGACAATGGAAAGTGTGGGCAAAGCAAATCCACGGGTGGCCTTCAGTACCACCTGCTCAACATCTATCCATATCCGGGATCTGGTTCGTCGGAAAAAACCTACGCCAAAATGATTGTCAAGAATGCGCCCAGTTCTTAGAATGTGGGATCATTCGGCTGCGCCACCGTCTTGTACAATGCCGCCGCTGACTTTTTGACCATTTTCATACTGGTATTCCATCAGCAGTTTCTGCTTGTCGTCGTACTGTTTGAAGTATCCGTGCATCTTACCGTCTTTGTATTGGATGTCCTTCATCAGCTTGCCGGTATTGTGGTATTCGCGGTAGAATTGGTCAATGACGCCCATTTTGTAAAAGACTTCCTTGGATTTGCGGCTGCCAAATTTGTACTTGGTCCAGGGGCCGTCCAGGACATCGTCGACATAATTGGCCTCCAACTCCACTTGGCCCCTGTCGTTCATCTCGATGTGCTTGCCGTTTTTCAGTCCATTGACATAGGTAGACATGCTTTTGACCCGGCTGTTGGCGGGATAGTAGGTGGTCCAGGTACCAGAGCGTTGGTTGTTCAGCATGGTGCCTTCTTCGATGACGACGCCCGCATCGTCTTTTTTGGTGGCCTTTTGCAGGGAGCTGCCAGAGATGGCTTGGAGGTCGTAGCCTTCCACACTGGCAACAGGAGCTGATGCGGCCGGCGCAGGCTGGTCGCCACCGCCACATGCGGACAAGAGGATCAGACAGTAGATTGGAACAAGGATTCTCATGAGGTGAATTTTTTGTGTGACAGTAAATTTCCGCTGCCAAAATTAGCACATTTGTCAAATTTTCACAAGCGCCCGCCGCAAAGCTGTCCTGCGCAACCGCCTTTCCCTTGCATTGGTAGATGTTGTGTAGTTTCTCTATCTTCGCGCCCATGACGAACAAAGAAATTGCCAATTCCTTTAACCAGCTCGCCAAGGTCATGGAACTTCACGGCGAGAACACCTACAAGATTCGGTCCTATGCCAATGCCTATCTCAATCTGCGCAAGCTGGGAGAACCCCTTTCGGAGATGACAGATGCCGAGATTGGCAGCATCAAAGGGGTGGGGAATGCCATCAGTGGAAAGATCAGAGAATTGTTGGACAAGGGAAGCATGCAAACCCTGCAAAAGTACCTGGACAAGACCCCACCAGGCGTTGTGGAGATGCTCGGCATCAAGGGCTTTGGACCCAAAAAGATCAAGCTTCTCTGGGATGGCCTGAAGGTGGAGACCATCGGGGAGTTGTTGTATGCCTGCAACGAAAATCGACTGGTGGAACTCAAGGGGTTTGGGTTGAAGACCCAGGAAGACCTGCGGCAAAAGCTGCAGTATTTTCTGCAATCCCAGGGCAAGTCGCACTACGCCCGCATCGAGCCGGAGGCCGACGCCCTGCTGCAACGCCTGCGCGCCAGCCTGCCCGAGGCCGACATCCAATTCACCGGAGCCCTGCGCCGCCGCGCCGTCATCGTGGAGGCCATCGAAATCCTGATTGCCTCGGAGCAAGACCTGTCCAGCCTCTTCGACGGAGACCAATTGCGCCTGGAAGCACAAGAAAACCAACTTTATCAGGGCAAGACAGACAAGGGCACCAACGTTTTTCTCTACCAATGCGGCCCAACAGAGCAAGGCTCGAAATGGTTTCGATACACTGCCACCGAGGAGTTCATGGCAGCCTTTCTCAAGGCTTTTCCCGATCAGGATTTTCGGGCCAAGGCGTCGGAAGCCGACATCTTTGCACAAGCCAATTTGCCCTTCATTCCCCCCGAATTGCGGGAAGACGGCACCTACATCGAGGCGGCCCTGGCCAATCAACTGCCCCAATTGGTGACCACAGAGGAGATCAAAGGAGTGGTCCACAGCCACACCACCTACAGCGACGGACTGCACAGCTTGGAGGAAATGGCCAGCCATGCCAAGGCACAGGGCTACGAGTACATCGTCATCACCGATCACTCCAAGTCGGCCTTTTACGCCAATGGCCTCAAAGCAGATCGCGTACTGGCACAAATGGCAGAGATCGATCAGTTGAACCAGAAATTGGCACCTTTTCGAATCTACAAAAGCATCGAATCCGATGTATTGGCGGATGGCTCCTTGGACTATCCCGACGAAATATTGGCCCGCTTTGAGCTGGTGATTGCCTCGGTGCATTCCAATCTCAAAATGGACAAGGAAAAGGCCACCCAACGCTTGTTGCGCGCCATTGAAAATCCATACACCCGCATCTTGGGGCATCCCACGGGGCGTTTGCTGCTCTCGCGCAAGGGCTATCCCATCGATCACAAGCGCATCATCGACGCCTGCGCCCGACATGGAGTGGCCATCGAGTTGAACGCCAACCCCTATCGGCTGGATTTGGACTGGCGTTGGATTCCCTATGCATTGGAAAAAGGCGTGCTCGTCTCCATCAATCCCGATGCCCACAGCAAAGAGGGGATGGCCGACATTCGCTATGGGGTGCTGGCAGCTCGAAAGGGAGCGTTGTCGGCGGCCTCTTGCCTGACGGCCTTCTCTTTGGAAAAATTTCAGGATTGGGTGGAAAATCGTCGGATGGACGACTGAGTGCAGCCGCTGTTAACATCTCATTAACAATTATTGATTGCTCATTAACAAGTACTGTTTCAGCTTGGGCTTACCTTTGTATCAACAATGAACAGGGTATGATTTTGGCTATACAACTCCAGGACAACCCTGGAGTGCCTCCCTCCCAAAGTGTTCCCTCATAAAACATACCCCCGGTCAAATTGCCAAAAAAGCATTGGGCAGAGAGGTACTTTCTTCATTGGGTGAAATGAATTACTTTTGCATAAATTTTTAACACCAAAATAAATTACAAGGATAATGGAAAAGTCAAAGCAAATTCAGATCGGCCTGCTGGCTGCGATCGTACTCCTCCTTCTGCTGAACGTATTCGGCGCATTTGATGGCATCATGGGAGGTTCTTCTGATTCGGATCGCGAAGAAGCGCGGACCAGTCTGTCTCCCTCCGTAACCGCCAACACCAATCCTGCTGCTGCCAATACACCAACAGCCACTCCTGCTGAGCCTGCTGCACCTGCTGGCCCTACAACGTCTGTTGAGTTCGCAGAAACTTCTTTCAACTTCGGTACTGTTGATGCCGGGGAAAAAGTGAATCACACTTACAAGTTCAAAAACACTGGATCTGAGCCACTGATCATCAGCAATGCCAAAGGAAGCTGTGGTTGTACTGTACCTAGCTGGCCAAAAGAGCCAATTCCTCCAGGTGCTTCTGGCGAAATCCAGGTTCAATTCGACTCTAAGAACAAGAAAGGCAAGCAAACCAAGCGCGTGACCATCACTGCCAACACCGAGCCTGTCCAGACTTTCCTGGAAATCACTGGCGAAGTCAACGGTGCTGACCCTGTTCAAGCCGCTCCTGCTCCTGCCAGCAAGTAATACGCGCCGCGATTGTTTTTCGCATCGCACCCAAAAAGCCTGTACGCTGTCCTCGTCGACAAGTACAGGCTTTTTCTATTGAGGCCTCGCTCTCCTCTCCAATCGCCACTCTTGACGGAGCCTTAACAAAAACTGCTCCCGCTATTGCTTATCTTTACAGGAACAAATCCGCGCGATGAAACAAACAAAACAATTCCATGTCGGCTTGTATGCCACCGCTCTGTTTGTACTTCTATTCGTAGTCCTCAGTGCATTTGAGGGAGGCGTTGGCCATTCTTCGACCCAAGAAACGACCAGCCTGGCAACTCAGATGACTACCGAGGCTGCCATTCCCCTTACTTCCGTCGAATTTGAGCAATGGACCTTCGATTTTGACACTGTCGATGCTGGGGAGCTTGTGGAATTTGCGTACAAATTCAAAAATACTGGCTCAGAGCCCCTAGTTGTTCAAAACATCAAGCTGCACAGTGCCTGTCTGATGTATGATTGGCCCAGAGAGCCCACTCCGCCTGGCGGAACCAACGAGGTTGTGATCAAACTTGACACAAGAAGAAGATGGGGGAAACATGTCAAGCGAGCCTCCGTGTATACAAATACCGATCCTCCCAGAACCATGCTACAGATCACTGGCTACGTAAGGCCAGCCAAAGCCAAGTCTGAGAAGAATTGACGGACATCCCTTTCGTCCGTTAACGTTTCATTCGCATTTGTTGATGGATCATTAACAGAGCCTGATCCCACTACTGCCTATCTTTGGTTGTACAAATCCGTGCGATGAAACCATCAAAACAACTCCAGATCGGCCTGTTTGCAACAGTTTCTTTCCTTTTCCTATTGATGGCCTGCCAGACATCCACCAGCAGTTCGGACAATGCGTCGGGCCAAGGCGAGCCTGACAGTGCCCCTTCGATGGCCAATGAGCCTGCCATGCCCACCACCACCATCGAGTTTGAGGAGTGGACCTTCGATTTCGATACCATCGATGCGGGGGAAAAGGTGAAATTTGTGTACAAGTTTACAAATACTGGTTCAGAGCCCCTGGTGATTGACAAAATCAATCTGCACTGTGCATGTATGGACCATCGGGTGAGCAGAGAGCCTGTTCCTCCGGGGGGAACTGGGGAGCTCAGCCTTCAGTTTGATGCCAAATACAAGAAGGGCAAACAAACCAAGCGAGCCACTGTTTTTGCCAATACAGAACCCCGCAGAAGCGTACTGCAAATCACTGGCTATGTGAGGGCAGGCCCAGATCGGCTCGGGAAAAATTAACGAACATCCCTTCCTTCCAAAGAGAACAAAAAAGCCTGTCCCCTGTTATCATCAACAAGTACAGGCTTTTTCCTACTTTTGCCCCACTCTAAGCTCTCGTCGCCTCATCTGGTTGTCGAACAAATCGTTTCCATGCGCTCATATCTGTCGCTCATCAAATTCAGCCATACGATCTTTGCCCTGCCCTTTGCGTTGATCGGTTTCTTTCTGGCCCATGTGGACCGAGGAGAGGCATTTCGCTCGGATTTGTTCCTGCTCGTTTTGCTTTGTATGGTGTTTGCCCGTTCGGCAGCCATGGCCTTCAATCGGTGGTTGGATCGGGACATCGACAAGAAAAATCCCCGGACAGCAGGGCGGGAGATTCCGGCGGGCATCATTTCGCCTGCCGCTGGCCTGGCCTTCACCATCGCCAACAGCCTGGCCTTCATTGCCACCACTTATTTCATCAATGCCATCTGTTTCATTCTCTCGCCTGTAGCCTTGCTCGTCATTTTGGGCTATAGCTACACCAAGCGATTCACAGCACTCTGTCATTTCGTTTTGGGGCTGGGGCTTTCCTTGGCGCCCATCGGTGCCTATTTGGCCGTCACTGCCACCTTTGATTGGATTCCACTGGTTTATTCGGTTGCGGTGCTGTTGTGGGTATCGGGTTTCGACATCATTTATGCGCTGCAGGACGATGGCTTTGACGAGTCAATGCAGTTGCATTCCATTCCCGTCTTGTTGGGGCGCGACCGCGCTCTGCAGTTGTCCACTTTTTTGCATGTCGCCTGTGGACTGTGCATCCTATTGGCCAGTTTGCTGATGGCCCGCCAACATCCCGTATTCGGCATCATGCACTGGATTGGAGCTGCCGTTTTTGTGCTCCTGCTCGCTTACCAGCACCTCATTGTGCGGCCCGGCGATCTGAGTCGAGTCAACCTTGCCTTTTTCACCACCAATGGCGTGGCCAGTCTCATCCTGGGGGCCTTCGTCATCTTGGACGTCTTCTTCTGATTTCTTCTCCCTTTTCTTGGCTGAAACCGTTAAAATACAAGGGTTTCAGGACTTTGGCATGATTTTCGTTTATAATATGTCGAGCCAAAGTGACGCACACTAGCTTTGGATTTGAGAACATTCCGAATGAGCCACCAGGCTTTGGGATAGGAAAAAGGACGAATTTCCTGATTTCTTCGGCTGTATTCAAGCCTTTCTTTACCCAAAAATTGACTGAACAGTTTAGGAAAAGATTGACGAACGCCTTTTGGGCCGTTTCGTTGGCTGTCGATTGGACAATTGCCGGACGTGTGACGTACAGAAAAACAAATACCATGAGGACTATCTCGGCTTTGGCCCTGAGTATTGTTTCTATTCTCTCCTTGTTCTCCCTCGGACACCTCCAAGCGGGAACCTCATTTTCATTTCCACCATCTTCTGACTGTTCTGAATTGGCCGAGGCCAGCCTTTTCAATGGCCCCATCAGCAACCTGCCCGACAGCATGTACTTTCAGATCGGAGACTGCGGTGCCACCTACGGCCTTTGCCTCGACATTCCCATTGTAGACATCAGCAATTATCAGATATTTGACAATGCCACTCCCTATGCCAACGGGATTGCTGGCTGTGATTTTGATTCTCTCATCGTATATGCCTACGACCAACTGACTGGTCAAGGGACCCTTGGGCCATACATCCTCAGAGAGTGGCGGGTAGATGGCCAGGCGTTCAGCACGCCCATCAATGATGTAGAGGAGCTGGTGGATTCCATGAATGTTTGGGACCCTGCGGGCAATTGGCAAAACGATGCCACTGCACAGCGCATCATCGGTGGGCAAGCCGGGGTGAGCTATTCAGATATGACTCTTTTTGTGAATGCCACTGCCATGGATGAGTTCTTGGATGCGGTTCCCTTCATCAGCCCAAATGGAACTTCTCTGCAATTTGCTCCCGGACCCCATCAAATCGTATTGGTGGAAACAGCAACCCTCATTCGCGATACCCTCAACCTTTGGGTGTATTGCGTACAGCCCGATACCATTCGGCGAGACTTGGAAATTGGCCAGCTGGATACGATTTGTCTGGACTGGAGCCAACTGTCCTTGCCAGCACCAGATACCATCATCACGCTTTGCTCACCGATGGGCGGCGTCTTTTCTTACAACTTGAACCAACAGGATTCCTGCCTGCAGATCGAAGGCATGCAAACGGGTGTGGACTCGGCTTGCTTTGTCAGTTGTGATGCCCGTGGGATTTGCGATACCACTCATTTGTACGTCAGTGTGGCCAGCGCGGTGGGCTTGCGCTACTTTTACGATACCCTCTTCGAAGGGGAGGCCAGAGCACACTGCCTGGATACGAGAATCTTCTTGGGCAATCCCGATACGCTTTACAACGTTTGTGCGGACCTATCCGGCAACTTCGTTGATTTGAGTCTGGACCTCAATTCATTTTGTGTGAACTATGAGGCAATCAGCCAGGGCGGAACCGATGAGGCTTGCATCATTCTCTGCGATCAAAAGGATGGCGAATGCGATACTACCATGATGTTTTTGACCGTCCGACGCACTGATGCCCAAGTTGTCAATGACACCATATATGTCAATCAAAGAGATACTTTTTGCGATTGGGACTTGTCCAATCTAAGCGGACCACTCGACACCATCCTCAACTTTTGTGAAGGTCAGTCGGGAGAATACGTTGATTTCAGCATCGATACCAGTCGGCAATGTCTGGCGTTTGGAGGGATTGATGTGGGAATTGACACAGCCTGTTTGCTCTTGGTAGATGCCAATGGAGGGGTAGACACGGTCTTCTACATAGTGGAAAGCTTCTTGCCGGACACCCGCTTTGTCGCCGATACCATCCGGCCAGGGCTGGTGGTGCGCTACTGCCTGGATACCACACAATTGGGAGGAATTGTGGAGGACAGCATCTTTTTGTGCAACGACTTCCAGGCCAGGGCCATTTCCCTCAGTTTGGATGCCGATGCCTATTGCCTAGAGGTAACCGGACAGTTTCCGGGGACAGATACCTTGTGCGTGGCGGTCTGTGACGATTTTGGCGTTTGCGACACCAGCATTTTTGCCATTACCGTATCGCCCATTCCGGGACTTCCTCCCCGGGCGGTAGACGATGTGGATACCACCTTCCGCGACCGAGCCATTACCATCAATGTCATTGAAAACGATGACATCCCGAATCTGGATCCCAACAATTTCCTCTTTTACATCCTGCCTGTTTCGCAGGGAGGAGCCGGGCCAAACAATGGCATTGTCATCCCCAACTCGAATGGGACGTTGCAGTATGTACCAGACTCGCTTTACTGTGGTGGGACCGATGTGTTTGACTATGTGGTCTGCAATCGGGTGGCATGTGATACAGCCAGGGTAGAGGTATTTGTGGAGTGTCCTTCTTCGGAGCTGCGCTTTTACTCAGGCTTCTCGCCCAATGGCGATCAGGTCAATGATGTCTTTGTGGTGGAGGGCATCGAAAACTATCCGGATCACACCCTTTACATCTACAATCGCTGGGGCAATCAGGTCTTAAAAGCCACGGGTTACCAAAACGATTGGGCGGGGACTTGGAACGGTGTCGAATTGCCAGATGGTACCTACTTCTATGTCTTTGAAGATGGGACCGGACAGGCCTTCAGTGGATGGGTGGTCATTGCGCGCTAGGAGGCTGGCGTGCGGAGAAGAGGCGAGAGCCAAGAGCTGTCTAACGGCTTGATGAGAAACGACTTATATATGATGAGAAATGTCGAAGGCAAACTTAGCATCATTTTTGTCTGATTGACTTTTGTAATGATATAAACTACATAAGAAACATGAGAAAAATCTACACTTTGGTGGCTGTAATGGCTCTATTCGTTGGTGGGGTGAATGCGCAGCAAGATGCCATGTTTACCAAGTACATGTTCAATAGCCTTGTCTACAATCCAGCTTATGCAGGATCAAGGGATTACTTGTCGGCCAACCTGATTCATCGGACACAATGGTGGGGCATCGATGGTGGACCCTCTACACAGTCCTTTACCATCCACACCCCATTGAAAAACGAACGGGTAGGGATTGGATTTTCGGCTGTCAATGACGTGGTTGGACCCACCAATGCACTGCAGGCCAATTTGAGCTATGCTTATCGCCTGCCCATCGGCAAGGGACGCTTGTCCATCGGTCTGCAGGGGGGAATGCTCAACTGGCGGGCCAATTGGAATGAATTGGATTTGCAAGACAATGCCGACGAAGCCTTTTCCGAAATGGAGCCCAGCTATTGGTTGCCCAACTTTGGAGCAGGGATTTATTATTACACCAAAAACTTCTACGTGGGCGCTTCGGCTCCCCAATTGATTGAATACGATCTGAGGGAAGAAAACATCAATACGGCGCAATGGGCCAGACAATATCGGCACTATTACTTCGCCACCGGGGCAGCCATTCCGGTATCCGGCGACGCCATCATTTTCAAACCTTCCATCTTGATCAAAAACGTGGGCCTGTTGAGTACGTTCAACAAGGATGAAGCCTACCAAAACGTGGGGGCTCCGACAGAGTTTGATGTCGATTTGTCTTTCATGTTTTACAACACCCTTTGGGTAGGGGCCTCTTTCCGCTCAGCCATCGAAGCCTTTACCGATGATTCGAGTTCTTTTGACTCTGTCGACGCCTGGGTGGCTTACTATCTGGCCAATGGCCTGCGAATTGGCGCTGCTTTCGATTACACCTTGACCCCACTACAAGACGTGGCCAGAGGCTCTTTCGAAATCATGCTCGGTTACGAATTCAATTATGTAACCAGACAAATTGTTACTCCTCGTTATTTCTAAAAACAAATACTGGAGCGAGAAAGCCAGGATGCCTTTCTCGATTCTGTTTAAACACTTTTTTCGTATGACTTTCAAACAAATTTTCTGCACCCTCCTCTTCAGTGTCTTTGCACTGACGCTTGTCCAGGCCCAGGCTCGACTCAAACGGGCCAACCGCTACATGGACAATCTCGACTACATGAGTGCCATCAACGAGTACAACAAAATCCTCGAAAAGGATGATGTCGCAGAGGCAAAGGTGCGATTGGCCGAATGTTATCGCAAGATCGGTGATATGGAAAATGCAGAATATTGGTACGGACAAGTGGTGCGTTCTCCAGATGCAGAGCCGGTACACAAACTGTACTACGGACAGGCCCTCCAGCGCAATGGCAAATGCGACCTGGCGCGCGAGTGGTTTGAGGCCTATGTGGAGGATGTACCCGATGATTTGCGGGGCCAATACCTCGTCAAGGCTTGTGATTACGAGGAAGAACTCATGGTCAAAAATGCCGAAGCCTACGAGGTGACACACATGGAATTCAATTCCAACTTGGACGACATGAGTCCGGTGTATCACGATGGGTTTCTCATCTTCGCCTCAGAACGCGACAAAGGGGGCATGGTCAAGCGCAAATCCAGTTGGACCGGGCAGCCGTTCCTGGAGCTGTACAAGCTGTCGGCCAAAGAGAAGGAAGGAGAAGAATGTGGCAATTTTGAATACGGAAAGCCCGAGAAATTTTCCAAAGAACTCAATACAAAATACCACGAAGCAGCCGCGACTTTTTCCAGCGATGGAAAAACCATCTTCTTCACTCGAAACAACTTTTTTGAAGGCAAAGACGGAAAGGATGACGAAGGGGTTGTCCGCCTCAAAGTCTACAGTGCCACCTCCAATGGCGATGATGGCTGGGGCAATTTCGATGGCCTTCCCTTCAACAGTGACGAATACTCCGTAGCACATCCCACATTGACGCCAGACGAGAGCAAGCTGTTCTTCTCTTCCGATATGCCGGGTGGTTTTGGAGGCATGGACTTGTACTATTCCGAAAAAGAAGGGGGCCGTTGGGGACCTCCGACCAACCTCGGACCCAGCATCAACACCGAAGGCAACGAAGTATTTCCCTACTATCACCAAACGGGGCGCCTGTACTTTGCTTCTGATGGACAAATCGGATTGGGTGGTCTCGACATTTACTTCATGGACGACAAGGGCGAGGGCGAATGGAGTCCCATCGAAAACATGGGCTACCCCATCAACACCATCTCCGACGACTTCGGTGTGGTCTTCAACCAAGAAGGAACTTGTGGTCACTTTTCTTCCGACAGAGAAGGAGGAACGGGCCGCGACGACATTTACGCCTTCAAAAAGATCGCTTCTCCTGTAGAAGTATTTGTCTACAACAAAGAAACATCTGAGCCCATAGAGGGAGCCAGCGTGGTCGTCGATTGCACAGGTAAAACCATGACCACAGGCACCGATGGCAAGATTCGCCTGGACATGAAAATGAACCAGTGCTGCAACTTCACGGCCAGCGCCGACGGCTTTTTGGAGAATGCCAAGGAGGGTTGCACCAAGAACATCCCTGTTGGGACCAAGGTGATGGTGGAAATTCCATTGGAAAGAGAATTGGCCTTCCGCATGGAGGGTGTGGTCTTTGACCAAAATACAGGCATGCCCATCGACGGCGCCAGCGTAACGCTGACCTCTGATTGTGGCGACGAGCAGACCTTCACGACCAATGACACGGGCATGTTCGAATTCGATCTGCAAAAAGAATGCTGCTACAAGGTGAAGGGAAGTGCCACTGGATACATCGCCGAAACAGTGCGTGACCAGTGTACCCGCGGCTTGGAAACTTCCACAACACTGCAACTGAACTTCAACCTACTGCCCATCACGCAGCAGAATACAGAGACCATCGTCAGCAACAACAACAATACTGGCAACGATGATCCGGACGAGGCAGGAAAGGCGCCAGATTACAATTACGAAGATCCCACAGATTTTGAGGAGCCAGATGGGGACGGGGTTGCCAAGAGCGGAACAGAGAAAGAACCGACCTTCCCAGTTGGACCCATCACCCAGGGAGAAGGAGAGCCTGTGACGTATTTGTTGCACATCTACTACGACTTCAACCAAAGTTACATTCGCGATGATGCGGAGACAGCCTTGAATGAACTCCTGGAGATGTTGGAGGACAACCCGACCTTGATCGTCGAGATTGGCTCTCACACGGACTCTCGGGGGAATTACGCCTACAACCGCCGACTGTCCCAACGCCGGGCCGAATCTGTGGTTCGCTGGCTGGTGGGCCGTGGCATCGATCGCCAGCGTCTGGCGGCCGTGGGCTATGGCGAAAGCCGCAATGTCAACAAGTGTAAGAACAACATTCCTTGTAGCGAAAAAGAGCACCAGATGAATCGCCGGACGGAGTTCCGGATACTGGGTAGCTTGGAAGATGGCTACAGTGTGAAGGTCATCTCTACGCCGAATCAAAACGTTCGCGTGAGTGCCTGCCAAGGTTGTCCGTTCTAGGGCATTCTGCAGTAGTTCAACATCCTTGTACATCCCGGGCTTTTCGACAGAGAGGTCCGGGATGTGCTGTTTGGATAAAACAATTTGAGATTGCCAGCGTTTGAAAATCAATCAATACCCTAGACTGTGAAAAAAATGCTGCGACTGCCCTTTCTGTGTTTCTTGTTTTTGTCAATGGCCTATTCTGCACAGGCTCAGAACAGCCTCAACATCAGTGTGGAAGGAGTGAAGAAGATCAAGGGCGAGGTGTTTGTTGCCTTGTTCAATCAATCGGAGGGCTTTCCCGGAGGCGATGCCCGTTTTCGAGAGGCTGTGGTCAAGGTCGAGCAATCCACTGTGCAAATTCAGTTTGACAACCTCCCAGCGGCCAGTTATGCCGTCTCCCTTTTTCACGATGTCAACGAAAGCGGAGATATGGATACCAATTGGATGGGCATTCCCAAAGAGCCCTATGGCTTTTCCAACAACCCGCGCATCGTCTTTCGAGCACCGACCTATGAAGACTGTTCCTTCTCAGTGGAGCAGGATACGCAAGTGAAAATCAATCTCAAATAGGCAGTTCATCGAAAGAAAATTGCGATGGCTCCAACGGCTGTCAAAAACAAGATCAGGTAGCGATACTGCTGGTCCTTGATGGCCTTGACCAGGTGAATGCCCACCCACAGTCCCAGCGCAATGCCTGGCAGCAGTTTTAGGTTGAGCACCAAGCTGTCGTAGGTAATGGTTTTCCAGACAAAGATGTGAAAGGGCAGCTTAAAAATGTTGACGATGAAAAACAGCCAGGCGGCCGTCCCGATGAACTGATCCTTGGGCAGCCGGGTGGCGAGAAAGTAGATGTTGGCAATGGGGCCAGCCAAGTTGCCGATCATGGTGGTAAAGCCAGCTCCCCAACCCATCGCCGCAGCAAACCAAGTCTGGGTCGGAATTTTTCGGTCCTTTTGTCGCTCCCACCAAAGCATCAGCGCCACGCTCCCCAATAAGATGAAGGCCATCAGTTGCTTGAAAAATGCCTCCGGAATGTCCTTGCCAATCCAAACAGCCATCAACACGCCCAGCAATACCCAGGGCAAGAGTCGGTACAGGTAGCTCCATTGGGCATGCCTGTTGTAATACCAAACGGCAAAGATGTCGCCTGCGATCAGCATGGGCACGAGGATGCCCGTAGAGGCTCTCCCACCAAAGGCCAGGGCCATGATGGTGACCAGCAATACAGAGATGCCTTTGATGCCAGCCTTTGACAATCCCAAAATGAAACCAGCAAAAAGGGCCAATCCCCACTGGTAGGGAGAGAGTACATATTCCATGATCAGACGGCTGCTACCCCTGCCAGTTTGCGCAACAGTGGAATGTCGAGGGAGTGTCCCCCCTCAAACTCATGGGTGGTGATTTGCAATTGTTGGTCTTCGATGAGCTGCTGGTGCATCTCGACGCGTTCTTTGGTGATGAACTTGTCTTCATTGCCGTAGGCGAAGTGCAGTTGCTTGTCGGACAAGTAATCCAGATGAGGGCTGTAGTCGATGTCTTCCGGCACTTGACCCGACCACAAGAACAAGCGATCAAAGCGCGGATGCTCCCGCATCAGCCAGCGCATCTGGGTGGCGCAGCCTTGTGAAAAGCCCAGCATGTTGATTTCTGCCTCGGGATGGATGTGGGCTGTGTACAGGTCGTACAATTGGCGCAGGTAGCGCGTGTAGTCGGCGATTTCTTCCAGGCGGTCTTTGCTGGTCATCCAGGAAGAGACCACTTGGCCCGTGAAGCCGCCCCAGTAAAATCGGGACAATCCCTCTGGCGCTACAATGAAGGCATCAGCTTGTTGGATGCTTTTGAAGGAATGGATGAAACTGCTGGCAGGCTGGCCGTAGCCGTGGCAAACCAACCAGAATTTGCGGACGTGGGGGCCGGGCTGGCCCAAGGTGTAGTAGTGGGCCGTGCGCTGAACGGCCAGAGAATGGGCTTGTATCATTGCCCAAATATATCCTTTTTTCGTGCATCTAGTACAGGCTCGGGGCGGGGGGCTTCCTCGGATACCTGGTTGAAGAGCTTTTCGATGTGGGACCAACGCGCATTTTCCAACTGCAAACCCTCGTAGGAGCCATCCGGGATGAAGGTGGGGCCAGAGGGCATGTTGAAGGCTTTGAGGTGGTCAAAGACGACGATCCCCATGTGTTCGTTGAAGTTGGAGGAGACATTGGCTTGTGCCGAATACTCTAGGATCAAGCGTTTCTTGTTGTCGAATCGTTGGGGGTGGGTAGCAGAGCTGAATACCTCGGACCCGAAGGAGGGCTTTCCGCTGGGATCGAAGCTCAGCACATCGATGATTTTTCGACGCGTGTGAAAATCGTGGTAGTCCAGACCGAAGAGCAGGTATTTCTTCCCTTCGGGCGTGTCAAAGGGGGCCATGTTGTAGTACAGGCAGCCAAACCAATTGTCGTTGGTCAGGTCGGCTGTCTCGGGATTGGTCACCTCAAAGGATCGGTCCATGAGGGGAAAAAGCTTCAGGTCGGGGCTGTTGTGCTGGATGGCCCCGAAGTAACGGTAGGTATTATCGTCCACAAACAGTTGCCAGGTAAATATCCGAAAGGTCGAATCTGGATCGTATTGGATGGATACGGTCCGCAATCGCTCAAAAGGATAGTGAAAGGAGTTTTTGACTTTCAGTGCTTTGACGAGTGTCGGAATAAATTTTCGGACAGAAGCAAATCGGGTTTGGTCCAGCGAATCGTTGATGAAGGCAAAGCCCAAAAAGCCTAGAGTATCCTCATACGTATGCAGTTGGATATGATCTTCCGGGCTAATGTGTGCCTGCTCTGTCTGGGCAAAAATGCCCATTTGAGAGAAAAATAACAGTGCTATCACGAAAAGGTACCTCACTCTGGAATATTTTTTGTTTTTGAAAGTCAGACAATATAACGGTTATACTTTCGACCGAATTGTTTGTTTCCAAGCCAACCAACAATTATTTTGTCACCTCCCCCCAACTGAATGCATGGACAAAGTTGTTTTTTGAATCAAGTGTTCGCTCCAAATCAAAGAAGTCACTGATTTCAAGCAGTTTGGACAATTTCTTTGAGGTGAACGCTAGAGACTTTTCTTACCGACTGTTCAGGCCCATCATCTAATTGCACCGCTTATCTTTATTATAAGCGACTCCTCTCATACGAATAAATGACAGTTGTGTGCCCGCTCTCGTGAAGTGGGACCATTAATCGTTGAATACTAACGAACGATCTGTAAATGAGTAAGCTAACTGTCAGCTTAACGTTCTTGATGAGCGTTGTTTGTGTGGGATTTTTGGGAGCGCAGCCAGTGGCGGCCTTTGCCTATGACAAAGGAGGGAACAGCAGTTGTGCTCCGCTCACCATAGATTTCAACAATTCTTCTCAAGGCGACATTGCCTCTTATGTCTGGACGGTCAATGGCCGCCTGTTTTCTCGATTGGAGAGTCCCACGCGGACCTTTGTCGATACGGGAGCCTATCAAATCTGTCTGACCATTGTCGATGTGGAAGGGCGGGAAGACACCTATTGTGAGGGATTGGAATTGTTTGGGGCACCAGAGTTGGCACTTACCGTGGACAGGGAGGTGCTCTGTGCAGCGGGGGAAGTGGTCCTGAGCTTGCAATCGTCGGTGGGCATTCAACGGGTCGCATGGGATTTTGGTGGCGGTCAAGTATTGGAAGCCGATGGCAATGGACAAACATTTTTGCAACAAAAACATACTTATCAATCGCCGGGCAGTTATTCTGTATTGGCCACTGTGGTCGATGTCAACCGATGCGAACAAACCATTTTGGAACGCGATCTCCTTTTGTTTCCTCCCTTGGTCGAGGTAGATTTTACCATGTCTACCCTCAGTGGCTGTCCCCATTCCAAGCAAGTCATCTTTCAGTCCAGTCCCATATTGCCAAGTGGCACCTACCGCTGGGATTTTGGAGATGGAAACAGCCGGGAAGGTCGTTCGACCATCCACAATTACGATCGTTTTGGCAGTTACAATGTTCGACTCAGCATCACCGATACGATCAGCGGTTGTCAGTACGTCGTGGAAAAAGAAAACATCCTGAATTACGAAGACATTCAATTTTCCTACAGCATTACCGAGTCCGAAGACTGCAGCGGCCGGACCATTGAGTTTCGACCTCCAACAGAAGTCGCCATGAAAAGCTACAGTTGGGATTTTGGCGATGGGACCACCTCTACGGATTCCATCGTCCAACATAGCTATCAGGAGGCAGGCTGCTACACGCCGTCTTTTTCCTTCACCACACCAGATGGCTGCCAGACCACGGTCTATGTACCAGAATGCATCAAAGTGAACGGCCCGCACAACATCGACATCTGGACGTCGGACGATTGGGTTGGTTGTTCTGAAAGTCCGGGACTGCCATTGTTTCTCAATGCAAGTTCTGACATTGTCGGCGTCCGGTGGGAATGGCACATGGGCAATATGGATACCCTGCAAGGCAAGCCAATTGATTATCTCTATCGCACCTTTGGAGAATATCCCGTCGATTTATTGGTCAAATACGACAATGGATGCGAGCGGACCATTCCCGTAGATACCGCCAAGTTGGCACCTGTACTGGTCAATGTATGGGCCAGTACCCGCTCGGGCTGTGCTCCTTTGCAAGTCGACTTTCGCCCGCAGATTCAATCCCTGGATTCCATCATTTCTTACAAATGGGAAATGGATGGGCGGACCTATTGGGAGAAAGAGCCCACCGTTTTGTTTGCCCGAACGGGTAGGTACGACATCCGCCTGACGGTGCGGACAGCAGATGGTTGTGAAGAGAGCCTTCGCCTGGAAAATTACATCTCAATAGGAGAAGCGGTTGACATAGACTTTTCAGCCGATTTGCTGGAAACTTGTTCAGATACCAGCATTGCCTTCAGCAGTCAGGCCAATGGACGGGTTGACAAATGGTTGTGGCAATTTGGAGACAGCTTGACGGCAGATGTGGCCAATCCCATTCACCGCTATGTCGATACGGGGATTTTCGACGTGGTGCTCATTGCCTGGCAAAATGGCTGCCCATCCACCATTACCAAGCCGCAATACATCCACATCTATCCGCCCATTGCCAAGGCCGCTTTTGAGATCGATTGCAACGATCCTCGCCTGATTCAATTTACCGACAATTCTCTGGGCGCCCAGACGTGGGAATGGGATTTTGGAGATGGGAATACCTCAACGGAACAACATCCTGTGCATCGCTACCGACGAGGAGGTACGTACGAAGTCATTCTTACCGTCGTCAATAGAGACTACAATTGCCGAGATGCTGTGTTGACCGAAGTGATTATGGTGGATGAGGAAGCTGAATTTGAATTGCCAAAGATGAAAGTCTGCATCGGCGACAGCATGCGCATTGAAAATGAGGCGGTGTATGGAGCGCGTTTTGAGTACACCGTTCCCGCAGGTGTCAAGCTGATTCAGAATGGTCCAGGAGATGCCAATCCCTTGCTGCTCTTTTCCGAGTCGGGAGCCTTTGGCCCTTTTTCTCTTCTTCAAACCGATGTCAACGGCTGCACGACTCGTTATACCATCAATGACCTTGTCCGGGTAGAGGAAGTGGTTGCCGATTTTACGGCTGATCCCACTGCTGGATGCCCGGGTGTCGAGGTGAGTTTTCAGAGTTTGTCCACCTCTTCGGAAGGACGGCCACTGGCGCACGCGTGGATGTTTGGCCAGAGAGGGGCTCGTTCGACAGAAGAAAATCCGCGTCAAACTTTCTTGGGCGAAGATTCCTATGACATATTTTTGGAAGTGAAATCGGACGAAGGATGCAAGGACACGGAAGAAAAACCAGATATGATCCTGGTCAATGTTCCCAAGGCTGGTTTCAGAAGTCAGTTGGTCGATTGCGACATGAACATCATCCAATTTCAAAGCCAATCGCAAGGTGGACGCTTGAGTTATCTTTGGACATTTGGCGATGGACGAACATCCACCCTCAGTCAACCGCTTCACAACTATGTAGATGCCGGGCGGTATGAAGTCTGCCTGGAAGTTGCCAACAGCTCATCCTGTCTGGACAAATTTTGCGCCTTCGTAGATGTCGACAATCTCAGAACAGATTTTGAAGCAGACAATACCTACAAATCTTGCCCAACACCGCCATTGTTGACCACCTTTCGAGACTTGTCCTTGGGCGCCGTGGCCTGGGAATGGGACTTTGGCGATGGCACTGCCTTTTCTTACATCGCAGATCCCGTCCACGCCTACAGCGAGGTGGGCACCTATACGGTTTGTCTGACCAGTTGGGACAAAGATGGTTGCAGTGAGACGCATTGCAAAGAAAACTTCATTCGGGTAGACGGACCAAAGGGGATGCTGAGTGTATCAAATAACCTGGGCTGTGCTCCCTTGGCTGTGGAGTTTGTGGCAGAGGTCAGCCCCAATACATCGGTCTACGTAGATTTTGGCAATGGAGCCGGAAAGGAGATCGCCCAGTCTGGTGGCCGAGATGTGGTTCAGTACGACTATTTGTACGAAGGTCTTTACATCCCGGTATTGATTCTCGAAGATGCCAGTGGTTGTCGGGTGTCCAGTTTGGGCGAGGCCATTGAGGTACGAGAATTGAATATTGATTTTCAACTTAGCCAAGCAGATTTTTGTCAAGGCGACAGCATTGTGATCGACTTTGACTTATTGCTGGCAGACGATGTATCGCGTTACAACTTTGAATGGGAGTTGCCCGGCTCTGTCCAGGGAAGTTCCAACCTAGCCGAACCCAAGGGAATTCAATACGAAGAGGTTGGTTTGTACGATGTCATTCTGCATGTGTATTCTGATGACTGTTCTACCAGTCTGTACAAACGCGAGGCAGTGCATGTCCATCCGCAAGTGCTGCCCGGTGTAGAATTGCCCAGCCAAGCTTGTGCCCCTGTCGAATTTGTCGTTCAGGTCGACACCACTGCTGTTTCGATGAACGGACTCGAATGGGAATGGGATTTGGGCAACGGTCAAACCAGCCAGGCAATTGCTCCCTTTGTCCGCTATGATTCTGTGGGGACTTACGTTACCCGACTGTACACCCGAACCCAGGAGGGATGTGTGGCAGAACGACTGGATACCATTGTCGTAAACGAGCCACCGGAGGCATTGGCAGGACAGGCAGCCCCCATTTGCCTGGGAGATGCCGTATTGCTCGGCTCTACCTTTGTCCCTGATACCAATTGGACCATTCAGTGGTTTCCCGTAGATGGCTTGAGTTGTGCAGATTGTCCCAGCCCTGTTGCACAGCCAGACAAAACCACCCGCTACCATTTAGAAGTGACCAACGAACACGGATGCCTGGCAGTCGATTCTGTAGAGGTCGTGATTCGTCCTTTTGTCCATCCTCAGATCGATGTATTGCCCGATACGAGTGTGTGCAGGGGGAGGCAGGTCCAACTGTCCGTTTTATCGGATCGGCCTGTTTGGGGACATCAATGGACCGACAGCTACGGAAGTTTGAGTTGTTATGACTGCCCACAGCCCGTCCTGTTGCTGGATTCCTCGGCCTACCTTTCTGTGCAAGTGCGAAGCGAAGGAGATTGCCTTGCAGTGGATTCTGTCTTTGTGGAAGTATTTGAACAACAGGCCAATGTATTGGGAGAAGATCGCAGCATTTGTGCAGGAGACAGCCTGTTGTTGCAACTGGAATATCAAGTGGAAAATTGGATGGGGGCCCGTGACATCAGTTGTTTGACTTGCCCGACGCCCTACCTCTTTCCGGACAGCAGCCGATTGTATCAGATTGAAGTCCGGGACGGAGATGGTTGTTTGATCAGCGATCAATTGCAAGTGACGGTCTTGCATCAGGAATCCATCAGCGCCGGCTTGGGAGACACCGTTTGTCTGGGGGAAAGCTTTCGGGCCAATGGCAGCTACGAAGGCCAGGGCCGTTGGATTTACCAAGGGCGGCAGGTGGCAGGCGATGTACCGGACCCACTTGTCTCGATTCAGAATGACAGTCTGTTGATTTTGGAGGTGGTCAATGATCTGTGTATGCTGCGCGATACGCTCGAATTGGAAGTGATTGCCAAAGCAGACATCAGCACCTTTGAGTACAGTCTATGCATGGGAGATTCTGTGCAGCTGGAAGTGGTCGGACGCGCCACCCAATTCAGTTGGTCGCCACTGACGGAGCAGTCGGATGTGCGCCAGCCTTGGGTCAAACCAGATTTTAGTACAACCTATCAACTGATTGCCTCGGACAGGGGTTGCCTGAGCGATACGGCCTATGCCCAGGTCGACGTATTGCCAGCGCCGGAAGGCAAAATCACTTCTGTCATCCGCTATCGAGAGGGAGAAAGAGTGGGACTGCAATTGTCTCCCAGAGAACCCAATCTCAGTTACCGTTGGGAGCCAGCCGACATCTTATCTTGTACCGACTGCCCCGCGCCATGGGCCTATCCGGAGGGGACGGTCAATGTGCGCTTGGTCGCCACCAATGAGTATGGCTGCAGTTCGGTCCACGACATTCTTTTGGAGCCCTTGCAGTTTTGCGAGCCAGAAGACATCATCGTTCCCAATGCCTTCAGTCCCAACAACGATGGGGAAAATGACCGCCTCTACGTGCGCGGAGATATGGAGGTCTTGTCACTGCGCATTTACAATCGCTGGGGAGAGCTGGTACACCAGTCTGCTGGCGACCAAGGATTTTGGGATGGGACCTACAAAGGACAAGAGCTTGATCCTGGTGTGTTTGTCTACTTTGTCGAAGCCCTGTGTCCCTTGAATGGGGCGGAACTTGTCAAGACAGGAGATGTATTGCTCATCCGTTGAGAGGTGAGATTTGCGAGTTGTCAAAAACAAATCGGATGTACACAAGAAAACTATTTTTCCTCTTCCTACTCCCTCTGATGCTGTCCAAGGTGCATTCGCAGGATGTTCACTTTTCGCAGTTTTACAACGCCCCTTTGCTGCTGAATCCGGCCTTGACGGGATTGATGAAAAACGACTTGCGAATCCATGCCAATTACCGAAGCCAGTGGGGAAGTGTGGCGACGCCATTCCAGACCATGGCCCTTTCTGTGGATATGCCCATCCTGCAAAACCAGATGCGGGACGATGTCATGGGTGTCGGGCTGATGTTGCTCAACGACAAGGCTGGTGCCGTCAATTTGCGCCAGACCCAGGTACAGCTTTCCTATGCCTTTCACAAGAGCCTCAACAAAAGTGGCAATCACTTTTTTGGCTTGGGGGCACAGCTGGGGTATGTACGCCACCGCTTTGATCCACAATCCCTGCTGTTTGACAACCAATTCAATGGAGAGGATTTGGACCCGAGCCTGCCCAATGGAGAAAACAGATTGATCGCCCAAGGGACCTACCTTGATTTTTCGGCGGGTGTACAATGGTCTTACAGCCCGGATCGCTACACGAGTTATTACGCAGGATTTGCGCTGGCGCATTTGAACCGGCCCACCATCAGTTTTTTCAATGTCCGACAAGAAAACATGTATCGCAAACAAAGTGTCTATCTGGGAGCGGAGTTTCGCATGAATTACCTCATGTCGCTTTTGCCGAGGGCCGTGTGGCTGCGACAGGGACCCAATCAGGAACACAGTTTTGGTGCCTTGTTGCGCATGAATATGAAGAGTGGACGGGGCAATGAAGACCCTACCTCCATCTACTTTGGCAGCATGCACCGATTGGGTGATGCACAAGTCATTTTATTGCGATTTGATTATGGACCTTTTGGATTCAGTTTCAGCTATGACTGGAACATCTCGGGGCTGAACCAGGCCAGCCAGGGGAGGGGTGCATCAGAGATTGCCTTGATGTATCGGGGACAGTTTACAGGCTCCAGCCGACCCAATCCCGTGCGTTGTCCTGGATTTTGAGAAGGCTATTTGTGCCGTTTGCGTTTGTTGTTTTTGTAATCGCGGAAGATGAACTCTCCCAATCCCTGCAAGCTGCTGTAAAAGGCCTTGCCATTGTTGGTCTTGGTAAACTGGTCAACAAATTGGACCAAGTAAGGGTCCCGGGCGATCATGAAGGTTGTGATGGGAATGTCGAGCTTTCGGCATCGGGCCGCCAGATTCAAGGTGCGATTGATGATGGTGCGGTCGAGGCCAAAACTATTCTTGAAGTACTTTTTCCCTTTCTTGATGCAAGTCGGTTTGCCATCCGTGATCATGAAGATCTGTTTGTTGGGATTGCGACGGCGGCGAAGGATGTCCATGGCCAGTTCTAACCCAGCCACTGTGTTGGTATGGTAGGGACCGACCTGTAAATAGGGGAGGTCCTTGATTTCGATTTGCCAGGCATCATTGCCAAATACGATGATGTCGAGTGTATCTTTTGGGTAGCGGGTCGTAATGAGTTCGGCCAGTGCCATGGCCACCTTTTTGGCGGGCGTGATGCGGTCTTCTCCGTAGAGGATCATCGAGTGGGAGATGTCGATCATCAAGCAGGTACTCATCTGGCTCTGGTAGAAGGTCTCGTGTACTTCCAGGTCATTTTGTGTCAACTGAAAGCTGTCGATGCCGTGGTTGATTTGGGCGTTTCGAAGAGACTCAGAGATGGCTAGGTTTTCGAGCTTGTCTCCAAATTCATAGGGGCGGAGTTCTGAGGTAAATTCATCGCCCTTGCCAGTTGTGCGAGTGGTATGCTTGCCAGACTTTGCTTTTTTGAGCTGCCCAAAAATGTCTTCCAATGCTTTTTGACGCATGGACAGTTCCATCTTGGCGCTGGGGGTGAAGTTGGGGTTTTGCTCGTCGGGCTGTTGAATGTAGCCCTTGTCGATGAGGTCTTGGATGAAATCGGCGATGCCGTAGTTCTCATCGGTCAACTTGTACTCCTTGTCCAACTCTGTCAGCCAACTGAGGGCCTCGCGCACTTCTCCGGAAGTATACAGCAAGAGTTCTTTGAACAGCTTGAGCAACTTTTCGAAAGAAGAACCACCCTCTTGTCCGGGCGTAAATTCAGAAAACTTCCAGCCTATCATACGATTGATTTAGCGAATCATGAAAACAACAGCAAGCGAATATGGAGAAAGGTGCATGTACACCTTTCCTAATACGATCTTCCCCCTCTGATTGTTCACTAGCTTGTGCTAAGAAGTAGTCACACATTGGATGAACTCATCGTAATCGGGGCGTTCAGAAGCGAAGCGATGGATGAAGCTTTGTTTGATTTCCCCCTCGCTGAGCAAGAACAGACCAGGCATTTGGGTCGCATCACCAAGCCTCGCGGGGTCGTATTCAGGTAAGTGTCCCTTGCGAAGAGTAGCGTTGAAGCCGTTGAACCAGTTGCGCAGGCCGTATAGTTGAGAAGGAGTCCCTTTCGAAATTCCAAAGGCTCGATAGACGTTGCTTTGCGGATCGCTGACGTGTGCGATGCCTTTGAGATCGAAGCGAGAGAAATATTCCTCAGCTGTTTCGTAGGCAGCCATGTGGACGAAGACAATCTGAATGCCTTTTCCCTCTATGTTGGCTCTTTTTTCTGAGATTTCTGACAATGCCTCTTTGCAGAAGACACAGCCCAAATGGCGCAAAAAAACCATCAGTACAGGCTGTTTACAGCTTATCTCATAAATGTTTTCATTGGTATTGGTTACAATTTTTCCTAGTAACTCATTGTTCAAGGCAGCATTGTACATTGTCAAATTCAGGTTTGTATTTTTATATCAAAACAAAGTGATGATGCTTTCCCACTTCTTATCACCTGCTTTGGGATAACCTCTGAAAATGAAGGTATCAACAGTAGCGAATTGGTTGTCAAATTCGTCGGTGGCAGTGCTCACAAGAAGAACCACTTCCCGACAATAAATTACGAAAGATAGAACAACTGTTCGGGCATATTGTTTAGAGAGCCTTTCATTTAGACAATCTCTTAATAGAAGAGCGAATTCTATCTCTGCCGCAAAATACAAAATCCCGAAACCTTGTCAAGCAAAGATTCGGGATTTCTCTGAGTAAGGATTTCCAAAGCAAGGAAAATGGCAGTGGAAACTGTTTTTTTGTCAGACAATTTTCATTTTGTTGAAAACGTCCATCACTTCCTTGACGTGATTGGCAGACTTGTGCAACAACTTGGTCTCGCTCTTATTCAGCTTGAGTTCCAAGATTTCGCCGATGCCTTTTCTGTTCAATTTGACAGGAACGCCAAGGAACATATTGCGCAAGCCATATTGGCCACTCAGGCGGGCACAACAGGGGAAAATGCGGTTTTCATCCTTCAAAATGGCCTCTACCATCTGCGCGGCAGCTGCGCCGGGAGCATACCAGGCGGAAGTCCCCATCAACTTGACGAGTTCTCCACCTCCTTTCTTGGTGCGCTCGATGATGGGCTTGAGTTTGTCTTTTTCGATCATTTCAGTCACTGGAATACCCGCAACAGTGGTGTAGCGAGGCAGTGGCACCATGGTGTCTCCGTGTCCACCCATCAAGATGGCAGAAATGTCTTTTGGAGATACGTTGAGTTCTGTGGCCAAAAATGCCCGATAGCGCGCCGTATCCAAAATGCCAGCCATTCCAAATACCCGGCTGGAATCCAGACCAGAGACTTTGTGGGCTGCATAAGTCATCACATCGAGTGGATTGGATACCACGATGATGATGGGTTTTTTGGAATACTTCATGATCGACTTGGTCACCGAAGATACGATGCCAGCGTTGGTGGAGATGAGGTCGTCGCGGCTCATGCCCGGCTTGCGGGGAACCCCTGCGGTGATGACCACGATATCTGAATTTCTCGTCTTTCTATAGTCTTCTGTACCCAGGATGGTGGTACTGTAATAATCTACAGGAGCTTGTTGCCAGCTGTCGAGGGCTTTGCCTCTGGCCATGTCTCCTTTGATGTCTAGCAGGACGACCTCTTTGACGAGGTCCTTGTGGGCCAATACGTTGGCCACGGTGGCGCCGACGTTTCCAGCTCCCACTACGGTTACTTTACTCATAAGGTGGAGGGTATGGGTTTAACGATTAAATGGTTGATTTGGTCGCATAGTCTCATATTGGTCTGCCTTTTGGCATTTTGCTGCAAAAGTATGTATTTTTTCGATTCAAACTAAAATAGGGCACTATTAATTGACTAGGCAAAGACATTACACCGCTGTTTTTTTCCTTACCTTTGTTTTTACTGCAAATTGCAACTGTTACAACGACTTATTTTCTCACGCTGAATCTAATTATTCGAAAATCGTCACAGAATGAAATTTTTCTTCAGAATACTGGCACTCTCCGCCATTATGGGCTTCAGCGGCTTGCTGCAAGCCCAGTTGCACAACGGTTGTGGAACGAGTGTGGAGACACAACTGCTGGGCCTCGATCGCTTGAGTCACAACCGTGCGGCCTTTGCCAACATCGCCACCCAAAGAGATGAAATTACCTATGTTCCCGTACAAGTGCATGTGGTCCAACAAACCGATGGATCAGGAGGAGCGCCTCTGTCTGAGGTCATCGAAATGATGTGCCTGCTCAACGATGAGTTTCTGCCAGTTGACGTTCAATTTTATTTTGCTGACGACATCCGCTTTTTCTCCGACGACCGCGTCTACAGCACGCCCACCCAATACTCTGCCTTGATTCGCAACCGCAAAAACAACAGCGCGATGAACATCTTCATTTGTGGAGACATTGGAGGGGGACCACAAGGCTCTGTCATCCAAGCTTACTACCTGGGGCCTGCCACTTTCAACGATTTTGTGGTGGTCAATCAAACCTACCTCACCGATGAGGGAGTGGTGCCTCACGAGGCCGGACACTTTTTCACCCTCGCTCATCCATTCTTTGGTTGGGAGCAAGACCATTGGACAGAGGCAGAATATGGGGGAGAGCCCGTCGGTCGATTTGCACCTGACAACCGCACGCTGAACGAATTGGCCGACAGCAGCAATTGCGCCAGCGCGGCCGATCGCATTTGTGATACACCTCCCGATTACCTCTTTGCCCGGGTGGATGGCCAGGGCTGCAATGACTTCCGGGGCGATGCCCTCGATCCAGATGGAGAACCAGTTGATCCGATGGAAAACAACATGATGAGCTACTTTGACAATTGCCGCGATTGGGTGTTTACCAATGACCAAATAGCCGCCATGCGCAACGATCTGCTCAACAGCCCCTCGCGCAACTACCTTCGCCGCAACTACACGCCCAACCTCGAGCCTCTGGGAGAACCAGCTGAATTGATTTCTCCAGCAGAAGACGAGGTGACAGAAGGATACAACATCATTCCCTTCAAATGGCGCTCTGTGGAAAATGCAGATTACTATGTATTGGAAGTCAGTGAGGTGGTCAGCTTCTTGACCCGCACCCGTCAGTACATCGTCACAGACACCACATTGGTCATCGAAGAAGACTTTCGCAGAAGACGTCCCCACTACTGGCGCGTGACACCTTTCCACGAATTTGGCTTTTGTACCGAGCCTTCCGAAACGGTTTCCTTCCGCACGGGCTCCGGCTTGGTAGACGTTCAGGAAATCGAGCAGGTCAACGAGTGGTCTGTTCAACCCAACCCATTCAAAAATGGCCAACAATTGCAATTGCAGCTTCAGGCCGATGCCGCCTTCGATGCCGACATTCAACTGTTCAGCATGGACGGCCGATTGGTCGAACAACTCAATGCCTTACACTTCCACGCTGGCGACAACCGCCGCAACATAGATGTTCCATCCTTGCCTGCTGGTTTGTACATGCTGAGCATCCGTTCCGACAAGGGCGTTTTGAACAAGCGACTGGTCTTGATGGACTAATGGCTTTTCACACCTACAAAAAATGGGTTGTCCCGTCGCGAGGGACAACCCATTTTTTGTGGCAGAATGACAAAGGAAAATCCCTTCCTTTATCGACTTGATTTTTTCTTGAACGACCAAGTGACATAGACCCTAGAGACCACCTCTCCGCTCTGCTGCGTTCCCACCGACATACTGCGAACGATTCTGCCTTCGCCCGTATCCAGGGCTTCCTGCACCGCATCGATGATCTTTTGGCCATCGTCACAGCGAAAAATGGTGTCCGTATTGGCCTTTTTGACAAACTCTGATTCGATCTTGGTGACCAACATGGAAATGCGACCTCGCCCAAGGGTTGCCAACATCCCGATGATGCCAGTAGACAATTCTGCTGCTCCCAATTGGGCGGCAAAATAGATGGATTGAAATGGATTTTGTGTGCGCCAGCCATAGGGGAGCTTCACTTGAACGCTGTACGGGCTGCAGTCTACCACCGTCACGCCCCACCACCAGAGAGTGGGCAGGCGTTGGAGGTAAAACAGGCGCATTTTCATCGGAGACTTCAACAATTCCAGGCGTTTCTGAATGGCTGGAGCCTTTGGATCAAAGAGGTCGGTGGTCTGGCTTAGCTTCGTCATTTCATAAAGATAATGGATTTTATGCTCTCCACGCAAACCCATGTCTTCAGAGAAGTCACCACCACACTACTGGGAGGACAACAAGTGGCCTTCCTTCTACCTTTTTCTCCAAAAATGCCGTACATTTGCCGCCTGAAAGCATTCCTTCATTTCAATCAATCAGCTCAAAAAGCTCCACCCTTATGAACTTACATGAATACCAGGGCAAAGAACTCCTCAAAAGCTACGGAGTTGCCATTCAGGAAGGCATTGTTGCCAATACTGTTGAAGAGGCCGTAGATGCCTGGACGCAGATGAAAGAAAAGACTGGATCAGATGTCGTCATCGTCAAAGCACAAATTCATGCCGGTGGGCGTGGCAAGGGTGGCGGAGTGAAGCTGGCCAAAAACCTAGATGCTCTCAAAGAAAACGCAGGCAACATCCTGGGCATGATGCTCAAGACGCCCCAAACACCCGGTGGCATGGAAGGCCCTGGCAAATTGGTTCGCAAAATCCTCGTTGCCGAAGATGCCTATGCACCTGATTTTGATGCTTGTAAGGAATACTACGTCTCCATCCTCATGGATCGCGAGAAAAAGTGCAATGTCATCATTTACTCTACCCAAGGTGGAATGGACATTGAGGCGGTGGCAGAAGAGACGCCCGAATTGGTACACAAAGAATACATCGATCCGGAATTGGGCCTGCAGGCTTTCCAAACCCGCAAGATTGCCTTCAACCTCGGACTGAGTGGTCAGGCTTTCAAGGAAATGACTCGCTTCATCGCCAAGCTCTACGCTGCCTTCGTCGGCGCAGATGCCAGCCTGTTTGAAATCAACCCTTGCTTGCACACGGGTGACGATCGCATCATTGCGGTAGATTGTAAGGTATCCTTGGACGACAATGCCCTGTTCCGCCACGCCGACTTGGCCGCCCTGCGCGATACCGACGAAGAGGACCCCACCGAAGTAGAGGCCAAAGGATATGGACTCAACTATGTCAATCTCGATGGCAACGTGGGTTGCATGGTCAATGGGGCCGGACTGGCCATGGCCACAATGGACATCATCAAATTGTCCGGTGGTGATCCTGCCAACTTCCTGGATGTCGGGGGAACAGCTGACGCCGAGCGCGTCGAAAAAGCATTCCGCATCATCTTGCGCGACGACAAAGTAAAAGCCATTTTGATCAACATCTTTGGGGGAATCGTCCGCTGCGATCGGGTGGCCCAAGGGGTGGTAGATGCCTACAAAAACATGGGAGACATTCGCGTGCCCATCATCGTGCGCCTGCAAGGTACCAATGCTGACATTGCCAAGAAGATCATCGATGAATCTGGCTTGGAAGTGCATTCTGCCATCTTGCTGCAGGAGGCTGCCGACTTGGTCAAAAAAGTGCTGAACTGATAGGGGGTGAAAACCTTTACCCTTTACCAACTCAACGAATACATTCGACGCACAGTTGCGCTGAATCTGCCCGAAGCAGTTTGGATCAGCTGTGAGATCGTTCAGTGCCAACAATCAAGAGGTCACTTCTTTTTGGGCTTGGCTGAAAAAGGAGAAGATGACCAGATTGTGGCGCAGGCCAATGCCATTCTCTGGGCAACTGCTCATCGTCGTCTCCGTCGCATTCGGGGGCGCAAGATTGAGCAGTTGCTCCGGGAGGGGCTGGAAGTTTTGTTGCGCATCAAAGTAGACTATCACGAACGCTATGGCTTTCGGATGTTGGTCGAAGACATTGACCCGGCCTTTACCTTGGGCAAGTTGGAACAACGGCGCCTGGCCGTTTTGACCAGCCTGGAAACAGAAGGCCTTCTGGGAAAAAATGGCGCCCTGCCTCTCCCCACCGTCCTGCAACGCATTGCCGTCATCAGCTCCCCACAAGCGGCTGGTTACCAGGACTTTCAAAAACAACTTTCCGACAACCCTTACGGATACCGCTTTTCGCACACCCTCTTTCCCGCAGCCATGCAAGGGGGGAAGACCGCAGAGGAGGTGGTTTTGCGCCTGCGACAAATTGCTGGCCGGGCCGCGCGATTCGATCTGGTGGTCATCATCCGGGGTGGGGGTGCCCGACTCGATTTGATGGCCTTCGATGATTTGGACATCTGCCGATCGGTAGCCAATTGTCCCCTGCCAGTTTTGACGGGGATTGGTCACGAGATCGACGACACGGTAATGGATACCGTCGCCTTTGCCGCCCTCAAAACGCCAACGGCTGTTGCAGATTTTTTGATTCACCACAATGCACAGTTTGAGGGAATGCTGCTGGCAGTGGCTCGCTCCATTCACCAACAATCCCGCGCCCATTTTCAAGAGCAACACCACCAGCTGGATGCCACAGAGCGCTTGCTGCGGCTGACGGCCAAGCACCAGTGCCAACAGGCTGGCCAACGGCTTGACCGCTGGGAACACAGCCTGCCCATGCTCAGTCGGCGGGCATTGCAGGATGCCGAATCTCGTCTTGGCCATGTCGAACAACTGATCGAACTCATCGGTCCGGAGGCCAGCCTGCGCCGTGGCTACAGTCTCCTACAAGCTGATGGCCAACTCATCCGCTCCGTTGAGCAACTTCCACCAGGCAGCCAATTTACCATCCGCTTGTCCGATGGCGAAATAGAAGGGCAGTCCCTCTGAGCAAATTTGGCTATCTTTGCTCAAACCCTTGCACCATGGCCAAAGGCAAAAAAACAGCTCCCACCTACGAATCAGCAATGCAAGAACTGGAAGACATCGTTCAGTGGTTGCAGCAACCGCTTGTGGAAATCGATGCCCTGACAGAGAAATCCAAACGGGCGGCCACCCTCATTCGCTTTTGTCGGGAAAAACTGCGGACCGCTGAGACGGAATTGGACGCCTTATTTGAAGAGGAAAACGATTGATCTCTCGTGAGTGACCGACTGCAACAGGCCATCGAGGAGTTGTATCGGGTGTTTTCTTCTTATCCAGGAAATCCCCGCATGCAAGGCAGTCCCAACTATGGGGAGCTGGACCGCTGGAACGCCGAACTGTTTTCCAAACCCCTGCGAGAACTGGACGAAGACGATTTGTGCCGCTATGCCGGAAAGGCCATCACGACCTGGGGCACCGCTGCTGACTACAAACACTTTCTGCCTCGCATCCTGGAATTGACAGCTTTGTACCGCCCACCTTATGAAATTTGGATTTCCTTCGACCGGCTGGAAATGGCTCACTGGCGAACCTCTGCCGAGGAAGAACAACAAGCGATCACAGAATACCTATTGGCCCTTTTCGATCTATTGTTGGAAGACAGCAGTCCTTTGGCAGTGACCAACTTTCCAGATTATTTCTCCACCATTGCTTATTACCATGCCGACATGGCGGGCCTTCTTCGCCTGTGGGAAGACAAGCGGACAGAGGCAAGCTATGTACACCTGACAGAATTGGTCCTGGAACAACACGATCTGCTGTTTCGAAAGGGAAAACTGGATGGGTTTCAAAAAACGGACAGGGGCGTGGACCAACTCACGGCCTGGTTGCGGAGCGATGGGCTGCTGGCACAATTGGAAGATGCCTTTTTTCAACACGAATCAAAAGAATTTGCCGAACGACTTTCCTGGGCCATTCAGCTGTTGGAAAACCAGCGCAAGGCCTAAGAGAGATCAGACGATCAGATAAGCGAGAACCACCGCCCTGGCCGACCACAGAATGGTTCTGATCCAGTTGCTTTTGACCAATCGGCGGATGTCGTCCTTGCTGTGGGCATTGCTGAGGCGGGAGTGAAGGGGGATTTGGATGAAAAAAGTCGATGCCCAAATCAGTGCCAGTGCCAGCAAACTTCCACCAAAAATCCAATGTGCCTGCCCCTCAAATGCACCCCAAAACCACAGAACAATCCCTGTAAAAAGTTCTGCCAACATGGCTGGGCCCACTACAGTACCAGTGCGTTGGGTGTGCAGGCGCTCGTAGGCCACAAAGTCGCCCTTGCCCACCGCTGCCATCAAGGGATAATGCACGATCTGGACAAACCAGATGAGGCCAAACATGTAGAGGCTCGACAGTAGATGGAGGACCAAAATGTGTGTTTGCATGTGGGTTGTACTTACTCAAACCAAAAGTACAAAGGAAAGACTCCTACCTGGAATTTGGAAATTTCCCGTCCATTTTGATCAAAAATCAAGACATCGCCGGGTCGTTGAAAGTTGGCTGGGTCGGCGACCACCAAGTGATTGCTCCACGGATCGACAGCCAGAGAGGTGAAGGCACGAGCCAGAAAGGGGACATCTGGCAGTCGATTGTCCGTCAGGCCAAGCCGGTAAATCCATCCTTCGTTGCGGAAATACAATTGGTCGCCCGGCTGGTTGGCCACCAAGTCAGCGGCTCCCTTTCCCAGTTCAATGTCTGTCTGAACGACATCATCCACCAGTCTGATCAAGCGCCCGGGACGGTCGTTGTCCGGATTGACCTGATCCTGTACGCCACGGCTCAATACCCAGAGGTGACCATTTTGATCCAGCTGCAGACTTTGCGGTGCCACCCCTACGTCGATCACTTTGACCACCTTGTCCTCCTGTACATTAATCTTGCTGATCACAGAATCCAATTGAATCCCTCCATCATTGACCAAGTACACAAAATTGCCCTGGCGCACCATCTGCCCGGCCCCTCCTCTGGTGGGGATGCTCTTGACGACGGTCCGGCGGCCCAGATCAAACACCTCTACACTGCCAGTCAATCCATTGGCTCCCCATTGACTGATATAGGCCTTTTGATCGTCGATGGGAAGGAAAAAACGGGGTCGTTCAAATGATCCCACTGCCCCTTGGGTGACAAAGTTTTGGGCGCGGACAATTTCCAGCTTGTTGGCGTCCTCCACCAGGATGTAGGCAAAGCCATTCCACACCCGCACTTGCCGCACATTGGACCCCAGCAATCTGTTGTTGTTGGCCTTTTGGAAGATGTCGTTTTCCACCTGATCGCCGATGCGTTCGTAGAAACTGATGCTGCCCGAGGTGCCGTCCTGCGGGTTGCCGTTGTTGGCGATGAAAATGCCTTTTTCAAAGTCCGTAATGGGAGGGGGAGGAAGAGACTCGTCGTCTGCTGAGATGTTGACTTGGCAGGAAGCGACCAGTAGGAGTCCCAAAAGCAAGATGGATGGCAGAAATGGTTTGTGCAGAAACATAGCAATTGTTTTCAAAAGCATGAATGACGTCCGTTGACCAATGAGCAAGGCCAGAACGATTGGTTGTGAAATCGGAGGGTAGGCTGTAAAGATACGAAACTCTTCGCTCAATGCTGTCGGAGAGGTCTGTGGAAGGAAATTGGTGGGGGATCAGTCCACAAATAAGAGTTCCGAGGGGCCAATGCCCGCCTGAAAAGAGCGGTATTTGACGCCATCTGCCCGGAAGACATCTACTCGGCCATCAGAGGAAAAGTCCAAGTAGTCGGTGGTGTAAATGTCTCCGTCGTCGGGATGGATGCCGATGTTGTAGAAGCGCCCGTTGAGGAAAGGAGTTGAATCGAAGCTGGTGGCATCGATGGGATGGCGGGCGATGCCGCCTTGTTCGAGAATGAAGTAGAGGATGTCGCCACTCGGATTGATCTTGAGGCGGCGGCTGAAATTGGGGACGGGGAAGACCTCCTGGATTTCCTTTTCTCTGAAGCGAACCAAGGCACCATCCTTCTGTATGTTGTTGTTCCAGTCGGTAAAACCTCTGCAGAGAACCCACATGTCGCCATTTTGGTCTATCTGTAGGCTGTGTGGATTGAAAGCTGGCAGGGCAATGCGATCGACAATTTCATCCCTTTCTGTATCCACGATCAGCAGGAGAGAGTCGTTCAGCAAAGCCCCTTCGTTGACTGCGTAGACGAGATTTCCCTCCCTGAGCATGTGCTCGGTCCCGGCCCCTGTTGGCAAGGTCTTTTGCACCTGTCGGCTTTTCAGGTCGACCACCGCAATGCTGGCCTTGTCGCGCAAGCCTTCTCCCCATTGGCTGACATAGGCTTTGTCTTCATTGATGGGCAAAAAGTAGCGGGGAAGTTCCAGCCCTTCGATGCTGCCCACCAGGCGAAAGTCATCGGCCCGCACAATGTGGATGATGTCGGAGTTGTGAACCACGATGTAGTAGTGGTCTAGATAGCGAGTGATGGATTGGGCGACACTGCCCAGTTCCTGATCACAATTTTGGGTTTGAAACACATTGCGATCCAACTGCTCGTCGGCAAATTGAAAAAAGGAAACAGTTCCCACTCCGCTGCTGAGGTTGCCTTCGTTGAGGACGAATACACCTTGGCGGTAGCTTTTGTCTTCTCCACAGTCACTGACTGGGGGCATCTCGTTCTTGTCGCCACAAGCCGACAGAAAAAGTAACAGAAGCAAAAACAGAGTGGGACGATTTCTCATCAGAATGTATTTTGCAAAATGATTCGCTGAACATAAGGACGATCCTTCCACCAAAAGGTGACATGGTACATCCCCGATGGCCATTGGCTGGCCGGAAGCCGTTCGGGGCGGATGCCAGACCAGTGCAAGCGCCCATCTGCGCGATAGACCTCCACTTTTTGAATGGCCTCTTGCTGTTGGAAATACACATCCGATCCATGACTTGGATTGGGGTAGCACAAAGGTACAGCTTCTGTGGGGACTTGGCTACTGAGCAGGTCGCCCTGGTTGATTACGCCCACGGCATCCAGGTCAAAGCCACAACTGTTCTCGAAAGGAGTGGGCCAGGGATCGTTGACGGGTTCGCCTCGGGAATCGTAGGTCGCATAGGGCATTTGGATGTTGCCCACCACATCGATGATCCGGACATGGGTAACGGCGTCGAGGTCCAATCCTGCCGAATCACTTAGCTCACTCAGGTCGAAGGGCGTCCCAAAGTTGACTCGGTACTTTCCAGCCAGGTTGTTGATGCGGCGGGTATCCATGGTGCCAAAAGTCGGCAATTGGTCGTCAGTAGGCGTCTCTGAAATGGCGGGGAAGCGGACAAATCTCTCTCCATCCGAACTGACTTCCACAAAAGCCAACTCCAGAAAGGTATCGCTGAAGGCATTTTCAAATACGGCAAAATCAAAGCCGGGACCATCCACAATGGGGCGGGCAAATTGCAGAACGATGATGCCACTGTCCCCAAAGCTCAATACCCGGCCATCTCCCGCTTTGCCCAGCACTCGATCCACCGAGTCGACTGTCATTCGCCCCAATTCTTGCTGGTCGATTTTCACCCATCCGGCTTGAAAGTCTGCTTTGGTCGCCCAGCCTTGGAAGCGTTCGTCGTCCTTGTGAATGGCGGTGGAGCCCGGCTCTCCTGCTGCCGGAGGGTATTGCGCAATGGCAACGAGCGGCAGCAGGAGGCAGTGAACCAGTATCAGTAGGTATCTTCTCTTCATGAGTTATTGTACGATGAAGGCTTGCGTTTTCAATCCCTTTCCATCGCTGAACTGTATGTAGTACATCCCCGAAGGCAGCTCAGGTAGCTCAAGTCGACTTTGTCCAATGACGGAAATTTCTTCTTGTCGAATGACTTGGCCACTTTGGGTCAGCAGTCGGTAGTTGAGATCATCCATGCTCTTGGTAGAACGAAGGTATAGCTCCTTGCGGGCAATGGTTGGAAAGACTTCCAATGGCAATTCGTCGGCCAATTCTCTTTGACTCAGTTCGATGTCTGGGCGCAAATCATCCAAGCAGAAAAAAGCAGGGGTATTCATTCCATTGGCTCCCATGTCGGAAGACCGCAACTGAAACAAGAGGCTGTCTACGGCTCCCAAAGTATTCAGCTCAACGGTTTGCCAGTCTTTGACAATGTAATCATCCAAAGTATCGGCAAATCGGTAATCGGCCAGGTAAAAATCAACCGAGTCAAGGGTCAATTCTCCCTCAAAGTAGCCTTTGATGGTCAGTAGAAAGAAGTCTTCATCCATTCCAGTCTCCCCACCAAACTTTTTGGCAAACATGTCTCCATCTCTCATGGAGTTGTGGGCATAGGTGTTGTTGGTGATTTGGACATCCTTGAGTACGATGGGGCCTTCCGCAAATCTTATGAGGGAGCCCTGCTGTCCGAAGGGCACCGTTGATACTGCATAGGCAAGAGATCCTTCTGCGCCTGCTCCCGGACGGGCACTGCTGAGGTTGCCAAATCCAGATGTGGTACTGTCACGCATACTGGAGATTCCCCAAGGGCCTTCCCAGAAATTGAACTCGGTGTTGTATTTGGTGGGAAAAGTGGCGGGGAAGCTGACGAATTCCGTTGTGCCATCACTGGCATTGAGGAAGGAGTCGGGCTCACTGAGAAATTCTTCAAAAGAGATGACGGTTTGTGCCTGCACAGGGCTGGACAAAAGACCGATCAACAAAATGAGGGAACAAAGGTGTAGAATTTTTTGCATGCTGTTGTAGCGATTTAATAGGTAAAGAATGGGTGAGAACAGGAGGGGAGCACGCAAAAGCAATGCAGTTTGCCAACCCAAATCAGAAGAGGTTTGACACACTGACCGTTGAGCAGAAGGGGAGACCTCTGCAATTTGTCTTTACGCGGTTCCTTTATTCCCGAAGGCACCAATGTAAGGGAGAGCTGTTGGACGCTCATTTCTCAGGCAGGTCTTCTGACTTATCCCATCTGTCCTCACCTTCCCAATCGAGTCAATCGATCAGTGGCATTTGGAGGAAAGATGTCCAACTGTCGGGTCTGTATGGACCGTCCAATTGGTGGGAATTACAGCAGCGGGTACTGTTCAGGATTTTTCCGTGGGGGAAGCACCTGATTCCCTTTTAAATCCACCGTAGTGGATACCCAAGGCCGCAAAGATAGAAAATAGTTGTTTCAATCCCATGTCGGATCAAAATTGAATGCCCAATTGAAGACGAAAGTGTCGCAACGGCATGGGTCTGAGCGGAACGACTTCATAGGCATGGTCCCACAGATTGTGAATGTGAAGGCTGGCCGAGGGTTGCAATGGCCAGCGGAGAAATCGGCGTCGCAGACGGAGGGTTGCCAGCTGGTAGGCATCTTGTGATTCGGCATTGTCGGAGGTGGTGAATCGCTTGCCAGTCCAAAGGTGGGTGTAGGTGATCGACAGGAGGGGCCACAGGAGGCGGATTTGTGCGGAGCCGCTGTGCAAGGGGGTTTGGATGAGTTGTTTGCCTTGAAGGGCGGAGGACTCGTTGGGGCCGGTTTTGTGAATGCTGGAGAGACTGAGGTGATAATTGGTGGAAAATTGCCAAGTGGTGCTGCCCCATTGCCGACCCAATTTCCACTGGTATTCCAGCCCCCTGGCCCAAACAGAGCGCAGATTGCCGGGTTCCCAATTGAAGCCACTGCTGGGCAGCCACTGAATCCAGTTGTCGATCCATTGGCTGTACAGGTGAAGGCTTTGCTCCCAAGGCCACTTATTGCCCCCCTCCAATGCCAGTCCCAACTCTGTTCCCCATCCACTTTCTGCCTCCAAGTTGGGGTTGCCAGTTCCGCCAGCTCCGGCCCAGTACAAGTCGTTGAAGGTGGGCAGGTTGTAGCTTCGGTAGGCCCTGCCTTTGAGTTGCCAACCCTTGAATGCTTGGTACTGGCCCCCCAGGGAAGCAGTGAAGGGCACGAAAGAACCGTCTACCAGTTCTTGTCGGATGCTCAGATTGGCCGACCAGTGGGTTTGTTGGGTCTTGAGAGAGCCGAAGAGTGCATATTGCTGTCGGTTGGGGTTGGAGGAAAATGCGCTGGGTGCTTCTGCTTGCCGATGAATGAATTGAAGTCCGCCATTGAGTCGCCACTTGGGATGCCACTGGTGGTCCCATTCGGTTTGCCAGTCGAGGCTTCGGGTGCGGCTGGCGCTGTTTTGGACGATGTCGCTGCTGTAATCGAGCTGTTCATCCAGGAAAGCAGCGCGGCTTTTGATCACCCCTTGGCGGGCAATGTACTGCCATTCGGCAGCCAGTCTGAGGGAGATGTCCTTTTGCATCTCTCGATTGTTGCGCGCCGTTCGGTTGGGGGGAATTTGGCGGTCGCTGTTTTGGTACCATCCCCAGGCGCGCACCACTTGGCTTGGCCCCAGGCGGTATTGCAGCGATTGGAGCAGGCCAAATTGTTGGAAGTGAGATTGTTGCTGTCGCCTGATCTGGCCCTGGTCCCGAAAGCGAAAATCGTTTTGGGCTTGTCGGTGGAAGGCTTTCAAAGAGCTGGCAAAACGCTTTGTTCGAATGTTGTATTTGGCATATTGTCCCAAGTCTTGAAAGCTGCCGGCAGAGAGTTGCAGGCCTCCACTTTGTCCCATCGGGCCGCTCGGACTGTTGTTGAGCTGAAGACTGCCCCCGATGGCTCCACTTCCGAATAGGGCACTTCCGCCTCCGTAACTCATCTGCACATCATCCATCAAAAATACCGGAAGCAAATTGAGGTCATTGCCGCCATTCATGGGACTTTGCAAATTGAAGCCATTCCAAAGTACAGCAGTGTGTCGGTAGCCTGTTCCTCGGCTCGATGCAGTACTCAATCCACCGGGGGCGTAAGAGCGCAAAAAGACGCTGTTGGATTGTTGGAGCAGATCGCCCACGTTGTCCAAGCCCACCAATTGGAGGTCCAGACTGTCAAATCGCTCGGCTTTTTGTCCATCGCTGTAGACCTCTACCCGTTCTTCTTGTACCACAACAGTTGGCAGACTGCCTTCTAAGACCTCTTCTTGGCCTTGCAATTGTCCAAGTGAAGTCAGTACAAGCAAAGAACAAAGCATCAGGATGTTTCTCATGCAGCAAATATACGAGCATTGGGATGGCTTCTCCGCCTGGAAACGAGGGAATCTTTCATTTGCAGTGGTGGAAGACAAAAGTGGCCTTTGTGAAATGTCCGTACAGATTATCAGTTTTTTCGCAGACTGAGAAGGTTGCGATTGATCCAGTGAGTGGGCTGTTGGGGGAGCCATCGCTGTTGAAACAGATAAATCGTGCTGGCCAGCAAGATGCCGAGGAGTCCACCCACGTAAATGTCTTTGAGGAAGTGCTGAACGAGGTAGACGCGAGACAGGCCAATGAAAAGGGCAAAGCTGAAAAAGAAAAAGGCCATGAGTTTTTTCTTTGGGAAAAACAGGGCGATCAGTGTGTACAATGTGAAGGCAGAAAGGGTGTGTCCGGAGGGAAAGCTGGAGTAACCCGTCAGGAGGTGGATGCCGTCTACGGTCTGCAGTTGGCCTTGGACGAGTTGGTCGTAGAAGAAAACCGAGGGGCGGGGGTGGGCAAAAATCTCCTTGAGTACCAATGCAATCAGTAGGACGATGACGGCTGTCAAGGGGATGATCAGAACCAGGCGGAAGCGGTAGAAAAGGGCCAGGATGACGAAAACAAAGTAGGCGTATTGTTCGCCGAGTCGGGTGGTGAAGGAGAAGAAGCTGTCCAGGTGGATGCTGCGGTTTTCGCTGAACCAGATGAGGAAATCTCCGGTTTGGATTTGACTCAACCCAATGCCTCCGACAATGAGAAACAGCAAACACAAGAGGAAATAATAGGTGTTGGTTTTGAGCAAATCAAGCATCCGGTCAGGCAGTTTTGAGGGCATTGCGTCGACGGAATATCTTGGCAAAGAATCGACTGTAGCGTTCTGTATTGACCACTTTGGAGTCGTTCATGGCCCGGTAGGTGAGGGTCAGGCCAATGGGAAACAGGATGCAGCAGGGAGTCCAGGCGGCCAAGGTGGCGGGAAGAACGAAGCTCTCGGCCAGCTTTTTACAAAATATGTTGAGGACGATGTAGAGCATGAAAAAGATGATGGCGATGAGAATGGGGTAGCCAAATCCTCCCTTCCGGACAATGGCTCCCATGGGGGCACCGATGAACAGGAAGATGAAGCAGGCCAGCGCCATGCTTTTTTTGATGTTGAGTTCAAAAACGTGTTTGACCCTCGACTCTCGTTCGCGATCGATGGTGCTGTTGGCTGTATCGGCTTGGCCGTGAATGCTTCGGGCGGAGGACTTGGCCCGGTTGACAAATCGCACCCGGTCTCTGACTTTGAGGGATTCGGCAAAGCTGCTCAGGGCAGTGATGTCGTCGATGGGCTTTTGAATTTCATCCAATCGCGCCACCTCCTTGGTGGAAGACTTTCGAAGCTGACTGCGACCATTTTTTGGATTTCTGCTGTTCTTTTGCGCTTTCTTCGCCGCTGCTGCCAAACTGTCTTTTTTGATGGCCTCTTGTTGTTTGCGCAATTGACTGCTGTCCACAGGTTGGACCACTTTGAGAGAGCTGAAATAGCGGCCAATCTGGTCGCTCATGGCCTTGTATCGCTTGTCGATCTTGATGTCGATGGAGTCGATGGCGACGCGCAATTGGGAGCTGCTGAGCATGCTGTGGTGGGATTTGAAGAGCTTTTTGTTGGTCTCGTTGATCTCGAACTCACTCAAATCCAGCACCTTGGTCCACTCTGTGAAGGAGGTGCGAACAAAGGGGTAGGTTTTGTCTTTGCCTTTGATGGTCTGTTGGGTTTCTTGGTATTGGGTGCCATTTTTCAGGTTCATGACGAAGAAGCGCTGGTCCTGGGTTGTGTACATTTCCCCTTTCTTGGCCAGGATCATCATGGCCTTTCCCCGGTTGTAATTGTTGTGGTCGTAAATCAAGACATCTTCTATGCTGCGATTGTCGCTTCCCTTGGCACCGATGTGGATGATGAGGTTTTTGAAATCATCGTTGAACACACCTGTTTCCAGTGCCAGTGCTGGTTTTTGCTTTCGGATGTCGTATAGGCGGGACTTGAATTGGAGGTTGGAGACAGGGATGATGTTATTGGCGGTGATGTAGGAGGCCAAACTGATCAGCAACGTGACCCACATCAAGGGCTGCATGACTCGGAGCAGGGGGACACCTGCGGACTTGAAGCTGGCCAGTTCGTATCGCTCGGCCAGATTGCCCATGACCATGACAGAAGAGATGAGAATGGCAATGGGAAAGGCCGTTGGGACCAGAGAGATGGACAAATAAGAAAGCAGCTCCATCAACATGAGGAAGCTGACTCCTTTGCCCACAATGTCATCGATGTACGTCCAAAGAAATTGCATGATCAAAACGAACAATGCAATGAAGAACGTGACGATGAAGGGGGCCACGAAACTCTTAATCAGTAAGCGGTCGATTGTTTTCACTTGTAATCCCTTCAGTTTTGGTACATAAATCTTAACGAAGCTCGGGCAATTTGAGTTGCCTGGCATTGGCCATCTTAAGATTTCGTTTAGACTTAGAGGCAATCCGACTGGCCATTAGGTCTGCAAACAATCCTCAAAGGACTGTTTGACAGCATACATTTCGAGCACTGTCGAGCCAAAAAACCAGTGAGAGTAGGGCTGACAGCAGCAATGTATTGACCTTCCCCATTGTGGAAGGTGGCCAAAGATCGGATATGTGAAGGATATAAAAAAGGGATTACTAGAAAACTGGAAAAAACTAATCGACAATGTTACTGAATACGGGTCTGTTGAATTTGGGAGAGGGATTATCCAACTTTTGTTGAATTTTTCTTTTTGCCTTGCTGATTTTGGGTTTTAAAGCTCCCAAAAATGAAATTGATGATAGGGTAGCTTGCGTTCTGTGATTGTTGTCTCTTTTCATAATTTCCCCATTTTTGTTACGAAAGATGAATCTAATATAGACAAAAACACAACACAAAAAAGAATGCCCAGTGAATATTTGACACTCAAATGATGATTTCTGACATGGTAATTTTCTTGTTTTATTTTGTAAATAATTGACAATCAAGTGATTGTATTTTTGAGTTTTTTTGTGGAAAAAAAGTGGATTAAATTCTATTGTGTATCTTGTAACCTCTTACCATAACCAATCGTCTTGTTGTTGAAATGAGTTGGAAAGATTTTCAAACGCAGGCTTTGACTTACAAAAACAAAATGTACCGTTTTGCATTGCGATTTGTAGGCAACCCGGCCGAAGCAGAGGACATTGTACAGGAAGTTTTCATCAAATTGTGGAACCAAAAGGACCGCCTCGGAAGCTACAACAATCTGGAGGCTTGGTGCATGAAACTGACCCGAAACCTTTCCATCGATAAGCTTCGCTCCAAGCACCGCCGAGTCGAAGACATCGAGGGCGCCCGACAAATGGCTTCCGGCGGGGCCGACCCCCACCGGAAGGCAGAAGTGAGCGATTTGCTTCAACGCGTTCGGGAAATCATGCAAACCCTACCCGAAAACCAACGAATCGTTCTGCAGCTGCGGGATATTGAGGAGATGACGTACCAAGAAATTTCTGACGCCACCGAACTATCACTGGCCCAGGTAAAGGTAAATCTCTTCCGCGCCCGGCAGCACATTCGTACACAAATGGCAAATATGGAGTCCTATGGATTATGATCTGATCAAAGCACTACTGGAAAAATACTGGGCAGGCGAAAGCTCTCTCGAAGAAGAACGCCAGCTCAAACAATACTTCAGTCAAGCAGACATTGCCCCTGAGTTGAAACCCTTTCAATCTGTTTTTCAACTCTTTGCCCAAGAGGCGAGCCCCAGTTTGGATGAGGATTTTGACAGGCGACTGGAACAACGCCTCCACCAACAGGCAAAAACAGTCCGGCTTTCCACAGCCGACAAGCGACCCGCTCGCTTTCTTTACAGACGCATCGCCAGTGCTGCAGCCATCTTACTGCTGGCCGTCGCAACCGTCTGGTGGGTGTGGCCCGAAACCGCACAAAAGCCCGCAGTGGCTTCCAATGTCGACTGGGAAAAATATGAATGTCCCAACCCAGAGGACTGTCTGGAGCAAGTACAAATGGCTCTGAAACTGGTCTCTGGCAAACTGAACAAGGGAACAGATGTAGCTGCCAGCGGTTTGGAAAAAATGGAGGTCGCTACCAGCATCCTGAAATAGAAGGAAGGATCCAATAAATCCCCATCTAGTTTTCAATCGTTCTTGGAGACAACGGACTTTCGTCCACCATGTCTCCCACTCCAAATATTGTATTAGATGATACGTGTAGACTGGCTCTTCCATCCCGTGTCCAGACCCAAGCGGTCGGGCCCCTTTGGATTGGATTACCAGCACTTTATTCGATCAATTTTGCACGTGCCTTTTGATAAATTTTCAAATTTTAACATCACTTCTAAAATTCTATAAAAATGAAATATCTGTTTATAGCCGCCTTGCTGTTGCTGGGCATGGCCCCCACCACGCAGGCACAAGACAATGACGCCATCTCCAAATACTTCGAACAATATGTTGAAGATGAAAAATTTACGGTGGTGTACGTGAGTCCCAAGATGTTTGAACTACTCGGAAAATTGGATCTGGACCACCTGGAAGACAAAGAAGCCCAAGTTGCCATGGACATGGCCAAAGAACTGAAGAGCATCCGCGTGCTCACCACCGAACACAATCCTGGGCAGTACTACAAAGAAGCATTGCAAAAAATCAATACCCGAGAATATGAGTCCCTGGTGCAGGTGCGCGACGAAGGCGAAAATGTCAACCTCATGATCAAGGAGGGCAATGGCGATACGATCAGCGAGTTGCTGGTACTGGTAGGAGGAGAGGATGAGTTTGTCCTGGTCAGTCTCATGGGGGTCATCGACTTGAAGAACATCTCCAAGCTGTCCAAGACAATGGACATCAAAGGAATGGAACACTTGGAAAAGGTTGAGCAGCGGGAGGAGTAAAAATCGTCTTTGATTGCATCATCTAAAAGAGCACCAAATGAAAAAATGGCTAATTGCTGCCTTTTGCGCCTGCCTGCTCCCGGCTTTGGTGAGCGCACAAAGCCCCAGCATCAATAAGTTTTATCGACAAAATAAGTTTGAGGAGGGCGTCCGAAAGGTAAAACTGCCAGGTTGGCTGATTCGTCTTGGCAGCCGGATTGGAGCGGGCCAGATCGACGAAGCAGACCAAGAGGCCCGGGAGGCGCTCAAGATGGCCCGAAGGGTTCGGAAGATGCGCATGCTGTATGGCGAAGAGGGCAATCCCATCGACCAGCGAAAGGTCGACAAGTTGATCAGAAACGTACGGAAGAAGGACAATTTTCAAGACCTCATCTACGTGCGCGATGAAGAGGGAACAAAGGTCAATTTGCTGATACGGACCAACGGAGCTGGCGACCTGATTCGCAACCTATTGATTCTCGTACAAAGCGAAGACGAATTTGTGATGGTTGGCCTCAAAACGAAGCTCAGCATCAAAGACATCAATACCCTGATTCAGAACCTGCCCGAAGAGGCAGACATCAAGGTGAAAGTTCCCGTACCAGAGCTCGACCCCGAGCCAGAAATCACAGACGAACCGGAAGTGTAAGATGGTTTTACAAAGAAATCCCAAAAATGGCCGTGGTGAATGCTGCGGCCATTTTTTTGTTGAGTTGCCGCCAGTTGATTCGGAAATGTTGAATCATTTTGATGACAGCAAATTGTGGATAACTTTTTTATTGGGATTAAATATAATATGAAAATAATGCTTATGTTTGTAGTTGTAAAAACCCTCTTAAGCGGCCTGATCTCTGCTCTTGGGTCCTGCCAAACCCAAGTCCGACCGTAGAGTTCCGATTCGCAGAATAGTTGATCTATCCAAGCGAACAGGGCATTCAAAGAGAAAACCATGCATAACACTGGAAACACTAAAAATCGGGACGATAAGCCCGAATTGGTCGAAATCATTCACCAATTGATTCACTCCAAAATTGAGTACATCGAGCACGAACAAGAATTTCTGTATCGCTCATTCGATGAACTCAATCAGCTGGACATCGCCGACCTGGAAAATGTCCGCTCCGAAAAGAAACTCAAATCCCTCAAGGTCAAGTTCGATGACTTCATTCAACGGGTAGAACAGCTGTCCTACGCTCGCAACCTCCTGCTGGTCATTCGCAGCTTCCTCAAACTGGAAACTGCACAGGCCATCTACGAGTTGTTGACCAATGACAAGTACCTGTTTTATTCGCCCAAAAGTCTGCAGCGTCTGCTCGGCCTGGAAACCTATATTAATGGCTACGCTGTCAATGCCATTGACAACTGATTGAGTCTTTTCGCTGCCCTCGGGACTGTCACTGCACCAGACCAAGATGTCTGAAGGCCACCTCTCTGTGCCTGTTCCAATCTCCTGCGCTGTTCGGAAATCTCAGCTTTGCGTCACATAATTGGCTTGTGGCTGCTTTCGATTGCCAGAGCTAGGTATTCTTTGCTCAATTTGCTATGTTTACGCTGCATGCAAATGAGTTTACACATGAAATTTCAAGTCACCTTTTTCTTTTGCCTGATGCTCTTGGCCAGCGCAGGCGCACAACAACCCCTTGCCACTCCTGCCACGAGTAGAATCCAACAAGCCCAAAAACGGGCAGCTCTACAAGACAAATCCCTCCTGCAGGAGGTAAAATTCGAATCCATTGGCCCAACCGTATTCGGTGGCCGGGTAAGCGATCTGGACATCAATCCCGACGATCCATCGATCTTTTATGTTTCTTATGCCTCGGCAGGTGTCTGGAAGACAGAAAACAATGGGACCACTTTTGAGCCTCTGTTTGAAGACGAAATGGTCATGACTGTCGGAGACATTGCCGTTGATTGGAAGCGCAACATCATCTGGGCAGGTACGGGCGAGGTCAACTCCAGCCGGTCTTCCTATGCCGGTGTGGGGATGTATCAGTCTACAGATGGCGGCAAGAGCTGGACCCACAAGGGCTTGGCTGAAAGTCATCACATTGGTCGGATCGTCCTGCATCCTGATGACCCCAATACCCTTTGGGTAGCCGTTTTGGGACATTTGTACTCTCCGAACAAAGAAAGAGGCATCTACAAAAGTTCGGATGGTGGCAAGACTTGGACGCAAACTCTTTTTGTCAATGACAATACCGGAGCTGTGGATCTACTCATCGATCCCACCAACCCAGACATTCTCTACGCGAGTACTTGGCACAGAGAAAGGCGGGCCTGGAATTTCGTTGAGGCTGGAACGGGGTCAGGCATTTATCGCAGCACAGATGGTGGGGACAATTGGGAGCTGATTTCTGCCAAAGACAGTGGTTTTCCCGCCGGAGAAGGCTGTGGCCGCATTGGACTGGCCTTGGGAAGGGACAATGGGAAGCCTGTCCTGATGGCAGTTGTGGACAACTATTTCCGGCGTCCCAAAAAGAAATCCACCGACAAAAAAGTGTTGACCAAGGAAGACTTTCGCGGGATGAGCCGAAGCGATTTGCTGGAACTCGACAACAAGAAATTGACCAAATATTTGACGAGCAACGGATTCCCCAAAAAGTACACAGCAGAAAAGGTCAAGGAGATGGCAGAGAAAACGGACTTTCGCCCTGCTGTATTGGCCGAATATCTGGAAGATGCCAACAGTTTGCTATTTGATACGCCCGTCATCGGCGCAGAGGTTTATCGATCTGATGATTTGGGCAAGAGTTGGAAAAAGACGCATGAGGGATACCTGGATCGGGTATTCAATTCATATGGCTACTATTTTGGGCAAATCCGACTGGCTGGCGAGCGCCTGGACAAGGTGTACATCATGGGAGTACCTGTGATGCGGTCGGCAGATGGGGGGAAGACGTTCCAATCCATCAATGGCGACAATGTCCACGTCGATCACCACGCACTTTGGATCAATCCCAATCGGGAAGGCCATTTGATTTTGGGCAATGATGGCGGCGTCAACATCTCTTATGACGATGGCAAGAATTGGATCAAATGCAACTCGGTACCCCTGGGGCAATTTTACGCAGTGGCCGTCGACATGGCAGAGCCTTACAATGTCTATGGTGGCCTGCAGGACAATGGTGTGTGGTCGGGCTCTCGCAACTATCGTGCGGGCAATTATTGGCAATCGTCGGGGCGCTATCCCTACAAAGAATTGCTGGGAGGAGATGGCATGCAAGTCGCCATTGATACACGAGACAACAATACGGTCTATACTGGTTTTCAGTTTGGCAACTACTTCCGCATCAACAAGCGGAGTGGAAACAGGGAGTACATCAGCCCCAAGCACGAATTGGGAGAAACGCCTTTGCGGTGGAATTGGCAAACGCCCATCCATCTTTCGGTCCACAATCAGGACATCCTTTACATGGGCTCTCACAAGTTGCATCGCTCCTTTGATCAGGGGCGCAAGTTTGAAGAGATTTCCGATGATCTCACCACTGGCGGGATCAAAGGAGACATTGCTTACTCTACCTTGTCATCCATTCACGAATCTCCGCTGCAGTTTGGGCTCCTCTATGTGGGAAGTGACGACGGTCTGATCCATGTCAGCCGCAATGGTGGCAACACTTGGCAGCGCATCACGGATGGATTGCCGCGCCGGATGTGGGTGACAAGGGTACAAGCCTCTGCCCACGAGAAATCGCGTGTCTATGCCTCGCTCAACGGCTATCGATGGGACGATTTCTCTGCCTACCTCTACCGCTCGGATGACTATGGCAAAACGTGGCGGTCCATTGGTGCCGATTTGCCTGCCGAACCCATCAATGTTGTAAAAGAAGACCCTGAGAATCCCGATCTACTGTACGTCGGGACCGATCACGGCCTGTACATCTCTCTGGATGGTGGACAGTCCTTTATGCAGATGAAGAATGGATTGCCAGCGGTGGCAGTTCACGATGTGGTGATCCATCCAAGAGAGAAAGAGCTCATCGTGGGGACCCATGGTCGCTCCATCTACGTGGCCGACATCAGCCATTTGCAACAACTCGACAAAAAACTGATGGCCAAGCCCTTGTATGTCTTTGAACTGGATAATGCATCTTACCGCTCCAATTGGGGAGCCGATAGAGGTTGGTTGAAGGTAAATGAGCCAGAATACCACATTCCCTTTTACGCCCAGGCAGATGGCAATCTGGATGTGACCATCGAGACCAATACTGGGGTGAAACTGACCAGCTTTGAAGCCGATTGCAAAAAGGGGCTCAACTATTTGCCCTACGACCTCAGTTGGGATGGTGCCTCTCAGAAAGATTATGAAGAATGGCTCAACAAGGAAAAACAGCCGGAGGATCACGTCCAGGTGAAGAAGGCAGATTCTGGAAAGTGGTATTTGCATCAGGGGACCTACCAAGTCACCATCGAGAAGGATCGACTCAAGCAAAAGCGTGAATTTCAAATCAAATAAATCCCGAAACGCGTCTCATGCCCTTTGTTCCTGCCCAAAGCATCGATGAAGTCCTGCAGCAGTTGGACCAAATCATCGCTGACTCCATCGATCAAGCCAGCTTGTTGGGGGCCTTCGCGGCCTTGTATCGGCAAGTGACAGCCAGGGTCAAGCAAGGCATTGCCGATGGTCGCTTTGAGGATGGAGCGCGAATGGAGCGCCTTGACGTGGTTTTTGCCAATCGGTACCTGGCCGCCTATGCCCAATACAAGGCTGCTGGCGAATTTCCTACGCAATCCTGGTTGTTGGCCTTTGAAAAGACCCGCCTACCTGAGTTGCTCATTATTCAACACCTGTTTTTGGGGATGAATGCCCACATCAATTTGGACCTGGGCATCGCTGCCGCTGAGATTGCCCCAGGAGAAAGCATTCACGAGTTAGAGAAGGACTTCATGGAGATCAACCAATTGCTTTTGGAAATGGTGGGCGCTGTCCAGAAGCGGATTGGTGAGTTGTCACCCTTGTTTTGGTTGCTCGACTGGTTGGGAGGAGTGAGCGATGAGCGATTGGCGGGCTTCAGCCTAAAAGCTGCCAGGGATCAGGCATGGCGGATGGCTTGTCGACTGGCACCAATGTCTGCAGACCAACGATCCGAAGAAATTCCCGAGGTAGACGCTGGTGTGTTGCTGCTGGCAGAGTTGATTGCCCGTCCGCCAGGCTTTTTTCATTCCAAACTTTTCCGCCTGGTCAAGTGGTTGGAAGAGACAGATCCCCAAAAGATTGTCCGAGCGCTCCAACGTCCCTTCTGATCTACTTACTGCTGGAACAGATGGATTTCTTCCTTGCAAATGGGCGGTTTATCCAGATTTTTCGCGAACTTACTTTACAGATAATTAGGTACAACATTTCTTCAAACAAAACACAAAATCATGAGAAAACCATTCTTTGCACTCGTCGCTTTGTTTTTTTGTACAAGCATTTTTGCACAGTCCAATGATTGGTATGTACAGGTAGGTGTTTTTGACCGAAAGGTAGACATCAATTATTTCAACCGCATCGGCAGTGATGTGTACTATTCGAAAGACGCTTATGGATTCCATCGGTATTACAAGGGAGTCTACAAGAGCGAAACAGAAGCCAAGGGCTTGGTCTCCAAATTCAACGACATGGGCTTCAATAGCTACGTCAAGTCCAAAGATCAGCTGACCAACACCTGTGTCTGCAACAGCATTCCACTGCCCAAATCCATTTTGAATTCGATAGAAAGCATTTTCTTTGACTTTGACCGATCCAATCTCCGTTCGGAGTCCAGAACGCAACTCAACGATTTGGTTTCCACTCTCAACGAGTTTCCCAGCTACAAGACCATCCTTCGCGCTCATACCGATTCGAAGGGGAGCCAGTCCTACAACGAGGCATTGTCCCTGAGGCGAGCCAATTCGGCCAAGCAGTATTTGATTTCGCGTGGCATCGCTTCTTCCCGCATCAGCACTGAGACCTTTGGAGAGGACGACCCCATTGCCAAAAACGAATTGAATGGCGGTCAAGACACGGAGCAGGGGCGTCAGTTCAATCGCAGAGTCGAGATCATCATTACCAACAGCCAGGGAGACATTCTCAGCGAGATGGTGGATGAGATCGAGGTCCCCAATGATTTGGAGAATTGAGCAAGCCGTCGCTTTTGCGTCTATCGGTACTGACAATTTCTTTTGAGTCTATTTGTTCCTGGATGTGACTTTGTCGCATGGCCGTCTTGTGGGCAATTGCTTCATGAAAGAGGGGAGTGGTTGGCTGGAAATGACATGATATTATTAAAATAAAAATATCAAATCACTCCGATTTTAAACATTTTTTTGTTTATAAATTGTAATGTGTTGATGGTTGATTATGAGTTATTTATGAGCTGTCTGGAGAAGGGGGTTTTCTTGTCGCAAAAAAAAAGTTGGCGAAAATTTATGGAATTTTAGGGGGTGCCGTGTCCTATTGTAGACGAAAAGCAAATCGTTTGGTCCTAGGAAGCGGTCTGCTGATGTAGAAACATACTCCCATTTGGGCAACTGAGCCCAGGTTTGGGTTGGCGGAGCTGTACTTGGGTACGGCGCCAAAAAGGGGTGGCTTTTTGTAGTCACCTAGAGGGCGGGCCCACCCTCTTCAGCCCCCTCCTCATCCATCGCCCATCTCCCCTTGCCAAAGCGCCTTCCTGCCCCCCTCGCCCCAGTACTACTCTTCCGAAAATCTCCTCCGCATACGACGTCCACCAATAATTCACACCTACCCCCCAGTCAGCAAATCCTCAAACGCATCCTTGTTCTCTTCTACTCCAATGTACATTGTGCTCATCCCATCATTGTCCTGTATGCGAAGATGGCCCTTTCCCTCAGAGCTGACATAGAGCCATTGATCCACCTCCAGGCCCTTGGATTGCTTGTGCCGAAACAGCTGCCCCTTCATAAACTCCTCCAACTGATAGCTGATGCCTCGGTAGTCCAATCGAGTCGGAGGGGCTTTTTTCAAAAAGAAAATGTCATTGGCCTCCATCAAACTCAATTTGGTTTCCAAAAAACTTTGGTAGATGCCCTTGTTTTGCCGAAGATACAGCAACTGCTCCCGTTCGCCATCGCTCAGCAATTGGATCAATTTATCGGTATCTCCATTGTTCCAATCGTATTGGGAGAGGTGGACCAATTTGTAGGAATGCCCCTCGTAGGTCAGAAAATCGCCGACTCGTAAATGCTGCAGTTGAGGGGTGTGTCCTATTTGTGGAGCCGTTTTGCGCGCCTTGGGTACAGAAGAGGTCACTGCTGTTCTGTTTTTGTGAAATTCGCCAGGAATGGCCTCGTCTTCCAACTGCAAGAAATCTTCAATTTCCTTTTCCAAGCGCTGCATCATGCCGCTATCCCCCTGATCGATGTTCAAAATGCTGATGTGTTTCCCATTGTGTAGCCTCGCCTGAAGCTTGTAGTTGTATTGGCCATTCTTCTTATTTTGTTTGACCTCTTTTACGTACAACTGCTCAATCTCATTGGCGGCAATCTGGGTGTTGCCACGCCACCAAGGGACGGGGGCATGACGGATGTCCAGTTCTCCGCCACCAACTTTGATGTAAGTCTTGTTCATAAAAAGACAGATGGTGTAGTAGGTCAGTCCAAGCCCCACCGCTACGTGAAGAAGTGGGAAGACGTAAAAGAAGATCGGTGCGTCGGATTGCGACCCCATGGCGTACCAAAAAATCAGGAACCCATCCCAGACGATGCAAAAGAAGGCCAAGAAAAAGGCAACTGGCGTGAACCAGCGAAACTGGATGTTGAGCTCATAGGAGGTCTTGTCAATGACGAGTTTGTCTTCCGATTGAAATGGAATCATAGCTGTAGAGATAAATACACGAGCAAAAATTGAAAAATCATACTGCCGTCCATCAGGCCAGAGTAAAAGTAGTCATGTCGTTGGCTATTGGACAATTGGATCAGCCAGGCCGTCAAGGCATAGGCAAGCCCCATCCCCAGCATGGCCTTGAGTGGATAGTGTCCCATGCTGAATTGCAAGACCGCCAAGGCTACACAGATCAAAAGCGAAAATTGGGCCAGCCGACGGCTGCGTTTTTCTCCCAAAACAGCGGGGATCGTCTTGACCTTCCCAAAGGCATCCACCTCCAGGTCCCGAATGTCGAAGGGGAGGGTAATGGCAAAGATGAACAAGGCTCTCTCCAGTACCATCAACACCAACGCGGGCTGGAAGGGGATGGACTGTTCGATCAGGGGCAGGACCACCGTGATCCAAGCCCAGACAATGGCCACCAAGTAAATTTTGACAAAGTCCATGTCTCGCAGTCGCTTGCGCTGGTTGCCAATGAAAGGGATCACATAACCAAGAGACAGCAGAGAGGGGAGGAAGAGCACCAATTGGGTACTCAGCCGAAGTTGGAAAAAATAGTACAGGCTGCCCAGCAATCCGATGAGTGCATAAAGTCGGATGTGATTCCGAAAGTAGGCAATGACGTGATAGCGATCAACTTCAAAAAACTCCTTGAGATTGGAAATGCCAACGATGCGATGGACAGCATACAAAAACAAAGTTCCAAAAAGGGAAAAGCCCGCCAATGCATCCCACTCCAGCTGATGGCCCAACAACAATTGGGTTTGCCAATACATGCACAAGGCGCAAAGGGCAATCCAGAAGTTGCCATAGAGTACCAGGTCAATGATCGGTTTGAAGAAGGCCATCCGTTGGGCGTTTGTATGATGGATGGCTCAAAGATAGGGGCAATGCAGCCATGGAATCAAGTGGACAGTCAGTCTCCGGCAATAAAGGTCACCATTTTCCATTCTCCCTCTTCTTTTTCAAAGGCAGCCCGATAGCCAGCTGAATAGCCTAGATATTTGCCCCACACATATCCGATTTGTTCTTTGGCATTGCGCACTTTTTCCCAGTAATGGGTTTGCCCACCAATGGTTTCGGATTTGGCGTTGTCTTGAAAAATGATGGAGACTTTGTCCCAACTCAAAGAGGCAATGATCTTTCCCTCAACGGAAGGTTGGTCTCGCAAGCGAACGTTCTCTCCTGTGATGACCCCCTCAGAGAATGGGTCGGTGAAATCGTCAACAACTGATTGGTAGGGAGCGAGGAAGACTTCTTTGTCGGGGTCGATGAAGGCACCGCCCAGACTGAGTACATTTTCCAATTCGGTCCAGATGCCAGACGTATCGGCCTGTGGCTTGTCCAGTTTCCAACTCTCGATGAATGCCGATTTGCCATTTTCCATCCCGAAGCTGAATTTGATCTTGTCGGAGCATGAGGCCAGCAGGTGAGAAACATTGCGTCTCTTGACAGCCTCGTACAACTGCTGGCGAAACCTCAGCAAAGACTCGTCATTGACTGCTTCGTCGAAGGGGTAGAGCTTGTATTCGCGAAAGTCGCGCTTGGCAGGCCACTTGGGAAGCGGATTTTTCACCTCAAATTGCTGGATTTCTTCCCGAATCAATGGGGTACTTTCCTCAGTGGACGTCAGACTAGCAGAGCTGTCGACAGTTGCTTGCTCGTCAGCAATTTCTGGCCCCTGTTCCACGACTTGCTGGTTGTCATTGCCCATCTCGCACTGGCAGAACAAGAGCAGCAGAAAACAAAAAGACAGCTTGCTAAAGGTATTTGAAATTGTGTCCATCTTCGATGCGTTGGAGGCTTTTGTAAATGAGCTTGATGACATTTTCGACATCCTCCTTATGGGCCATCTCCACAGTGGTGTGCATGTAGCGCAGCGGGAGGGAGATCAGCGCGGCCGGAACCCCTCCATTGGAGTAGGCAAATGCATCGGTATCGGTTCCCGTTCTTCTGGATGCCGTTTCTCTTTGGATGGGAATGTTGTTGGTTTGTGCCGTATCGATGATGAGCTGGAGCAATTTGTTGTGGACTGCCGGAGCATAGGTTACGGTTGGCCCCTGGCCACATTTGACATCCCCATGCAGCTTCTTGTTGATCATGGGGGTATGGGTATCGTGGGTCACATCGGTGACGATGGCCACGTTGGGTTTGATGGTGTGAGCGATCATCTCCGCTCCGCGAAGTCCCACCTCTTCTTGCACAGAATTGACAATGTAGAGGGAAAAAGGCAACTCGATCTTGTTTTCTTTGAGAAGGCGAGCCACCTCGGCGATGCAAAAGCCACCCATGCGGTTGTCGAGCGCACGCCCCACGTAGTAGCGGTTGTTGATGACTTCCATTTCGTCGTCAAAGGTAATGACACAGCCAACGTGAATGCCCATTTCCAGCACCTCATCCTTGTCTTTGGCCCCCACATCGATGAAGATGTTCTCGAGGGTAGGAGCTGATTTGGAGTCGCTTCCTCGGCGGGTGTGGATGGCAGGCCAGCCAAATGCACCGCGAACGATGCCAGTGGGGGTGTGGATGTTGACCCGTTTGGAGGGGGCAATGATGTGGTCAGAGCCTCCGTTGCGCGTCACATGTATGAAGCCATCCTCTGTGATGTAGTGTACAAACCAGGAGATTTCATCGGCATGTCCCTCGATGACCACTTTGTAGTCCTTCCCAGGGTTGATGATGCCATAGGCAGTACCGTAGTTGTCTGAGTCCCATTCGTCTATGAAGGGCTTGATGTATTCCAACCACAATTTTTGTCCCGAGGACTCAAACCCAGTTGGAGAGGCATTGCGAAGGTAGCTGTAGAGAAATGCTTCTGCGTCTTTGTTGATGATCGACATACGGTTTTAGCATTTGTGATTCGTAAAACTGATCGCTTATTTTTCGAGGCTGGCAGACCAACTGCTGGGGTCTTTGCGCCAGGTGCCAAGCGACAGCAAGTCAGATTCGTTGATGTATTGACTCGACACGGCTTCCTGGATCAGGGTGTGGTAATCGGTCAGTGTCATAAATGGACAATTGGCTTCTTCAAACGCATGATCTGCCTTTTCGAAGCCATACGTAAAGATGGCCAGAACCCCACAAACATGGGTGCGAGCTTCCCGCAATGCTTCCACTGCCTGCAGACAGCTTCCACCTGTTGAAATGAGGTCTTCGACAACCAAAATCCGCTCTCCTCCATGCAACTCCCCTTCGATCTGATTGCGCCTGCCGTGGCCCTTGGCCTTGTTGCGCACATAGACAAAGGGAAGGTCCAAGGCATTGGCCAGCAAGGCCCCATGTGCGATACCCGCTGTGGCCACTCCCGCAACGACGTCAAATGGACGAAAGGTCTCTGAAATTTCCACCAATCCATCCAACACAATCTGCCGAATATCGGGATGAGACAACACAATGCGGTTGTCGCAATAGATGGGAGATTTGAGCCCCGACGCCCACGTAAATGGATTTTGAGGACTCAGTTTAATTGCCTTAATTTGCATCAGCTTCTGTGCAACTCTGGCAGCGATTTGGGTATGCGTAAGCTCTTTCATAAATTGGACAGCAAATGTACAAAAAAATCTATATCAATGGAACGCCCCTGTTTTTGCTCGACAAGCAGACGGCCATCCAAGCTGCACAGGGAAAACCGGATACCTTATTCTCCAAGTACAACGGCAAGACCAAGCATCTGTTCAACTACATCGACATGCTCGAAAAATCGCAGCGTTTCGATGCCATCTACCTCTACTCTGAAGATGTCACAGCCATGTATCGGGATTTCAAATCTCTTTACAAACGCATACGGGCAGCCGGTGGGGTGGTTTACAATCCAAAAGGAGAGGTGCTTGTGATCTATCGTCGAAAATCATGGGATCTGCCCAAAGGCAAAATCGATCCGGGAGAGAAAAAGCGGGAGGCAGCAGTGCGCGAGGTCATGGAGGAAACCGGGCTGCAGGGCATCCAACTTCACGACAAACTCACCAAGACCTACCACACCTACAAACTGGAGGATGGAAGACGCGTGCTCAAGGTCACTTTTTGGTACCACATGACAGCAGATGCCCAGGCACTGACCCCCCAAGTGGAGGAAGACATCGAGGAAGCTCGCTGGGCAAATTTGGCCGAATTTCTCGATTCTGATAAAAAAGTGTATGGAAATATACTAGATGTGCTTATGCAATCGTTAAAAAGCGGATTTGGTTCAAAGATGACATAAAAACAGAATTTTTGTTTTCGCACCAATTCAAGACAGAATTCTGAACTCCCTTCGATTTTCCGATATTTCTTTTTTTTAAGACCGTTTTCATAAAAATTAATTTTCTGAATCCCAAAGCTACCCACTCCATTCCGACTTTGGAAGAGCAAACGCAGTTTTACATTCAGAAAATATTATTCTATATTCGTTAACGACTTTGAACAAAATCATCTGTATTTATTCTGTAACTCTATTAAATATTTGCTTAAAATGCATTGTTTGAAATTTCCGCTGCTGCTACTTCTTCTCTGCTTTTGTTCCCTGTCTCTCTCCGCTCAAACCGCCAACCTGCAAGCCCTCGAATCCATCAACCTCACTGCTGACGATCTCAACGAAATCACTCCAAACAGCTGGTCTTTCTACGCCGACGAAGAAAATCAGTTGTACTATGTTGATTTTGAGGCGATTAACGTCAATATCAATGACGTCACCATTCGCAACGATCGCAACGAGGTGGTATTCAGAGAAAAGGTGTTGGACTTGCCGGTAGATACGATTTACGAGATTGACTTTAGCCAATACGGCGCTGGTGCGTACAAAATTGAGCTTCGCTCTTTTACCAGCATCATCAAAAAAGAAGTTGAGATAAAGTAGGCGATTCACCGAGTTGTCCCAACTCCAAGAAAGGCAGTAGCATCCCGTATGTTACTGCCTTTTTTGTTTGCCCTTCTGCTGCTGCATTCTCAGACTGTCAAAAGCGCCAAATGACTTGACTGCTGACATTGGATACCACATTGCTTTGTACCCGATTGTCACCAGTGCCGATCTCATTCAATTTCGGCCAATAGGTGCGGGCATAGCGGGCTTCCAGGGTGAGCTTTCGGATGCCTTTGAAACGGACATTGATGTAAAAGCGGTTTCCCTGGTCGGCAAAGGAAGGGACTGTGAAGGTGTAGCTCAGATTGTTTTCGTAGGTGTAAAAGCGCACATTGAAGCCGTCGGTATCGAAGAGGGCAAAACGCGCACTGAAGGACAAGGGGAAGTTGCGGGAATTGTAGATGATGTCTTGGTACAGGAGAATGCCTCTGAGGGTTTCGCCTCGGATGCCGTTGTCAAATCCGCCGTGGATGCGGGTGCGCAGCTCGATCCCCTTGCCGAGTTTTCCCTGCAAATGCCACCGAAACTGGGTCAACCTGGAATCCACCAAAAAATTGGTTGGCGTTTCGTTGTTGGGGGCATTGATCTGTTTGGTCTCCGTCCGAAATTCAAACCAGGAAGTCATGCTTCGCTTTCGGAAATAGGTCAGCCGAACCCGGTATTCATACCCTCGCGAGGGAGCATCCACATTGAAGCGCAACCAGGGATGGCGGTAGAAATCCGCGTAGGCATTGAGCTGCCAATTGTTGTCCCAGATGTATTCCAGCCCGATGTAAATGCCATTTTCATTTTGGGCAATTCTGCTTTCTGCAAAGGCATTGGAGGCCAGTGATTGGAAGCTGCGCGAAAAGTTGCGATACAACAAGGCCACACTCATCTGTCGGCTCATCCCGAGCAATAGGCCATTGGTGGTCGCCATGCTGCCATTGTCGCTGATGGCCGTTTCTCCAAAAAAATTGTAATTGCGATAGACCAAGCTGTAGTCGATGCTGGTGCTGAAGTTGTTGCGGCCCTGAAAGTTGAACAAATTGTAGGGCTCAGCACGCAGTTGAAAGGGCTGTTTGAAGTGGTGATAGACAGCATTGTAGGCAATGTGCCAATTGTTCTTTTTGTATTTCAGACTGGCCCCGTACGATTGGGAATTGACCGCATCTTCGTCGGCAATCTCGGCCTCTGTTCTGTGCAGCCCACTTTGTTGCAAGGAGGTAAAGCTGTTGATCTCTTCTTCATTGTCGAGCGTATCCAACTGCACGATGTTGCCGTCGCGTTGGTTGAAGGAGGCAAAGGTGGTCAGCTCTATTTGTGGACTGAGTTGCAGGGTCACCCCAATTCCTCTCAGGTAGTTGTTTTCGTTGACAGAGGCGTAGGGTCGCAGGCTGCGTCGGCTGCGCTTGATGTCCATGCTCCGGGGCGTTTTCCCATACCCAAATCCTGCAAACATCAACAATCCCTGCCCAAAGCTGGCGGTGAAATCTCCGATGGCCAGGCTCTTGAGCCAGTGGTTGTAGTCGCGCAGATAAAAGTGGGCCGAGTAGTAGTCAAATCCGTTGGGATTGCTTTTGTTGAAAAAGGCTTCTCCCGGGTCTTTCTCAGCCGTAAAGCCCAAACTCATCTTGTTGCCATATTGCATCCGATAGCGGAGGTACAATTGGTTGGGATCTCCTTCGAAGCGGTCTTCCCGAAAGCCTCGGGACTCTTGCAGAGGGCGAAACCACCGGGCAAACAAAGAACTGTTGCTCTGTCCCAGCATTTGCCCCAAAGACAGTTGCACATTGTCGATCCCGCCACCCACGCGCACAAAGGGCTGGATGCGGCGAATGATGGCCAGGTCAAATCCGGGAATGGACTGCAATTCGTAGATCGAAATCAAATTCCCCAATTCTCTGCGGTGGTTGAGCAGGCTGTTGATTTGAATGTCGGTCAGCAGAAGGAGTTCTTTGAGGTCTTCGACATTGGCTTTGTTGAGGTCGAGGGGTTGTTGGCGAAAGCCTTCGAGGATTTCGTAGACGGTATTGAAATCGAAGCCATTGTCGTTTTCATTGTTTTGAATGAAATCTTCGATCAGGTCGGCATCGGCTTCGATGGGGGCAGGGGGTAGGCTGTCTCGTTGGGCAGAGAGCGTACATGGACTGATGAGGAGCCAACAGAGGAAAAACAAACCTCCCGGAGCGAGGATTGGACACTGCTTCGGGAGGCATGGGAGGGAAAAGGCCCTCGCTTTATTCAAATAAGTTGTCATAGGAGGAGTTGCTTCCGCTGTCTTTGCGCATTTCTGGGCGGGCCGTAGGTGGTGCGTTGAGGTCGAGGCTTTCTCCGCTGGTCATGCCATCACCCAACAACATCAGGGTAGATTCATTTTCCCATTTTTCGAGCATGCGGATGCCTTCTTCCTCAAAGACGCCATTTTGCAAGTCGATGGATTCCATGAAGTTGGACGACATTTCCATGAAGCGCTCCATTTCTCCTACCTTGTTGGCCACATCTTCGTTGACCGCTTCCAGGGCCATGTCAAACATGGCTCGCTTGTCGGGATCGCCGGAAATCACGCTCATGGCCGACTTCATGGCCGAGTGACTGGCCCGGATGGCCTTGCGCTCCTGTTCTTTGAGCTTGACCTGGTCCTGGGTGTCTTCCAACAAAATCTCGGAATTGGAGTACATCTTGGTGAGGATGCGGTGCATGACCTCGATTTTGGTGTGAAGGGCCTTGTATTTGGCATTGCTGTCCTTGAGGCGGGCCGCCTTGCGGGAGGCCAGCACCATCTGGTTTTGGATGCCTTTGCGCTTGGCCATGCTGGCCATCTTCATGTTGTTGTCGATTTCGCGCTGGTTTTCTTCCATCAAGTTGGACAGCTTGCGCATCTGACCGCGCAGAGCTCCAATTTGTTTGCTCATCTTGGCCAGGTTGTCCTTGAGGTCATCGACATAGCTCTTGAGTACCCCGATGGGGTCGATGTTGACAAAGATGCCTGTGATCCAGCGCATGACGCTTTTGTACATGTACCAGACGAGGTTGCGCATCTTGGGGTCGAGCACCATATAGACGATGGCTGCCAACACGATGAGCATGCCGCTGAGGTAGATCAGATTCTCTGCCAAGATCAGAAGAGTTGGCAAAGCTTTGAAGAGCAGGAAGCCACCGCCGATGAGGATACCTGCCAGGAAAATGGCTCCGGTGACCCCCTCAGGGCGCTGCCAAAAGGATTTTTTTTGCTTGAATTTATCAGTATCAAGTGGAGTTGCCATAAGTCATTCAATATTTGGTGAAAAGTGGCCTTCGTTTCTGTGATTGAGAAGTGACGGACATGCGATGATGCCCTTTGTTGCAGTAGTTGTGCTTTGGTGTAGTGAGTATCAGACTGTCGCTCCGTCGAGTCGGGACCCGAGCGAAGCGTTGAGTTAGTAAGATACTAAACTACTCACTTTTGACAACAGCAGTTTACAAATTATTTTTCATGTTTTCTATGTCCCGGTCGATTTGATTGAGGATGCTCTGATGAGTCAGCTCGAATCCTTCCCGCGTGCTTTCGATTTTTTGGCGGGCTTCGGCCATTTGGGCGTCGGCTCCGTCTACTGTCGCCTGGTACTTGTTGATTTGGTCTTGCAGTTGGAGGATCTTTTCGCGATGCTTCTCGATTTGCACCTTCAACTTTTCGACTTCCTGCTGCTTGCCGCCGATCTTTTGTTGGATTTGGTTGTTCATCGCCATCTCAAACTGGGACTTCTCCTGTATGATCACCTTGCGGTAGTGATCGGCAGTCTTGAGAAGTTTTTCCTTGGTCAATCCCATGGTAGATGCCGTGGCGAAGGCCGAGCGGATGGCGGTGATTTCGTCCATTTGCATTTTGCTGAGTGCTACCAAGGACAGTTTGAATTCCAGGTAATCAAATCCAGGCAAGTTGTTTTTTTCAAGTGCTTTGGTGAGAAAGCCGACGCTTTTTTCGTCCAGGCCGTGGTCGTTGCCAAATAAATCTTTGAGGTCTTTTTGCATGTACGTATTGGATAATTTTGGTGTTTGATTGGATGGCCCCTATTGGAATGAGTAGGCGATGTAGCCACATTCTTCCTGGAAGGGACTTTGGCCGAATTTGGCCTTGCGGGCACTTTCAACGGCTATTTTTTTCAATTCTTTGTCAAAGGTGTTCGATCCCCGCTGGGTAAACTTGGCCGAGATCACATCTCCCTCTCCGTCGACACATACCTTGACGACCACCTTTCCTCGGCTGCGGTGTTGGCGTTCCACCAGCAATGGCTGCAGCAAGCTGCGGTTTTCCAACTGTCCTTCGATCTGGGTTTGCACCCGTTGGTTGATGGTCGGACTGGCCGCTGGGGCTGCTTCTGCAGGGGTATCCATGGGTTGCGCTGGCTGGTAGTTGGCTGGAGCGGTCTCTGGAGATGTCGGTCCATAAGCTTTGGGCAATTCATAGGCTGGTTTGATGGGAATGCCCTTGCTGGTCATGGTGATTTCTGCTTCGCTTGCCTCCACTTGTGTCGCGACGGGCGCACCAGTGGTTCTGGAATACAACTTTTTCGATGGAGGGGCCGCTGTGGGCTGAGCTTGCGCGTAGGCGGGCTGGCTCATGGATTGAAAGAGCAACAGGCGGCTGGCCTCTTCGAATTGCTGGCGGGCAGCGGTGCTGGCCAGGAGGTTGTTGCGATCCTTGCGGTATTGCTCCAAAATGTCTTCACTCGCTGTGGCATTGGGCAGACAGAGGTACTTGGCCTGGGTCTTGTGCCGATCGAGAATGGCCAAAATGGCCCTGGGAGCCGGATCGTTGAGCTTGTACATGCCCACGAAAGCCAATTGGTCGTTTTGGTACAGCTGTTGGAAGTGGTAGCCTTCCTTGCTGTGGTCCAGCCCCATTTCCGATTGGTAGGCATAGCCTTTGGTGAGGTAGCGATATTCTTCCAGGGTCGTGCCGCTTTGGCCCAAAAGAGCTGTAGCAAACAGCAGGCAGCAAATGTTCAATACCAATTTCATCATTGTTTGTGTTTATTGTATCAATGCAAGCGAAAGGCCGAACGCTCATTTCTTACCGGATCGTATATTCCATGAGCAATATACAAAGTATAAATTAACCCATAAAAACTCAAATCAAACGCCCAATTTCGACGATTTGGGGCAGATCATCGACTGCAGCCGTCTATTGCCATTCTGCCCGGCTTCCATCGCTGCTTCGCTGGATTTGAAGAATGTTGGGAAAATGTTCTTTGATGGTATCGATGTGAGAGATGATGTAAATCTGCCGATACTGCTCCTTGAGCAGGTCCAAGGCCAATAAGATTTCGAAGCGGCGTTCGTCATCCTGACTGCCAAATATCTCGTCAAAGGCCAGAAAGTTCATGGCCACCTGGCTGCCGGACAGTTCCGCAATGGCCTTGCTGATGCCGATGCGCAAACAGAGGTTGGCCAGGTCGATCTCCCCGCCTGAAAATCGCTGAATGGGGTAGGCCGTTCCGTTTTCAAAGATGTGAAACTCGAAATTGTCGTCTACCTCTATGCCCTCGTAGCGCCCTTTGGTGATCTGCTCAAAGAGTCCTCCGGCCGTTTCTTTGATCATGGGGCGGATGCGGATCAGCATTTTGTTTTTGAAATTGGAAAACAGGCCGTCCAGCAGTTCCAATTCCTGAAAGGCTTCCTGATTGGCGCCGATTTCTTCGCGGATTCGCTCCTGATGCGCCATGTCTCGCCGCAGTCCGGTGAGTTGTTGTTGGAGCCGGGAGAGTTGCTCTTGCTCTTGGCGGACAGCTTCGCGGGCCAATTCCTTGTTGTCTTCCAACTGGTCCATGCGAGCCTTGGTCTGTTCAAATTGGGGCAGGGAAAAGGACAGCTCTTCCAATGCTTTTGTCTTCTCTACAATCCCCGCCTCGCCAGTGGCCATTCGCTCCTTGTTGGCTTGTAGGTGGACTTGGACATCGGCCAGCCGTTCGACTTGTTTGTCCAATTTGGTGAATTGGAGAAAATCGCCTTCCAGCTTGGCAATGCTTTCGCTCAACTGTCGAAACTCCGCAGGGTCGAAGGGCAGAGATTGGAGGTCTTTCCATTCCTTGTCGAGTGCTTCGTCCTTTTGTTTGAGCTGTGCGACTTCCTGTACCAATTGCTGGCTTCTTCTGTACTGCTCGCGCAATACCTCCCGCTGCGACTTGTGCTCGCTCAATTGCTGTTGTTGGTCCTTGAGCTGTTGCTGTTGTTGGCCGATGGTCTTTTTGCTGTCTGCCTCTTCGGCTTGCCACTTGTTCAACTCCTTTTGCTCGTAGGCTTGGATGTCGCTCTGCAGCCGTTGAAGGGTTTGGTCGTAGGAGTGGATCAGGGGTTGCAGGCAGGTGGGGCAGTGGGCGTCTTTTCCCAGGCTTTCAATTTGCTGCAATTGCTGTTGGCGCTCCTGGATGCGGGCGCGCACGCCGCCGATTTGCTGTTGGAGGGTAGCGGCCTGTGCCTCAGCCTGTTGGAGTTGCTGTTGTTGTTGGCTCAGCTTGGCCTCTGCTTCTTGGATGGTCTTGGCCAGTTGCTTGCCGTCTGTCAGCAATTTTTCGGAGGCGTCGATTTGTTGTTGTTTTTCCTGGACCTGTTCTGCCAATGATTGTCGTTGGATGTCGATCTGTTTGCTCCGTTCATGGGCCAGCCGATTTTTCTCCAAAGCAGCCCATCGAGTCTTTTGTTCCCGATAGGAGTGGGCGATGGGTTGGAGGCGCTTGTGTTCTTTTTGGGCCTCCTGCAATTGGGCCAATTCCTTTGTGAGTTCTTTCTGCCGATTTTGCAGGCTTTCCAATGCCTTTTCCCACTTGACCAATTCTTTTTGCAATTCATTGAATTGCTTGTAGCGCTGGTTGAGCAGGTCGAAGGACTTTTTCCAGTCGAGGTATTCGGCATTTTTGGCTTGGTAATCCTTCTGAAGTCGATCCGTGTTTTGTTGGCTTTTTTGGATGCTACCTTTTTGCTCTTTGATTTGGTCTTTCAGCGCCTTTTGCTCTTCCTTGCTCCACAAAAGAGCTTGTTGTCCTTGGATTTCCCGCTTTTTGCTGTTGCGGTCTTCCCGGAGGAGTTGTTGGATTTTGTCGAGTTTGTCCAGTCCCACCATTCGCCGGACCATCCGCTTGCGCTCTTCGCCTTTGGTATTGGAGAGAATCCCGAGTTCTTTTTGGCCAGAAAAAACCGAGCGGGTGAAGGCGTCCTTGTCCAATCCCACCAACTGGGCAATGGCTTCTCCGACGGGCGTGGCTCCGCTGGCCTGCAATTCGTCGCGGGCATTGTACAAAAAGGCGTGGTGTTGCATGGCCTTTCCCCGGAACTCCCGCCGCACTCGGTAGGATGTCAGCCCCAGCTCAAAGGTCAATTCCAATATGGTGGGGGATTTGGCAGGGGCCCAACTGGTTTTGTAGAATTCTTTGTCGGATGTGGTCCTTCCAAACAAACACAAGAGGACGGCTTCGAAGAGGCTGGACTTGCCAGCGCCATTTCGTCCAACAATGCCCACCAGTCCTTCCCGGAAGCTCACATCCAGTTGGCCGTACTGCTTGAAGTATTCGAGGTGTAAGTGCTTGAGGATCATCTGTTTCGGTATTCGCCACTTTCGAACAGATCGAAGTAGTGGAGGGCTTTTTGGGTCAGTGAGTTGGCTTTCTTGTCGTCGTCAAAACTATCGTGGATGAAGTCTCGAAGCAATTGGTCAAGACTTTCGATCTTTCTGGACAGGAGCTGTTCCGTGTCGCCTTTGTGCTCAAATTGGCGTTTGATGTTCAGGTGAATGGGACCGGGAAGTTGTTCTTTCAGCTCGCGATTGTTGAGCTGCAGGGCCTGCGCACTTTCGATGCGTTGGAAATGGATGCTGAGCAAGGCCCCCTCCAAATCCCATTGCTGGCATTGCTCTGTGATCTCACCCTGGATTTGCTCCACACTTTTCTCACAGCAATTTTTGAGGACCAATTTGTACCAAGGCCGGGTGGTCAGCTCGTGGAAAGTCGGCTCAATGGGCTGCCCTTTTCGGACTTCCAACAGGCAATATCCCTTGGGCTTGCCAATCTCTGTTTCGCTCATGCGCTCGGTGGAACCTGCGTACCAAGCCGTTTGCAGCAAATCCACTTTTTGGAAATTGTGCCAATGACCGAGGGCCACATAATCAAATTGGTTGAGCAGTTCCAGCCGTTCGGGAGGGTAGAGTTGTTCACCGTATTCCTCCATCAAGTAATTTTTGCCAATGGAAGTGTGCAGCATCAAGATGTTGAATTTCCCGTCGACGGGCGCGATCCGGTCCATTTCGTCGGCGAGTACTTTGGGGTCGTTGATGTGTGGCAGGCCGTGTACCACCAAATCGCCAAAGGTTTGTTGTTCGTAGCCTTGGCCAAACATGGGGTGGATGTTGGGCAGGCTTCGGAAGGCCTTCAGGATGGGGCTTGTGAATATGGTCTTGGGCGTCTCGTGATTCCCGGCAATGACAGAGAGTGGAATTTGTCGATCTGTCAATCGCTGCAATTGCTCCAAGGCGAAGGTCAAGGCCCGGTTGGTGGGGGAAGGGCGGTGAAAAAAGTCGCCAGAGTGGATGATCAGGTCCACCTCTTGCTCGATGGCCTGGTCGATCAGTTGCCGAAAGGCATCGTAGAAGTCTTGCTCTCGAAGGTTGACCCCTTGTTTGTTGACCTTGTCGAGTTCGCTGTACCCAAGGTGTGTATCTGAAAAATGAAGTACTTTCAAAATGTTATTGTTGAAGTCGGATGGAATGCTGCTAAAGGCGTCTGCCCGCCAGAAGGCTCAACGGCAAATATACAAGTCTATCGGGATTTTCTTTCTTCCTGCGAGGCGGTCGTTTTTTAGGTGAGGTACACAAAATCAGAGAATGCTTTGGACAAATTGCCAGGCCCGTTGCTCTGCCCAGTTGAAGACACCTTCTCCACCGCCGCTGAAGCCGACATGTCCCCCGTATTTTGGCGTTTCCAAAAATATCCTCGGATGGTCATCGCAAAATGCCTTGGGGAAGCACTTGGGACTCAGGATGGGATCATTGAGGGCATTGACGAGCAGGCAGGGGATGCGAATGGGGCCCATGTAGTTGATGGCAGAGCCTTGCTGGTAGAAATCGTCGGCGTCCTTGTAGCCGCTGATGGGGGCACTGAAAAAGTTGTCAAAATCTTTCCACTTTTCGATTTGGTCGAGTTTGCTTAGGTCAACCAAGCCGGGGAATTGGGCCTCCTTTTGCGTGATTTTTTCCCGGAGCATTCGCAAAAAGCGGTTTTTGTAAAAGCGATTGTCAGGCAGGTCCAGGAGTTGGGCACTTTCCCCCAAGTCGACAGGTGCAGAAAAGGCAATGACGCCTTTGACAGGCGACGGCAAGTTTTCGGCATTGGCCCCTGTGTATTTCAAGCTGATGTTGCCGCCCATGCTGAAGCCAATGAGGACGATGTGTTGGTAGTCCTTTTGCTGCAGGGCATGCCCAACGACTTCACCGATGTCTCCGATCTCACCGTGGTTGTAAAGGCGGGACTTGAGATTTATTTCTCCGCTGCAAGAGCGGCAATTCCACCCCAGCACGTCCCATCCTTGGCGGGAAAAGCGGCGGGCCATGCCCTTGATGTAGTGGCGATCCGTGTTGCCTTCCAGTCCGTGGGTGAGTACGATGAGCTTTTGGCTGTCGTTGTCGACCCAGTCCAAATCGACAAAGTCGCCATCCTGCAACCACAGTCGCTCTCGTCGGTAGCGGACATCGCGGATGCGGCGGGTCAGAGCCGGGTAAATGGTCTCCAGATGAGGGTTGAACAGGTACCAGGGTTTTTGATAGGTGGAGCTGGGGAGAGTCGGCATGGTATCATGTGATGTTTGTGCCTGCAAAGGTCTGGATAAGTTTTGACTTTCCCTTGCTCATGCCCTTACTTTTCGTTTGTCATTTACGACAGTTCGACGAGGCCATTGGGGGTTTGCAGCCTGATGACGATTCGGGCTTCCTCCGCAGTTTGTACCTGGTGGGGAAGGTCGAACACGTCCAGTTGTTCTTGCAGCTGGGGAGCCTGGGGATGATACAGAGCAATGGATTCGATTCGGCAGGGGCCCGTCATGTTTTGAGATGGATGGAGACTTTGGCCCCAGTCGATGAAAAAGGGGAGGATGCTGGCCTGTGATTGTGTTCCCGGCTCGGTCAATTGCCAGCTCAGCCAGTCCCCGCTGGCAAGTTGTCGCCGTCCTTGTGCGATTGCCCCCAGTGGAATTTGATGCTTTTCGGCAAGGCGGTGACAATGGTCGAGATTCGGCCGTTTGACAGCCCAGCGGAGCATGCGCGCTGCTTGCAACCCGTCCAATCCCATCCAACAAGGAGGGGCATTCTCCGGTCGATTGGGTTCTTTGGCAATGATTTCCAAATAAGAGTGCGGGCCCAAGCCGATCAGGTGGTTGTGGGTGCCTCGGTCGGGATGCCTGCCACCGCCTTCGACGGGGACCCCCAGCAGTTGTTGAATGTGTCGACTGCCGCTTTCGAGTTCTGGTACGGCATAGACCAGGTGATCGATCTGTGAAAACATAAGCGTTTGGGCTATGATGAACAGGGGCCTTGGGTCCAATTTCGCAATCCGGCATTGGTGGCTTCGCATTCGTTGGGATAGGTCTTGCCATCGCAGCCACAGACGGGTTTGTAGATTTCCGGGCAGCCCATGTCTGGATTGACCTTGGATGGATCGATGCAATCATTGCACTTTCCTTCCGTCCATTTGAGCAAGCCATTGACCCGCGCCTCGCAGTCATTTGAATAGGTTTTGCCATCGCAACCGCAGACAGGTTTGTAGATTTCCGGGCAGCCTGCATCCTTGTCGATCTTTTGTTGGTCTACGCAGCCATCATTGCAGGGGCCTTCGGTCCACTTGTTCAATCCGGCATTGTCGGCCAGGCAAGGGTTGGAGTAAGTCTTGCCATCACAGCCACAGACGGGGCGGTACTCCCTTGTGCAGGGGCGTTCCTGGATGCGGGTCGAATCCACGCAGGCGACGGAACAGGGGCCGTCTGTCCATTTCTTGATACCGTTGCGATTGGCCTCACAGCTGTTGTTGTAGGTCTGTCCGTTGCAGCCACAGACTGGTGCGAAGAGGGCTGGACAGATCAGGTCGGGGTCGATTTTCGAGGGATCGATGCAGTCGGTCTGATCGGCTGTGGGAGGGGCAGCCTTGGGGGTGCAGCCCCAGGAAAACAAGAGCAAGCCACCAATCAGGACAAAGAACAGCTGGTGGATGGACCGAGTGGAGGAGGAGGGAGACAGCATATGTTCCGTTTTGAGGTGAATGTCAAAAGTAGGAAAAAATATGGCGAATCCGGGTGGAGGCTCCTCTTTGCTGTCCGCAGCTCTACGATTCCGATGTTTTTTCGACGGTCAAGTACTTGACCAGCCCGTGTCCTTCCGTTTCCCAGGTGCCGGACAGGCCAGCGGGGAGGACAAAGAAATCTCCGCTGTAGAATGTTTGTTTTGTTCCTCCTGGAGTGGTGATGGTAACTTGTCCCGATAGGAATTGGACGAGTTGTTCTTTGGCAGATGGCAGTTGCCATTTGGCGGGTTTTTCTGCCTTTAGACTGATGGTCAGTTCTGCACCTCGTCGGAGAATTTCAACGTATTTTCCATTGCCATCCAGTTCGATTTGGGCACCGGAAAGGGTGGATTTTGGGAACAGCTCGTGCGCCAGGTTTTGGGGGACAGTAGCGGAATCTGCTCTTTTGGTGGTGATGACGGACAGTTCGTAGTGCAGATGACTGCCCACCTTGATTTCCCATTCTCCCGTATACCCTCTGGGAGCAAAGAAGTAGTCCCCCGAGTGAAAGAGTTGGGTTTTTCCTTGCTCGGGTTTGACGATGGCCTCTCCGTGGTACATGTAGATGAATTCGTCGAAGCCAAAGTTTTCCATCTTGTTGTTCCAGCTTTCGGTAGAGACCACATAGACACTGATGTCTTCGCCTTGGTACAATCTCTTTTGGTGAAAGTCTTTTTCAGGCTCATTCTTCAGGTCGATCTTTTTCAGACCAACGCCGGACAAGACCGATTTGTCCAAGAGAATGGGGGCGATGGAGTCCTGTTGTGCCTGCAGCATTCCGCTGAGTAGCAGGAGGGAGGCGAATGCTAGAATTTTGTTGTTCATTTTGGTTTTTTGTCTTTGAAGGAAGGAGAATTGTATTCATTTTCTAATCAGTTCCATCCTCATGTGATCCAATTCTGCAATCACAGGACTGATCAAGCCAAGTAGAGAATCTTGCTTTAACTCCAAAATTCCATTCTTGCTGGAGTTTTCGACTCCTGTTGTAAAATGTCGATAATCTTTGTAAGGCGACTTTAGTTTGTCCAACCAGTCCTCTCCTTCTTTGGATGGAAATGCAGTTTCGAGTTTTTGAGCCAATAAATGGCAGTCCATACTGAGATATTCTCTATTTGCTTTTCGCAATTTACTGCAGGCTTCTTGGTGAGACATTCCTTCCTGTAATAGCTTTTTGTATTCAAATTGGTGTAGCTCTATAAAGTTGTGTCCAACTCCTCTCAATTGTCCAATGTATTTTGCAAGGCTGTCCAATGCAATTTCTTTTTTCAACTCTTCCTGTAGAATTTTGTCTACTGACTTTGTAGGGATCAATGTGATCAATGCCACTGCAAGTCCGATGGTACCAACCAAGGTGCCGACAGCTGTGAGTTTACTAGGAAGAGACCAGGAGGCCCACTGTCTTTTTGAGGGTATCATATTTTTGGTTTTTTGTATTTCACGACTGTCGACAGGGCTCCGCACGACTCAAGCTCAGGGTCAAAGATCATCATGTAGGTGCATTCGCTGCAAACAAAGCAGGTCCTGGTATTCGAGGACCAGATGGCACCCAAAAAACTGGAGGCGGAAATTTTTAATTTGATGCTTTTTGGATAAAAGTGGTCATTGCCGCAAACAGTACACTACAGTTGATTTCCTTTGACTTGAACCGGCTTGGGGCCTTTGGGGTTCCTTTTGAAAATGGGCATTCAATCCTTGCTTTGGTGATTGACTTGGGTCACAATGATGAAAGGTGGATCATCGAATGATCCGAAAATTGAGTGGATACTCATACTCCTCTCCTTTGTTGACATGGACCGCAGCAATGATGGACAAAATCAGATTGAGCAGGAGAACGGCGAACACAAAGAAAATGCCGATCAATAGGATGACCATGAGAGCGCTGATGATGGTCAGGATGGTCATGGTGATTTGGAAGTTGAGGGCTTCCTTGGCTTGGCGATCGATGAAAGGAGATTCTTCTTTTTTTACCAACCAGATGACCAAAGGTGTTAGAATGCTGCCCAAAGGGACAACGCAGCCTGCTATGATGCCCAGATTGGACAAGGTGGCCAGCAGCCGTTCGTTTTCATCGGGATGATAATACTCGTCGGGATTGTCGTCTAGAATTCCTTCTCGATCCATTTTGTTTTTGAGTTTGGTGAGTAATGAATGTACCCCCAAAACCCTTCTAACGAAATTTCCTTAGATGAATGCATGACAAAATCCGACCAATTGTTTGTCCCCCTGTCTTCTGACCGTCGGTTTGCTTTACTGCGCAATGAGCTTGTGGACTTTTTGTACTTCGCCCACCTGCAGCCGCAAATAATACAGACCAGCCACCAAATCCATGGGCAATTCCCAGCGGTGACGACCTGAGGCTACCTCTCCCTTGGACAATGCCCAAATCTGTTTGCCTGTCAGATCGTACAATTCCAACTGAACGACGCCCGCCTTCGACAAGTCCAGGTCCATCAACAAGTAGTCCTGCACGGGATTGGGCCATACGACAGAAGAAAAGGTCTGCTTCTCCAGCTCATTGGTGGAAGTGGCACAACGTGTTGCATAGAATTCAGTGTCGGAAAAAGATCCCAACTGGCCGTTGCAAATGCTGGCAGCTTGCACTTCGTAAGGCGTACAGGGAAACAAACGTGACAATTGCACATTGCTTTCTTCGCTGATGGCTTCGGTCCAATTCGTGGATCCCTCTGGCCGATATCGAATCAGATAATCTTCGGCATTGGAGATGTCGGCCCAATCGAGTTGGATGCTTTGGGAGCTGGTTGATGTGCTGTCCAACTGCGGAAAGGAACAAAATTCATCGGATTCGACAATGGTGACGCAATAATCTTGTGTTTCTCCAAAAGAGAAATTGTCGCAAGGACCGACATTGTCCATTGTTTCCACCATGCTGATCCGCAAACGGGTGCTGCCCAAGACTGCATCGGTGGGAATGCCCACCAGCCGGGTGATGGCTTCGTTGGTGACATCGCTGACAAAGAGGGTTTCTTCCAGCCCATCAAAGCTGCCGTTTTGATTGAAATCCATCCAGGCGGCAAAGCGAACTTCTTCTGCCGACAAGGGAAACAATGGCTCTATGCTCAACTCGTAGGCAGAGCCGCGCCCCAGAACTGTGGTAAAGGGAAAGTCTGTAAAATTGCCATAGCCCCCATCTTCACCCGATTCATGGTCGAGATTGTTGAACTGTACCCTGGAAATGAACCCAAAGGCAGAGGAAGTCCCTCCGCTCTCGCAATAAGTATTTTGTGTGCAAGCTCCACAAGGCAAGGTTTTGAAAAATTGGCTGTCACCCCAGTTGCCAGCAGCAGCGATCCCACAAATGCTGCGCACTTGGAGTTCGTAGACTTGACATTCTGCCAAACTGCCCGGAAGAGAATTGGCCCCTTCCGACAAGTCAAAGGCACTGCCCCACAACACCTCACCCAAAGGCCGCAACCGCCCCTGCATTCCTTCTGCATCCGATGTCGAGGCCGCCACGACAACTTGGACATCGCCCGCCTGCCTGTCGAGGCTGACCTGTGGCGGTGGGCAACCATCTCCGCCGATGAGGTCCACACAGTAGTCTTCCACTTCTCCAAATCGAAGGATTTCACACTCTGTTCCATATTGACCAAATCGGAGGCTGACCCGCATTCTGGTCGTCCCGTCCTTGGCCCAGGCCGGAATGGTGAGGGTGGTCAGAATGGAATCGGAGCTGGGAGGGGCCTCGTAGGCCAACTCCCCCACATCCTCAAAATCGCCATCCAAATTGTAGTCGATCCAAATGCGCATGTACTCTGTGAAGGCAACGCTGGCGTGTCCTGGGACAATGGCAATGGGGTAGGAACCACCTGCCTGCAATTGTGTGGAAAAGGAGGTGGTAAAGTCGCCGTAGCCCTGGTTGTTGCCACTTCGGTTGTCGATGTCGTTGATGGCAAAGCGTTCGATCCATTCCCCGGCGGAATTCTCGCTGCCTCCTTCGCAGTATGTCAGGTCCAGGCAGGAGCCACAGCCCTTGGTGCGAAAGACCAAAGAGGCGCTGTAGGAAGAGGTGGTGCTGTCGCAATCGCTTTGGACTTGCAATTCGTAGGGGGCGCAGGTGTCCAGATTGGGAAGGGAAAGGGCATTGGTAGAGCTGCTGGTGGTGGTCCAATCCATGGCGTCGAGCAAGCGGTAGCGGATGTTGAATTGGGAGGTAAATGTTTCGCTGTCCCATTGGATGTCAGCCTGGTTGGGTCCGATGTTGGTGGCGGCAAGCCCTGTGGGTCGCTCGCAGCAATTGATGGTTTGAAAAAACAGGGAAGGAGAGTAGTCGCTGCTTCCGTTGGTGCATTGGGATTGCAGTTGCACTTCGTATTGGGTACAGGATCGCAAATTGGTCAGCTCAAATGGTGATGTCACATTGCTCAACTCTGTCCAATTGCTGCTCCCCGCTTCTCGCCAGCGCAAGCTGACCGATTGGGTAGAGTCTCCTTCCGACCATTGAATGAAAGCGCCATTGGCCGTGATGTTTTCTGCCGACTGACCAAACGGGTACAAGCAACTCCCACAGTCTTCGATCAATTGTTGAAGGCTGTTGAAGGCATTGGCTCGGCCAGAGGTGCCCACGATGTCTTCCAGATTGTCCAACTGATCCACTCCATCCAAAATGTACTGTCGGGCCAGCAAAGCAGCCGCTGCCGGATCATTTTGGGCCAGGGCAGGCAACTCACCGCAAGGAGCTGCATACAACAAAGAAACCATGCCGGCCACCACGGGCGTGGCAAAAGAGGTTCCCCTCACAAGTCGGTATCCGGCATTCAAGTCGGTGGTCAATACATCGATGCCGGGGGCTGCCAAATCCACACTCAGGGGGCCGAATCCCCCTCTGTGTTCATCGTTTTGGTTGGTGCTGGTAACGCCGATGAGGAAAGGACTGGTACATCCGGTGGGCAGATCGCCTTCCACGTCTACGTTGATGTTGCCATTGGTGGTGGCCGCACAGTTGAGAATGCCGGCCTGTCCGAGGGTGTCGTAGTAGGCACACCAAATGGGGGCATCCGAGGGTTGGCCGCGGTCGAAGCCCCAGCTCGAATTGGTCACGACCACAAAAGCCCCTGACTGGCCGTTGGTCTGGTTGTAAAGGCGGCGCTGTTCCAAGGGATAGGCATAGGATTCTAGTACGGTGGCTTCGTCGATGATGTTTTCGGCCTTGATGGTCATGATTTTGACGTTCCAGTTGAGGCCTGTGATGCCGAGTTGGTTGTTGCCAATGGCGCCGATCAAGCCATTGACTTGGGTGCCGTGATCTCCACCGCCCACCTGATCGTTTTGGTCTTCGACTGCCCAGCCGTTGTAGTCGTCGATGTATCCATTGCCATCGTCGTCAAAATTGTTGTTGGGGATTTCGCCTTTGTTGACCCAATGGTTGGCCGCCAGGTCGGGATGGTCGATTTCTGCTCCATCATCCAAGACTGCCACCACGATTTCTGTCCCGTTGGCAGTCCGTCCTCCGGTGGTGATGTCCCAGGCAAGGTCGGCATCGACATCGGCTTGGGAGGAGGTGGTATTGCGCCAGTGCCAAAGCTCGCCAAAGCGCGGATCATTGGGCGTCGTTTGCCGACTTTGGACGATGTGGTTGAACTGAGCCATTCGAATGCCTTTGCGTTGCCGAAGCTGGGTCAGCAGTTCGTATTCGTTGACCTTGTTGGGATCGAAGGCGAGCAACCAAAGATTGAGGGGGCGAGAAATTTGGCGTTTGACAGAAAGGGGGGAGGAAATATTTTTGGCAGGAAAATGCTTGGGAAGAAGTTCTTCGATTCGGTAGGCCGGGTCTGTACTGACGATGATCTCACCCCAGCGATGTTCCAATTGTTGAGCACAAAGTAGGATGCCGTTGAACAAAAAAATGGAAAAAAGCAAGAAACGGGTCATGTTGGGCAAATTGGTTGATGGAGATGGAAAAAATGTGCCATATAATCTGGCATCAAAGCAATTTATTTAATAAATTTGAAAGGCTCGGCAATTTTGCAACAGCAGTTTGTCGTTACTTATCCAAATCTCATGTTACATTCGAAATGAGTAAGACGGGCAAAAGCCTAGACGCCACCATAGAAAGATAGACAAACGACGCCGTAAATTTAGGTGACTCTCACTCATGAAGGGCTTACATCGAACGAAAAATTAGATCGCCCTTTTCCTTTCTGCACTGAATATACTACGAATAAACGCACGCGACAAGGAGTTTCATACGACTTGGCAAAAGGCTTTCACATGCTTGAGCCTGCGCCTTGGTAAATGACACAGCAAAGGCCTTTTGAACTTCCTGGAGAAAGAGAATGTTGTTGGCCATTGAAAATAAATGGGGAGCGCAACTTTCTTGCCAGATGTTCGTACAGAAGAGAGACCTACTAACGAAAATTCTGCAAAACCCACTTTAAGCAACATTATCGTCTGAGCAAAAGTCCCTCGTTCGGACTTTTATGAACTACCTGACAAGCGTGCTACCTGTCCGTATTAGTTGACTGAAACCGAACCTTAACCAATCGATTAATAACTTTATAAAACCGAGATTATGAATAGCCATGATTTCAATCGCTTAATGGGGTTGCTAGCCAAATTGGATGCCGCTACCAATCACGCCCTTCAAACCGACGGCAGCTTCAGAAAGTACCACACCAACTCCATCGAAATGCTTCAGGAATTGCCCATTCACATCAAACGACTGGAGCAAGGCTTGAGAACAGCCAAAGTTGTGAGCAACTAACGCAAGCTGCTGACACACTGGTCGTCCATACACACTTTTTTGCCCATTATTCAAGCTCGCCATCCTTTTTTCAACTCTTGGAAGTGCGCTGAATAAGGCACAGAGGTCTCTACCTTTGCTAGGCATCCATCCCAGCCTTTTGTGCGCTTGGACATCCCCAAAAATACAAGAGCAGCAGAGAACAGATCGAAGAGAAAAGCATTGGGACTTTCACAGCATTTTTCATCCCATTTCCAAATGGCGATGACTCGTTTGTTGAAAAATCTCAAGGCAGCAAATGCTGTTCCATCCGATGATTCCAAACTCATAGAGAAAACAATTTGCTTTGTCACAAAGCGATAAGACACATACGTTCTGCATCCAAATTGCCCACATCACATAGGTGCAATTGGTGAAGAGTGTAGGAGTTTATTACAGGGTTTTACCGGCCGGAGTATCTCAATCGATGCTCCGGCTTTCTCCGTTATGAAGCTCTAAATGACATTCAATTCCTTGCCCACCTTGGTAAAAGCTGCCACTGCTCTTTCGAGATGTTCCTGCTCATGCGCTGCGGAGAGCTGTACCCGAATCCGTGCTTTGCCCTTGGGAACAACTGGATAGAAAAATCCAATGACATAGATTCCTTCTTCCAGCAATCGGTTGGCAAATTCCTGCGACAGCTTGGCATCGTAAAGCATGATGGGGACAATGGCGTGTTCCCCTGGCAAAATGTCGAATCCTGCCTCTGTCATGGCTTTGCGGAAATACAAGGTGTTTTGCTCCAGCTTGTCGCGCAAACGGGTGGAGGCCATCAATACATCCAAAACCTTGATGGAGGCACCGACAATGGCAGGAGCCAGGGTATTGGAAAACAGATAGGGGCGGGAGCGTTGGCGCAGAATATCGACAATTTCCTTGCGAGCTGCTGTGAAGCCACCCGATGCACCGCCCAAGGCCTTGCCAAAGGTACCCGTGATGATGTCCACCCGTCCCATGGCATTGCAATGCTCATGCGTGCCGCGGCCCGTCTTGCCCACAAATCCCGTAGAGTGGCATTCATCTACCATCACCATGGCATCGTACTTATCGGCCAGGTCACAGATTTTGTCAATTTGTGCAATGGTACCATCCATGGAGAAGACACCATCTGTTGCGATGAGGCGACGTCTGGCTCCTTGGGCTTCTTGTAGTTTGGCCTCTAGATCGGCCATGTCGTTGGTCAGATAGCGGTATCGCTTGGCCTTGCAGAGTCGGATGCCATCGATGATGGAGGCGTGGTTGAGTTGGTCGGAAATGATGGCGTCTTCGGCGGTCAGGATTGGCTCGAAAAGACCTCCATTGGCATCAAACGCGGCGGCGTACAAGATGGCGTCTTCCATTCCGAGGAAAGCAGCAATTTTTTCTTCCAACTCCTTGTGAATGTCTTGGGTGCCACAAATGAAGCGGACCGATGACAGTCCAAAGCCATGGGTGTCAATGGCGTCTTTGGCTGCTTGGATGACGTCGGGATGGGAAGAGAGACCCAGGTAATTGTTTGCACAAAAGTTGAGTACCTCCTTGCCCTGTTGGGTGGCAATGGCTGCTCCTTGTGGGGTGGTGATGATGCGTTCGTTTTTGTACAAACCTGCCTCTTTGATTTCTTGAATCTCTTGCTGCAAGCTGGGTTCTATGGTTGTGAACATCGGATGGAAAGTTTTGGATGATGGATAATGGCAGTCCCAGTCAAGGGGCCTGCGCTGGACGATGGATGATGAGGCGAGAGGGGCTTAGCCACTGACCAAATCTCCGTTTTTTATGGTTCTTGCTTGTAAATTGTAAATCATGTCAGCTGTCATTTGCTCCAGATTGTACTGTGGGGTCCAGCCCCAATCTCTGCTGGCAATGCTGTCGTCTATGCTGTTGCTCCAACTGTCCGCAATGCTTTGTCGGAAGTCGGGCTGGTAGGAGACCTCAAATGTTGGATAGTGCTGTTGTATGGCGCTGGCCAACTCCAGGGGCGTGAAACTCATGCCGCTCAGATTGTAACTGTTTCGCACCCTGATCTGTTCAAAAGGGGCCTCCATCAATTCCATGGTGGCGCGGATGGCATCAGGCATGTAGATCATTGGCAGGCGAGAGTCGGCCCGCAAAAAGCAGTTGTAGGCCTCTCCACGCAGAGCGTAATGGAAAATATCGACTGCATAATCAGTGGTGCCTCCTCCTGCGAGGGACTGGTAGCCGATGATGCCTGGGTAGCGAAGCGAGCGAATGTCCAGACCATATTTCTGGTGGTAATAATGGCACCACTGTTCTCCGGCCAGTTTGCTGATGCCGTAAACCGTTGTGGGGTCCAGGACAGTTTGTTGTGGGGTTTGTTTCTTGGGGCTGCTCGGGCCGAAAACAGCGATGGAGCTGGGGAAAAACACTCGCTCGACATCGTACAATCTGCTTACCTCCAGTACATTGAACAAACCACTCATATTCAAATCCCAGGTTTTCAGTGGCTTCTGTTCTCCTTTGGCAGAGAGGATGGCGGCCAGGTGGTAAATCTGAGAGACTTCGTACATTTCGACCAACTCTGCCAATCGGCTTTGGTTGGTGATGTCCAGGTGTTCAAAATGGATGTCAGGAGAGGCAGGCGGACGGATGTCCGTTGCAATAACGTTGGCGCGTTTTCTCAGCTCACTGGTCAAAACGGATCCAATTTGGCCGTTTGCTCCTGTGATGAGGATGTTTTTTTTTGGCATGGTTAGGAACAGGAATGTTGCTCTGTAATTTGGTATCGTACCGCCTGCAAATTACGGATTCTGGTGGATATTTCAGAATGTCGAAGAATTTTGTTCGTCTTCTTCAGAGGGCAAGCTCAGTGGCTAGGGTAGGCGGGGAGCTGATTCAAATATTCATATTGTTTTTCTTTGTAATCCATTTGGCAGCACAGATTGCTTCTGCCGTTGGTCATCATCAGATAGGGGACCTGCAGGGTCATGTTGTAGCGGGCAATCTGGTCGCAGGTCGACTGGTCGAGTTCCACTTCGGGGGCCTTGCACTCGACGAGGAGGAATGGTGCCATTTGTAGATCAAATACCAGGACATCGTAGCGGCGCTCCAAGCCATTGACCAAGAGTTTGCGCTCCACACTGATCCGATTGGGATTGTATTGGCAGTCGTGGATGAAATGGTGCAGGAGCAATTGGCGGACGAATTCTTCAGGGGTGAGCACCAGGTATTTGCGGCGAATGGGGTCGAAAACCCATCGTTGGCCGTCTTGCCGTTTGATTCGGAGGGCGGAGGCGTAGGGGCTGAAATCGATGGGCAACAATTGCATGAAAGAAAACTTGTCTTGTCAGTGTTTACCCAGTCATTGAAATGCTCGAAGCTGTTCGATCAGCAAGCCATAAGCCTGCTGGGTGCCTTCAACCAATTGGGTGGCCAAAAGGCGAAGGTCGCCAATTTCGACGGAAGGATCGGCCGACTGCAGCTCAATTTTTTCTGCCAGCTCTTCCTGTGTTCGCATGCCCATGAGTTTGTAGCCCGATTTGATCTTGTGGGCCATCAACTGGGCGGTGTCCAAGTTCTCTCGTTCGAGCGATTCGGTCAGCTTTTGCAAGTCGACAGGGTTTTGGTCCAAAAAGGTTTGCACCATTTCCCCGATCAGGCTTTTGTTGCCATCAAAGGTGTTGGACAAAAAGGACAGATTGATGATGCGGGAGGCCGATCTGGACTGGCGCGAGGCATCCGAGTGGCCACTGTCGTGTGATCCCACCTTGCCACTTTCGGGCAAATGGAAGGTCTGCTCGATCAAAGCCGGGAGGTTGCGGATGTATTCGAGTTGATTGTCCTTGACCAACACTTCGGCAGCTCCGGCCTTTTTGAAACGCCGGATGGAGTCCGAATCGTTGAGCCCCGTAATGAGAATGATGGGAATGTCCTGGTATTTTTCCAGCAATTCCATGGCAGAACCATCTCCCAGATTGTAATCGGAAATGATCAGGTCTACGTCGGCCTCCTTGAGGATATTGGTGGCTGCAGCAAGGGAATCCGCTGTTTTGAGTTGGAAAGAAGAGCGATGCTGTTTGACCATCCGTAAAATGGCCATCTGATCCACTATGTCGTCTTCCACAAGTAATAATTTTATCATCCGTGCTTTGGGGGATCGTGTGATGTATGTATTTATTTGGCCTCGATGGCAATTTTCTCAGGAGTGGCATGCCTTGGATCGGAATGACTGTGATCCAGGGTCGGTATTGTGTGTATTGTCAACAATAGAAACAGCAATGCGTTGATGCGCTCATAGATCATTGCTGTTGCATCAGCCTTGGGGCTGGTTTTCTTGTGCTGCTTGGTTTAGGGCAATTCGCTTTTGGTCCAATAGGCGGAGATGGTCCTCATCATGTCGACAAATTCGTCGTAGTCGATGGGCTTCACCATGTACCCTGCAACACTGTGGTTGAAGCTTTCGTGTCGGTCCTTGTGTTCTGTCGATGTGGTGAGAACCACAATGGGGATGGAACGCAGATGCTCATCGGTTTTGGCCACTTCCAGAAATTCCAGTCCATTCATTCTGGGCATGTTGAGATCCAGCAAGATGATGCAAGGTCTCAGGGAGCCAGTATTTTTCAGGTATTGGATGGCATCTTCCCCGTTTTCGATATGGATCACTTGGTTCTTCACGTCAATGTCCTTCAATGCTCGTTGCACTGTGAGAGCATCCACATAATCGTCCTCGATCAAGAGGATCGGGTCAAGTCTTTTCATTATTCTCAATGATGAGGTTTTTTGATTGCCAGGCTCTTTTCAAGTTGTTGGTGAGACAATGAAGCGAAAGTTAATTTTGCAACATATCATCTACAAATCTAAAGTTAGTATTTTTTCAAAGTAAATTCAAATGTCGTCCCCATTCCCTGGCTCGACGTCACTTTTATCTTTCCACCGTAGTGCTGTACAATCCTTTTGACAATCGTCAGACCGATGCCTGTACTCTCAAATTTGTCTCTGGCTTGTAGGGTCTGGAAGATTTGAAAGATCTTTTCGTGGTACTTCTCCTCGATGCCCGGCCCATTGTCTGCCAAGCGGAACTGATGGTACTCGCCGATGTCTAGGTATCCGATTCTCAATTGGCCTTTGGCCTTGTCATTGTATTTGATGGCGTTGCTGATCAAGTTCTGGAAAAGCTGTTCCATCCGAATTCGCTCTGCAAAAATGATGGGAAGGGGTTCCTTCATGGCAATGTCGAAAGAGTCGGGCACATCCAATGTGTCGCAAATCTCGTCGACCATCTTGCCCAAGGCTACCTTTTCTTTGTCGATCTTGATCCGGCCAATGCGCGAATACTCCAAAATGCCTTCGATGAAGTTGTGCATCCGGTTGACCCGGTTGACGAGCAGGTCCAATTGTTGGCGACCACTTTGGTCCAAGACATCTTTGTAATCCTCTGAAATCCAATGCGACAAGGACCCAATGGCTCGCAGTGGTGCCTTGAGGTCGTGCGATACCACATAGGCAAAGTCTTTCAACTCCTGATTGACTTCTTCCAGTTCCTGAAGGAGTTTTTCCCGCTTTTGCTCTGCCTCTTTCAGTTCGGTCACATCGCGGGCAATGTCCCTCGAACCAGAGAATTCTCCATCTCGATAGATGGCATTGGAGTTGACTTGCAGGTAGCGGATCTTTCCGCTCTTGGTGATGATCCGGCCTTCGTAATTGCTGTAGAATCCCTTGTCGATGAGTTGTTGGAGGTACCTCTGCGATCTGTCGATGTCATCAGGGTGTACCACCTCTGGTATGCGAAGTTGTGTAAGCTCGTCCAGTTCGTAGCCGAGCATTTTTTGGGCTGCCTTGTTGGCGTCGATGAATCGGCCCTCTGCATCGGTGATGATCAAGGCATCGTACATGTTTTCAAATAGGTCGATGTACTTTCGATTGGTCTCCAGAATGGCCTCTTCGGCCAACTTTTGGTTGGTGACATCCTGGGCCGTTCCCACCAGCTTGACCACCTGTCCGTTTTCGTAGATGGGCTTGCCTCTGGCGATGGTGTAGAAGAGTTTCCCACTGGAACCGTAGTGCCTGAGGTTGAGCTCGTAGGCCTTTCCATGGGCGACGGCTTTCTCCACGGCTGCATTGATCTTTGGCCGATCATCGGGATGGATGCTTTCCAAATAGGTATCATAGGAAGGCTCTGATTCCGATGGGTCCAGCTCAAAGAGCCGGTAGATTTCTTCTGACCATTCGATGGTATTGGCCCTCAGATCGTAGGTCCAGCTCCCGAGATTGGCCATTTGTTGGGCTTCCCGAAGATTTTGTTCGCTTTCCTGCAGCGCTTCAAACAGTTGTCGAAAGCGTTGTTCACTTTCCCTGATGATCTGCTCGGACTGCTTCATCCGGCTGATGTCGATGTGAATGCCGGTGGCCCGCAAGGGGGTATTCTCCCGGTCGTAGGCGGTGACTTTGCCCAGATCATAGATCCATTTGATGCTGCCGTCTTTGGCAATCATGCGGGCTTCCAACTCGAAAAATGGCGTCTTCCCATCCAGATGTTCCTGGATTCTGTCCAAGACCGTCGAAAGATCATCCGGGTGTACCAGCTCGTTGAAGGATTTGTCATTGGGCTGGATTTCGTCCAACTCATAGCCCAGCATTTCTGCCCAGCGACGGTTGTAAACGGTTTCCCCCGTCTTGATGTTCCAGTCCCAGGTCCCCAATTGCCCTGCCTCCAATGCCAAGCTCAGCCGTTCCTCGTTTTCCCGAAGGGCTTCCTGTGTTTTTTTGCGCTCGGTGATGTCTCTGAACAGGACCGTCCGATGTTTTTGGCCCGACAAGGGGAGTTGAAAAGAAGAAATCTCTGTGTGCAATGGGCTGCCGTCGGGCAACAGATGGGTCCACTCGTAATGAACCTGTCCCTCTTCATTGAGTTTCTTCAAAATTCGCTTTCGCATGTCCTTAGAGCGTTGCCCATTGCTCTGGTAGACCGGGCTGAGTTCCAGGGGAGAGGCGTTCAAAAACTCTTCCTCTGTCATCTGGAAGTAGTCGAGGGCTTTCTTGTTGCAGGAAATGGGTTTTTCGGTATTGCCATCGAAAACGATGATGCCGTCAAAGGCGGTTTCAAATAGAGAGCGATAGCGCGCTTCACTCATTTTCATATCCAGCCGGGCCTCTGTCAGCTCCGTCACGTCGATGATGGTTGCAATGTTGCCAATGTGCTCTCCGGCTGCATCTCTGATGGGACGTATTTTGATGAGTGCCCACCATTTTTCTCCCGTCTGCTTGTGGATGTGCCAGTCTTCAAACTCCACCGTCTGTCCCTTCAGGCTTTCGACAATGAGTTCTTGGAATTGATTGGTCTTTTCCCAATCGTACATGATTTCGAAGACCTTGTATCCAACGATTTCATCCCTTTTGTAGCCAGACATCTCACAGATCTGGTCGTTGACATAGACGATGTTGAGGTCCTTGTCTGCCAGGATGTAGCCCTCCCCGATGCTTTCCAGGATGAGGTTGCTGCGTTGGTTGATCTCCTGTAGGTGGTGGATTTGTTGGTCTTGTCGTTCTTTTTCCCAGCATTGGGTCAGATGTCGGCCCAGCTGCCCAGTGAGTTGGCGAAAGGCCGATGGTTCCAGGGGGAAGACATCGCTTTTGGTGTAGAGGACCAAAAAACCCAGTTGCTTGAGTCGAAAAAGGTGGTAACAACCCGATTGGACATTTTTTCGATGCTTGATCTGCGCAAAGAGAGGCTCGTCGGCACTGAGCAGTGCATATTGTTTGCGCCCCAAATAATCGAGGATGGCCGACTGGTCTTTGTGCGTCTTGTTTTTGGTGGGCTTTTTTTGGTATAGGACACAGTGAGGAGCATCTTGTTCCACTTTGATCCAGCAGCCTCCATAGCGGCAGTTGGGATGCTTGTGGACGGCTTCCAGAAAACTGCGGCAACTTTCCTCCAGCCCAAGTACATCTCCAAAGGATAGACTGAGAGAAAACAAAAACTCGTAGGAATGATGGCTGCGATCTCCGATTGTCATTCGATCTAGATTGACTACCAATGTGACCAGGGGGAAGTGACACACTCAAAAAAGGCTCGTTTTATGACTCGCTGGCCTCGTCGATTTTGCTTCCCTCTTCTTTGAGCATTCGGTAGATGGTTGACTTGCCAATATCAAGCTTTTTGGCGACCAATAAAACGTCTCGGTTGTATTTTTTTAAAAAATGGTAGATGATTTCCCGATTGTATTCCTTCAAGCTGAGTTCTTTGGACAGAAAGGACGCCATGCGCCTGGGGCTGTTGAACTGGATGTCGTCCGCCTGGATGACGCTGTCTTCGGCCATGACAGTCGACAGTTCGATGATGGCTTTGAGTTCGCGCACGTTGCCCGGATAGCTGTAGCTGAGCAGTTTTTCCTTGGCGGCTTTGGAGAGGGTCTTTTTGCCGAGTTGGTTGGCTTTGCAAAATTCTTGGAGGAAGTGGCGGATCAGCAGCAAGACATCATTGCCTCTTTCCCGGAGGGGGGGGATTTCGATGGGCAGGCCCAGCAGGCGGTAGTAGAGGTCTTCTCGGAAATTGCCAGCATTGACCTCCTCGGCCAAGTCTTTGTGGGTGGCGGCGATGATGCGCACGTCGAAGGAAATGGAGCTGGTGCCTCCGATTCGTGTTACTTCTCTTTCCTGAAGTGCCCGCAGCAGTTTGGACTGTAGGTTGATGTCCATTTCTGCAATCTCATCCAGAAAGAGCGTTCCCTTGTCTGCCAACTCGAATTTGCCGGGTTTGCGGGTGGTGGCGCCGGTGAAGGCTCCCTTTTCATAGCCAAACATTTCACTTTCCAGCAAATCCTTTGGGATGGCACTGACATTGACGGGAATGAACGGTCCCTTGCGGCGATCCGAACTGTAGTGGATGCTTTTGGCAACGACTTCCTTTCCCGTACCCGTCTCTCCCGTGATGGAGACCGATATATTGGTGCGGATGGCCTTTTCGATGAGTCGAAAGATTTTTTGCATCGAGATGCTGTTGCCAATGATGGTGCTCTTGAAGGCATATTTGTCGCTCAATTCATCCTTGAGCTGTTCCACTTCTTGTTTGAGAAACAACTTTTGGCGGAGCTTATTGAGGGAGCTGAGTAGGCTTTCCTTGGTATTTTCGTCTTTGACGATGTAGTCGTAAGCCCCATCTTTGAGGAGTTGGACGGCCACGGATATGTCCTTTTGCCCCGATAAGATGATGACTTCAATGTTGGAGTTGTAGTTTCTGATTTTTTCCAATACCACTTTGCCATTCATATCGGGTAGGCTGTAGTCCAGTGATATGATGGAGGGGTTGAGGTGCAGTTTGTCAATGCACTGTCGGCCCGACGAGAAGATGTATATCTCATTGTCGGGATTCATCTCGAAGACGTATCGAACCAATTTTACAAATAGGGGATCGTCTTCTACGATGAATACTTTAGCTGGGGAAGGTGTCTTGGCCATTACCTCCGTATTTGTTACTATCTATCGAATCCGGGTAGTGAATGTGTGTGAAGACTCACCAATCGGCATTCGCTCTCTGCAGCAAGTCTATTTTCTTTACAGGCTTGGTCAGTGATTTGTTGCCTGATTTTGAAAATAGATTCGCAAATGAATGAAAATTTTTGGACCGGTATTCAAGTGCCGGACAACGGCCTTTGATTTTTGTACTCTACGTAATGAATTGAACCATCTGTTATGCTCTGGGAATGCCAAAGCATTTACCTGCTAAACCAGACCGCAAATGTACATATTTTTTGCCTGTCACAAAACCCGATTGATTTGTTTTTTTTGACCAAAGATATTTCAACAATTTGACAGCAATCATTCTGCTTATTACAACAAATACCGAGTGCGAAAAGCATTTGGGAAGTAGTCCCCTTCGTAAAAAACGTCTAATACTGCAAAAGCCAAGCGGCCAATGGTCGTATGGCAATTGTTTGAGAGCCACAAATCACTATTATTATGACGTTTTTTAACATCCTTTCTCTAGCCGATTTTATGACCCCTGAGGAAATCGACACCGTTCTAGAATCCTTCTCAGAATTTTATTTTCAGTTGACATCCAAGCACCAAAGGCGCATTCGTCTGTACATGATTGCTGGAGAAGTGGGGCACATCCACATCCGGGAATCTGCAGAGAGGTACAAGTTGCAGGATTTGATCGAAGTCGTCTCTTCCGATGATGAAAAGGTCATCCGCAATGTCTACCAAGCGGCATCTGTGTTGTTCTTGCCACTGCAGGAAAGCATCGGTGAGATCATCCCCGAAGCCCTGGCTTTTGGTCTTCCGGTGCTGTGCTACGACACGGAGGACATGCGCGAGTATCTGGATCAAACCTGTGGAATGTTTGTTCGCCCGCGCACCTTTGCCCAATCCATTCTTGCTTTTACCGAGAAAATTCACATGCTGTACTTCGATCCGGAGGCCCGCAAATTGCTCAAGAAAGGAGCCAAGCGAAAGTTTGGGCTGACCTTCGGATGGAATCGCTACGAGGGCATCGAAGTGGGAGCTGGCAACTGATGGTGTGCGGTCTAGACCAGGTGTTGGCATACTTGGTCTAGACGGAATATGAGAGCTTATTTCGTCTCCTTGATCTTGACCTTTACGTCGTGCTCAATTTTGAGAAATTCGATCATTTCCAACAGCTTTTCTTTTTGTCTGGGCGAGTCAATGTCCAGTTCGCATTCAAAGGTGCCTTTCTTGGTAGGGATTTTCATGAAGCTGCCGCCAAAGAGTTGGTCTTCCTTCTTTCGATTGCCAGATGGCAAGGCCTTGAGCTGAAATTCCATCTGTTGCAGCTGTTCCTCGGGGATGAGGTATTTGTCTCTGCCTTTGACGATTTGCAAATTCTCTTCGTCAAAACTGACTTTGCCACCAACCACTGTTTTTTTGCGAAACAAGGTATGTACTGCAGGAAAGATCAAAATCAAGAGGGTGGCAAAAACGCCTAGGTAAATCCAGTCCATGTAGTCGTACAGCCCGATTTGATTGACCAAGCGCTCCAGGACAGACACAGACCCGTACTGGAGGTAGCTGATGCCCATGTACACCAGTGCCACCACTGACAACAGTCCGTAAAAAAGTCGACTTTTGCTGATTCGTCTCCGCTTGACGATGTTTGCTTCGAAATTGAACATATTCCCTTCTTTGTATTTGCTGGCCTATTGAGTCAATTGTTGAGCCCTGACGCTCTGTCGCCGCTTCGGGTACATTGGCTTTGCGTTGCTCGTGGAGTAAGGTCCATGTTGGCAACAATCCGAATACCAGCGAAAAAATAACGATTTTATCCCATTATCTGCTTGATTTATTAGACAAAATGAGTGATCAAGTCGCCCAATTCGTTGTCGCAACACGGGCATTTATTCTTATATTGCCCCCATGTCCTATCAGCTAGACATACCTTTTTTGGCAGTCCGCATGCGCTTGTCCGGAGGTGGCACCATGATGAGTCCACTTTTTGATGGACAAAGCATTCGCATCAATGAATCCATGGAGTTGATGGAAGGACGCTATGCGGAGACCTTTCAGCGCCTCATTCTCAACAAGGGCAACTACCGTGAACTGCTCAACGTATTGCAAGATGGCGACTACTACAAGGCCGACCTCATGGTTTCGTTTCGGGCTTCCAAGGACGGCATCAGCCATCCCGATTTTTCCATTGCCTTCGAGTACTTTTTCAAGCCGTCTTCCAAAGGCTATTGGGCGATGGTCCCCACCTTGGGCATAGAGGCATTTGCGCCGAGCATGGAGCAATTGGACAGGGTCATTGAGGAAAACATCCGTTTGGATTTCACCCGAAAGCGTCGCCTGGCAGCCATGCAATTTGTCATTCCCACCTTTTGGTTCAGCCAAATCGAGTTGCGATCCAAGGTGATGCAATTGTCCATTCCCAACCTGGGCGATTTGGAACGGCTGAAAGAGGGCAAGGACGAATCGCTCTTGGCAAAAGTTGCCCGCCTGCTCAACATCGAGCGCAAGGTCACCTACGGGCGAAAGACCGAATTGCAGCAACTGGCCCGGGCTGTCAAAGGGAAGTTCAACCGAAATGTGCTGGTGGTCGGCGCCTCTGGAGTCGGCAAGACTGCTTTGATTTGGGAGTTGGTCCGCCTGCGCAAGAGCAAGCGCATCCAAGGGCAGGTCTGGGAGACCACGGCTTCGGCCATGATCAAGGAGTTGACAGCCGACACGGGTTGGCAGGACAATCTGGCCCAGCTTTGCCAGGAATTGGCGGGCAGCAGTGACTACCTTTTTGTTCGCAACCTATTGGAGCTATTCGAAGTCGGTCAATACGTGGGCAATGAAGTCAGCATGGCCGAGTACCTGCGTGCCTACATCAGTCGGGGAGAAATCAGCCTCTTGTCCGAGTGTACGGAGGAGGAATTGGCCCGCATCGAATTGCGCAGCCCCAATTACCTTTCCTACTTCCAGGTCATCAGATTGGAGGAGCCCCGCAAAGATTTGGAAGACATCATCCTGAGCAAGGTCAATGACTTGGCTCGCAATCGCCAGTTGCAGATCGATTCAGAAGCGGTTCGCGAAACCATCCGGCTCAACAAACGCTTCACTCCCTACGCAGGCTTTCCTGGCAAACCCATCCGCTTTTTGGAAAGCATCCTCATGAATGTGAAGCCCGCCGCAGGCAAAGCCATCCAGCGAGAAGAAGTCATCGGGCACTTTTGCGAAGAATCGGGCATGCCCCAGTTCATGGTGGACCCTCGCATTCCCATGGCTCCCCAGGAGGTAAAGGACCGATTCAACCAACAGGTATTTGGGCAGGAGCGGGCTGTAGAAAGTGTCGTCAATTTGTTGGCCTCGGTCAAAACGGCCTTGAGCAAAACCGGTAAACCCATCGCATCGCTCTTGTTTGTGGGGCCGACGGGCGTGGGCAAAACCGAATTGGCCAAAGTATTGGCGGAGTTCATGTTTGGCAGTCGCAACAAGATGATTCGCTTCGACATGAGCGAATATTCCGACCCATACGCGGTACAACGACTCACCGGAGAGGCATTTTACAAAGACGGACTGCTGACGGCCGCTGTTCGGCGGGAGCCATTTTGTGTCTTGCTCTTCGACGAAATCGAAAAGGCCCATCCCAGCTTTTACGACCTGCTGTTGCAAATGCTCAGCGAAGGGCGACTCACAGACAGCAAGGGGCATCTGGTCAATTTTTGCAGTACCATCATCATCATGACGTCCAACATCGGGGCGGCCAATCTACAAGGCAATCGCATTGGTTGGCGCAAAGGCTTGGATGTGGAGGCGGTGACAGAACATTTTATGACCGCTGTCCAAAAGCACTTCCGCCCCGAAATGTACAACCGCATCGACGAGGTCATTCCCTTCGAACCACTGTCGAGAGATACAGTCCGCCAGGTTGTCGATCGGGAAATTTCCCTCTTCCGGGAGCGCGAGGGCATCCGCTTTCGACCATTGGATCTTTATCTTCCTCCTGAACTATATGATTACCTGGCCGAAAAAGGCTATGATCCTCGCTATGGTGCCCGACAATTGCAACGGAGCATCCGCGAACAACTCATCATCCCACTCGCCCGGCAGTTGAATCATTTGGATTACGATGAAAAGCTCATCGTTCGGGCCAGCTTGGACAAGGACCGCATTGTTTTCGACATAGAAGACGATCCCCTGGGCCTCGATTTGTTGTTGGAAGAACTCGACAAGATCAACCTATCGGATCATGCCAGTGAGCTGAGGCGACAGCTGGTGCGCATTCAGGAAGGACATTATTACATTGCTTTGCTGAGTCAATTGGATTTGTTGGAGCGAGAAAAGCAACGCTTGAAGCGCAAATTTTGGGAAGACACCCAGAAGGCCAATTCCTACAGCTACATTCTACAGACCCAAAAGGATGTGGCAGACCTCAAGGCCCGAGTGGAGCAGTATGAGTTGGAGTTGTCCATGGCCTGCCTCGATCTCCGGCCCTACAATCCGGCTCTGGAAGAAGATTTAAAAAAATGGAAGAAGGACTTTTTCGTCCTCAAGCAAGACATTTACACCCATACCAACCCAGATGAAAACTATTGTTTTTTGGCCATTTATGGGCGCTCCATCGACCCTGTGCTGCAATTGTATTTGAGCTGTTTTGGCCAAATGGAGGTCTTGGTCACTGGTTTTACAGTTTGGTACCGGGAAAAATACTACAATGAAGAGGTGACCGAAGTCCAAACCACAACGGATGAAAATGGACGGGAATACAAAACTGAAATCCGCCGACGCAGGCAGGAATTCATCAAAAAGGAATATTCCACCAAAGATGCCAATTGGCAAGTACCGCCCGAAAAGGGAGATGTGTTGTATGGCATAGAATTGGGATTGGTGGCCCCGGCGATCTACCTGCGCCTTCGGGAAGAAGCGGGTTTGCAGCGATGGGTATTTGGGGAAAATGTTGCCCAGACCTACCGCATTGTGACGAGTAAACGAGTCGAATACAGTCCGGAAAACCTCATCCGGAAAGAGTACTACAAGGGAAATCCCTACCGGATTTACGAGTCCGGATTTTTGAAAGATACTCGCTTGAAAATATCCAGAGAGGTCAGTAAACGCCAGTATGGCGATCTACTTTGGCCGGCACTGGAAGAACGATTTAAAATTGCCCTGGATCAGGCTCTGTTCATTGGTGAGGGCTGACGAACGAGCGAGGATTCAGAATCGAAAATACCTGTTTGACCATGCGCAAACCGCTCAGAGAGCTACTTACTTTGCTGTTGTTGTTGGGGGCTGCCACTCTGCTGGCCCAAGGAAAAAAGCCCGCCAAGTATTGGGTGAGTTTTACCGATAAAAAAGGTACGCCTTATTCCGTTGATCGCCCATCCGAGTTTTTGTCTCCAAGGGCATTGGAACGACGGTTTCGCTATGGCATCGAAGTGACAGAGGAAGACCTTCCGGTCAACCCATCCTATGTACGCCAACTGACGGATTCGGGCGCGCGCATCCACAATACCTCCAAATGGCTCAATGCAGCAGCCATTCTGGCGGATAGCACGACCGCCTACGGCCTGCTGAAGCTAGACTTTGTCAAACAAGTCCGATACGTAGGACCACACATCAAACACAAAATATCCCTTCGGAAAAAGAAAAAGAAGCGCGACCAGTGGAACGACTACAATCGAATTCCCAACCACTACGGCTTTGGAGAATTGCAGGTGCGCATGTTGGCTGGAGATGTCTTGCACGCACAAGGCCACCAGGGAGAGCACATGCTGGTAGCAGTGATGGACGGTGGGTTTACCAATGTTGACATCATGCCTTTCTTTGATTCTTTGCGGCAGGAAAACCGACTGGCAGCAGGGCGCGATTTTGTCGGCGTAGACAACCACGTTTGGGAATCCAGTTCGCATGGTTCTCATGTGCTTTCCGTCATGGGGGCCAACCTACCCGGCTTGCTGGTGGGAACGGCTCCGGAGGCCTCCTATGTGTGCATCAAAACGGAGGATACGGGAGGAGAATACCTCATTGAAGAGTGCAATTGGGTGGCCGGGGCCGAGTATGCCGACAGCATCGGGGCCGACGTGGTCAATTCGTCCTTGGGCTACACGACTTTCAACGACAAGCGAATGAATTATGTCTTTGAGGACTTGACTGGGAAGAAAGGCATTGCGAGCCGAGCGGCAGACATCGCCTTTACCAAGGGAATGATCATGGTCAACAGCGCGGGCAATTCTGGGCGCGGTCCCTGGAAATATGTTGGGGTGCCAGCAGATGCGGAGAATGTATTTTCTGTGGGAGCCACTGATTTTTCAGGCAAAAGGGCTTCTTTCAGCTCCTTCGGGCCTTCCGCTGATGGTCGCATCAAGCCGGATGTGGCCACCGTTGGGCAGGCCATTACCGTGGGGTCAATCTATTCCTACGAAGTCCAGTTGTCGAATGGAACGTCCTTTTCTGCTCCCATGATGGCGGGGATGGTCACCAGTCTGTGGGGCGCTTTTCCAGAGAAAACCAATCGCGAGATACTGGATGCCATTCGCAAGAGTGCCAGCCAGGCCGATGCACCGGATGAAGAGTTGGGCTATGGCATTCCCGATTTTTTCAAGGCATACTTGTATTTGCAGACGGGAAAACGAGAAGGGCCGACTGTGCGGACGGAGCGGGTGCAGTTGTATCCCGTTTTCAAAAGAGGAAAAAAACGGCTCTATTGCTACAGCGATTCGGACATTCCTTTTCACTACAGCATCAGCGATTTGGCAGGGAAAGTTGTCCGGGAGCAAAAGATTCAGGGAGGGGAGCGGAGCATTGCGGAGAGTGAATTGGGGGAGCTGGCTCCTGGGCTGTACATCCTACAAGTATTTGACGGAGAGCAGACAGTACGGCAATTGTTGAAGGTGCCAGAGTCAAAAGAAGTTGCGATTTGGCCTTGAGTTTGCGTACTTGTCTAGACAGAAATATTTTTAACAGATACAAGAAGCAAACAACATTCGAAGAAAACTAAGACAATTTCATTTCGAAATTCTGGGAGTCGACGGTTCATTGCAAGACAATGTGTGTTTACCACAAAGACATTGGTGAACCTTTGCACTGCGTCTTTGGACTTTTCTCAAACCATCAAAGAGCTGAACAATTAAAATGGCAAACAACATGAAACGAAACTTCTATCTTTTGCTCTGCATTTGCTGCTTTGCCGGCAATGTCGTGGCCCAAAAACCGGACCTGCTCCATGCATCCAACCAACTGATCGTCAAATTCACTTCCGAACCGCTCGATAGACAGCAAGCAAAACCAGCGGCCAGCCAATTGGGGGGAGAAGCCTTGCACGTCCTCAACCAACAATACGGACTTTCCAGCTACCGACTCATCGGAAATCGAAAACTTCGCCAGACCTATGTCCTCCGCTTTGAGCGTCCGGGGCAGATCGAGCAAATGGTGAAGGAATACCATCAAACGGGGCAATTTGACTATGTCGAGCCCAATTTCATTGGCCAAGGCTGTGGCCGTCGAGGGCTTTTGCAAACCATTCCCAACGACAGGTATTTTTCTCGGCAATACGGTCTGCTCAACGATGGCAGCTTCCGCCTTTCCACAGCGGTAGAAGATGCCGACATCGATATGGATCTCGCCTGGGACATCGAAAAAGGGAGCAGTGAGATGATCATTGCGGTGCTGGACTCCGGCATCCGTCTGCAACATCCTGAATTCGAGGGGCGCCTTTGGAACAATCTGATAGAATCCTCAGATGGGATAGATGAAGATGAGAATGGCTACATAGACGATGTCGAGGGCTGGGATTTTGCCAACGAAGACAACCTTCCTCAGGACGATCACGGCCACGGGACCAACGTGACGGGGATCGTAGGGGCGCGAAGCGACAATGACCTTGGCTATGCTGGGGTAGACTGGAACGCTCAGATCATGCCCATCAAAATATTGAACGAAGACAACTGGGGCCTTTACTCCTGGTGGACAGAGGGCATTTACTATGCAGTGGACAATGGGGCCAAGGTCCTCAATATGTCAGTAGGAGGAACTTCCTTTTCTTCCAGCATGCGAGAAGCCACAGAATACGCCCATGACAATGGCGTCATCATCGTAGCCAGTGCTGGCAATGCAGACAGCGACGAGGTACAGTATCCATCGGGCTATGAGCACACCATCGCAGTTGGCTCCACCAATGCAGACGACACCCGGACCAGTCCATTCTTTTGGAGCCAAACCAGTGGCAGCAATTATGGAGATCACATCGATGTGGTGGCTCCGGGCAATTTCATCTATGGATTGAACTACAGCTCCAACGTCAATTACAATACCTACTGGGGCGGAACTTCTCAGGCAAGTCCTTTGGTGGCTGGCCTTTGTGCCTTGCTCTTGGCGCAGGACCCCAGCCGCACGCCCGACGAGGTGCGCGACATCATCCACCGCACAGCAGTTGACCAGGTGGGAGACCCGATGGAAGACACAGAGGGCTATGACATTTATTATGGTCATGGACGCATCAATGCCCACCAGGCTCTGCTGCAGATGGTTTCTACCAGTACGAGCCAAATCGCAGTGGAAGAAGACATTCAGCTTTTTCCCAATCCGAGCAAGGGACAGATCACCATTTCCATGGGTGGTTTGCGAGGGGATGTGAGCATGATCGACTTGGTGGGCCGAGTGCATTTCCAGGAGCCACAACGACAGGGACAATTCGACCTCGATTTGAGCGTCTATCCTCCTGGCGTGTATTTTCTTCGCTTTTCACTGGAAGGTCAGCAAGAAGTTGTCCTCAAAAAGCTGATTGTGCAATAATAAGCTTACTGCAGATTTTCCTGTAACATTTTCACTGCCTGATCCACTTGAATGAGGCGGCCTGTCGATCTTTTGCCAGGAATTTTCTTTCCACTTTCGCGGAGGATGTTGTAGGCAGCATCTGTGTCCAAAGAAGGCTGTATGCTTTTGAGGATGCCGAGCAGCCCTGCGACATAGGGGGTTGCCATGGACGTACCGTTGAAGGAAGCGTATTTGTTGCCGGGGATGGTGGAGTAAATGCCCAAACCTGGCGCAGCAATCCCGCGGCTCAAATCCTGGACAGTATTGGAAAAGAAGGCCCGGTTGAGGGTAGAGTCTATGGCACTCACCGTGATGACACCCGGAGTGTTGGCCGGGGCATAGCGGTTGGCATTGGCCTTGCTGTTGCCAGCGGCTACCACGACGATGGCACCTTTTTTATTGGCGTATTGCACTGCCTTTTGATAGGCGAGGGTGCGCTGGCGATTGGCGGGGCCACCCAGGCTCATGGAGATGACATCGGCGCCATTGTCGGCCGCTTCAATCATGCCATTGATGATCATATTTTGGGTGCCTCCTCCGAAAGCCCGCAGTACTTTGATGCTGGTGACGGTGACGAATTGGTTGTCGGGAGAAAAAGAGGCGATGCCTTTGCCATTGTTGGAAACAGCGGCGGCGATGCCTGCGCAATGCGTGCCGTGCTGGGCCGGATCATTGTCGTATTTGGACTGTAGAGATTTGTAATTGGCGGCAATGTCTTCGTGCTTGGCGTCGATGCCCGTATCGAGGATGAAGATGGCAGCCTTTCGTTTGGGGACAATTTTTTGTGCTTGCAAATAACGGTTCAAACGGTCGACTCCCATGGCTTCGAAGCCCCATAGGCGGTTGATTTGTGGGTCGTTGAGCTGAAAGTCGGGTTGGCGGCGCATTGGGCTGGCACTGGCCTGGGGATCATCTAGCAAGACCATTTCATTTTCCTCTACCCAATCAATCAAGCCAGAATCGTAAAAAGCCTGTTCGATTTCTTTGAGTTGAGACAATTTCTCAGCGGGAACGTCTACGACCAGGTAGTCATCCAGGTCCGTTATGCCCCCATCTTTGGGTTGGAAGGCCCGGCGGTAGGTAAGGCCATACTGATCAATGATGGACTGCAGGGCAGAAACTTGTTGGTTTTCTTTGACCTCCACCAACAGCTCTCCTTCCTTTGCCAGGCGCAAACCATCCACCTCTTGCCATTGGGCGTCGGATGAAGGAGGAGGGCTCACAGACTCAGATGTCTGGCTGGGAGGAACGACCTCCGGGAAGGTATTTTGCATGACCGACATGTACTTGAAGTAAAAGATGCCGTACAAAACGGCCAGCAGGGCGGCGAATAAAATTTTGTTTTTGCGGAAAAAAGAAAAGAACTGAGAAACCAGTCCCAGCACCATCAAATCCCGAAACAAAATGATGAATTTGTACTTCAGACTCCCACTGGAGTAGCCCAAGGATACCAGATAAATGAGGAATCCACCCAGGAATATCTGACTCATCAGTCGACTGGTTGCTTTTTTGTCCTGAAAATAAAACCAGCCAATCAGGCCAGACAGAGAGGTGAGAAAGCCGATGGGATATAGAATATCTAGTATCATGTCGAGATGTTTTGTGTATTGGTAGACAAGTCGGAGACCTAGTACTGGCAATGTATTAGCAATAACGAAAATACCATCAAAAGCTTGCATTTGCCAGTCTTGATCGTCGAATGTCCGAATAGTTTAGACCAAAAAGGGCTTCTTCTCCCAAAATGGCTGGCGAGGATGCTGAAACCCCGTGGAATTGGCCACAAATTTGTTCGGTCAAAAACAACGAGAGCAGTGGGGATGGATCGCATTGTGCAGCTACATTCGCCTGGCGGACAATTGGCGGTAGAAGTTGGTCCATTGCGAACAAAAGTGGAGGGCAAAGCATTAGTCTGAAAAATGGGGACAGATGTTCTCATTCCGTCAATAAAGAAAGCACACATATTGACTGAAATTAGTACATTTGCCATCTCCTACCCACTGATGGGATGGCTCATTTCATAAAATACAATCAGCCAAACAAATGTCTGAATCAATCAAAAAATTAAAATGTCTGATTATCGGTTCCGGTCCGGCGGGTTATACCGCTGCTGTCTACGCAGCTCGCGCCAATATGGAGCCCGTTTTATATACTGGTAAAGAACCTGGTGGCCAGTTGATGATCACCACCGATGTAGAAAACTATCCCGGCTATCCAGATGGCATCATGGGGCCCAAGATGATGGAGGATTTTCGCAAGCAAGCCGAGCGTTTTGGTACGCAAGTTCGCATGGAGATGATCACCAAAGTCGACTTTACCGGGCCAGTTCACAAGGCTTGGACGGAATCTGGTGAGGAACTGCACGCCCATTCCATCATCATTGCCACAGGGGCCAGTGCCAAATGGCTTGGCCTGGAGTCGGAAAAGCGTTTGGCCAACAAAGGTGTTTCTGCCTGTGCCGTTTGCGATGGATTCTTCTTCCGCGGCATGGAATTGGCCGTTGTTGGAGGGGGAGATACAGCAGCAGAGGAGGCCTTGTACTTGTCCAAGTTGAGTCCCAAAGTTCACATGTTGGTCCGCCGCGACGAAATGCGGGCGTCCAAGATCATGCAACAGCGCGTATTGGATACAGACAACATTGTCGTACACTGGAATACTGAGACAGTGGAAATTTTGGGTGAGGAAGAGGTCGAAGGTGTGAAAGTGCGCAACAACAAGACCAACGAAGAGACTGTCATCAACATCAAAGGCTTTTTCGTGGCCATCGGTCACAAGCCAAATACTGACATCTTCCAGAGTTGGTTGGACATGGACGGCACGGGCTACATCCAGACCAAGTCACACAGTACCAAGACCAACATCACAGGCGTCTTTGCCAGTGGCGATGCCCAAGACAATGTCTACCGCCAGGCTGTCACAGCAGCGGGAACAGGTTGTATGGCAGCCCTGGATGCAGAGCGCTACCTGACAGAAGAGGGCATCATCTGATCCAGTCGATCATTTTGCCTCATTGGGATTCCGATCCAGTCCGTTTGGCCTTCTTGGCTTGGGCTGAATCGGAATCCTTTTTTTATGCCACTCAGAATGCAAAATATTTGCAAAAGCTGGTTACTTTTGTCCCTCAAAGCCCGTACAAGACCACAATAGACCACTATTTGTTAACCAAAAGATAAGTTCAGACATGTCTACTACTACCGCAACTAGATTTCGTCCTGGTGTTCTGCATGGTGAGGAAGTTACGGAACTGCTCAACTATGCCAATGAACAAAACTTTGCAATGCCTGCCGTCAATGTCGTCGGTACCAACACGGTCAATGCCGTACTGGAAACAGCCCGTGAGGTCAATTCCCCCGTCATGGTTCAGTTCTCAAATGGTGGTGCCAGCTTCTTTGCGGGCAAGGGTTTGTCCAACGAAAACCAACGCGCGGCCATCTTGGGTGGGATTTCCGGTGCCATGCACGTACACACCATGGCCAAAGCCTACGGTGTTCCTGTGGTGCTTCACACAGACCACTGCGCCAAAAAACTCCTGCCTTGGATCGATGGCCTACTGGAAGCCGGAGAGCGTTTCTTCGAGTCGAGAGGCTACCCACTCTACAGCTCTCACATGCTGGATTTGTCGGAAGAACCCATTGAGGAGAACATCGAAATCTGCAAGCGTTACCTGGAGCGCATGGCCAAAATCGGCATGACACTCGAAATAGAACTTGGTGTGACGGGAGGAGAAGAAGATGGTGTGGACAATACAGACGTAGACAGTGCTCGTTTGTACACCCAGCCAGAGGAAGTTGCCTACGCCTACAAAGAATTGAGTGCCATCAGCGACAAATTCACTGTAGCAGCAGCCTTCGGAAACGTACATGGTGTTTACAAGCCAGGAAATGTCGAGCTTAAGCCCATCATCCTGAAAAATACCCAAACGCACATTCAGGAGACCTTCGGCACTGGTGCCAATCCTGTCAACTTCGTCTTCCACGGTGGATCTGGTTCTACCCGCGAAGAAATCCGCGAAGCCATTGAGTATGGTGCCATCAAAATGAACATCGATACAGATCAGCAGTGGGCTTTCTGGACAGGTGTCCGCGATTATTACGAGGGCAAGCGCGACTACATGCAGGCTCAAATCGGAAACCCAGATGGCGACGACAAGCCAAACAAGAAGACATACGATCCTCGCAAGTGGCTGCGTGCAGCGGAGGACAGCTTCAGCGCGCGCTTGAAGACAGCTTTTGAAGACCTCAATTGCATCAACCGCAACGCCTAAGAAATAGAACCAAGGGCCCCTATCCGGCCCAAGTGTTCCTTGATCTCATCCCGAATCTTTCTTTGCAAAGGTTCGGGATGAGTCGTTTTGGGAGGAATCATTCGATTTTGATCCAAGGGAGGCGAATCCTTTCTGTTTCATCGGTCCATTCCAGCCAGTAAAGGCCGGGCGGAAGTGCATGGGCATCCATTCGGTAAGGGCTGTGGTCGGGATTGTCGGATCGGAGAAGAATGCGGCCATTGATGTCTCTCAAGAGCAGCTGTCCCCCTCGTCCAGCTGGTGAGTTGGGTAGTTCGACCCACAATTCTCCTTGACCTGGGTTTGGGTATGCGCGAAGCTGGGTTTGTGACGGCAATGGATTCAGTGATGTGTTGATGGTCACTTCCACCTCTATGGTATCTGTGCCTTGACATCCTGAGAAGTCCGTGATCGTGACGGCAAAGGTGTAGAATCCAGGTTGGTAGTCACTGCCGATCAATACAAGCTCTGATTCTTCACTGCCATCTGACCAAAGGTAGCTTTCGTATCGCTCGGTGGTACTCAAGCGGAGTGTATCGTCCTGATTGATGAGCTTGTCGGGACCCAGATTGGGGGCGGGGATGGAGACTTGGGCTTCTACTGGCAACAGCCCGGTGGCACAATCTCCCAATGGTCGGTCTCCGTAATGGTAGTACAGGTGGCCATTCCATTCGCGAGGGAAATACGACTGTCCAAAGGTGTGGTTGATTCCACTGCCATACAAAAGCTGGATGGCCTCCCCATCGTATTGCGAAGCTTCTGGCAATCGGCGGTAGGAGAGGTCTGATGCTGGGTCATTTAGATGCAAGTACAAAGCAAGGGTATCTCCAGCCTTGACGAAGAGGGGGACACTGGGTTGGAGCAGATCGAGCTGATTGGAGTCGACAACTTCTATGGTCATCTCCTCCCAAAGACTCCAGGCATCCCTGTCTTGTTCGAAGCCCAGATGACTTCCCGCCTTTTGATACAAGCGAATGCTTTGCTGGCCCAAGCTGTGGATTTTGACTGCCAGGCTGTCGATCACAAGGTCTTCTTTAGCCACCACATCCAGCATGTAGCCATTCCACTGCACCTCGGGCACGTCCGTCGAATTGGTGACAGCGGAAAAATAGGGCAGGCCTGAGACGATATTGGCATAGAAGAGGGTGCTGGAGTCGAGGGGTGGGCTGACCCATTCCAATGATTGACTGATGGGCAGTTGGCCATCCGGATCGGCAAACCAGAAAATGCGGTCGGCAAATTCCAACTGAGCACTGATCCTGCTGGAATCCCCCTGGCAGACGGTTTCTGTTGTTAGCATGGCGGAGGGCAATCCGCTGAAGGAGGTTTGGAAATCATAGGAGGGAGGCTCGGGAATGCCAGAACGAGTGGCTTTGATGGCGCTTTGGATGGTGTATGTTCCAGGGAGCGTTGCCCCCCAGTTTACCATTTGGGTATCTGTTTGACAAAGGGGAATGGCATCTGGCTGGAAGCGATAGTTTCTTTCTCGATCTGGCCCTTGGCCTTTGATGTTCAATTCGATGGAGCCATCTTCTGTTCCCCCCAAATTGATCCAGGCAACATAGAGTTTTGCCTCCTCACCACCACAAGGGCTAACGTTTTCGAACCAGCTGTTGATCACCAGATAGTCATCCTCCGGAGAGGGGGTGTACAATTGGTTGGGGAGATCTTCTTCGATGACTTGTTGGACCAGCAGCGCATGGCCTTTGTCATTGACATGTACTCCATCACCAGAATCGTAGAGCGAGTCGATCTTGGCATCGGCATTGGCAATGGGTGTCCAAAAGTCAATGGCTTGCAAGCCGTATTCCACCAAAATGGAGTCGCGCACTTCCAACTGTCGAGCGGTGAGTGTGGCGTTGTAGTTCCGGGGTTGGGTTGTGGTGATCCAAATGGGGACCCCTGCGTTTTGGGCTTCGGCGGCGATGAGCCGAAAATTGGCCAGCTGTTCTGAGGGAAGAAAACCTGCGCCTGTGTCATTGGAGGGGAGATTGACGATGATGCCGCTGGCTTGGCGTCGCAAAGCCTCCGAAATGTTGCGGCTGCTGTCGATGCTTGGGCGGCCCATGGGCGTCTGAAACGCATCTGGCATCAATCGGTAGGTATTGTAGCCACCCCTCGCTAGATTGATGACCTCATTGTCTGGATTGATGGATTGTAGATGTTGTCGGTAGCGCCCCACCCAGGAGCTATCGGGATGGGAAGACCCCGTCCCTGCTGCGGTGGACGAGCCAATGACGATGATGCGCTGGGCTTGGAAAGAGGCGCAATCAGGAGATTGGGCAAAGCTGGGTAGGCTCAGTAGTACCAAAAGACTACTCAGCAAAAAGGAGGAAAAAGAGGGCATGGACATAAAGCAGGTTGAGTATTTATTTCAAGGTAACGATGTGGCCGAATTGCTTTGCCAATTCATTGCGGATGGAATTGAGTTTTTGTTGTACCATGAGCAAGCGCATGATCTCTTCGGTACTGCTGGCATCCATTTCCTTGAGCTTTTGTTGGTTGCGTTCAGACAGGCGGATGATTTTGCGCATTTTGAAGAGCTGGATTGTCTTGATGCTGTCTTTTGTGAAATTCTTGTCCGGATCTTTTTGGGTCTGTAGGGTGATGTCCCACTTCTCGGCCCAGTTGGGACTAAAGTCGTAGGGAGGATGAAGGATGTCGATGGCCAATTGCCGGATGCTTTGTTCTTGGTGGTTGAGAAAATAATGCTGGTCGATGCTTTCTTTGCTCGACACTCTTTGGTGGCATTCTTTGGCCACCTGACCGAAGAGTGGGTTGTCAAATTCCTCTAGAACATCTTGGATGTTGAATAAAATGTAGTCTGCAACACTCTGCTTGTCGTCTTCCTCTGGATCGAATACTTGATCGCCAAAAGTAATCAAGAGGCGGATGATGTCTCGCTCCATGAATTCATCCCCGCTGACCGCACTACTGGAGGAGGGGCGACCAGGGACAAGATCGGGAGGTGCTCCAGACTCCTCTTCTCCCATCTCCGGGGGCGGAGCATCGGACAATCCACTGAAATTGGAAGGAGGAGGACCCTCGCTGCCAGGCTTGGTAGACTTTTGACCGGCCTGTCGCGCGCGTTGCCGTTCTTGTATGCGCTCCTGCTGTCGCTTGCGCCGGATGTGGCCCGTCACCATTTTATTGACCTCTATCACCAGAATTTCTTCTTCCACACCTACCACATGCGCACATTGCTTGATGTACAAGGATCGCTTGATGGGGTCGGGGATGCGGGCAATGCTGTCCACAATGGCCTTGATCATCTCACTCTTGCGAATGGGATCATCGGCTGCTTCCTCCAGCAACAATTGGGTTTTGAAGAGGATGAAATCCTTGGCTTGCTCCCGGACATATTCCTGGAAGGCGCTGGCACCCACTCTTTGCAGATAGGAATCGGGATCTTCTCCATCTGGCAACAAGACCACCCGGACATTCATGTCCTGCTCAAGCACCATGTCCAATCCACGAAGTGCCGCCTTGATCCCTGCCGCATCTCCATCATAGAGGATTTTGATGTTGGGAGAATAGCGCCGGATCAGTTGTATCTGGCCTTCTGTCAATGAGGTCCCCGAGGAGGCCACCACATTTTCGATGCCTGCCTGGTGGAGGGAAATGACGTCGGTATATCCCTCTACCAGGATGCATTCATCTTCTTTTCGAATGCTGCGTTTGGCAAAGTTGACACCATAGAGGACTTTGTTTTTGACATAGATGTCGGTCTCCGGTGAGTTGATGTACTTGGGAGCTTTGACATCTTTTTGGAGGATGCGCCCTGCAAAGGCAACGGGCTTGCCAGTGGGATTGTAGATGGTAAACATGACCCGATCCCGAAAGAAGTCCCGGCCGTATTGTGAGGTCAATCCCAGCTTTTTGAGCAAATCCACCTTGTAGCCATCCTGGGTGGCTTGGAGGGTAAAGGCATCTTTGGTGGCTGGTGCAAAGCCCAATCCGAACTTGCGAATGGTTTCCTCGCGAAAGCCCCTTTGCTTGAAGTAGCTCAGGCCGATGCTCTTGCCCGCATCAGTTTTGAAGAGTTGCTTTTGGTAGTATTCCAGCGCGTATTGGTTGATCAGATAGAGACTCTCCTGATGTTGCCGTTCTTGGATGCTTTCGCGAGACGTTTGGGTCTCTTCGAGTTCGATGTTGTACTTGGCGGCCAGTTGGCGGAGGGCTTCCGGATAGCTGAGTTGCTCGTGTTCCATGAGGAAGCGAACTGCATCTCCTCCTATTCCACAGCCAAAGCATTTGAACAGGTTTTTGCTGGGAGAGACCGAGAAAGAGGGCGTCTTTTCGCCATGGAAGGGACACAGCCCTTTCAGGTTAGAACCTGCCCGTTTGAGATTGACATATTCCCCTACGACCTCTTCGATGCGGGCCGTATCCATAATTTCTCGAATGCTTTTTTGTGAAATCATCTACGTTTCTTTGCGATCCCTCTGTTTTTTTGTTCCGGGTGGTTGAGCGTCATGGTTTGCGGGCCGTTGACTCTTTATGGAGTTGCTGGTGCTGCCATTTGTTGATGGTTTTGATTGTGTGTCTGATGGATTTGGGATATGGTCCTGGGGCAAACGAACTTGGGACGGGGTAGGGGATGGGGCTTTGATGGGTGGGTCCCACCCTCTAGGCGACCCCTCAAAGCTCGCCCCTTTTTGGACCCGCACCCAAGCACGGCTCCGCCAACCCAAACCTGGGCTCGTTTGCCCAAATGGAAACATTTTGCAGCACCATCAAATCGCCTCCGCGGACCGACAATTTGACTTTTACCCCATAATAGGACACGGCACCTACCCAAATTCCATAAAGTTGACGATACATTTTTATTTATAAAATTTGAATTTTTTAATTTGAATACTGATTTACAGCAAGTTGTGGATGATATGATGAAAAATAAATTTTGTCTGATTCATATTTTTATTTTGGAACTATGAGGCGGTTTTGCCTCGTTCAGGACCAATGACCATCCAAATCATCATCCCTCCATCTGTAAGGATCATCCATGTTCAGAGTGCGTTGGGGGAGTTGGCCTTTGAAGGAATTTGTACAATCGCTTGTCCAGATGACACTTCAAATCCGGAATTGAGCACCTCTTCATTGGGCTTGCCCATCCGGCAGGCAAGGATTTTTGGACTCTTTTGCTCTGCCACATCGCCAAATGGACGGTACAATGAGCAAATTATGAAGATACAACACCTTTGAAAAAAAGCGAAATCGGGGGGCAAAAACTCCTTTTTTACCCCAAAATGGGGCCTTAATGAGATATTAACGGATGTTAAAATATTTTAACTGAGTACCTGATTAAGTAAATTAATATTGATTATCAACTGATTACAAATATTTATTTAACATACCTTAAAAAGGTTAACAATGAGGAGTATATCATTTTGGGTTTTTGAAGCGTCTATAGGATGTAAGTATGACACAACAACGAGAAACAAAAACAACTTTAGAAAAGGAAAGAAAAATAGTACAAGACCAAACTATAAAGAAAAGAGAATAATGGGTGTTCTCATAGTGTGTGGGCTGCCCCTCAACCAAAAGTGGTTGCAGGGGTAGTTTTTTTTTATGTCCCTTCCGAAAGACGGCTTCCCAAAAAATATTACAACCCGAGGGGTAACCTTTTTTTCGTCAGTGATATATGGAGGTATCATCAAACCAAAATTGAGAACGATGAATCTTCAAACTTGCACGACGACAGACAAAACCCCTTTGTTTACCACGGCATTCCGATTGGGCTTGCTCGTCCTGGGATTTATATGGACGAGCGTTGACGGATGGGCACAAAGGGCTGTATATGAGTCAAATGGCAGTGACTATACTGTGACGGCCAGTTGGAGTGGCATTGCCAGTTCTTGTTGTGAACAAAGTACGACAGCTTCCTTCTATGTCAACAATTCCCGGAAAAAAAATGGCAGTGGTCGCAGTGGCTCCGTCTCTCTGGTCGTTGGTCCTAGTACCAATCACCACTACCGTTGGAAATACAATTACAGTGGCAAAGACGAGACTGTCTGTATTTTTGGTTGTTCTGGCGAAGTGGGATTGTCCACTGGCTATCGAGTCAGAACCTCTGCCATCAAACGCCCCACTACGCTGGCGGCCTCTTCTGACAAGGTAGGCTCCATTGTCATCACTTGGGCAAGAGGAACCAATATTCCCAACGGCTCTCACCAATATCGCATTTACAGGGATGGACTAGAGGCTGAAAACCGGATCGCTACCGTCTCTGGGAGTACCAGAACATATACTGACAATGAGGTTGGACCCGGTGAGATTCACAATTACTACATTTCAACTTACACAAGTAGCTGGTCGGGCCATGAGTCGGGCAAAAGCTTTGTCAGGGGATCAACCATCAGTCGGCAAGTTGATGCAGATGATGGACTCGGTCGAAGCATCAAGGTCAGTTGGGAGGATCTGTCGGAGTTGGGAGAGGAAATTGACATTTATCGAGATGATGTCAAGCTGGAGCGCATCGAATCCAGCATCAACAATTACCAAGATCGCGATCCTGATTTGATTCCTGGCTTTCGCCATACCTATGTCCTGCGCCCGGTTCGCAGCGGTGTGGTCCGCGACTTCCCTTCTCTTTCTGATACAGGCTACCGCAAATTGGATGGCATCATCAGTGGGTATGTCAACTCTCCTCGAAATGCCCCCATCGAAAATGTGCAGGTTTGTGCCGAGCGCATCGAGGCAGTAGAGCAAGGGCCAGTGGGCGTCCAATATTGCGATACCACCGATGCTTCCGGATTTTATGAAATTACAGACATCTATTACTACGATCAAGCAGCTTTCCGCATTCGGCCAGCCAAAGAAGACCACGGTTTTCGCCCCGGTTCCTTGGATCGTACCCTGCGGCAGCAAACCCCCATTTTGACCAACATCAATTTCACAGACACCACTTCCTTCAGCATCAGCGGACAAGTGGTTCAACAACTGGATGGGACTTCTTGTGGGTTGGCAGGGGTGGAACTCCTCATCAATGATGTCTATAAAGGCAATAAAACGGATGCCAATGGATACTTCAGTGTGACGGCAGAGGAGACAGGAGAATACACCATTCGCCCCCGATTGTCAGACCATACCTTTGACCCTCCTCAACAGAACTTCTTTGTCGACAAAGACATCGACCAGCTATCATTTACCAATGAAAAGGTCTACCGCCTGAGTGGACATGTCCTTGCTGGCTGTCAGATTTATCTGGGAGATTCCCAGTTGCGCATCCGGAGCAAGGGCGATGGCTGTTTTGACAAGCGCGTGGCCATCCAACAGGGGAATGGCCGTTATGAAGTAGACTTGCCGGCCAGAGAATACACAGTGGAGGTGGTACAAATTGCTCCCGATCCCGATTTTGGATTGGATGCACAAGATGTCATCGCCTACTTCAATCCAATGGATGTGGACTTGTCGGAGGGAGATGCCCGCGCGGAGTTCGTCTACCGCCGTCAACCCGACATCAGCATCAGTGGAATCGATGCCCCAATCTGTGGCTTTGACTACAAGGTGGTGGAACAAAACAAAGAATACCAAATCCGGATCGAACTCACGGAGACCTTCGGAGACGAGACTTGTCCGGTGGATACAGGATACATTTTGGTATACGATGAGTTGGCAGATCGGAAAACAGAGCCGGAAACTCTCTACATTTCCAACGGCCAAGCCATCTATTACAGCATTCCCAAATCTCCCAATATCATTTTCCCCTATACCAAGAATTTGCAGTTTGTTGCCTTCGTGGACCGGGAAATGGCAGATTATTCTGAAGACTTTGTGGTAACAGGTGTCCGCCCGCGCGAGCAGACGTTTACCACCGTAACGCCCAGCATGCCTTTCATGATCCTGCGCGACCCTCCCGGTGATGCCAGTTATTCTTATCTCGAAGAAAGCAGCACGGCGGAGCTGGCCATGAGCCTGTTTGGTGAAAGCAGTGGAAGTGTCGAAGTTTGGGATCAACTCAAGTTGGGGACCAAGTTTCAGTCGGGCATTGGGGTGGAAATTGAAACAGAGATTTGGGGCTCCATCAAAGCCTCCCTGGAAGTGGGTGCTCGCCTGTCAGAGTCATCTGAATACGTGATGAGCCTGACCAATTCCAACTACTTTTCGACCTCTGGCAATCCCCAAATTACGGGCACAGATGGAGATGTCTACGCCGGCGCAGCCCTCAACCTCATCTATGCCTTGTCAGATGTTCTGTCTTTTGACCCGACCGACTGCAACGTCAAAAGCGATGTCGACCTCATCATGGCCAACGATGGCTTTGCAACCGAATTTCTTTTCACCGAAGGCCACATCCGGGACGTCTTGATTCCAGATCTGGATCGGATTCGCCTGTATTATGAAGACATTGGGTCGGATTCCTCTGCTTTCTATGCCAATCAGGTGAGTGTGTGGGAACAGGCATTGGCCCACAATGCCAAATTGAAGCAAGAGTCTAGCTTTGTGGAGAACCGCTCTTTCAGCGCTGGGGCTCCTTATGAGTCTTCCACCACGGAGTCGAGCCGAAGCACTCTGTCCTATGAGTTTTCCACCTTTGTGGACAGCGATGTGGCCTTGGAAGCTGGCTTGGAAGTGGGCGGAGTTGGCTTTTCCGGAGGAGTGTCTGTTAATCTACGGGCCGAAATGGGTGAAAGCAAAAGCAGCAGCAGCATGCAATCCCGCACGACAGGCTATTATCTGAGCGACGACGACCCGGGAGATTTTTTCAGTCTCAACATTCGCAACGACAAAGTCTATGCAACGCCTGTCTTTGAATTGGTCAGCGGCCGCTCGTCTTGTCCTTATGAGGAAGGGACCCAACCTCGGGAAGATGTCCAATTGCAGTCGGATGTCTATGTGCAAACGGAAGTAGACCCTCAATCAGAAGCTGTGTTTCGCTTGTCCCTTGGCAACATCAGTCAAAGCGATGAGACGCGCACCTACCGCCTGGCCTTTTTGCAAGCCAGCAATCCCAATGGGGCCAGGGTTCGCATTGGTGGATCGGAGGCACAGACGCCCATTCCCTACACCATCGGACCGGGAACAGCTGCCCAGGCCACTGTCACCGTAGAAAGAGGCCCGTCTGCCTTTGTCTACCAAGATTTGCGCTTTGCCCTGCTGTCTGGCTGCGACGATGAACAGATCGAAGACATCATTTCTCTCTCTGTCTATTTTCAGAATGAGTGCAGCAACATCAATTTATTTCAACCAGACAATGGCTGGGTCATCAACGAGAACAGCGACAATCGCATGCCCATCAAGATCAGAGGATACGACTTGAATCTCTTGGATCGGGTGAGCTTGGAATATGCCGATGTGATCACTGGCGTGTGGACGGAAGCCTTCCAATTGGAAAAGGGAGACTTGGAAACTGGTCAAAATGGAACCTCTGTTTTTTGGAATGTGGAAAATGTTCCGGATGGCCGATACTTGCTCCGCCTTCGCCTGGATTGCGACCAGGGCTACGTTTACTCCCAACAGGCCGAGGGGCGCATTGACCGCGTAGCTCCCCAGCTGTATGCTCGCCCCGAGCCCCAGGATGGGACCTACAACAGAGAAGATGTCATTTCAGTCACCTTTGACGAAACCATCGAATGCTTGTCCTTTGATGCGGAGCAGGTCGTCGTTCGGGAGGCCAGCAGTGGCGACATCATTGCCACAGAAGTGGGTTGCTCTGAGGATCGACTCATCATTCAGCCCATCCTGGATTTCAATCAGCGCAGAGGACAGCGATTGGAAATCATGGTCGATGAGGTGGAAGATCTGTACGGCAATGTCATGCCAGACTTTGTACAATGGGAGTTCCAAATTGAATCGGGTGGTGCCAATCAGGTGGATACTGATCAGGATGGCATTCCAGATGTGCGCGACAATTGCCGCCTGGCAGCCAATACCGACCAAAGCGACATAGATGGCGATGGCATTGGCGATGTGTGCGATGATGACCTGGATGGTGATGGCATTGTGAATGCCGATGACAACTGTCCATACCACGCCAATCCAAATCAGGAAGACCAAGACAATGACGGCATTGGCGACAGTTGCGAGACAACAGCCGATGGCGATGGCGATGGGATTCCCAACGACTTGGACAATTGCCCCTACCAGCCCAACGCCAGCCAAGCAGACATGGACCAGGATGGCATTGGCGATGTGTGTGATGCTGACCGAGATGGAGATGGGGTAGACAATGCTTTTGACAATTGTCCCGATCACGCCAATCCCGACCAGTTGGACAGCGATCAGGATGGAAGGGGAGACGCCTGTGAAAGCACAGCAGTTGAGAACTTGCCCGATGGCATCGAAAGTGCCTTGATGTATCCCAATCCTGCCAACGGAGATGTATTTGTCGAACTGCAATTGAGCGAACAGACAGAGGTGAGCTTGGTGGTACTGGATGGCCTGGGCAGAGCTTTGCAAACAAGCCAGACGCACGAGCTGATCAGCGGTCGCCACCAATTGCCATTGACGGACCATCGCCCCACTTGGAATCCGGGAATCTACTATGTCAAAATCCAAAGTCACAATTCTGTTTTGACATTGCCATTGATCTGGATGCCGGAATAAAGCTGTGAGGACAACTCTATACGAAGACCACTCTACTCGGCCTTGGGTAGGGTGGTTTTTGTGTTGGAGAAGATGGAAAAAAGAAGTGTCAGGATACTGACCAATCAAATTATAAAAATTGCATCATTCTACTCAACCTTTTACCTTATGTGGTGTCTATAATGATGAAAATGCCGAAGGCAGAGAGAGCTGAAGAATCAGAGGAAGACCACAACTGACAAAAGAAAGACCAAGACGTTAAGGAAATAGTAAAGGAGTTGTTAAATGTCAGTTAATAATCGTCATTTAGTGGCTTCCTACCGAATAAATGTGCAGTTTTGGCGTTGTAATCACAAAGGACAAAATCCATTACTTGAGTCCATTATCTCTACTACGGTCAACAAAAAAAACGACAAGTAAAAGCTAGATTGAAAACTAAACTAAGACCGTTTTTTCGCACTTAGCGGGGTGTTTTAACAAAGGAGTTAATCTAAAATTCTTGTGCGTGGCATTGAGCCATGTCACAGGTCGTATACCGTTGCTCGGCTACGGTTGCACAATACTTGCTGTTTGAAGAGCCTACAGTATTGACAGTAAGATTTATCACTATTACGAAAAAACCAAAGAAATCCCTACGCTATGTATCCATCTGCAAAACATCTCATCATCGTTCTGCTCTGCTGCCAATGGCTCTGCTCAGAGTTGATCGCTCAAACCAACACAACCATCGATCTGAGCCGTGCCAATGCCGACTTTGAATTGGAAGAAAAATTAGCGGATTGGTTCCCTGATCACAGTCCTCGCATCCTTCGTTTGTATACTGACCAAATGCTGGGTGCTCAGCAGCGAAAGGCCCTCGGAGAGCAGGGAATCGAACTGTTGGCCCACCGCCCCGATGGCAGTTATTTGGCTTGGATGTCTCCAACTGTACCAACAACTATTTTGTCAAGACTTGGCTTTGACAAAGTGGCAAAGGGGGAGTTTGGAGGCAATATTCCTTCCATTCAACAATCTGTTGGGAGGTATCAGGAATCTGACAAAAGAACGTCACTGCATCTGGCCATCAAATTTGTACCCAGTGCGACCAAAGCCCAGCGGCAAGCACTGATCAAGCAGAGCAAATTGACGGTCGAGTACGAGTTTTCAGCAGGTCGAATCATCACGGCCCGCCTGGAACCACAAGGCCTCGACCAACTCAAAAACCACCCGTTGATCTTGTCCATCGACCAATTGCCGGAATCGCTCGAAACTTTCACGGATGATGGCCAGATCCTCCACCAAATCAACATTCTGCACGGAGACGGAGACGGTCCCGGATTGCAGGGCGATGGCGTTGTCATCGGAGTGGGAGAAATTGGAAATGTCAGCGACCACATCGATCTGGAAGGCAAAATCATTCGCTTTGGCAATGGATCAGTCAGCTACAATGAGCATACCGATCATGTGGTTGGCATCCTGGCTGGACAGGCTACCCTGGATGACAACAACGGAGGGGTCGCTCCAGAGGGGCAGATCATCCTGGCCCAAAACTTTGACATCATTGCCAATGCCGGCCTCTTGCAAAGCCAATATGGCATGGTGGTGACCAACAATTCCTACGGGCCATTTCTGAAATGTGAGCGCGAAGACAATGTCAATGTTTTCACCGAGATCATCGACAAAAGTTTGCGGGAACTACCGGAAATGCTCCACGTCTTTGCGGCTGGAAATTTTGGCAATCTCAGCTGCGAGGGAAGAACTGAGGGCTTTTTCAACCTGTCTCCTTCCTATGCAGTGGCCAAAAATATCTTGACCGTGGGCAGTGTAGACATCAACGGAGAGATTGCCTTCAATTCTTCGCGCGGACCCACCCTCGATGGTCGCCTCAAACCAGAAATTTGTGCCAAAGGGGTACAAACCATCTCGCTCAGCAGCGGCGGTGGATACACCACAAAGAGTGGGACCAGCATCGCCGCTCCTTTGGTGACGGGCACCAGCGCCTTGCTCACGGAAGCCTACCGCCTGCAACATCAGGGAGCCAACCCGGATGGGGGCCTGATCAAAGCCATCCTCTGCAACACCGCCAATGACCTGGGCCTGCCCGGACCTGATTTTACCCATGGTTTCGGTCTGATGAATGCCCGAAGAGCCCTGCTTAGCCTAAAGCAAAATCATTTTGAAAAAGGGACTTTGTCTCATGCCCAAGAATTTGAGATGCCCCTTCAAGTAGAGGCCAATGCCAATCAATTGAAGGTACTGCTCTACTGGCCAGATTGGGAAAATGTCGAAAACGTCATCTATGACCCTGCCCTGATCAACGATTTGGACCTGGAGGTCATCGCACCCGATGGCAGTTTGGTGTTGCCAACAGTCGCCGATGCAAGTCGCGCTGATCAAGCGGCAAAACGCCAGGTGGATCGACTCAATAACATCGAGCAAGTGATCATCGATCGTCCCCAAGCTGGTACGTATACCTTGCGCATCAAAGGCCACCACATTCCCTTTGGACCACAGCCGTTTTATGTGTCCTACGAAGCCATCCAGCCAGAAGTGGTCTTGACTTATCCCAACGGAGGGGAGCAATTTGCACCGGAAGATGAAGTGCTGATCGTTTGGGATGCGGACGCCTTGAATGACAAGAGTTTTCGATTGGAATACTCCCTGAACGGTGGTGCCAGTTGGAACAGCATTGCCAGTCAAATTCCAGCGCAGGAGCGGACATACAAATGGACCTTGCCTGCCCAATACAGCGAAACAGCCATGGTGAGAATTCGAAAGAACGGGACCTCTTTGGAAGATGCCAATGAATTGCCCTTCTACATCTTGGATCAGTTGGAACGCCCCGAGCTTGCGTACGACTGCGATGGCGTCTTGCAACTGGCATGGACTGCCAGCCAGACAGCCTCGCGCTATGAAGTCTTGCTGTACAAAGATGGAGCCTTGGATGTACTGGCAACGGTCGACCAGCCAAAAGCTTCCATTCCCAATTTGGACTACGATCAAATACAATGGGTCTCTGTTCGCGGCCTGACAAGCTCCGGATTGCAAACTGCTCGCACAGCAACGATCCGCGTGCCAGCAGGCCTGCCAGATGGACCTGCCTTTGAACTAGAATTGGGAGTGGGCGTCAGTTGTGCCGGAGAGATGGATGGAGAGGCGACTGTCCTCCCCTTGGCTTCCTCCGACAACTACACCTACCAATGGGACAACGGAGAAAATGGCCCGACGGCTTTCTCTCTTTCAGCCGGAGTACACCGGGTGACGGTCACTGATGCACTGGGCTGCCAGCAGTCCGCCAGCATCGAAGTGCCATCGCCGGCACCACTCTCGGTGACCATTCGCACTCAGCCTGCCCATGCCGGAAAAACCGATGGAGAGGCGACAGCAGAAGTGCAAGGAGGGACGGCACCCTACACATACCGCTGGAGTATGGCCGTCTCTCACACTTCTTCTCAGGTTGAGCAATTGGCTGCCGGGACTTACCAACTGACCATCACGGATGACAATGCTTGCGAAACGGTGCAAGATTTCACCATCGATTTGTCCACCAGTACACAAGATCTGGTAGATAAGGGGAGTTTTCGCCTTTTCCCCAACCCAAGTCCTGGCCCCGTTCAGCTGGATTGGGCAGGATTGGAGCAGCCGCAAAGTCTCTTGCAATTGTTTGATTTGAGTGGCAAGTTGATCTTGGAAGAGCGTCTTCAGCATGCCGATCGACTCCAAATCAACAGAGATTGGTCAGACCTTCCGGAGGGGCAATACCTTCTACGCTTGCAAAATGGAACGAAGCAGATCAGTCGGCCCTGGATAAAAATCAAGGGATAAAGCATGACAGGCGGGTTTTTAGTTTGTACTTTTGGGCCATGCAAATGCGCCTCCAAACTAAAAACCTGCTCTTGAAAGCATTGACACAGAAAGATGTTTCGTCTTTCTTTCAACTGCTACAAGCCAATAAGGGGCGCTTGGAGGAAAGCTTTCCAAATTTGCTCACCAGCTGTTCCTCCAACGGCCGAACGGCCCAATTCATTCGCAACCAGATCGTACTCTGGTCCCAACAGCAGAAATTCGCTTTTGGCCTGCATCTCAGAAAGCAGCCCCGCATGATCGGGTACATATCAGTCAAAAGCATTGATTGGAAGATTCCTAAGTGTGAGATGGCTTACTTCATCGACAAAGACTTCGCGGGCAAAGGCCACATGAGCGAGGCGGTGAAAGCATTGATCGACTACTGTTTTGAGGAGTTGGACATGGTCAAGCTGTTTGCCCGCATCATGCCCCACAACCTGGCCAGCCAAGCCCTGGCAGCCAAAGTCGGCTTTTCCAAAGAAGCGACCCTGCGCAAAGATTTTCGCACCCACAACAATCAACTGGTCGACATTCAGTATTGGTCGATATTGTCGGAGGACTAGCCAACCCAATCCCCCCGAAAAGACTCTTTTACTAGGATGCCACTTGCATGAACTTGCGGCAGCCAGTCGCTCATTGAGTAGAAGGCCGGAGAAGTCTGGCCAGATCGGGAAGTGTTTGGACGGAATGGGTGGGTTGTAGGTCCGAAGGTGCTGTTTTGCTCTTTGGATTGAACCAACAAGTGTCCAAGCCAAATCCAATTCCTCCTTTGACATCCGAGCTGAGGCTGTCGCCGATCACAAGGACAGATTCTTTGGAGGGATTGCCAGCCTCCTGCATGGCATGTGCAAAAAAGGGCGCATTGGGCTTGGAGGAGCCGATTTCCTCAGAGACGGTGATGGCCTGGAAGAAATGGGTCATCTGATTGGCAGCCAAATGAGGACGTTGAACGATTTTCAGGCCGTTGGTGACAATGGCCAGTTGGTAATGGCCAGAAAGCTCTTGCAGCAATTCCATGGCACCTGCCACCTGAAAAGTCGTCTGGGACAATCCCTGCAAATAATGTAGACCGAAGGCTTCTGCCGATTGGTTCGAACCAAGGGTCTCCAATAGGCGTTGGAAGCGCAGGGTGTTGAGCAATTCCTGCTTGAGCTCCCCCTTTTCAAAGGCATCCCAGCAGGCCTTGTTGATGCGGTGATAAGTGGCCTTGACCTCGGGGGTAGGAGGGATGCCAAAGTGCTGAAGGCTGGCCGTCAAGGCTTGGTCGGAGGACTTGTCAAAATCCAGCAGCGTATTGTCCAGATCGAAGAAGAGCCATTCATATTTCATAGGGGCAAATGTAATGGTTTGTCTGGATTCGCGGACGAAAATTCTTTTTACCTTTGCCCTCCAATAAAAATCGGAAGAGAAATGGGAGTAGCGGATATTTACAAATTGGGAAGACTTGCACGCATCGGGATCGTTTCGGATGCTTCTTATCCAGCTCATACGACAAATACCCAACAGGTCATCAAAAACGCCAGTGCCTTTGCCATGGCGGGCCTGGATGTGGAGTTGGTCATTCCCATGCCTCTCAAGCAGTACTTCGGATCGTCCAAAGAGCTGGTCGAGTCGATTTACCAATACTACAATGTACCGCCAAAGCTCAAAATTCGGGTGCTTCGGAGCATTCCGGCTTCCAGCTTGCGTTGGGAGAAGTTTTCGCATCTTTTTGCCAGCTCCCTATACAGTTGGATTCAGAAATACGATCTGATCTACACCCGCAATGAGACCCTGGCGATTTACTGTCTCCTCATCGGGAAGCCATTCATTTTTGAGCACTACCGTCGCTTTGGTCACGAGTTTCCAAAGGGCATGCGGCGGGTGGCCAATCTGGCTCGCAATCGCGCCCTGTTCGGCATGGTCTTGCACAGTGAGCTGGCGGCGCAATCCATGGAGATGGCTGGCATTTCTCGCGACAAAATATTGGTATTGCACAATGGATACGACAGCAGCGACATGGAGCCTCGCCTGTCCAGGGAGGAGGCCAGAAAGTTGCTGCAACTTCCACAGGATCGAAAACTGGCCGTCTATGCGGGCAATATGCAGAAAGGAAAAAGCATCGAAACGCTCATCGACCTGGCAGTGGAATTGCCCGATACGACTTTTTGTCTGGTCGGTGGAACGGCAGAAGACCTGGAGCGCTTGAATGCCTACAGCCGGGAGAAAAATGCCAACAACGTCATGCTGCCAGGCTGGCAACCCATCGCGGAGGTGTCCAAATACCTCTATGCTGCCGATGCCCTGCTCATCCCTTGTACGGCGGCTCCCTTGCTCCAGCATGGCACCACGGTCTTGCCCTTCAAAATCTTTCCCTACTTGGCGTCGGGTCGGGCCATACTGGCGGCCAATACACCCGACATTTGCGAAATTCTCTCACATAAAGAAAATGCGTACTTGGTGACTCCTGATGACGCAAAGGCTGCAGCCGAGGGTTTGGGCGAGTTGTTGTCCAATGACGCTCTCCGGTCCCAGATTGAAGAAAAGGCCTTGTCGACCAGTCTGTCTTTGACGTGGGAGCGCAGAGCGGGACGCTTCAAGCAATGGCTGGCGAAAATGTGTGCGGTCCCCCAAACAGAAGCAACCGAAGAATTGGTCAAATAAACTGCGACATGTCCAAGAAAATCCTGCAGACGATATTTTTCCTTTTGGGAATGGCCGTGTTTGTCTATTTGGTCTACGAACTGGGCTGGGATGCCCTGGTCGAGAGCGTCGGACAAGTGGGCTGGTACTGGCTGCCGATCCTCCTGTTGGCCTTGGGCTGGCAGGCCTGCCATACCTTGGCCTGGCATGAGGTATTGAGCTTTTTTGGCCACCGGATTGCCTTCAGCAAATTGTTCAAACTGAAGATGATTGCCGAGGCCATCAATATGGTCCTGCCTTCTGCCAACCTCGGTGGGGATACCGCCCGCGCTTCCATGATTCGCAGCGATGTCCCCCTCTCTGGCGGCATTCCCAGCGTGATGATCGACAAGACCCTGGATTACATTTCCAAAATGGTCTTCAACATCCTGGGCTTTGGCATCGCCATTTTTTACATCGAGATACCCAGCAGTTGGTTTTGGGGCTGCGTCATTTACCTGTCCTTCATTTTCGTTTTCTACGTCCTTTTGGTGTGGTTGCAAATCAGGGGACTCAGCGGATGGTTGCTTACCTTGACCCGCCTGATTCCTCCGCTGCGCAAGGCCCTGGAAAAGCGTCGGGACCAATTGCAGCTCCTGGATGGCAACCTGCGGGAAGCCTACACCAAGGGCAGTCGTCGATTGGTGGTGGCCGGACTGTGGCACTCACTGGGTCGGGCCATGGGTATGGTGGAAATCTGGCTGGTCATGTGGCTGTTGGGGGCGCCCACAACTTTCGTCGAGGTCTTTTTTGTGGCAGCAGTTGTCAATGTGGTCAATGGTGTTTTCTTCCTCATACCGGGACAATGGGGGGTGGCTGAGGGAGCCCAGGCAATGCTGGTGCAACTCCTGGGATATGGCACTGCCATCGGATTGAGCCTGGGAATCATCCGACGGATTCGTCGACTTTTGCTGACGGCGGTTGGCTTGCTGATCCTGTTGTTTTACCAAAAGGGCAGCGAGGTGTTCGCCGCCAGGGAAGGCTAATCTTTCCCAAAAGGCTTCTTTTAGTGAGCGTTTTTTTGATATATTTGGCTCATGCAATCAACCTGTAAACGCAATGCCCTCAAACGACGGAAGCAGCAAACTGCTCAGTGGGGTCTTTGCGTGGATTGAAAAGCAACCAATAGAGAAACACAATAAAAAGACATTGCCTGAGCCAGTAGATCAACAGCTCGGGCATTTTCATTTGACGCAAAGCAACACCACCCTATGAAAGTTTTAAAATTTGGAGGGACATCTGTGGGGAGTCCGGAACGGATGCAACAAGTCGCCCAACTCATCGACGACGGCCAGCCCAAGATCGTCGTCCTGTCGGCTGTATCTGGGACGACCAACAGCTTGGTAACCATCGCACAGTCTTACCAAAACAAGCAAGACGAACAAGCTGCCTTGTTGATCGAGGCCCTGGCCCGAAAGTATGAGGTGTTTGTGGAGGAATTGTACCAGACGGATGCTGCTCGCCAAAAAGCCCGCCAATTGCTAGTCGAAAAATTTGAGCTTCTTGGGTCTTTTCACGGCCCTTTGTTTACCCTTCCAGATGAAAAAATGATCTTGGCCCAAGGCGAACTCATTTCGACCCATCTGTTCCATTACTTCGCTGAGGAACGAGGATTGTCCACTGCTTTGTTGCCTGCCTTGTCCTTCATGCGCACGCGTTCCAGCGAGCCAGACATGCCCTACATCACCGCCAGCATCAAGGAGGTGATCCGACAGTCCGGAGCTGCCGATTACTACATCACCCAAGGATACATTTGCAAAAATGAACATGGTGGAGTCGACAACTTGCAAAGAGGCGGCAGCGATTATACGGCTTCTTTGGTGGGGGCAGCCACAGCAGCAGCAGAAATCCAGATTTGGACGGACATCGACGGAATGCACAACAATGACCCTCGGGTAGTCCAGCCCACCTTCCCAATTCAGCAGTTGGCTTTCGAGGAGGCGGCAGAATTGGCGTATTTTGGGGCCAAAATTTTGCACCCTTCCAGCGTATTGCCTGCTCAAAAGGCCAACATCCCCGTCCGATTGCTCAATACCATGCAGCCGGAAGCTCCCGGTACGATCATCAGTGCGGAGGGCAGTGCAGAGGCGGGCAGGGCCAAGGCAATTGCGGCCAAAGACAACATCACTGCCATTCGCATCCGCTCCTCCCGCATGTTGTTTGCCTACGGTTTCCTCAAGAAAATTTTTGAAGTATTCGAACGCTTCCACACCTCCATCGACATGATAACGACTTCGGAAGTGGCCGTTTCATTGACCATAGATGACGATACCCATTTGGAGAGCATCGTGGCGGAGCTGTCGACCATTGGCGTGGTAGAGGTGGACCAAGATCAGACGATTGTCTGTGTGGTGGGGTCTTTCAAAAAGGAGGAGACAGGGGTGGCATCAAAGGTATTGGGTGCCTTGAAAGACATCCCCATCCGGATGATTTCTTCGGGAGGAAGCCAGCGCAACATCTCCATTTTGATCCATACCGATGACAAAGTCCGGGCATTGCAGTCTCTCAACAAGGGCTTGTTTGGGTGGAGGTGGTCGGAAGTGGAAAGTGATTGACAGTAGATTTGGTATCGTCGAGCCCTAGTAAAGATGGGTGATTTTAGTGCTGAAAATTATATTTTGATCATTTTTAGCTAAATATGATCATCGTATTGACTAAATTTAGCTAAATTTAGTCAATAAAGACACTGAAATGTACTTAATTCGGCGAATAATAGAAGATCAAGTTCTCAATAGTTTGGTTGCCAATAAGGTTGTCATACTACTGGGGCCACGAAGAGTTGGAAAAACTGTCCTGATCCAACAAGTCATAGACAAGCTTGAAGAGCCGTATTTGTTACTCAATGGAGAGGACTTCTCTGTTCTGGAAATTTTGTCCCGGCGCAGTGTCCAGAATTACAAGAATTTACTTGGCGATAAGAAGGTCTTACTGATTGATGAGGCCCAAAAGATTCCTGACATCGGTAACATCTTAAAGTTGATGGTCGATGGAATTCAGGGAATTAAGATATTGGTGACTGGTTCTTCTGCCTTTGACATTGATAAGTATACTGGTGAACCGCTGACAGGGAGGAAAAAAACATTCAACTTGCTTTCTTTGTCTGAGCAGGAGTTGGACCAAATCGAAGATCTGATTGAAAAGAAAGACAATCTGAGAATGAGATTGGTCTATGGAAATTATCCGGAATTGGTTCACATCAAGAATCTAAACGACAAGGCTGAATATTTGAACGAAATTGTCAATTCTTATCTACTCAAAGACATACTGATGTTCGAAAGCATCAGGAATTCAGATAAAATATTGAATCTACTGAGATTGGTCGCCTTCCAAATTGGTGGGGAAATTTCACTGGTAGAGTTGGCCAGCTCCTTGTCTATGAGCAAAAATACAGTTGAGAAATACCTCGATCTGCTCTCAAAAGTTTTTGTGCTACATAAAGTAGGTGGGTTCAGTCGCAATCTGAGAAAAGAGATTGCCAAGAGAAATAAGTGGTACTTTTATGACAATGGCCTGCGAAATATTCTCATTGCCAATATGAACCCTTTGGAATTGCGGAATGATGTCGGAATGCTGTGGGAAAATTACGTCATCAGTGAAAGAGTGAAATACCAAAAATACTCGAGACTGATCGTGAACAATTACTTTTGGCGCACTTATGACAAGCAAGAAATTGACTGGTTGGAAGAGAGAGAAGGAAAGTTGTTTGGTTACGAATTCAAATGGAGTCCGAAAAAGAAGCCCGGCGCTCCCAATGTGTGGAAGGAGGCCTATCCCAACTCAGAGTTCGAAGTCATCAACCACGAAAACTATCTGAGTTGGGTTAGAGATGAATGAAGGTTGCCTCTTTACTCCATCTTCAAAAAGCGATGAGCCTGCCCGTCCAATTGCAGAAAATACACTCCTTGTGGCAGTGGGCTGATGTCCACATCTGTATTGCCTCCTTCCAAAACGCCTTCGATCAACAATTGTCCCTGTAGGTTGATGACCTGGTAGTTGCTCGCCTTGTAAGAGGTCCGGTTTTGAATGCTCAACTGGGTGCTGGCCGGATTGGGCGACAGGAGGATGACTTCTCTTTCCAATTCCTCTGTGGAAACGGTTCCTCTGTTCACCACCAATTCGAAAAACTGCCAAATGTGTTCACTGGCATTGAAACCTGCCGGGCTGAAGCTGAAAGGCCAGCTGTGTCCCCACCCTTGGATGAGGTACTGCCACACTTGATTGCCATTGATGCCTTGGCGATAGTAGGAAACATCGGTGGGCATGCGACCGTCGATGGTCGTTGTAGAAGAGTCTCTACAGATATTGGTTCGGACCCAGTAATTGGTCACTGCCTGCATGCCTGGAGCGCCCCCCCAACCGCCGAGCGGCGTGAGGCTGCCATTGATGGGAACGACCTCGTCGGCCGAACCAGAAATCTGAAAAACCGGAACAGCCTGCGACGGATCACAGCCGCGCCAATCATGTCCACTCATGGTACCAGTGACGGAGGCAATGGCCCGGAAAATGTCTGGCCGTTCGCAGGCCAGGGTATAACTCATGAATCCACCATTGGACATGCCACAAGCAAAGGTGTGATTGGCATTGAGTTGATATTCTCTTTGCAGAAATTCAGCCAGGGCCGTCAGAAAGCCAACATCATCTGTTGGGCTGATGGTGAGGTTGGAATTCCAGTGATTTTCGCCATTGGAAGCCTTGCTGCCCTGTGGGTAACAAACGGCAAATTTGTGTTCATCAGCTACGCCACTCATCCCACTGTAGCCCATGATGACAGAGGCGGAGCTGGTGTAGCCGTGCAGCACAAACACCAATGGGGCACGCGGTGGAAGATCGTCTGGCAGGTGCAGAAAATAGGTCCGTTGGGTCCCATCGTAGTTGAATGTGAGAGGCGTTTGGGCCGTCAAGTCTGTAGAAAAAGCAGAGAGCAGAAGAAGGCACAGGGCCGCTGCTGTTGCTGAAGCAGTATAGATTGAGCGCATAGGTGATGATTATTTGTATACAAATATACGATACAAAAGGCAAAAAAGTGTTTGGGGTTAGTCACTTTGCAGCTTTTCCAATGCCTTCAGCAGGACCGCATCTTTTTTATTTTGCACGCCTTGTAGGGTATCGAGGACTTTTTCGTCCACTGGGACTCCGCGCCCCTCGTAGTTGACTTTGTCGGTTGACAAGTAGCGTTGATGACTCAAGGTGATGGTCCATTTGTTGGGCAGTTTTTTGGATAGCAAGTCGGAGAAAGACCCATTGGAGGGCTCGCCTAGGAGGGTGATCTGGGGAAGGGAATGCGAGATGAGGGCCAACACATCGGCAGCACTGACGGTCTTGTCATTGGTCAGCAATACCACCGGATTGTCGAATGTCGCCTTTCCCCTGGGCTTGATGTATTTCGCTTCCAAGGGACCAAATGCTTTGTCCTTGCGAGTTTGTTTGTAATAGGCGACGGTCTTTTCCCGGATCAACCGCCCGGCCACTTTTTGCGAAAACGAATCATTGCCACCCATGTTGAATCGGATGTCTATGATGAGACCGTCGAGTCCTTGGAAGGTAGAAAAGATCTTGTTCAACATTTTGTTCAAGGACCAAAACTGAAAGAAGGATCCGCCTTTGAAGCTTCGCGTAAAGCGCAGATAGCCGACCTTGCCGTTGTTGGTGTAGGCAAAAAGCTTGCGTCCTTTGTATTCCGGTCCGATTTCTGTCAAGGGGCCAAAGCCGTTTTCCCGAAGGCTTTGAGCAGTCATGGCCTGGAAGGAGGAGCGTCTTTCCTTGGAGGGGATGGGACGCAGTTCTTCAATGATGCGGGAGGGGCGACGGGCGGTAAAGGCCGTGTCGATGCTCCTGGCCAAGAGGTTGATGTGGGCATCTCTGAAGGGACGAAGAATGTCCGTCATCAGGTCAAAAAGCTCTCGCTCTGTTTGGAGCTCGGACACTTTTGGGCGGTATTCTTGGTAGACCTTCTGCCAATCGATTTGCTTTTCCTCAAAGGAAGCATAGCGTTGGTCAAACAATGTCCAAAACGCCTCGAAGGTGGAGGCGATGTCCTCAGGAGGGGTCTGGGCGGTGGCTACAGAGGGCACGAGCAGCCCAATCAGTGTCAGACTGAGAAAGAAGATTCTCATCAATTGTAATTTTTGGAAAAGAAAGTTTGTCAGACCAGACGCCTTACACGTGCTGATCAATGAAAATCATATTGCCGTCGGGATCTTTCAAAATGATGCTCCCTGGACCACTTGGATTGTCTGTTGCGACTTCTGTGTCCAAGGCCACTCCCTTTTCTTTGAGGTTTTCTTGGATGGAGCGCACATCATCGTAATTTTCCACCAACTGCGCATCGCTGTCCCATCCGGGATTGAAGGTGATGATGTTGCCACTGAACATGCCGTGAAACAAGCCGATCAGACTTTGCTCGTTTTTCATGATCAGGTAGTTCTTTTCCATGCTGCCTCCAAAGACATGGAATCCCAATTTTTCATAAAATTCTTTGGAAGCATTCAAATCCTTCACACTCAGACTGACGGAAAATGCACCTAGTTTCATCTCAATTGATTTTGATGGTTAACAATAGACGGAAGCAATCATTCCTCTACCTGCTGACCAAACTTCCAAACCACGCCCACCAAAACGCCTAGTCCCAACAGCAAGATGACAAAGGAAATGAACCAACCGCCCCCCAGGATGGTGGCCAAGGTCCCTCCGACGATGCTGACCCCTCCAACCGTCAGTGCATAGGGCAACTGGGTGCGGACGTGATCGATGTGGTTGCAATCGGAGGCCAGGGAGCTGAGAATGGTCGTATCCGAAATCGGGGAGCAGTGGTCGCCCAAAACTGAAGCAGCCAAGACAATGGCAATCACATTGAGCAAGATTTCCATGCTCACATCGGCATCGATTCCCTGTGTCTGGCAAATGGCCCAGGTCGTGGGAATGGCGATGGGGTAGAGGATGGCCATGGTGCTCCAACTGGAGCCTGTCGAAAAGGCAATCAGCGCAGCCAGTACAAATATGATGGCAGGCAAGGCGTAGGGACTCACACTGTCTTGCAAAATGGAGGTGAGGTAATTGGCCGTATGCAGTTCTTCTGTGGTGATGGCCAGTGACCAAGCCAGGGTCAAAATGATCAAAGCGGGAAGCATGGTTTTGAATCCGGTGGTCAGGGTGTGGACAGCATCCATCAACTTCATGATGCGGGCGCTCAGCGTGAGGACCAAAGCCACAAGGACGCCGGACAAAGAGGCCCAAAGAAGTGCCACATAGGAATCGGACTTTCCAATGAGGATGCCCATTTTCATGAAAAAAGAAGGATCAGAATTGTCGATCTTGCCCATATTGGCCCAAATCTCTCCCCAACTCATCGCCACCGCAGTGCCCGCCGCCGACAAATCGGCATGCAAAGATTCCATGCCCGTACTCAACAAGCCAAAGATGGTCATCCCAATGACGGTCAGCACCGGCAGGACGGCATTGCGCCATTTCAAAGGAGCGCCCTTTACGGGACTCAGGTCCTCCATGTTGGGCTCGTCATCGTCCAAGCTGGTGGCAGGCGATACCTGTCCGGTGCGGCGGGCGCGTTGCTCTGCCTTGAGCATGGGGCCGTAGTCTTTGCCAAAATAAATGAGGATCAGAATGAAGGCCAGGGTGAAAATGGGGTAGAAGGAGTATTTCAGAGAGCTGATGAAAATGGAGTAGGGACTCAGCGAGGTGTCAAAATTGGACAACTGCTGGATGCCTCCCTCGATGTAGCCCAACTCGGCACCAATCCAGGTGGTGATGAAGGCCACCGCAGAAACCGGGGCGGCAGTACTGTCGACAATGTAGGCCAGTTTTTCCCGCGAAATTTTGAAGCGATCGGTCACCGAGCGCATTGTATTGCCCACGATCAAGGTATTGGCATAATCGTCGAAAAAGATGGCCACGCCCAACAGCCAGGTGATGAATTGACTGCTGCGGGCCGAGCGGGCGTACTTGGACAGCCCCACGACCACGCCCGCCATGCCACCATTTCGGGAAATCAGCGCCACCATGCCTCCGATGAGCAGCGAAAAGACAATGACGGACAAGTGCCCCGTATCATTGAGGGCTTGGATGACATATTTTTGAACCACCTCCAAAAAGCTGCTGAAGATGCTTCCAAAGCGCATCCCCCCGGCGATGAAGGCCCCCGCCCAAATGCCGATGAAAAGCGAGACGACCACCTCCCGAAAGATCAAGGCCAATACAATGGCAACAAGTGGAGGCAGCAAGGCCAACCAACCCGGGAGGAATTTGACTCGGTATTGGCCATCGGAGCGGGCAGAAAGATGGTAGATTTTGTATTGACTTTGGCCGTTGGGACTGCTTTCCAACATGACCAACTTTCCCTTTTGGTCCACCTCAAAGGCGTGCTGGGCCTGCCCGTTTTCAAACAACAAGAAGATCTCCTCTCCATTGATTTTGAGGCTGGCTGTGCCCGATGCTCCTGCCTGTTGGACGCGCAAATAGGACTTCTGGTTTTGTTCAAACATGTCCACCGAATATTCGTCGAGAAGGACCGTTGAATTTTCCTGGGCGCAAAGATTGACTTGTAGATTGCAGAACAGTGCGAGAAGCAGTAGGTAGATGTAATTTCTCATATTGATTTTTCGTACATTTGGATGTGAGCCCATCGGTCTGCTAGGTAGGTCATCCCCGGTATCGTCCCGCTTTTTGTCTACCCAAAGATGTGGAAAGATCAATATTTGTTGATCTGCACTTCCTCTCCGACGACTGGATTTGGGCCGTCATTTGATGAACTCTTGCTAACCAAGAAACAAATTATTCACCAGATCACCAAAATCTACTTCATGATTCCTTCGAATAGCTCACGAGCTTTGCTGGCTGCCATTTTACTGCTTTTCTCCGGGAGCCAACTGCAAGGGCAAGCCCTGGATTGGTTTACCAACATTTCTTTTGAAAAGGATGGTCGCTCCCTGTTTTTGACCAACGCCGGAGGCCTCAATGCCCCCCAGTTTTCCGATGTGGATCTGAACAATGATGGTGTCATGGACTTGTTTGTCTTCGATCGAATTGGCGACGTGGAATTGACCTTTCTCAACCAAGGTACGGCCAACGAGGTTTCCTACACCTTCGCACCGGAATACATCTCGCAGTTTCCGGAGATGACCAATTTTGCTCTCTTGCGAGACTATGACAATGATGGGGTGATGGATTTGTTTGCCCAGGCCCAAGTCCCCGGCCTCGCAGCAGTGGAAGTATACAAGGGCTATTACGACAATGGAAAAATCGCCTTTCGCAAAATTCTCTTCCCAGAAGACCGGGCCGATGCCCTCTATGTCCCCAGCCTGAACAATGGGCGCACACAACTCTACGTGAGCACCCAAGACATTCCCGCCATTGACGACATCGACGGCGACGGCGACTTGGACATCTTGTCTTTCGAGACGGTGGGAGGAATCGTCAACTACTACCGCAATCTATCGGTGGAAAATGGCTACCAGTCCGACACATTGATTTATGTCCTCCGAGAATCCTGCTGGGGGAAGTTTTTCGAAAGCGGGATCACCAACTGCCTCATTTTGAGTGATGAACAGGACGAGTGTGCCGAAGGCATCAGGGGCGGAGTGGCTTCTACTCGTCACGCTGGCTCTACCTTATTGACATTCGACAAAGACAACGATGGGGACAAGGAAATTTTGTTGGGGGATGTTTCTTTTCCCAATCTGGTGTTGGGCAACAATGATGGCGATGCCAACAATGCCTTCGTCCAAAGCATCGACTGTGACTACCCGAGCTATGATGTGTCGGCGGACATTCCCGAATTTCCCGGCTCTTTTTTGGTGGATGTCGACAATGATGGAAAGCGAGACCTCCTGGCCGCGCCCAATGCCCTCAACGGCAAGGATGTCGAAAATGTGTGGTACTATCGCAATGTGGGCACAGAGGCCATTCCCGATTTCAGTTTCCAAAAAGAGGACTTCCTCGTGGGAGACATGCTGGACATCGGAACGGGGGCCATCCCTCGTTTTGTGGACTACAATGCAGATGGAAAAATGGACTTGGTCATTGGCAATGAGCTTTTCTTCAATCCCACCACTGGCAACAAAGTGGTTTTGCAACTCTATGTCAACGTAGGAACAACGCGAAATCCCAAGTACCGCTTGGAAGATGACGATTGGCTCAACTTCAGTCAGTTGGTTGGCGTAGCCAATGTCTACCTGGCACCTACTTTTGGCGACTTGGACAACGATGGCGACATGGACTTGTTGGTTGGAGAATCAGATGGTCGCATGTTCTTTGCAGAAAATGTGGCGGGCCCGGGCAGAACCATGTCCTTTGGTCCGGTGCGCTATCCCTACCAAAACATTCGCGTTGGGCAGTTGAGCTTTCCCGTGATCGATGACATCAACGAAGATGGCAAACCCGATTTGCTGGTCGGAGAGCGCAACGGCAATGTCAACCTTTTGCTCAACACAGGTACTGCCACTGATCCCTCCTTCGATTCTGATCTGACGGCGGCTTCCAACAACCAATTTTTTGGCCGCATCGATGCAAGAGACGTTTCCATTTTTGGTTTCAGCTCCCCCAGAGTGGTGGAGGTAGATGGCGAAAAGCAGTATTTCATTGGTTCCTTCTCCGGTACGATCAAGCGATACATCAATGATCAAAACGATCTGACCATGCCATTTACCAAAGTGGACGACGATTACGGTCGCATGCGGTTGGGGGATGAAGTTCACATAGATTTTGCAGACATCGACGGCGACGGCTTCAACGAAATGGTCATTGGCAATCGCAGAGGGGGAATTTCTTTTTTCAATACCGACATTCGCTCCACCCTCGTGTCCACTGGTGAGATCGAGCGAGACTTGTCCGTAGAATTGTTTCCTGTGCCTACAGACCGGGGCCTTACCATTCAACTACCGGAAGATGTGGAGGGCATCGTGCAAGCCCGGGTATACAACGCCTTGGGACAAAGCATGCGAAGCTTCAGCTTCCGGGGGCCACGCCATACACTGGATGTGTCCAATCTGGCTGCCGGGGTGTATTTCCTGGAGTTGAGCCGAGGAGACCAACGGCTTGTCAAGCGATTTGTCAAGCAATTGCCCAAGCAGTAATGCGCAGTGGCCAGCTGCAAAATGGTCCATCATGGCAGAAGAAAAACCAAGGCTTGCCCGTCTGTCGGCAATCATCATCCAATTGCAATCCAAACGGCTTGTCACTGCAAAAGACTTGGCCGACAAGCACGATGTGAGCATCCGAACCATCTATCGGGACATTCGGACCCTCGAAAAGTCTGGCATTCCCATTGTCACAGAGGAGGGCCGCGGCTACTCGATGATGGAAGGCTACAAATTGCCACCTGTCATGTTTACCGAGGAAGAGGCCATGGCCATGATCACTGCCGAACAGCTCATTCGCAAAAACAAAGACCAATCTCTGACCGATCACTACGAAAGTGCGGTGACCAAGATCAAATCCATCCTGAAGTTTGGGCAAAAGACCAAGACAGAACTTCTCGAACAACGACTCCAAATCAGAAACAACCAAAGGGGCGAAAAGACCAGCCACTACCTGATCCAGCTCCAATCCAGCATTGCCAATTATCGCCTCGTTCACCTCGATTATTTGTCTTTGAAAGACCAGCAGTCGCAAAGATTGGTGGAACCCTTTGCATTGTATACCACTCAAGACAATTGGATTCTCGTGGCATTTTGCCGGGCCAAGAACGCCTTTCGGGCCTTTCGCCTGGACCGAATCCAAAAAATGCAGCTCACCGGAGAGACTTTTGAGCCCCATGGCATGAGCTTCGAGCAATATTTGGAACAATGTCGAAAGACCTGGCAATCGACCCCTGACATACCTCTGTCACAAGACGCATCTACCTTTGGCATGAATCAAAAAAATACCATCATGCAAAATGTACAAATCGAGCCCTTCAAGATGATTGGAATCGCTGTGGTGACCAGCAATCAAAATGGGCAGGCCGCCAAGGACATCGGTGAATTGTGGACAAAGTTTTTGTCAGAAAACATCCTGGAAAAGATCCCCAACAAGCTGGATCACACGGTCTATTGTGTGTACACCGATTACGAAGGCGATCACGAGCAGCCCTATCGGACAATCATCGGTTGCAAGGTCCACAGCTTGGATCACATCCCTCAGAAGATGATCGGAAAAACCTTTGAGGGAGGCACTTATGTTAAGACTTCGGCCAGGGGCCATTTGATGGATGGCCTCGTCGGCAAGAAATGGCATGAGATCTGGCAGTCAGACTTGCACCGGGCATATACGGCTGACTTTGAGTTGTATGGGGAAAAAGCCCAAAACCCCAATGATGCGGAGGTCGATTTTTTCATTGCCATAAAATAGCCTGAGACATGGGCCAGCCATTCATCCAGCAAGCTCCTGGGGTGACCGCCAAGTTTGCCAGTTATCCAGAACACATCCGTCCAAAGTTGCTTTATCTAAGAGAGCTGATTTTGCAAACGGCTGCTGATCAGGGAGACATCTCGGTCATTGAGGAAAGTCTCAAATGGGGTGAGCCGAGCTATGCGGCCAAGAAGGGGAGTCCCATCCGGATCGACTGGAAGGAGAAAAATCCCAACCAGTATGCCATGTATTTCAATTGCAACACGACTTTGGTAGAGACTTTCAAAATGGAGTACGGCGAGCTGTTTCGCTACGAGAAAAACCGGGCCATCCTTTTTGGCTTAGAGGAGGACATCCCCGACAAGGAGCTTCGGCGATGCATTGAGCTGGCCCTGACCCATCACCGGAACAAGCACAAGGATTTTTTTCGACACAAAGACGCCAGATGAAGACAGTGATTTGCATAGCGATGGCCTTGCTGCCGTGGACGATCTTCGGCCAAACCTATGCCAATTACTACCAACACATCAACGAGGCGAAGAGAAGCATCTTAGAGAAAAAGTACGACCAAGCCATCCTTGCCTATCGCACGGCTTTTGAGACATCCGATTTTGAATTTGCACGAGATTGCATCAATGCCAGTGAGTTGGCTGCTTTTCGGAGAGAAGAGGAATCCACGAAGTACTTTGTGGCGTTGGCTTTGAGACGGGGCGTTCCTTTGGCGCACTTTGCCTCGTCCTCCAAGTATGAGCAGTTCAGGGAGACAGACTACTGGAAGGAGCTTGTCAATCGGTCAGACAAATTGCAGGCCGAATACCAAAATGCTTTGGATGCAGAATTGCGGGCGGAGATCAACGCCATGTTTGCCCAAGACCAAAAAATCAGGGCGGCTCACTACAAATGGTACAACTTCCTGTGGCGGCCATTGATTGGGCGGAAATGGGAAAAGTTGAACGAGCGACAAGTTCTCAGACTGGTGGAAATCACAAAGGAAAAGGGCTTTCCTGGGGAAAAACTCATCGGCATAGACACAGAGGGCGACCATCCCAAAATCGAAAGCGATCAATACTCTGCTGGCATGCCCATTGTCCTGCTCATCCACCATTACAGCAAGCCTCAGCCTTCTTTTGACAGCCTGTTCCGAGAACAAATCTGGTTGGGAAATCTGCACAACCAACACTATGCAACGGTTTGCGATTTTGAAGCCAAGTTTGGGAAGGGAAAATTCAGCGGCGATGGTTTTTACGGCATCAGCCAACGACCCAAAGACAAAGGGGCCAACTACGATGCCAAGCGCGGCAAGATTGGTCTGTTGAAGAGGGAAGAGGTCAAGCAGCTTGGTCGGGCAGAGATGCTGACGAAGTTTTGGAATTTGTTGTACTAAAGAACTGTTCCTTCTCCTCAGGTGTTTTGAGCCTGTACAGCTTGTGAGTCAGAAACAACAAAAATATGATCAAAGGACTTTACGAAACCCACCTCTTTGTGGAAGAGCTCGAACGCTCCATCGAATTCTATTCGAAGACCCTCGGCCTGCAGCAATGCCGCTACGGAGCGGAAAGAAGAACTGCTTTTTTCTGGATCGGAAAAGAAAAACAAGCCATGCTGGGACTGTGGGAAAAGCCAAAAGAACAAATCGACGTTCGACATTTTGCCTTTGAATGCGAACCGGAATGGATTGCAACGGAATCGGTCGACTTTCTGAAAGCCCGAAACATCAAGTGCTGGAATTTTTTGGAAGACCAAAAAGAAAAGCCAATGGTGTTTTGTTGGGTGCCCGCCATCTCCATCTATTTCCACGACCCCGATGGCCATGAACTTGAATTCATTGGACTGTTGACCGGACCATCCAAATCCGACGAAGAAAGACGCGTCGTCTCCTATGAAGAATGGCTCAGCATGGAGAAGGATTGAATTTGAAAAAGACAGACAGAGGAAGGAACTTCTGCAATTGCTGGACAGCAAAATGAATCGGGAAAAAGTTAATTGACCAAGGCCAAAAACAACAAGAGAAGCAGCAAACTGATGACAAATACCACCAGGAAAGGAATGCGAACCACCTTGAACAAGGCAGCTGTAAAAGCATCAATGCCCCGAATGTCGGCATTGACCCGCTGAATGTCGTGATCAATGGTTGCCCCCTCGTCCTCCACGGTGCCAGTTGCCTGCTGGTGGGCCTCCTCCCAGCGAAAGCGATTGCCCGCCGCCGTCAAGATTTTTTTGACCAAACCCTCTACCAAAAAACCAATCAAGGGAATTTTGCCGCCCAATGCCTTGCTCAAAACGGGAATGCTGATGATGTGGATGATGCCCTGGTACAACAGTTGGTACTTGTATTTTTTGTTCTCTGCGGTAAGTTGGGCGCGGGTATGGCGCAGGTCGGAGAGGATGGATTGGAAAAGTTGAAGAGAGTACCGAAGCACTTCGTTCATGTCGCCCTTGAGTTTCCAAAGGGTAAAAATGAGCCCAAAGCTGATGCCACAGGCCAGGAAAAGTGCAAAGCCGATGAGGGTGTACAGCAAGTATTCGATGTGGACGAGATGCAGCACAAAGTATCCCATCACGAAAAGCAGCAAGGAAATCAGTACAGGCCGAATGGCCCAGTTGAGGATGTAGGCTGGAAAGGCCACCAGCTCCGCAAATGTTTCGGCGACCTCCTCGTTTTGGTACTCACTCATGTCGATGTCCAATTCCCGCTGGATTTCCTCTCGCAGTCGCTCGATGTCTGCCTTCGTTTTGATTTTCATAGGTGCTAGGCTCTGAAAAGATGATGCATACTAATCCAACTCACAATTCGTACCACATCGGCATCATTGAAACAACAAACTGCCAACCCGAACCATCGTGCTGCCTTCCTCCAAGGCAATTTTGTAATCGCCCGACATTCCCATCGACAATTCGACAAAATCTTCCTTTTCCAAAAAGTATTCTTTCTTCAATGTCTCAAAATACTGGCGAAGTTGTCGGAACTCAGCGCGGACCTGCTCCTGCTCATCCGTGAAGGTTGCCATGCCCATCAGGCCACAGACTTTCACATGCTGCATCTGGGCAAAGGCCTCCGAGTCCAGCATCTGACGCACCGTCTCCATGTCAAATCCGTATTTGCTGTCCTCCTGCGCAATCTTGAACTGCAGCAAAACCTTGATGCTCCGCTCATTCCGCGCCGCCTGCTTGTTGATTTCCTTCAAGACCTTGGCACTGTCTACCGAATGAATCATGGAGACAAAAGGAGCGATGTACTTGACCTTGTTGGTTTGCAGGTGCCCGATTTGGTGCCATTGGACATCCTGGGGCAAAAGGGGCTGTTTGTCGGTCATTTCCTGTACGCGGTTTTCGCCAAACAGGCGTTGCCCTTGCTCGTACAAGGCTTCGATGGCTTCAATGGGACGGGTTTTGCTCACGGCCACCAAGCGGGCATTGTAAGCTGTTAGATCATCGATGATGCGTTGCCACATGACATTGGATATTTGGTTGAAGAGAGGCGCGAATTTAGCAACAAATCTTCAGCTCGCCAGCACCTGACTTTCAATTTCTGTGGCTGAGGCATATTTCTGCAGCAGGGAAATGGCATCATTCATCGCTGCTTCCAATGCCTCCCCAGCAGCAAAACTGAGCAGGATCATCAAAAATCGCTTGGTATGTGGTCGGACAGAGGTGCGCACCGAATCGCTGGTGGGTGTACCGAAGGCCCCAACTTGGTCCCGAAAGCAAGGCAAATAAGCGATGTTCAAGGTCCCCCGCCCAATGGCCTGGTAGGGCTCATCCACTTCGCCTATGCCCAGTTCGTAGGCTCCCTCTATGGCATCTTGGTCGTATCCACAGATGGAAAAACCCGTTCGGATGGATGTCAGATTGAGCAAATCCACCACATTGTTGACCTGATACAAGTCTTTGCCCTGGGCAATCTTTCGAAGCAATGCCTCGGCAGAAGGGCGGTATCGACTCGGCTCTTTGCCCAATGCCTTATAGGCAGCCCGGGTGGAGCGAATTGTGGGAATTTGACCAATCTCACTGGTGGAAAGGCCCTCGCGTTCTGCCTGGATCACGGATTCGATGTAGCACCACAACTCAGCAGAACCAGCCTCCACCACCACCCGGCTGCTGATGCATCCCAGGCGCAGCTCCGGACAAATGGTGCCAATGTCGGTTTTGATCTTGGGGAGAAGCATGGAAAGGGATCAGCGAATTCTCCGGCTCCGGCCATTGCGATCGGTCTTGATCACAGAACGGCATGCCTTGGCCACATTGCCAAAGACCAAATTGATGCTGAACCCGGCCTGAAAGGAGTGGTAAAATCCATCGTAGCCCGGTGCCCCAGCTTGCAGTGGGTCAAACTTGACATAGTGGAACATGTAGCCCATTTCCCAGTGGACAATGGTGTGGATGGGCGAGGAAAAGCCAATTCCTGCGTTGAATCCAAACTGTGGATCGTATTCGACCGCCTCACCGATGGGGTCAGAAGCGGGTACACTCAGGCGTTGGCGGGAGGTATTGTACAAGCCAGCTCCGGCCTTGAGCACCAAGCCAAAGCGATAGGCTGGGAGAGAGGAAAAGTTGGCGCGCACCAGCCCTCCGTAGTACTCGTTGGTGAATTCCGTTTTGAAATCTCCCTGGTCGAAGGTGGCATTGGTGATGTCTCTGTGGTACTCGGCACCAAACTGGATGTGTTCGAATCCTCCTGCCAGCCGGAAGCCGATGGGAATGTAGCCTTCTTGGTCGTCAAAGCCTTCCAAATTGTAATTGGTCAGGTTGTAGCCTGAGAAAGCTTCGAAGAACAGTTGTTGGCCGAGGACGGGAAAGGCAAATAGACAAGCGATTGCAATAACAGATAGCTTTTTCATATTCCGTAAGTTTTGAAAATGAAGCGTCAAAATACTCAACGCCAATAAAGTCGCGACGGTCGAGAGAAGGTTGATGACGGTTGAATTCCAGCTGGAGCATGGAAAAGGCATACTGTGTAGGGCGAGAGCTGAAAGTCTCGGAAGGTAGGGATATTCCCTGTCAATTCAAATTTTCGCTTTTGGAATTTTGGTGGCACAGTCGGAATGGCGGCATACTGTCTGTCAACCGCCATTCCGCTTTTGGCAGCTCATAAGAGCTTGTCTAAAGTTAATCTTTTCGCTAATATGAACGTCTTTCTTCACCACCCTTCAGCTACCTGCCTCGCCGACAGGCGGGTTTTTCGACACGTAGCCTCCGGCTATGCACCTCAAAATGAGCCTCGTCTGGCTCATAGCTGCCCATCCGCTTTGCGGTTCCTTCACTCTGGTGATCGTTCAGTCATATCTCATATTATCTGAAAAACTAAATTTGGACAAGCTCTAAAAACCGATTGTCACCTTGCGATTGGACAGCTCTTTCTTCAGAGAAGCCATCCGCAGGGCTGCAATGGCGGCTTCTACTCCTTTGTTGCCGTGCTTGCCACCTGCGCGGTCGAGGGCTTGTTGCTCTGTGTTGGGAGTAAGCACACCAAAAATGAAGGGTTTTCCACTGGCGATGCTCATATTGGCCAGCGCGGTGGCCACTGCATTGTTGATGTAATCGTTGTGCTTGGTCTCGCCTTGGATGACACAGCCCAGGCAAATGACGGCATCGGCCTTGTGTTGGGTGGCCAGGATTTTGGCTGCCACGGGAAGCTCAAAGGTGCCGGGAGATTGGGCGGTGTGGATGTTTTCCGCCTTGGCGCCATGCTTGATCAGGGTATCGTAGCAGGCCTCATACAAGGCATAAGTGATGTTGCTGTGGTAATCGGAGACGACAATTCCGAAGGTCAGTTCTTCCGCTGATGGAAGTTTGGATTCATCGTATTCCGATAGGTTTTTGAGGGCACTTGCCATGGTTTTGTCTTTTTGAAGAGGAAATAATGGATGAGGCTGTGGTCTGTATACAGAAAAGGCAGCCCCTGAGAAGCTGCCTTTTCTGTTGAGTAGGAGGGAAGGGACTAGCCTTCCGATTTGACGTAGCGTTCCGAGTACTGCGCTTGGGCAGAGTTGGGATACTTTTCGATCAACTGTTTGAATGCCTTTTGAGAAGCATCCATGTTGCCTTGTCTCATTTGGAGAAGTCCCAATTTGTAGAGATAGGCCGCGGTCAGCAGTTCGTTGTCGCCATAGCTGACGGCCTTTTGGTAGAAGGAAATCGCTTTGTCCAGGTCTCCCAATTCGGAATGGGCATCTCCAAGAGCGCCCAATCGGGTAATCCCAAGAGCATAGTCGCTGGTGCTGAAATCACTGAGGTAGGAAATGGCCGCTTTGTACTCTCCCAGGTTGAGCCAGGAAATGCCAGCATAGTAGTGTGCTGTATTCGCGGCAGCGGTTCCACTGTACTTCTCGATGATGTCCAGAAAGCCATCGTATCCATTGCCTGGGTTTTCGAGTGCCAGGGCAAAAGAATCTTGCTCAAATTGGAACTGAGCTTGCATCATCTGCTCCATGGCCTGCTGTTGGCGGGGAGCCAGATAATAGTTGTTGTAAGCAAACCAACCACCGACGGCCAATACCACCAGCAGCAATCCTCCCAAAATGTAGTTTTGGTTTGCCTCAAAAAAGTCTTGTGCGTTGTCTTTGGCCTCTACGATGTCGACCAATGTGTCATCTTGTTGTTTCTGATTGCGTCTACGAGCCATTGTATATCGGTTGTTTGTATTTTTTAGTCCGTTTTGGACGATTTGTTTCAAAAACCACGCAAAAATAAGGAAACTTTCTATTTAATACCCATTTGGCGCAAAAAAATAGGAGCCACTATGGTCAGTTGGCTCCTTTTTGTGGTTTTTCTCAATGTTGTATTGTATGCTATGATCTCCCTGCTGGACAGTTGTGGCTGCCCGAGCGTAGATGGAAATTTACGTGAGATAAGGATAATCCTCCTGAGTGTAGTTGTCATTGTACAACTCAGATGGATCGGGATAGGGAGAGCTTTCGGCAAATTGAACGGCCTCGTCTACCTCCTTTTTGACAGCTGCCTTGATGTCGGCAATTTCTTCCTCTGTCATGATCTTTTCCTTCAACAACTTGATCTCGGCCAACTTCACAGGGTCTTTCTCCTTGTAGGACTTCAACTCCTCCTTGGTCCGGTACTTGGCCGGGTCGGAAACGGAGTGACCCTTGTAGCGATAGGTTTTGACCTCTAGGAAGTAGGGGCCTTTGCCTGATCTGACGTGGGCGGCAGCCTTGGAAAATGCCTCGTGGACAGAGGCGGGGTCCATGCCATCGACGGGTTCGCTGGGCATTTCGTAGCCCAATCCCAGTTTCCAGATGTCGAGCACGTTGCTGGTGCGCTCCACGGAAGTTCCCATGGCGTAGTGGTTGTTTTCACAGACGAAGATGACGGGCAACTTCCAGGTCATGGCCATGTTGAAAGACTCGTGCAGGGCTCCTTGGCGGGCCGCTCCATCTCCAAACATGGTGACACAAAGATTGTCTGTGCCCTTGTATTTTTCCGCAAAAGCAATTCCGGTACCAATGGGAATCTGCGCCCCCACGATGCCATTGCCTCCAAAGTAGCGATGCTTGGCAGAGAAGAAGTGCATCGAGCCTCCTTTTCCTTTCACCACACCAGTAGCCTTGCCAAACAGCTCAGCCATGGCCGCATTGGAAGAGACCCCTCTGCCCAAGGCAGTTCCGTGTTGGCGGTAGGCCGTAACGATGGCGTCTTGTGGCCGGATGGCAGATTCGATGCCTGCTGCTACGGCTTCTTGTCCAATGTAAACGTGACAGAACCCGCGAATTTTTTGCTGTCCATACATCATCAACGCTCGCTCCTCAAAACGGCGGATGCGAAGCATGAGGGTGTACCAATTGACATGGGTTTCTTTGTCGTAACTGGCCTTCTTCTTGCGGCTGGTGCTTGCTTTGGCTTTGTTCACTACTTGCGTCATTGATCACTGATTAATCGCGAATATTCGCATTTGGAATGTATCTGCTCTATGGGAGTCTTTCCTGTGGAATGTGAGCAGCTTTTATTACCCAAAGATACTGCTTAAAATCTGATTTTTCAAAGGCAAAGTGTATTGTCGACAATTATTGACATTCCGCTTGCGTCAAATGCCTCCACTCCCTGAATGGACTGGAACGCCAAGGAAAGGCCTTCGTTTTTGAATCTGCTGGGAATGAGGTACTTTTGCCATCCACAGCCATCAAAAACACAGCTCTTGCATTTTCAACGCATCATACTGACCAATTTTAAGAACTATTCCCACCAACGCCTGGACCTGTGTCCCCGGCTCAATGCCTTTGTGGGGCAAAATGGCATGGGAAAAACCAATGTGCTGGATGCCATCTATTACAGCTGTGTGTGCAAGAGCCATTTTGGGCTGAGCGACCGCGATTTGGTCCGCCATTCCAGCGAATTTTTCCGCCTGGAAAGCCAAGTTCAACTCGATCAAAAGTCGGAGCGGATCGTCGCCAAAGTGGTGCCCCGACAAAAGAAAGTCTTCGAGCGCAATGATGTGCCGTACAAAAAATTGATGGAACACATCGGCCTGCTTCCGGTGGTGATGATCGTACCGGACGACACCCGCCTGGCCACCGATGGGAGCGAGGAGCGCCGCCGCTTCATCGACAACACCCTCTCTCAACTGGACCGGGAATACCTCGAACAGCTCATCCTCTACAACCGACTCCTCAAACAGCGCAACGCACTGCTCAAGCAATTGGCCGCCGAGCGTCGGTCCGACGATTTGCTCCTCCAGGCCTACGACGCCCGCATTTCGGGCCCCACCACGCTCATCCACCACCGCCGGGAGACATTCGTCGAGGCATTTTTGCCCCTGTTTCAGTCTTTTTACCGCAAAATATCCAATGACCAAGAGTCGGTCGAGTGCCGGTACCGCTCGCAGCTTCACGACCAGACCATGGCCGAGTGGCTGATCCAAACAGTGGAAAAAGACCACATCCTACAGCGCACCACGGTGGGCATTCACAAGGATGACCTCGTCTTCACCATCAACGGTCATCCTCTCAAGCGCTTTGCCTCCCAGGGACAGCTCAAGACCTTTGTCCTGGCCCTCAAATTGGCTCAGCACGAATGGATGCGAAAGGCCAAAAACTACAGCCCTGTCCTGCTATTGGACGACATTTTTGACAAGCTCGACAGGCAGCGGGTGCGACAATTGGTGGAGCTGTTGTTGGAGCAAAATTTTGGGCAGGTCTTCATCACCGATACCCACGAGCATCGACTGGAGGAAATCTTATCGGGACTGGGATCGGAATACCGCAAGTTTTTGGTGCAAAACGGAGAGGCCGTGGCCGCAACTCCTTCGGATTGATCCATTCGCACTTTTCTTCTATCTTTGCCGCAAAACTATGGACAATCTCTGAAGAATGATGAAAGAACAAAACGACAAGACACTAAAAGACGTTCTCAAAAATTTTGTGGACCAGAAAAAGTTCAAGCCCAAATTGCACCAGCTCAAACTGGAGCAGGTCTGGGGCGAACTCATGGGGCCATCCATTGCAGGCTACACGCGCCGCCTGTACCTGCGGGGCTCCAAGCTGTTCATCACCATTGATTCTGCCCCCCTCAAACAAGAACTGAGCTACGGCAAGGCCAAAATCCTGTCTATCCTCAATGAAAAACTGGGCGAGGACTACATCGAAGAAGTCATCATCCGCTGATCTTCTTTCCCCTCCACAAAGAAAAAATCCGTTGACCAGCAGGCCAACGGATTTTTTTTGAAGCAGTTCTCAGCTTCACAAGAGAAGATCTCGCTCTCTTATGGTCTGGCAACAGCCTTCTTCTTGGACTTCTTGATTTTCTTCTTGCCCTTGGTCTTTGCGGCCATCTGGACGGCCTTGTAGGCGTTCAAAGTTCCTCCGGAAGTACTCAGCTCGCTGAATTTGACCTTTTCGTCTGTTCCTGGCTTTACCACCATGCGATCGATCTTGTCAGAAGAGTTTTCGATGATGTTTTTCACCTGGACAGCAGAGAGGGTTGGGTAGTAAGAGCGGATCAGCGCCGCTACGCCAGCGACCATTGGAGAGGCCATACTGGTACCTGGGTAGCTGTCGTACTCATTGTCTACCACGGTAGAGTAAATGGCAGTTCCAGGGGCGAAAACGTCGACATTTTCCTGGCCGTAGTTGCTGAAGCTGGCGGGAAGCTCATCGCCACCTTTCCAGTTGACGGCACCAACCTCGATCCAATTCTTGGCGATTTTGGGGCTGAACCAACGCTTTTTGGCAAACTTGTCATTTGGGAAATTGTTGGTGGTATCGTTGTCCTTGTTGTCGTTTCCGGCAGCGTGTACCAGTAGGACGTCCTTCTTCATGGCATAGCGAACGGCATCGTCTACCACTTTTTTGTTCCAAGCGTAGCTCTTTCCAAAGCTCATGTTGATGATCGAAGCACCATTGTCTACGGCATAGCGGATGGCGTTGGCCACGTCTTTGTCGCGCTCATCACCATCGGGAACACAGCGGACAGACATGATTTTGACATTGTCGGCGATGCCGTCCATACCTACGTCGTTGCTGCGCATGGCAGCGATGATGCCCGCTACGTGTGTGCCGTGGTTGGCATCTGGCCCCTTGATGCGGTTGTTGCCGTAGATGCGCTCCTTTTGGTTGCTGTAGTCATCACCGACGATGTCGCGCGGGTCGTAATCCGGATTGTAGTAGTACTTGATTTGAGAATCGAAGTATTCAAAGGCACCACCGACTTCTTCGGAAAGTTCTTCGAATCCCATGCCGCTTCTCTGCATGACAGATTTGACAACGTTGACCGCCTGGGCCACCTTTTCGTCTCCTGGCTTGACAGCATTCAGGCTTTCGATGGTCACATCTTCAGAACCAAACTTTTCTTTGACCGTCTGGATGGAGTTGTAGATCATGCTGACGCCCATGGAGCGTTCTTGTGCCTTTTCCTTCTTGCTGGCAATCTCCTTTTTCATCTCCTCGTACTTGGCGTACTCTGCCTTTTCCTTTTTGGACAGGCTGGAGGGGTCTTTGCCTTTGAACTTTTTATTGTATTTGGCCACCAAACGGCTGATTTCGAGTGCGTCGTGGTGAATGTCGCCATCTTTTCCACCGATGAAGTTCCAACCGTGGATGTCATCGACATAACCATTTTTGTCGTCATCGATTCCATTGCCGGCTTTTTCATCATCATTGATCCACATCACGCCGCTGAGGTCTTCGTGCTCAGAATCGACACCCGAGTCGATCACGGCTACGATCACAGTTTGGCTTTGTTTTCCTTTCAGTAGTTCGGTGTAGGTTTTTTCCAAATCTATACCTGGATACCCGCTGGAAGCTGGATTCTTCAAGTGCCAGTCAGTAGGAGGGGCATCCTGGGCCATCATGGAGCAAGTAGCTGCAAAGTAGAGGCAACCAAATAACAATAATCTAATCTTCATTAGGACGAATTTTTTAAATGACATAAATGTACCTTAGGTCCAGGCTGTGCAGTCAGAATCTGAACTGGCCCCAATCGGGCAATGAGCCACCTAAGAATCTGTTTGGGTTTTTCATTTGGGCAGACAAGACCAAATTCTCCTGGGCTGTGTTCCACCACCTCGTCGCCCAGCTGTTGGCAGCATGGCCGAGGCACAAAAACGACAACCTTGATGAAAGCTTGAAAACGGGAGTATCCTGTGGACAGTTGTCCAAAGAACTCCTTGACAGCAGGCAGGTAGGAGAAGGATGATCGAAAAAATGGCATTTGCAGGCCGAATGATTTGTTCCAAACAAGTTTTGAAAGTTATGCAAATGTAAATAAAATCACTTCAATATAAGATTTCGCCTTTTGTCTTTGTCCTTTATTAGACCAAGTCCGGCTCAATTTTGGATGAATATTTCAATTGCTACTGTAAAATGGCAAAAAGCTCGCCTGAATGTGCGCAAGTTTGCCAATTAACTCTCCTCCCCGATACGAACAAGTCCAATATATTCTTATTTTTGGCATATCCTTTAACCATAAATTAACAGTGCTGTAATGAAAAGAATTTTGCTGATTTTGATAGTCGCACTGCCATTTGCTGCTCAAGCACAGCATTTCGAGCTGGGAGCAATGGTGGGCATTTCCAATTATCAGGGAGACCTTGCCCCCGAATCTCTTGGCCCCAAATTCAAACAAACCCATGCTTCCTTCGGAGGCTTCCTGCGCTACAATATCAACAACTACGTGGCGGCCCGGTTCAACGTTTTTTATGGAACCATCTCCGGCGATGATGCCAACGCCGCCACCCAAGAGCGCCGCGATCGCAATCTCAGCTACAAATCTGGTGTCCTGGAATTTGGCGTGACTGGCGAATTCAACATCCTTGGCTACCAGCCCTACAACCTGGAAAGGGTCTTTTCACCCTACCTCTTCGCAGGCGTCGCCCTGTTTCGGCACAATCCAAAGGCCTTCATCGATGGGGCTTGGGTAGAATTGCAGCCGCTGGGCACAGAGGGACAAGGCCTGGCATCTTCCTCAGAGCCATTGTACAATCTCACACAATTTGCCATCCCATTTGGCGCAGGTGTCAAGTACGCCATCAACGATGCTTGGAATGTGGGCTTGGAAGTGGGCATGCGCGCCACATTCACCGATTATCTGGATGATGTCAGCACCAACTATCCCGATGCTGCCGCGCTCTTGGCCGAGCGGGGCGAACTGGCCGTGGCACTGAGCAACCGCTCGGGTGTTGCCCGCGAACCGGGTGATGGCAGGGGAGACCCCGCCCGCAACGATTGGTACTTCATGGGAGGCATCACCATCTCCTACAACTTCATGGACAATGGCTTGGTGGGCTTCCGCTCCAAAAATCGCCGTCGCAACGGTTGCCAAACCTTCTGATCCAACTCGGCCAATCGGCAACACAACGGGCCTTCTGTCTACACGGGAGGCCCGTTCTGTTTGCAGCACAAGAGCATTTTTCCATCGGATTCTTGTGTGAATTCCATTAGTTGGGCTAATATTGCTTCCCAAATCCAATCAGTTTGAGCCAACAGCACGCACCACTGGACATCTTGCAACGCTACTGGGGGTACGATCAGTTTCGACCTCTGCAGGAGTCGATCATCCAGTCGGTCTTGGAGGGCCGGGACAGCCTGGCACTGATGCCCACCGGAGGCGGAAAGTCTGTCTGCTACCAAGTGCCTGCCCTCTGTCGCGACGGCATCTGCTTGGTTGTCTCGCCGCTGATTGCTTTGATGAAAGACCAGGTGTTTCAGTTGCAACAAAGAAACATCCGGGCCGAGGCCATTTACTCTGGCATGCACCGGCAGGACATCGATCGCATCCTCGACAATTGTGTCTATGGCGATGTCAAACTGCTCTATCTCTCTCCCGAACGCCTCCAGACGGAGCTGGCCCGCGAACGCATCCGCCGCATGCCCGTCAACCTGATCGCAGTGGACGAGGCCCACTGTGTCTCTCAGTGGGGCTATGATTTTCGACCGTCTTATTTGCAAATCCCGGAGATTCGAGAGCTGCATCCCGATGTGCCCGTCCTGGCACTGACAGCTACGGCGACCGAGGAGGTGGTCAATGACATCCAAGAAAAGCTGGAATTTCGGGCAGAAAATGTCTTTCGGATGAGCTTCGAGCGCCAGAATCTGGCCTATGTCGTGCTACAGGAGGAGGACAAATTGGGCAAAATGTTGGAGATTTTTCGCAATGTCAAAGGATCGGGCATTGCCTATGCACGCACGAGGCGTAAGACAAAAGAGGTGGCAGGCTTCCTGCGAAAAAAAGGCATCTCGGCAGATTATTACCATGCCGGACTGTCCAACGACTTTCGCTCCGCCCGCCAAGAAGCTTGGATCAATGGGAAGATTCGCATCATGGTGGCCACCAATGCCTTTGGGATGGGCATCGACAAGCCGGATGTGCGCACAGTGGTTCACCTGGATGTACCGGACAGCCTGGAAGCCTACTATCAAGAGGCAGGACGGGCAGGCAGGGATGGACAAAAATCCTATGCCGTCTTGTTGTACCAACCCAAAGACCGACTGGAATTGGAAAAGCGTTTTGTGCAGTCTTTTCCCGAGATGGAGGAAATCCGGAAAACCTACTTGTCTTTGGGAAGTTATTTTCAGTTGGCGGTGGGCGGCGGCAGTGGCAAGAGCTACGACATCGATTTGCAAAACTTCACCGAGACCTATGGCCTCGACATGATCAGAACCTACAACTGTCTCAAAATATTGGAGCAATCCGCCTGGTTGACCCTATCCGAGGCGATCTACGTGCCTTCCAGCTTGCGGGTCATCGTCTCCAAGGACACCCTGTACGACTACCAATTGCGAAACCGAAAATTGGACTCTCTATTGAAGACCATCCTCAGGACTTATCAGGGAGCATTCAGCCACCGGGTACACCTGCGCGAAAAACAGTTGGCGGGCTTTCTGAAAATCAGTTTGGTCGAATTGCAGCAGGGACTGGAAAAACTGCGCAAAGATGGCATCATTGAGTATTTGCCTCAAAAGGAAAAGCCGCAAATTACTTTTGTAGAAGAACGGGTAGGAACGCAAAACCTGACCATTGACCGGGTCTTGTACGACTTTCGGAAAAAGCGGTTCCGGGAGCGCATCCGACACATGATGGCCTACGGAGAGCAACTGGCCTGCCGAAGCCAACAACTCCTGCGCTACTTTGGCCAATCCAACCCGCCTGCCTGTGGCATCTGCGATGTCTGTCTGGGACGCAACAAGGTCACTCTCAGCCAGGAGTCTTTTGAACGGTACAAACACAAGATTCGCCAACTGCTCAAACGCAACCAAATGAAGGTCACCGAGGTGGTGGATTCTTTTGCTCCTCGCCGGCGGGAAGAAGTCCTCAAAACCCTGGAATACCTCATCGACGAAGGTCTATTGGTGGAAGAAAACGAAGCTGTGAGATGGGCCGACTGAAAACATCCATCTGCTTTGCGGTGACCAACGATTTGAATTTCGACCAGCGCATGATTCGGATTTGCGGCAGCTTGTCGGCAGCGGGCCATGAGGTCAGTTTGGTCGGGCGGTGCAAAAGCCAATCTGCTGCCCTTCATCCACAGTCTTTTGGGCAAGAACGGCTGTCTTGCTGGTTTGAAAAGGGGAAGTTGTTTTACCTCGAATTCAACATTCGCTTGTTTCTTTATTTGCTTTTTCAGAAGGCATCCATTTTGGGAGCGGTCGATTTGGATACCCTTTGGGCCGTTTCTCTGGCGGCTCGCATCAAGGGGAGCAAGTTGGTCTACGATGCCCATGAATATTTCTCTGAAGTGCCCGAAGTGGTCGATCGGCCAAGGGTGCAGGCATTTTGGGAGTGGACAGCCCGGCAGCTCATTCCGCGGGTCGACCTTGCCTATACTGTTTGTGGAAGCTTGGCTGATTTGTTTGCCAAAAAATATGGGATGCCATTTGAGTTGGTGCGAAATGTGCCCCTGTTGCGGCCACCGTCGGAACAATCTCCTGCCCAGCCTCCCGTCTTGCTGTACCAAGGGGCGCTCAATCAAGCCAGGGGACTGGAAGTGGCCATTCAAGCCATGCAGCAGATCGAAGGTGTCGAACTTTGGCTGGCAGGAGAGGGGGACTTGTCGGAAGAACTTCGGCGCTTGGTTCGCCAATTGGATTTGGAGAGGCGAGTTCGATTTTTGGGCCATGTGTTACCGGAAGACTTGCACCAACTGACACCACAAGCCACCATTGGCCTCAATCTGTTGGAAAACAAAGGACTCAACTACTACTACTCCCTGGCCAACAAGACCTTTGACTACATCATGGCCGGGCGGCCTGCCATCCACATGGACTTTCCGGAATACCGCCTGCTCAACGAAGAATTTGAGATTGCCCTGCTGTTGCCCGAATTGGCCGTCGATCCGCTTTGCCAAGCCATCCGGCAGCTTTTGGAAGACCCCATCTTGTACGAGCGCCTGGCCCAGAATTGTCGCCAAGCCCGGCGGGTGCTCAATTGGACAGTGGAGGAACAGCGCTTGCTCGACTGCTACCGCAAAATTAATCCTGCCTGAATGCCCCATATTTCTTACCTTTGCCGCTTTCCAAACCAATCGTTTCAGCATGCAACTCATCGACGGTAAACAACTTGCTAAGACCATCAAATCCGAAATCGCGGAAGAAGTCAACAAGCTCAGAGAACAAGGCCACAAACTGCCTCATCTGGCGGCTGTTCTCATTGGCGAAGATCCTGCCAGTCAGGTATATGTGCGCAATAAGGTGCGTTCCTGCGAGCAAGTCGGTTTTCGCTCCACCCTGGTTCGCCGGGAGGCTTCTGTGAGCGAAGAAGAGGTCCTGCAAATTGTGGCCCAGCTAAATGAAGATGAGGACATCGACGGCTTCATTGTCCAGCTTCCCCTTCCTGCTCACATCGACGATGAAAAAATCACCCTGGCCATCGACCCGGCCAAAGATGTCGATGGCTTCCACCCGATGAACTTTGGCCGCATGGCCCAAGGCCTGCCCGCCTACTTGCCGGCCACGCCTTTTGGCATCCTGCAAATGCTGCAACGCTACGACATTTCCGTCGAAGGCAAAGAATGCGTTGTCTTGGGTCGCAGCAACATCGTAGGAACGCCGATCAGCATCCTCTTGTCGCGCAAAGCCACTCCTGGCAACGCCACGGTCATGCTCTGCCACAGCCGCACCAAAGACCTGGCCGAGCATTGCCGCCGGGCCGATGTATTGGTCGTGGCACTGGGCCGCCCCAATTTTGTGACGGCCGACATGGTCAAGGAAGGAGCTGTGGTCATTGATGTGGGCATCAACAGGGTGGATGATCCCAATGCCAAGAGAGGCTATCGACTGGTGGGAGACGTGCATTTTGAGGAAGTGGCACCCAAATGCAGCCACATCACCCCCGTACCAGGAGGCGTTGGCCCCATGACGGTCACCTCCCTGTTGATGAATACCTTGCGCTCTTGCAAGGGCGAGGTTTACGGCAAGCAAAAGCAATCCTAGCCAATGGCATTTGTCAAATTCAGTTTTACTTCTCGTCCTGGGGAGAGGGAGCTCTTGTTGGCCTTCCTCAGTCAGCTGCCCTTCGACTCCTTTCAAGAGGCAGAGCATCCCGACCAACTCGATGCCTACATTGCCGAAAATCTGGATGATGCAAATCTGGATCAAAGCTTGCAGTCATTGAAAGAGCAATGGCAGTTTCGCTACCAAAAAGAACGAATGCCCGATCAAAACTGGAATGCCTTGTGGGAATCCAACTTTGAGAGCATTCAGGTGGGGAATTTTTGTGGTATCCGGGCCGATTTTCATCCTTCCATGGACGGGGTACAATACCAAATTGTCATCAATCCCAAAATGGCCTTCGGCACAGGACACCACGAGACCACCCACATGATGGTACAGCGCATGGCGCAACTATCTGTCCAAGGCCTTCGCGTACTAGACTACGGTTGTGGCACGGGGCTACTGGCCATCCTGGCTGCCCAAATGGGGGCTTCAGAGGTGGAGGCCGTGGACATCGAGCAGGCAGCCTATGACAATTCGCTGGAAAACGCCCGTTGCAATGGGACGCCGGACATCAAGATTTTCAAGGGCGACCTTTCTGCGGTACCGCCTGGTCCTCCTTACGACCTGATCCTGGCAAACATCAACCGAAACGTAATTTTGAATAGTCTGCCATCGTTATATGACCGTCTGCAAGTGGGTGGTCGACTCATCACATCAGGTTTTGTAGAGCAAGATCGCGACTTGATGGATGCATCTTTTCAACAGGCAGGCTTCCGCCAGACGCAGCAACTGAGCAGAAACAATTGGCTGTGTGTGTCGTTGATGAAGGAAAACCCAAACTGATTTTGACTTAAGAATGACCGATATGCAACTTCGTTATTTTCTCCTCTTTGGGCTCTTTGGCCTCGTCTTTTCTTTTTCATCCCAGGCGCAAAGTCTGGATTCTTTTTCTGAAAATCAGACAGAATTCATCGATCAGCTGGAAGACTTGATGACGGCCAGCAAGCGAACTGTCTTGGAAGACATCTTCAAAGATTTTGAGTCCAACTTCAAAGGGGGAATCTTCAGCGAAGAGGAGTTCAACCAAATTTTGCTGACCAGCAACAGCATGCTCAAGCAGAAAATGAAGGCCAGCCCTTACTTCAGCAACTACCTGCAATGCTTGGTTGCAGCTCGAAAGACGGAGAATGGGGCGGAGAATTTCAGAAACCTGCACATGGTCCTGGACCAAATGCTGGCCAACATCGAAAACCGCAAGCTCAAGCCCTATCAAGACTTTTTGGTTTTTGCCATCAAGTTTTTTGAATCCAAGAGCCTTCGCTACTCTAAGAATGGGGCAACCTGGATTGCCAGTTCTGACCAATTCATCATGGAATTCGAGGGCAAGGACCCCGTCATTTCCTATCAGCGCCTCAACCTCAAAGGAACCCGCAAACGAGATTCCATCCAGATATATGGGACCTCCGGACGCTATTATCCCATCCAGAATCTTTGGAAGGGCAACGGTGGCAAGGTGACTTGGGATCGCTTTGGACTGAAAAATGTCTACTGTACCCTGGGCGAATACGAGATCAGCACCAAGAAGACTTTTTACGATGTTGGCGAAGTGGAGCTGGTCTATCCCGAATTGTTCCCCAATCGGAGCATCAAGGGGAGCTTTACCGACAAAATCAGCGTGGCCAATGCCAAAAAGGAATCTTCCTATCCCCGTTTTGAGTCGAGTGAACAGATCCTGAAGATCGAAAACATTGGAGAGGGGGTGAGCTATGTTGGTGGGTTCCGACTCAATGGTACCACGGTATATGGTTATGGAGAAAAGGAAAATCCGGCCCAGATCAGCATCAAGAACAACAGTGGCCGTCGCATCTTCAGAGGATATTCTCAGTTGTTTGTCATTCGCAAGGGGGAGCGCCTGGCGGGAGAAAAGGTGGAATCGACGGTGTATTTTGCCCAGGATTCCATTTACCACCCATCTGTCAACATCAAGTTTGACATGATCAAGAAAGTCATCTCGCTCTACAGAGGAAAGCGGGGAAGTGACCGAAACCCTTTTTACAACTCCTTTTTGAGAATGAACGTCAATACGGACAATGTCGATTGGTTCATGGAAAAGGATTCCTTGGTGATCGGCAAGCGCCTGGCCAGCATCTCCATGAAGCGGGAGGCAGAGTTTGAATCCCTGGACTTTTTCTCCGAGGGGGATTACCGACGAATCCAAAACATTTCCTCTTCCAACCCCATTGCGCTGCTCAAAGTGCTGGCAGAGCGCGAGGGCTCCAACATTCTGGATGCCCATTATGTGGCCGAAAAGCTGAACCCCCGATACGACATTTCCATCATCCAGCCGCTCTTGTACGACTTGGTGGCGCAGGGCTTCATCAATTACAACAAGGACGAGGAATCCATTGAGGTAAAAGAAAAGGTGTTTCACTTTGCCGATGCCAGTCAGAAAAAGGCCGATTACGATTATCTGAAGATTGTTTCCATTTCGGACAGTACCAATGCGGTCATGTCTGTGGCACAAAAAAAGGTAAATGCCACGGGAATCAAAAGCATAGAATTCAGTCCCAAACAACGGGTGGCGCTCAAACCTCTTCGGGGGCAGGTCACCTTCAAGCGCAACCGAAACATGGATTTCGACGGTCGGGTATTTGCCGGGTTGAGTGTCTTGGAAGGGAAGGACTACCGCTTCGATTATGAGAAAAACTACATCGAAATGGACTCCATTCGCTTCTTCGACCTATTCATTCCCACAGATGCCAAAGACAAGGATGGCAATCCCGTTGCCTTGTCCATGGCCTCCCGCATCGAAAAGCTCTCTGGTACTTTGCTCATCGACGCACCCAACAACAAGTCGGGACGGGAAGACATTCCTTCCTTTCCCTCCTTCAACAGCAAGGGACCATCCTACGTATTTTACAGCAACAAAGACATTCAAGGAGGGGCCTACAAAAGGGATTCCTTCTACTTCGAGCTGAACGAATTCAACTTCAACAACCTGGACAACTTCCAAAAGGAGGACCTGTTCTTCGAAGGGGAAATGGTATCGGCTGATATCTTTCCAAGGTTCAAAGAAACCCTCTTGCTCCGGGAAGAGGACCAATCGCTGGGCTTCGAATCAGCCACCCCTCCCGAAGGCTATCCGGCTTATCAAGAGAAGGGGAATTTCATTGGCAACATCGACCTGAGTAACCAAGGCTTTCTCGGCCGAGGTGACATCAACTACCTGCGGGCGACCTTCAAATCAGAAGACATCATCTTCAAACCCAAACAGTTGACCGCCACTGCCGAGCGATTTGACCTGGAGGAAGACAGAGTTGGACCACCAGAGGTGCCCAAGGCGTTGGGGATTGATGTGTCCATTGACTGGCGGCCCTACAAAGACAGCATGTATGTAAGGACGCGCGAAAAGCCCTTTGAGCTGTTCAGTACCGGAACCTACAACCTCAAAGGCGTATTAATCCTGACACCTGATGGATTGAAAGGAGATGGGGTGTTCGAATGGGAAAAGGGACGCCTGACCTCTGATTTGATGTCCTTTGGCTCCTTCTCTGTGGATGCCGATACTTCTACCTTGCAAATCTTTGCCTTTGGCTCTGAAGACTTGGCCTTCGATACCAGAAATGTCAAATCTCTCCTCGATTTTGAAAAGCAAGAAGGGCGGATCAAAGCCAACTCATCCGAGCTGTCGACCACCATGCCCTACAACGAATACCAGACCTCGATGAACGAGTTCATCTGGAATATGAAAGAGGAACACATCACCTTCCTGACAGAAAAGGATCGCTACGGAACCTTCCTGTCCATTCACCCCGATCAGGATTCTCTGTCGTTTCAAGGGAAATCAGCCTTTTACGATCTGAAGACCAACCTGCTGCAAGTGGGCGGGGTGCCGAAGATACAGACCTGCGATGCCTACATCTACACCAAGGATGGCAATGTTGAAATTCGAAAAGGAGGGGTCATGACGACCTTGGACAGCGTTCGCATTGTGGCCGATACGATCAACAAGTACCACGTCATCAACCGGGCGACCATTGATGTGTTGGGAAAGAAAGAGTACCGGGGCAAGGGATTCTACGAATACAACATCGGCGAGAGATTGCAAGAAATTGAGTTCAACGACATTGTGGGAACCCGGGTGGGCAAGGGCAAGCGGAGTGAGAAAAAGACGGTGACGCGGGCGACCGGGGAGGCCAGGGCAGAAGACGATTTTTACATCGATCACAAGACCGAGTACCGGGGCAAAATCCGACTCAGTGCAGAGAACAAAAAGTTGCAATTCGAAGGTTTTGCCCGACTTGACGCTCCCAAACTGCCCAATCGAAATTGGTTTTCAGTCAAATTTGACGGGGACAAAAAGGATTTGGCCATCACTTTTGACAAGCCCAAAAACTACAAAGGTGATCCGCTGCGCACGGGCCTGTTCCTCAGCAAGGCAACCGCCAAGATGTATCCTCGCGTGATGCAACCCCTGAACATGCGAAAGGACCGCCCCATACTGGAAGCCACGGGCCTGTTCAAATACAACCGCACCCGAGACGAATTCATTTTTGGAGACAGTTTGAAAATCGTCGACAACGTCCGCCAGGGCAATCGACTGATCCTCGGCAACAAAGATGCAGGGGTGCAAGTGGAGGGGAAATTCAACATTGGCTCGGGCCTCAACTACGTCAAAGTCACCGCTGCCGGAGCTGCCAAGACTGCCTTTACAGATTCCACCACCGTGAACCTGGAAGAGACCAATTACGAGATATTGGCCGACATGATGGCAGGCATCGAAATCATCATACCAGACAAGCTCTTGAAGGTGATGATGACCGACCTCAAGTCGAGCAGCTTCGACGCCAAGGCCATTGACTACACCAGAGGGCAGCCGTTTTATGAAAGGGCCTTGTCCGAACTCATCCCATCTGTCAAGGACTACAACAAAACGGTGGAAGGCATGATCAATCTCGGCTTGGACCTGCCCTCCAAACACGATCCTTACACCTTCTTCTTCAGTAATTTGCCCATGAAGTGGAATGCAGAATACCAGTCTTTTGTCTCTGCCAAGCAGCGTCTGGGCCTGTGCAGTGTCGACGGCCAGCCCGTCAACCGATGGCTGACCAGCTATGTAGAGTTCAAGATGCCAACCAATGAAGATGATCGGGTGTATGTCTACATCAAGTCGCCCAGTGACTATTACTACTTCTTTGGCTTCAAGCAGGGTGTGCTCAATGTGGTGTCCAACAACACCCTTTTCAACGACGCTGTATTGGGACTGAAGAAAAAGGAAAAGCTCCGCAAAATGAAAGACGGAGAATTCTACGAAATTGCCCTTGTAGAGCCCAGTTCTGCGCAGATGTTTGTCAACCGGATTCGCGCCGCACAAAAGAAGTAGCGGAAGGCGAATAGTGAAGTTTCGATAAAATTTAGATGATACCATATTTGGGGTATGCGCCATTTGGTGCATACCCTTACCTTTGTAGGGCCTGATCACATTGGGCTCGCCTCCCCTTATTTCCCCCATTTTCCCCCCGCAATACCTCCCGTAAGTAGCACCTCCGGGTGCCCACAAAGCAAAAGCAAGACTCATGAACAAAATCTACACACTATGCCTGTGCATAGGGCTCTTCGTCCTATCTGCTGCCTCGGATACGGGGCGTTTTTCCAAGTCCAAGGAGGCCTTCGTCGCTGAATTGGGCACCTTTCTACAACAATCCAACCACCCGGCGACGGCTACTGCCTTTGCCCGCTTTCAGACAGCTTTTCAAAAGGGTACTTTTCAAGATGTACAAATTGATCAAATCCGCGAACGCTGTGACTGGATGCGCAATGCACAGTGGAGGGCCCACCCGCATTTTACCACTTACCTCAATGCCTTGTCTCACATTCCGACAGATCAGGAAAAGCTGTTTGACCAATGGCACCAGAGCTTGGAGCAGTTGGCTGCGGCCGGGCATCGCCAGAAAAAAGTCCACCAGCGTTTTTTGGATTTCTCTTATGACTTTTTCAAGGACAATGTCCTCTTTTCCAACAACAGTGGACTGAGCTGGAAAGTAGCAGAAGCAGAATACAACATCGAGAGCAAAACAGAAGGACCTCAGATCGTGTTTGACCATCTGGAATTGATTGGAATCTGGAAGCAGGACACCCTCTTGATTTCAGGTACTTCCGGGAGTTTTGACTTTCACAACAAGCATTGGCAGGGCCAAAACGGACAGATTCAATGGTGGCAATCCGATATGGAGGAGGTGAATTCTCGCTTGGTGGCCTATGAGATGGATTTGCGGAAGTCTCGGTTTACGGTGAAGGAGGCCCAATTGCATTTTGCTTCTTACTTTGGGCAAGAGGCCTTAGACGGTCAGTTGGAGATCAGTTTGCGAGAGTTGGGGAAGGCCGACAAGAGCAGTTATCCTCGCTTTCGGTCGGAGGCAAAAAACGTGTGGATTCCGCAGATTGGGGAAGGACTCGAATTTCGGGGTGGGGTGAAGCTGTGGGGCAGCAAAATCTATGGCTTTGGCGATGCCAGTCAAAAGGCCCGCATTTGCCGTCGGACAGCGGATGGACAGGTCCGCTTTGTGGCCCAAGCCAAACACTTTGTGATCGAGCCAGGCAAAAAAATCTCTGGAGAGCAAGTCAGCATTGCCATCCACCCTTTTGCAACAGACTCCATCTGCCACCCTTCGGTCAATCTCAAATACGACATTGCAGATCAGAAACTCGCCCTGTCGAGGGGCAAGCGAGGCTCCGACCGCAATCCCTTTTTCGACTCCTACCACCAGGTCAACATCGCCTCTGATAAAATCACTTGGGACTTGGCATCGAATCGACTGCAGGTCAATCCCAAAAATGAGCACATTGGCAACGGCCAACCCAAAATCAAACTCACTTCCACGGGCTACTTCGACATACAGCAGTACCGCCGCCTGCAAAACATCGCCAACTACCATCCCGTGGCCAGCCTCAGGGGTTTGAGCAAAAAAATGGACAGCAAATCCATCGACGCTCTGGCCTATGCCCGGCTGCTCAACCCGCGCTTTGACATCAGCAGCGTCCAGAGTCTCCTATACGAGCTGGTCGCTGGTGGCTTCATCACCTACGACAAAGACCAAGAAATCATCCACCTGCAGCCAAAGGTATTTCACAGCACCGACGCAGCAGCCAACAAAATAGACTACGACAACATCCGGATCATTTCGGACTCCAAGCAGACCAATGCCGAGATGTTGCCCGACGAACTCGACATGCTCACCCACGATGTGCGCGTGCTGGAGTTCAGCGACCGCCAGAAGGTTGCCCTTCGTCCACACGGCCAGCAAATCCGCCTGCAGCGCAACCGAAACATGGCCTTTGCTGGTCGACTGTATGCAGGCTTTGGACTGTTTGATGGCAAGGACTTCCACTTTGATTACGATCGCTTTCACATCCAAATGGATTCCATTCGCTACTTTGACCTGTTTGTCCCCAGCGGAAAGACCGATGCGAAGGGGCATCCCGAGGCTTTTTCCATCGGCAGCCGGATCGAACACCTCAGCGGGACATTGCTGATCGATGCTCCGGGCAACAAATCGGGAAAGGAAGACATCGAGATGTTTCCAGCCTTTGTCAGCAAAGAACCCGCCTATGTTTATTACGACTCTCCTGTGGTGAAAGACAGTTCTTACAGCCGAGACTCCTTTTATTTTGAGTTGGAGCCATTCAGTGTGGAGCATTTGGATCAGTTGACGTCCGCCGATCTCAAATTCAAGGGACGGCTGGCATCCGGGGGCATCTTTCCAGACATCCGCGAACCCCTTCAGTTGCAGGAGGACCAATCATTGGGCTTTGCAACAGACACGCCACAAGAAGGGTTGGCAAGTTATGGTGGCAAAGGAACTTTCGAGGGCACTGTCCGACTCAACAACGAGGGACTTCGGGGCAGTGGCAAACTCCAATATCTTTGGGCAGAGATCGAATCAGAAGACTTTACCTTTCGGCCTACCCAAATGTTGACAGCGGCCCAGCAGTTTCACCTGAGTGAGAGCAAGGCCGACGGCATAGAAGTGCCAAAAGTGGAAGGCCAAGCGGTCGACATTGACTGGCAGCCCTTGGTGGACAGCATGTACATCCAAGCGCGGGAAGGCGCCTTTCAGCTCTTTGACCAACCGGGCTACAGCGTCAGCGATCTACTCATATTGACCCCCGGCGGACTCAAGGCCAAGGGGACTTTCAACTGGGCACATGGGACGGTCAAAGGACCATTGATGTCCATCGGAACCTTCTCGGTCTTTTCGGATACCTGCGATCTACAAGTCAAGGTAAAGGGTTTGGATCACCTGGCTTTGAACACAGAAAATGTCTACACCCGATTGGATTTTGACAAGCTCATGGGCACGGTTGCTGCCAACGAGGATACCACCAGCACCACCTTGCCCTACAACCAATACCGGACAAATCTCAACAAGTACGACTGGGACATGCACAACGAGACCATCACCTTCCGCTCTCGCGATGGCAAAAAAGGACTGTTTCAGTCATTGCTCAAGGAACAAGAGGGCCTGCAATTTGAAGGAGAAACGGCCTTTTATCGACTCAAGACCAACGAACTCAAACTGGGTGGCGTTGACTTCATCCAAAGCGCCGACGCCCGAATCTATCCAGACAGTGGCTTGGTGGATGTGCTGCCGGGCGGGGTCATTCCCGTGCTGGAAAATGCCAGCATCAAGGCGGGCCCGGATGGTCACCAGCACCACATTCGCAATGCCAAGGTACGCATCAAGGGGCGCTACGATTACGAGGCCAGTGGGTGGTATGAATATGTGGTGGGCGATCATCAGCAGTCCTTTCAGTTGAATCGAATTTTGGGGAATTACCACGGCAAAGGCCGTCGCAACAAGCAGTCGCTGTACAGCTGGGGCAAGGGGTCTGTGGACAAAAAGGATGGATTTTATGTAGACCAAAAGCTTAGGTTTTACGGAGACATAGAGTTGCGGACTGATCGGCCGGCCTTGCAATTTGATGGATATGCACAGTTGGAGCTTTCCTCTCTGTCGGATGCTCATTGGTTTGCATTGAGTTGTCAGGGCAATCCACAAGGGCTGTCATTGTACTGCCCGCAACCCCAAGACGAGCAGCAGCGGAGCCTGCAAACCGGATTGTATCTCCGGCGTGATTTTCGAGGCTTGTATACCAGGATTTTGCAGCCCTTGGATGCGCCCAATGATCGTCCGTTTTTTGAAGCAGCGGGCACCATCTTGTACGAGGAGGAAAAGGACCAATTGCTCATTGGGGACTCCCTCAAAATCAGCGGTGATTCTCCTGCTGGCAATCGCTTTTTGCTCAAGGATGGGGACAAAAAAATCCAGTTGTCAGGACTCTTTCATCTGGGAAGCAACATGGCTCCCTTTGTGGAGACCAAAACGGCGGGTTGGAGCCAGGCGGGGCTGGACGGCACGGAGAAACTGCGCATTCAGTGTGCCTCTGGCTGGGACATTCGCCTGCCGGACAAACTGGCCAAGATCATCAACAGCGACATCCAATCTGTGCTGTTCGAGGCCCGACTATTGGACTACAATCAGGAGACTCACTTCTACAAACAAGCCATGGCCGAGTTCATTCCAGAGGAGGAGGCACGCCGTCAATGTCTTCAAAATATGACCGCTATGGGCTTGGAATTGCCGTCGAAGTACAACCCATACACATTTTTATTCAGCAATCTGTTGTTGGAATGGAACAATGAATATCAGTCCTTTCTGTCTTGTCGGCCCAAGGTGGGCTTGGCCAGCATCCAGGGCAAGGCGGTCAACCGTTGGTTGGAAGCCAAGATGGAAGTCAAGATGCCGCCACAGGGAGGAGATCGACTGTACTTGTACCTCAAATCTCCCAATGATTACTACTACTTTTTCAGCTACCGGGATGGACTGCTGAGCACGATTTCCAACAACGAAATGTACAATGCAGCCGTCGAAAAGCTGGGCAAGAAAGAACGCCTGCGCAAGGTCAAGGGAGGAGAATTGTACGAGATTCAGTTGGCCGACGGCAGTGTGGTCTCGGCCTTCCTCAACAGACACAAATCGGGCGCACAATAGCAGCAGTGGGCTCCCGCTGGGCTTTGGTATGATTTTAGCCGCTCCATTCACTTGAAGGTCCGGAGATTTCCGGCCTTCAAATGAATATGATTGATCAACACTATTAGATGACATCCCAATTCCTGTTTGCGCGACACAGACGCATGCAGGCTTTTGTTGTTTAGGAGAATGAAAATGGCAGTGGTGCTTTGCGATTCCTGAAAATCCGAAAAAACAGACGCTCATTCCGGCAGGGAATTGATTTTCTACAGCAAACGCCATTCAAAACCAAAGCCCTGCGATGAAAAAAGCAATACACAAAGAACTTCTAGAACGCATCTACACGGTCGGCCCCAGGGGGGGGACTCCATCTAATTCGTTGCAGTCGACCTTTTCCCAACTGTATCATCCTGCACGTACCTACTTTGGCTATCTGCTCGGGGCCATGCTCGCCATCGGCCTGTCGCAGCAACCTTTGCAGGCCCAAAACAACCTCGATGTGGGCTTTTTGGGCGCAGATGGGGTACCGGACTTCATCAACATTTGTGGGGAGCCCGATACCATGACGGTGGAAATCACTTTGGAAGGTGCGTCTCCTTTGCCCCGCCAAAACATCCAGGCGACGGCCCACTTGTTCAAGGGTGTCCAATTTCGAGGCTTGCTGAGCACAGCCAGTACGCCGGGCATCAGCGTGTCGGCCATCGATCCCAACAATCCCGTTTTCCTCTTGCCCGATCTCAATCCAGGCGGTCCCAATTCTGCGATCGTCTCTTTTTTGGTATCGGCCAATTGTGACTACACGGATACACTCGCTGCCAACGATGCTTCGGTGGTTTTGGATACTTGGGAGTTTCAGTATCGGATGGGGGGAACTGATTTGACAGAGACAGACGAAAACATTGAATACCGGGATGCCTTTGCGGTGCCCTTTTTTACAGTAGATGTCAACAATACCCATGGCCCGGCTCGGGTCGGAGAGTGCTTCACTCGCGACATTCGAATCAACAACAGCGGATTGGATGGTTTTGTGGACTCGGTGTTTTACGAAACGGTGGTTGGTCCGGGCATTTATGTGGAAAGCATACTGGTCAACGGCAGTCCGTTTCCCTTCACCAAGCAAGGGCTGCCCAGTTTGGATACTTTGATTTCTTTGGTGTTGGGCGGGACGCAGTTTGTCGGCAACAGCTCGATCAGTGGACCTGGGGATGGCGATGGCTTCCTCGATCCAGATGAGATTGTGACCATTACAGAAAACATTTGCGTGTTGTCTTGCAGCGACGACCGGAGCAGTCAGTACACTGCTTCCTGGGGCTGTGAGGGCCGTTATTGCAACGCTGCTGCTGCGACAGACTTCATTCGCATTGGGGAGGGCTCGGCCAATGTGGGCTTTTTCCCAGCAGGTTCCATCATGGAACAAGATGCGGGCTATTGTCAGCCGGGCATTTCCGTCGTGACTTTTTCCAATGACGGGGCGGAGGCTGATGCTGGATTTGGGACCATGCTCAACATTTCCACTGGAATTGGGATGGGCAGTACGGTCAGTGGGACCGACAGTTTTGCTTTGGAAGACTTTGGGTTCCAAATTACCAGTCTGCAAATCGCGGGCATCAACATTCCCACGCCTCGCTATCTGATCGATCTGAACGACAACCCACTTTTTCAGACCGATCCAGATGGTCCAGGTGGTTTGAGTGACTTCGACGGCGACGGCTTTTTCGATGATTTGCCCATCAATGAATCCATCGAAGTCATTGTCAACTTTGAATTCGACTGTAGTTTGGCCACTCAACTGGGGGCCGATTCTACTTGTGCCAATAATTTCAATACTCAGCTCAGTGCATTGATCTCGTATACGGATGCCTGCGACGATTTGAACTACATCCCGCAGATTGCCTACTACGCCAATGCCAACAGTCGCGACTTTTTCGACAATGCCACCGATCCAGATGCGGTTGTCGAGCAAGATACCTTTTACATCACCCATACCTTTGGGCGTTCCATTCGATTTTTTGGCCGCGATTGTGGGGGCAATGAATCTTTTGAAGTGGCTGTGGCCATGCTGCCCGGAGTTTCTCCGGTGATCACGGAAACCCAATTGCTCAGGGACATCATCGGGGTGCCACTGTTGGGACATTCGGTGAGCAACGATACCTTGTATTTGTCATTCGATGCCAATTCGCTCCCGTTTTTGCAGGGCGAATACGACTTGATCATGGCCTTTACGGCAGACTGTAGCGCGCCGTTGGGACCTACCCAGTTTCCCTTGGACTTTTCGGTCTACTGTCCGCCCTGTGATTGTCGCCACCAGTGGTATTGCGGCATTTTGGATGGGCCAATTTTGCACGGAAATCCAGTCACTTGTCCACCTGCCTGTCCGGAGGGTGTGCGCACCTATGCCTTTGAAGTGGAGCGGACCACATTGGGCTTTACCGATCAAACCTACACCACAAAAATTTCCAGAGACAGTGCCAACTTGGATGTGGCCATTTCCTGTGACTCTGTGGCCATGCGGGTTTTCAGCGTTGTTGGAGACTCTCCCGTTGGCGATTCCATCGGAGTGGTGGTGACCTATGACAATGCCGACGAGTCCATTTCACCAGATGAAACCTTCCTGTTTGATTATGCGGAAGTTCGGATCACCAATGCGGGCAATGAATACAATTGCATCGTGGACAACAGCTATGCGATGGTGACGGTGGCCAATGAGCGGAAAAACATCCGAGTGGACTTGCACGATTGTCTGGCTGGCCTTGGCATCACCTTGGCTCCGGGCGATACTTTGGACTGTGTCCTACATACAACGGTCAATCCAGAAGGGCCCTATCTGGTCAATTTCCGAGAAGTGCCCAATCTTCGGGGCTATGCCTATCAGGCGATTGATGGGGTAGAGGTGGCTTGTGACAACTTTGGGGATGTGTTTACCATTGCCAAAAACCGGACGGTGTTTGACTATCCAAATAGCTTGAACTTTCCGATGGGTTGTCGGGAGACCTTTTTGAATTACCGTCTTGTGACGACCAACAACGATTTCAACAAATTCTTTGGGGATGAATTCCGCCAGGTTTTGCGCGTGGATTCCATTTTGTTTACCTATGATCCTGCCATTTTGGATGCGTATTCTGTAGTGGAATTGGAGGTCAACATCCAAGATCACCCCATTCACGGCAACGATTATTTCCCGGTCCACCAGCTCGATGCAACGGGTAGCTATGTGGCTCGTTTTGATACCCTGGCGCAGGTGCCATATTTGAAGAGTGGACAGTCCATTCCGTTCAACATGCGTTTGCGACTCATTCCGAATTGCAAATCCAATGTATCCAGCAGCAGTGGCGACAATGTCTACACCTTCGATCCGGAGATTCACTACATCGACCGCCATTATGCCAGCTTCATTGGCAACGGAAGTTGTGCCGATCAGATCACCGAAACCCGCAACGGGGACTTTTTCTATTCCGATCCACCAACCTTTGACTTTGTGCCCATTTCCAACCGCAACGTCTTTCTCAAAGGAGATACGGCCGAGTGGGTGCTGCGTCATTGCAACAACTCCTTCACCGCTGATGCCGGGCTGACTTGGCTGGCCATTGAAGACACAACGGGGGCATTGGAGGTGGTTTCCATCGTGGACGAAAGCGATCCCAATAATCCAACTGACTTGACAGTCACCTCATATGGAAGCAGTGGTGGACACTTTTTCGCCATCACACCTCGACTGCTGCGAGGCAATGGAATTACGTCCACAATGGATCGCTGCAACACCTTGCGGGTACGAGCAGTGGTGCGTGAATGTGGGACAACCGAATTTCAGGCCAGGGTGGGCTGGAACTGTGCTCCTTACTCAGAACCAAACTGGTCTCCTGATTTGTATCCACCTTGTGAAGATTTGACCACCGACCTACTCGTGCGAACAGAGGGCGCCTTCTTGGAAGCCAATGTCATCCAACAGCCAGCGGCCAATGTCAACCTTTGTGATACCCTGCAGGTGGCCATTCGCATCCAAAATGACGATGTCGGAAATGCCTTTCACATTGGAACCAACTTCATCCTTCCTTTCCAGGGAGCGGAGATTGTGTCCGGTAGTGTGGAGTTGGCCTATCCTTCCAGCGCCGCCTTCCAGCCAGCGACATCTGATCCGGTGGAAACGGGCAGCAATTCCAATGGAAGAATATTCAGCTACGATGATTTTGCACTGCTCAACAGCTACCTCGATTCTTACGGACTACCAGGCTCTACGACTTCGGCCGATTCCAATGAATACATCATCCGTTACCGGGTAGTGACCGATTGCGATTTCATCAGTGGCTCCATCTTGTATTACAACATCAAAGGATTGCTCAATTGTGGAGACTCGACCAACCTGGAAACAGGGGAAACCCTGCCAATCATCATCCAAGGTGCCAATCCAGGAACATCCAAACTCTTCGACATTTCCTTTGACGATGATCCACTCTTGCAACCTGGCGCCCCAACGACCTTGGGCATCACGGCCATCAACCGGACCAACACTGCCACAGATGGGACCACGGATAAAATCAGCCTGCGACTGCCCCTCGACATCGATTACTTGGACGGGTCTTCCTTTGGACTTTATCCCACTTGGACGACCACAGAGCCAGAAAGAGATACCATTGGCAGCTATCAGTATTTGTACTGGTGCATGCCTCCGGGTATTGGACAAGGCGACAGCGCTGTGCTTCGACTGATCATAGATGTTCCGGATTTGGATTGTGATATTAGAGAGGTTCCGGTAGAATTGGTGACCATCACTCGCAATCGGGTGGCTTGTTCCAGCACCGGGACAGATTGCATCATCAATGCCATTACGTCTACCAACAATGGGCAATTGATTGATTTGCCAGTGCAGCAAGATTATCTGGAATTTGAATTTGACGAAATCAGTTCGGTCTGTCAGAATACAGGGGAGGAATTGCTGACGGTGGCAGGGGCCATTGTCAACCTGGGGGTCAGCAGCGTGGCACCAGCGCCGATTGTTGTGCGCTATTTCCACGATCAAAACGGCAACAACCAATATGAAATGGGCGAGCCGGAATTGATCAACTTTACAGAGAACGGTCCCATTCCTTCGGGAGGTGGATTGGCATTCTCGCACACCTTCCCGGTGGCAGCCAGTCAGATCTGTTCGGTTGTGGCCTTCATCGATTCAACTGGATTGAATTTGTGCAGCTCTACCGACACGGCCTTGGGCATTCCACAATTGCTCAATGCTGGAGGCGATGAATTGTACTGTTCCAATGATCCGATTGTCATCAACAGTCAATTGGGCGATGCCAGTTGTGGATTCATGGTGGGCTACACCTACAATTGGACGGCCATTGCGCCTGCTTCCGTTGCCGACTTGAGTGCTACCAATGTGCCCAATCCCTCGCTCAGTGTGCCACATCCTGGCAATGTCAATGACACCCTTCGATATGTGCTGGAAACGATGCGGCCTGCTTGTGCCCAATCCAGTCGGGATACAGTCTTGATTGTACGGGGTACTTTTGCGACCATCGATCCGGGAGCGACTGTGGTCATCACGCCAGGAGAAAGCACCACCCTGATGCCGACGGTCAACGGAGGAATTGCTCCCTTCACCTACAGCTGGACCCCATCTGCGAGTCTGGATGACCCAACGATATTGACACCGACTGCCAGCCCTGCTGGTGATACAGATTATATTTTGACAGTTACCACTGGAACGGGTTGTATCTCCACAGATACCGTCAGGGTCCGGGTCAATCCAATTGATGTAACGGTCAATGCACCTGATACGATCATTTGTGAGGGGACGAGTTTGCAACTGGAAGCCTCTGGTGCGGCGACCTTCAGTTGGTTGCCCGATGCCTCCAATCCACCCAACGGTGGCCTGGACGATGTCAACATTGCCAATCCTGTCTTCTTGGGCGGCATTGGTGGATTTGTGTACCGATATCAAGTGGTGGGATACGATGGCGTGAATCCCGGTCTGAGTGATACCGCAGATGTACGGATCACTGTTTTGCCAGCACCTGCCATCCTCACGCCCATCCCGGATACCAACAATTGCATGGGAGATACCATCCCGATTGTCATTGAAATCAGCCAGAGCATTGACAGCTTTTGGTTTGCAGGAAGTGGAGGTGTTGCCAATGCACAGATTGTGGGCAACGGCAGTCGCTTGCGATTTGATGCCATCTACACGGGAAATCCTTCGACCTTCCAAGTGAGCTTCCGAGGAACGCTCAACGATTGCAGCATCACCGAATCATTCCAAATCAATGCATGCTCTGATGTATGCGTCGATCCAACTGTCAACAGCTTGATCTTGCAAGAGCCGACTTGTGGCAACAATGACGGAGCCATTACGATCCATTTGCTGGAAGACGAGGCCAATTATACGTATGTATGGACGCCAGACCTGGGTACTTCCAACGGCATTGGCAATGGTCGGACGGACCTGCCCTTCGGTGCTTACCAGGTGGAGATCATTGATCAGAGCGATGCGCGTTGTCGCCGCCAAATTGATGTCATGCTGCAAAACAGCGATGGTCCTCAAGCGACCGCCACTGCGACGGCAGCAACTTGTCGCTTGGCAGATGGAACGGCCAGCCTCGATCCTGCTGGGTTTACCTATCTGTGGCCCGATGCAGTCACTGCTTCCAGCCGAACAGATTTGACAGCGGGTACCTACTTCGTTACCCTGACTGATCCTGCGGACCCAGCTTGTCCAAATGTGATGGAAGTTGTGGTGGAGGAAGACACGCCTTTGAGTGCCAGTGTGACTGTCGACCAAGCACCCGATTGTCAGCAGGCCAATGGCTCGGTGGAGATCGAGGTGATGGGAGGAAGTGGTGATTATACCTTCTTGTGGAGCGATGGCCTCAGCAGTACGGACAGCGTGCGGACCGGATTGAGTGCGGGCGTTTATGAACTGACCATTACCGACAATGATCCTTCGGGCTGTCGATTGGAATACATATTTGCGTTGAACAATGCCAGTCCTACGGCAACGGTCACGCCTTTGGATACCCTGGATGTCAGCTGTCCAGGCGGCGCTGATGGTGGATTTAAATATGAGGTAAGTTATGATGGTTCCTTCAGCGGGCCAGCAGATACGCTCTTTCTCAATGGTGTCGATACCTTTGACAATGGCCAATTGATGGCAGGGAATTACTGCTTGTTGATCATCGACGGCAATGATTGTGTTGCTGGCTCGACTTGTTTCCAAGTTTCAGAACCAGATTCCATGCTGTTGCACTTTGTGATGACACCTGCCTGCAACGGCGATGCCAGCATTGACTTAAGTGTATGGGGAGGAACACCTCCTTACAGCTATGATTGGCAAGATTTACCTGGCAGCAATGACCCAGAGGACAGAGACAGTCTCAATTTTGGCACCTACAGCATTGCGGTCACAGATGCCAACAATTGTGTGGCCATTGAAGACGAATTGATCACACCGAGTTGCAGCGACAGTTGTGACTTCTTCAATGGGCTGGACTCGATCAGTCTTGTCTCGGATACCTGTGGAGGCATGGGGCTGTTGTGTGTGGACGTTCCATTGGTCAATGCCAGTGACTACCAGGTTCGGATTGATGGGCAGTTGTACACAGACAGCTTGCAAGAATGTCAACTGGTTGTACGGACCGTTTACTCCTACGCGACCATCTTTGGTGGTGGCAACCAAGGACCTTATTTGGTAGATGGCTGGCAAGTCAATGGGGCAACCTTCCGAGGCGAAGTCGCCGATATGCCGGATCTGTTGGATTCGATGTTGGTGTGGGACCCAGCGGGCAATTGGCAATTGGATACACTGTCCAAGAACTTCAGTGGCGGGGAGTCTACCCACCTGTATGGCGATTTTGTGGTGGAGGCTGTCAACTTTGGCGTTCGCGACAACTTGATCCAATCCAGCCAAACGACCTCTCTGGGCTTTGCGGTATCTGTGCCGGAAGGGGAGTCTATGGTGGTGGTCACCAGTCTGCTGGATGGCTGCTCAGATTCTTTGCATACCCTGGTCGCCTGTCAAGAGCCAGAATACATAGTGATAGATACTGTATGGATTGCTCAGGATTCCATTCATTGCATTGATACCAATCGAATTGATCTGGATGGTCCCATTGCGAGCATTTTCAATATTTGCGATTCTTTGTCCGACGGCAACGTGGCCTTCCTCATCGACTCGGTGAACAACTGTGTGCGTTACGTCGGCCTGACCCCAGGCACGGATACTGCTTGCATAGTCGTCTGTGACGCGAATGCAAACTGTGATACCATTCCATTTTACATCACCACATTGGACCGGACCGTTTTGACAGCGGATACGCTTTGTGGCAACACGGTCTTCATCAATCAGTCCGTGGAAGTCTGCTTGGATACAACCCAATTGCCTGGCAATATTGAACGCATATTCAATGCATGCGAGGACCTATCGGGTGTATTTGTCGACTTCTTCCTCGATCCGGTGAATTTCTGTGTCACCTATGAAGGCTTGGAATTGGGCAGTGATACGGCCTGCATTGTGATATGCGATGACTTGGGCCTGTGCGATACGACCTTCTTCTGTGTGGAGGTGGTGGAATATCTGGAACCACCAGTGGCCAACGATGATTCTACCATGACCTGCATTGGCATCCCCGTGGTGATCGACATCAAATCCAATGACACCCTGTTTGGGGGCATTACTGAAATATTCATCCTGGACGAGCCGCTCTACGGGACCATCGGTCCTCCTGGCAATCCAAATCAGATCAACTTGGACTGCTCAGTGACCTACAATGCCAGTGATGAGTTTTGTGAACGAACGGATTCTTTTACCTACGTCGTGTGTACACCCAATGGCTGTGATACGGCCACGGTGGAGGTATGGCTCAAGTGTATTGACATTGTAATATTCAATGCAGTGTCGGCCAATGGGGACAACATCAACGATGTGTTCTACATCTCGGGCATCGATGAGTTTCCGGACAATCATCTGGAGATTTACAATCGCTGGGGCAACAAGGTCTACAGTGTGGATGGGTACAACAACGAGTGGGATGGTACCTGGGAGGGGCAGGATTTGCCCGATGGCACCTATTACTACATTTTGGAACTCAATGACGACGACAGACGCATCTTTAGGGGGTATCTGGAGTTGTTCCGATAAAGAAGTAACAACAAGATTGTTTGTGTTCCTGGAAAGAGGGACGCGCAAGCACAGACAAGGGACAGTCGGCAGTTTTGTCGGCTGTTTTTTTGTTGGGGTGGGTGGTGTGAAATAGTAGCGAGAGGGATGGTTGGTGGACTTGTAAGCGTTTTGTTGTAAAGGCTTTGATCTCAGGGGAAATCGAGAAGGGGTGTTGGGAGAGAGGTAGGAGGGGGCTAAATTGGGTGGGTCCCGCCCTCTAGGTAGCCCCACAAAGACCACCCCTTTTTGGACTCGTACCCATGCACGACTCCGCCAACCCAAACCTGGGCTTTTTGCCCAAACGGGAATGTTTTCCTGATCCACCAAACCGCTCCCTAGGACCAAACGATTTGGCTTTTTCTCTACAATAGGACACGGCACCTACCCAAATTCCATAAATTTTGAAAACATTTTTATTTTTTGACTTTGTTTGAAGGTGTGTAACTGCTTGATATGCAGGTGATTGAAAATTTTATTATGAAAAATAAAATGTGTTCGATTGATATTTTTATTTTCCTAATATCGGGCTTTTGAGAGCTTTCCGTTGGTGGATGGATGGCGCTGGTGTAAGGAGTATTTTCACGCTCATTGTGTCCTCTATGCAACGAATGGAGAAGTGATGTGGTGAGAAGGAAGAGGGAGTGTAGAATGGAGAAAGGACTTGGAGGCTAACGGGTAGAACCCATTGGAAGACCATTGGAGTGAGAGGCTTTTTCTGGGAATGCTTCCAGGCATTGGACCAGTTCTTTCTTGCTCATGTGGATGTATTTCTGGTCTTGCAAGAGATCGAGAATCCGACTGCCATTGATGGGGTCGAGGTGGGTGCGCAGAACCAACAGCAGGCGCTTGGCCTTGCTGAACTCTTCCATGGCCGTGAGAAAGCTATCGCAATTGTTGTACGCAAAATTGAATTGGTTGAGTTCTCGGACACTCAAATCGGGCTTGGCCTGTTGAATGTCTATTCCGGTGATGGAACTGACGATCTGGTTGGTTTGATAGTCGATGTATTGGATGCGGGCGTCGATGATGGCCCTGATTTGCTCAGTTACTACTTCTTTGTCGATTCTCATGGTGTTGTGCAACTTAGTGCCGGGGGAGGGATGTGTCGGCATTTTCCGTGGGGTGCTGCCTCTGGTAGATCAAATAGCATGCTAAAATGCCAGTTTGCGATCTGAAAAAAAGGAAGATTTGTGTCAGCGATTGTTGGAGGACCTGGATGGCTCTGCAAGGCTTTCCACAGGGAGTACAGGCAGGAAAAACGGGCGAAAATGTCAAAAAAAGGGGATTAAGTGACAAAAAACGCTCTCTTTGGCACAAGTATTGACTTTTACTATAACAGCATAGAGCCATATATGCAATAAGATCACACCAAGATCATAAAGAATCTGCTAGTGAGGGTTTTACTTACGAAGAAGCTGTCCCCAAAGGCCATGGTTTTTGAACAGCTTCTTTCCTTTTTCCCTTACCTTCTCCAACCGTAATTTCTCAACTCATCAAAGCGAAATCCCAGTTTCAGACCAATGTAGAATTGGTTGGGATTGTCGGCAATGTCATTTGGCGAGGGGTCCGTGGTGGACAGCTGGCTGCCGAGGCCTTCCCAATTGGTCTCGAAATAATAGCGGTAAGAAGCAAAGGGCGTCAGCGTTACGATGGGCAGCAATCCAATGTCCAGCCCCACGCCTAGTCCCAGGTTGAACACCGTGTCTTCTGCATCGATGTCGGCATCCTGAACGGAGTCTGTGTAGCGCCCGCGGAATACATCCAAGCCAGGGGAGACTTGTATGAAAAATCCTTTTTCGATGATGGAACCATCTTTCTTGAAGGTGGGACAGTTGCAGTCATTGCCCAAATCCATTGGATACACGCTGGTGTTGAAATGAAAGCCGATGAAGCGAGCCTGCAGCTCTCGATCGATGGAGCCCTGGCTGCTGGATTGTGAAAAAGAGGCCAAGGTGATTTCCGGAGTGAACTCAATCCGCTTCTTCTTGAGCTTGAACCAATAGTCCAACCCCAACTTGTAACCATTTTGGGGATAAAGGTCTCCGGCAACCTTTTCCCACTCGCTGGCGTTGAGAGAAGCATAGGCTGCATTGAAACTGATTTGTGCGCTGGCCCACACAGCCAGGAGAAGAAATGCGGAAAGTGAAATGGTCTTTTTCATAACTGTTTATACCTGTTTACTGCAAAAACGTTCATTAATGGGACATTTATTTTGCCTTCAGAAGCAATGCTCCCTATATTTGACCTCCAAAATTAACTGAAAGGTATTGAAAACACGTACGCTTCGCAAAGATAAGGTAAATGTTGTGACCCTGGGGTGCTCCAAAAACTTGGTGGATTCCGAAAATCTCATTACCCAACTGAGGGGCAATGACTATCAAGTGGTTCACGACAGCAATGAGGAAAATGCCAACGTTGTCATCGTCAATACGTGTGGCTTCATAGACTTGGCCAAGCAGGAGTCCATCGACACCATCCTGCACTTTGCCGACGTCAAGTCCCAAGGAGGGATCGACAAGTTGTACGTAACGGGCTGCCTTTCTCAGCGCTACAAAAATGACTTGGAGGAGGAAATCAAAGAGGTCGATGCTTTTTTTGGCACCTTGGAATTGCCCTCCCTGCTCAATCGCCTCAATGCCGACTACAAACACGAGCTGGTGGGCGAGCGCGTCACAACAACTCCTCAACATTTTGCCTATCTGAAGATTTCAGAGGGCTGCAACCGGAAGTGTACGTTTTGCGCCATCCCGCTGATGCGCGGCAAACACATTTCCCAGCCCATAGAAGACCTCGTGGCCCAAGCCAAAAGTCTGGTCCGCAGTGGCGTGAAAGAACTCATTTTGATTGCCCAAGAATTGACCTACTATGGTCTCGACATTTACAAAAAACGGGCACTTCCCGAATTGCTGCACGCCCTTGCCGATGTAGAAGGAGTAGAGTGGATTCGCTTGCATTATGCCTATCCAAGTAAGTTTCCGGTAGAAATCTTTGATGCAGTGGCTTCGCGAAAGGAAGTGTGCAATTACCTCGACATCCCCCTGCAACATGCCAACAATGCCGTTCTCAAACGCATGCGCCGCCATACCACCCGGGAAGAACAACGCGACTTGATCAAACTGGCTCGCCAGAAGGTTCCCGGCATTGCCATTCGAACCACCATGTTGGTCGGCTTTCCGGGGGAGACAGAGGAGGAGTTTGAAGACCTTTGCGATTTCATTCGGGACATGCGTTTCGAGCGGGTCGGGGTTTTTCAGTACTCCCACGAAGAAAACACCGGAGCCTATGAGCTGGCCGATGATGTGCCAGCAGAGGTCAAAGCCGAGCGGGCCAATCGCTTGATGGAGATTCAGCAAGAAATTTCCTTTGCACACAACCAAGAGAAGGTCGGAAAAGTCTTTCGCGTGCTGTTCGATCGGAAGGAGGGAGGTTACTTTGTCGGACGGACAGAAGCTGACTCACCGGAGGTTGACAATGAAGTACTCGTCGATGCGGCCAATCAGTATGTCCGGGTTGGTGACTTTGCCGAGGTAGAAATTACGGATTGTACAGATTATGACCTATATGGGAAGTTGATCAATGTCTCCTCCTCTCACCTAGTGGAATAAAACAACTTAAACGTCTCACTCCCCACAGAGCGCTGCAAGCGCAGAAAATACATGGCTGTCGGCAAGTCCGCAGGCAATTGTGCATTGAGTGGCCCTTCTGGAAAACCGGTCGATGGCAGTTCGTAGATCAGGCGGCCGTCTGCTGCAAACAATTGCAAGGCCAGATTCTCGGGCTCGGGCAGAAACAGTCGAATGTCATTTTGTGGGGTAAATGGATTGGGGAATTGAATGCTGAACTCTCCCGGAGGAGTGGTCGTGGGCGTAAGCGTTGGGGTTTCTTCCAAGTCCAAAAACAAGACCGGAGCATCGTGGTCTGATACTCGAAACAAGTTATTGGGGTTGTTGAGGTACAACTCGGAATTGTCGGCATTGCCACGCGCAAAACTCAGTCCCGCCACCTGTATTCTGTCCAAGTCATTGGTCAGGATGTGGTCGAGAATTTGGGCATTGCCATCAAAGACAAAGGAATATCTTTCTTCCGGCTCCACCTGGGCTGTTTGAATGCTGAGGGCAGGGTTGACAATGGTCGGACTGCTTCGCTCTGCTCCAATGGAACTTTGCCCACTGATGATGCTCAAGACATCCACGTACCCATCTGAAAATTCAAAAGCATTGAAATCGCCCAGTACCACCAAGTTTTCGTCACCCAGACTTTGGACCATGCGACCCACAGATACCGCCTGCTCAAATCGCTTGGTGCGGACAAAATTGGAGTCGTTGCCCTCAATGCCTCGCAAGGATCGCAAGTGGAGGTTGAGCACTTGTATGGGGGTGGGGGGATCGGTATTGAATTTGGCTTCCAAGAGTAGGGGAGGACGGTCGTGTACCCGCCCACCAATGCTCAAAAATTGGTTGGCGCCCAACTGTCGGATGTTGACATTACTGAGCGTGCGTCGCAGGAGGTATCCCGTCTTGATGCTCCCAGAAGTGCCCAGCAGATAAGGGGTATACTGAATGTCGGGGTCCAAAGCGCGGATCGCATCTGCAAGTCGCTCTAAGGTCCGCAGGTTGGCGACTTCTTGCATGGCCAGTACATCTGGGGCCTTCATGATCTCCACCACAAAGCGAGAGACCTTTTGCAGGCGAATATTGAAATTGCCGCTTCCTTCCTCAAAAAACAGGGCATTGAAAGAGCCGATGGTGGCTTGTTGTTGACCGCGATCCGGCACAGCCCGACTCTTGGGTGATCCACTCGTTTCCAAATCGGCTGCCCGGAACTCGTATTCATTTCCATCTGCTTCCATCACCCCAAAGCCACTGACGCGCATGTCTCCCGATAGGAGAGGACTGGAATTGAGATAGATGGGATTGAGAAAAAAGACTTCTGGGTTGCCATCCCAAAGGGGAAGATTGAACTGACCGGGGTATTCGACACCTGCTTCGCGGAAACGCCTTGTCTGCTTGGCTGTGATGGGGGTCATTCCGTTGCGGGTCGGACCGTTGACAAGCGCATTGTCTACCCGCACCAACATGCCTTCGACAGCCTCCAACTCCGGTACGACCTGTGCGATGCCTTGTGGAAAGTTTTCGTCCAACAAAATGGGCTCCGGCAATTCTCCTTGTTGGCTGATCAGGCGAGTTTGGGACAAAGTGGAATTCAACATTGTTGTCCCGTCGATCTCTAGGACGCTGCCATCAACGTCTATGACATCGCCCACCTGGTAGGAATGAGACCCTCCCAGGTTGACCCGGATGCCGTCAGAAGTGCGCATGTCTCCATCCGCTCGGTCTGCAGGCGTTTGGATGTACAGGTGGTTGGACCCGATGAGGATGACGACATTGGACCGGGTGGCCACAGCCTGTCGGTTGTAGGGGCTGATGTTGTTGCTGCCTTGGATTTGCCAAATTTCCACAACCGTTTGACCCTCTGCCCAAGATGTGCAAAGCAGGGTGCTGATGAGGATCAGGATGGGGACTACCAGTTGGTGTTGGTTCATAAAATCGCGATTTCCTATTGACATTCAATGCTCCGCAGCACAACGGGCTACAGAGTATTCAACTGTACAGGAGCCCAAATGGTTTGCTGTGTTGAGAAGGTTTTGCCCCTGGGGCCCAATGCCGGCAGATGCATCTTGTGCTTTGTGTGAAAAGCCATGCTTTGACGCAGATATGATAAATTTTTTCTGCTTGCCAAGGACAAAGTTAGTAACTTGCCGCTAAAGAAGAAGCTGCCTACTGTAAACATATTTGTCATTTGGTCATTTTAGTTACATGATTCAATCGGAAACTTCTCTCTTCGAAAGAGGATTCAGCCCCATTTTGCAGGCAGGCTTCGTCTTCGCATGTGTTATCGTTTTTACATTGGGTGGACGGATGTTCAACTCCATCGGCATCCTGGAGTCCGGGCCGCTCTTCCCCTGGATGACTTCGGCTTCTTTCATTCTGTTTTTTGCCATCTTCAACAGCATCATCAGCTTGGCTGCCAAGGACTTGAACAATTATTGGAGTCGATCCATCATGAGTTTCATGGCATTGGCCGTTTGTTCGGGCTTCTCGGCCTACCTTTTTTCCAGTGTCACCATCTGGGAGGCGGGTTCCTACCAATGGATTTACATCGTGTTGACCATCGGCTACCTCGTCTTTTTGTCCATGATGGGTTTTATGAAGAGAGTGGTCGAATTTGCACAGCGTGAGGAATGGAACAGCCCCAAAAAGAAGAGACGTCGCTGACCCCAAGCAATGCCCCATCCTGCTCGAATTGTATGTTACCGGACAGTTTGCAGGCAACAAAACCCACCCCAAAGCTGTTTTTCAACCAACCTTTGGCCTTGCCAATGGCTTACTCGATCGTGCTGCACAAACACTTTAAACAGATTCCAACATGGAAAAGCCAATTTTGAATCTCGCCCTTGTGGCCCTAGCTTTTGTCTTCCTCTCATGTCAGCAGACATCTAAGATGGGTGACTCTTCCAGAGAACAAGACATCCCAGCACGTCAAATATCCTTGACTGGTGATACACTTCAAAAAGTGGTCAAAACGGATGCAGAGTGGCGGGAGCAGCTCAACGACCACGAATATTATGTCCTACGGCAAAAGGGAACGGAACGCTCTTTTACGGGTGACCTTTGGAACAACAAAGAGAAAGGTACCTATGTCTGTGCGGGTTGTACCCTGCCCTTGTTCAGCTCTGATACCAAGTTCAGATCGGGTACTGGCTGGCCGAGTTTTTGGGAGCCCATCCAAAATGGCCACGTGGCAGAAAAAGCTGATAAATCGCATGGCATGGTCAGAGTAGAGGTGGTCTGTGGACGTTGTGATGGCCACTTGGGACATGTTTTTGAGGACGGCCCCAGACCCACCGGATTGCGTTATTGCATCAATTCTGTATCGATGGATTTTGTTAAGGAAGAAGAGAAAAAGCCCTAGTTGGCGATTGCAGCTCTCCATTTGAGACTTGCTTCCATCGAGGATGCCCCAGTTGTGAAAATGCGACTGGGGCATTCTTTTCTCCAAAATTTGCGCAACAAATTTCAAGAAGTCTTGTTCGATGAGTAGAAGTACAATTGTATTGGCTTACCTTTTTATTTTCCACTTCAAAATCGTGTATTGGACTGCCCCTAAGGCTGCTGTAGACTCGTTTCACAGGGAAAGAAAAAATCAAAATCAGCAGCGATACGTCTGTTCTTAAGGCAAAGGATTCACAGTCCAAAGGCGCTCATTGTTGTCCCGTGCAAAGCAAATGGCAGTATCCACCATTTCTATCGATCGCAACGGCCAAATGAGCTGGATGAAGCACGCGTTTCGTCCCGGTGTTCCCATGCACCGTTTTGCACCAAAATCATTTCTCCATTTCGTAAAACGATCGAATCATGACATTGAAAAATCTATTTACCTTCCTGTTGATTTTTGTCTTGCAAGGCATGGCCTTCGCCCAATTCACTCCCATAGGTACCTCTGGTAAAATCACCAACAACAACCCCAATGGCGTTGTGATCGCAAGTGACCCGCCACCCGGTCTCAACCCTCCTCTTTTTGGCCAATTGGATGTCCGGGGGGACAATATGATTCTGGCAGATCCAAATACCGTCTTTTTTCCCACTAGATTTATTGGATTCGGGGTAGCAGGTGGTGGCAGCATCAATGCATGCCCGGGTTATGGCATGCGCATCCAGTCCAATGATGATAGCCAATTGAGTCTGTTTTTGCAATCGGATGTTTTGCCCACCCTACAATTTGGTCCTGGTGCCTTCTCCTTTAGATACAAGCCAAATCCATCGAGCATTGGTTGTGGCAATACCGTGGTCGCCATTACGCCAACCAGCCTAGTGACCTTTCGGGTATTTGGTTCTGTTTCTGCCACCGCCTATGGCATCAGTTCCGACAGACGCCTCAAGCGCAACTTTGCAGACATCGACTCCCCTCTCGATAAAATTTTGGCAACCAATGGCCAACGCTACTTCTACAGAGATGACATGACAGAGGACCAATACAGCAACATGCCAAAGACCGAACAGCTTGGCTACATTGCACAGGAGCTGCAAGAAATCCTGCCACAAGCAGTGGACGAAGACGACAATGGCTATCTACTTGTGAAGTACGACATGCTGGTGCCAGTCATCACCGAAGCCATGAAAGAACAGCAAGACATGATCAACGAGCAGCAAGACGTCATCAACGAGCAGCAGGCGGTCAATGACCAGCAAAAGGCCGAAATCGCTCAACTGGAAGATCGCCTCGCACGCATTGAGCAAGTACTCAACCAACAGGGCCGATTGGATTTGGGCAAGGACAAGATTCAACTCAAGCAGAATCGTCCCAATCCATTTGGCAAGAACACAAGCATCGACTACAAATTGCCCAATGACTTCAACACGGCCAGCATCCGCATCATCGACGCTTCTGGCAAAGAAATTCGCAACTACTCCATCAAGGAAGCAGCCGGGCAGGTGGATGTAGATGGCACCGACCTGAGTTCTGGCATTTACTACTACAGCCTGATCATCGACGGCCAAAGTGTGAGAACAGAAAAAATGATCGTGAAGTAAAAATGCGATTGCCGATGTAGCGTTTGATGAGCCATCCCGAATTTTCCATCTTCAGAAAACCCGGGATGGCTCAGTTTGTTTGGTCAAATAAAAACCCTTTTCCCAAAAAATTGTGCAACAAATTTCGATGAGTCTTGTTCGTAAGTTGTAAGAACAATTACACTGGCTTACCTTCTTTGTTTTTCATCTCAATATCTCGTACTCATACTAGACTGCCACAGAAGCTGCTTCAGACCTATTCAAGCGGGAAAGAAAAAATCGAGAACGGCAGCGACAATTCTACTTTCAGGGAAAGAATTCACAGCCTACAGACACTTATTGTTGTCCTGTATGTAAACTGGCATTGCCCACCATTTCTATCGATCACAACGGCTGAATGAACTGGATGAAACTCGCGTTTCGTCCTGGTGTTCCCATGCACCGACTTACACCCAAATTATTTCTCCATTTAATAAAATGATCGAATCATGAAATTGAAAAATTTATTTACATTCCTATTGATTTTTGCTTTGCAAGGCATGGCCTTTGCCCAATTCATTCCCCTGGGCTTCTCGGGGAAAATCACCAATAACAACAACAATGGTGTGTTGATCAAAAGTGGTCCGACCACTCTGAACCCTCCTCTTTTTGGCCAATTGGATGTCCGTGGAGACAATATGATCCTGGCAGATCCAGCCACAGGCTCTTTTCCAACTAGATTCATTGGACTCGGAGTAGCTGGCGGTGGCAGCATCAATGCCTGCCCTGGTTATGGCATTCGCATCCAGCCCAGTACAAGCAGCCAATTGAGTCTGTTTTTGCAATCGGATGTTTTGCCAACCCTGCAATTTGGTCCTGCTGCCTTCTTCTTCAAATACAAGCCAAATCCATCGAGCACTGGTTGTGGCAGCACAGTAGTTGCCATTACCCCAACTGGTTCGACGACCTTCCAGGTATTTGGCAGCATTTCCGCCACCGCATTCAACATGAGTTCGGACAAACGCCTCAAGCGCAACTTTGCAGACATCAATTCCCCACTTGACAAAATCTTGGCGACCAATGGCCAGCGCTACTTCTACAGAAATGACATGACAGAGTACCAATACAGCAACATGCCAAAGACCGAACAACTTGGTTACATCGCGCAGGAGTTGCAAGAAATCCTCCCACAAGTAGTGGACGAAGACGACAACGGCTACCTAAGTGTGAAGTACCACATGCTGGTGCCAGTCATCACCGAAGCCATGAAAGAACAGCAGGACATCATCGACCAGCAGCAGGCGGTCAATGACCAGCAAAAGGCCGAAATCGCTCAACTGGAAGATCGCCTCGCACGCATTGAGCAAGTACTCAACCAACAGGGTCGATTGGATCTGGACAAGGACAACATTCTACTCAAGCAGAATCGTCCCAATCCATTTGGCAAGAACACAAGCATCGACTACAAATTGCCCAATGACTTCAACACGGCCAACATCCGCATCATCGATGCTTCTGGCAAAGAAGTTCGCAACTACTCCATCAAGGAAGCAGCCGGGCAGGTGGATGTAGATGGCACAGACCTGAGCTCAGGCATTTACTACTACAGCCTGATCATCGACGGCCAAAGTGTGAGAACAGAAAAAATGATCGTGAAATAAAAATCGCGATTGCCGATTTACTTTTGGAGCCTGTTGTCCTCTGTGGACAATAGGCCCCAAAACTTGCTGGGATGTTGTTTCTCTTTGGATGGAAGAAATAGAAAAAGGGCCAGGACGCAAGTCGGTGTTGATACAGCCCCTACACTAGCTGATAGCCCCAACCATGCGCTACATACCTGGCCCGAATCGGCATCTTTCTGTTTCCAGATAGATGCACTCCTTTCTCTCATTCTTTATTTTCATAGCTCAATTCTTACTGACCGGTACACTCATACCTCTGACGCATCGACAGCAGTTGAAACTGTTTGCAAATGAGCAAAGCAATCTCAGCTGTACGGTCAGCAATAGACGTACACGTTTTGTAAGCATCAATGCATTGACTCTGCTGTTGCGTGCCATACAGACACGACAGAGCAATGACAGATGTCATCCAGTCTGAAAAGACGTATAGAATCGAGCTTGGTAAGTCAAAAAGATGGTTGGGTCCAGGTGGTATTCAAGGACGGATCAACGTATTGTTAACGAAGGGCGTTGGAAACGGAATGAAGCTTTTCGGGTAGAGGGTTGAAACGGTCTTCTACGTAAAATGCTTGAATGGTCATACGGTCTTTCGTTAATTTATTTTAGGCGATTAAGCTGATTTATACGGTCTTCTTTCTTTATTCGATGGAAAAATAAGAAAAACACACGTCATTTCCAAAAAATACAAGCAAATTTTCATATGTCGCCCATTTAGCGAAAACCGATTCCTTTGCGTGGCTCGATTTCTTCTTCCATGAGTTGGAAACCAGAGATGTCATCTAGGATTACCGTGGCGATCAACTCTGTTGTGCGCTCATCGGCTGGGATGGCTGCCATGCGAAGGTTCTGCCGACGGACCGTCTCGCCCACAATTTTGCGGATGGTACGGGCATTGCCAAAGTACTTGTGTTTGTTGTTCAGCAGCTTGCCCACATAGCTTTGCAGATGGGCGTCGGCCTGCTCATCCAGTTGCAAGGATTCGGCCTCAAACATCATCCGGGCAATGGCCATGAGTTCCTCCAAGCGATAGTCTTTGAATTCAAACTGCTTGTCAAAACGGGACATCAAACCGGGGTTGGCCTCCATGAAATCCTTCATCTCCACCGGATAGCCCGCCACGATGACCATGAACTCTCCGCGATGGTCCTCCATTCGCTTGAGCAATGTCTCTATGGCTTCGCGGCCAAAATCTGTGCTGCCTCCTTTGGTCAATGAGTAGGCTTCGTCGATGAACAGTCCACCCCCCATGGCCTTGTCGATCATCTGTCCGGTTTTGATGGCGGTCTGGCCAACATAGCCCGCCACCAGTGTTTTTCTGTCGCACTCCACCAAATGGCCTCTTTCCAGAATGCCAAGTGCCTTATAAATTTGTACGATCAGTCGGGCCACCGTGGTTTTGCCCGTCCCTGGATTGCCTTTGAAGACGGTATGAAGGGAAAAGGCCTTGCGAATGTCCTTGCCAATTTCGCGATAGTACTGCACGAGTTTAGACATCTCGTCCACTTCCTTTTTGATGTTGTGCAAGCCAACCAGTTCGTGCAATTGGGCCAGGGCATCTTCCAACAGTGCCATGTCTACAGGCAGTTGGACACCACCATCTTTGTTGCCCATCCGAAAGACCTTGTCGATGTCCTTATCGGTGACAGTAGACAGCACGAGCGGGTCCAATGCATCCAGCTTTTCGTGCTGGGCCATCAGGCGAAGGGCCATATTCTGCTTGGCTTCCTCTACGATGCCATTGATGTAGCGGGCATTGCCAAATTGTTCGTCTCTATTGCGGTATACTTCGACCAGTTTTTTGTGAATGAGTTGACGGGCGGATTCATCGATTTGAATGGCGCGTTTTTCGGCGGTAAAGGCCGCAATTTTCATCAACTCGTCTGGAGAGTAGTCCGGAAAGTGGATGAGGTTGCGCAAGCGCGATGCCAGGCCGGGGTTGGAGTTCATAAAGTGCTGCATCTCCTTGGGGTAGCCCGCAAAGATGATGGCCAAGTCGCCGGGGCCGTCTGACAATTCTTTGAGGAGGACTTCGATGACCTCTCGTCCAAAATCCTTGTTGTCATCTCCTCTGTTGGTCAGGGCATAGGCTTCGTCGATGAACAAAATGCCACCCCTTGCCTTTTCGATGGCCTTTTTGACCTTGGGAGCCGTCTGTCCGATGAATTCGCCCACCAAGTCGGCTCGTCCCACCTCACATACCTTGCCGTGCGGCAGCAGATCGAGGCTGTGGTAGATTTTGCCCAGCATGTGCGCCACGGTGGTCTTTCCCGTTCCGGGATTGCCGATGAAGACGCTGTTGAGGTTGAATTTTTGGTCTTTTTCGATTCCCTTTTCCTTGCGGATTTTGAGAAACTGCAGATAGCTGGCCAGTTCGTTGATTTGTTCTTTGACACTTGTCAGGCCAATGAGATTTTCCAATTCTGCCTTGGCCTCTTCGAATGATATTTTGGGAATGGATTGGACGGCACTGGGTTCGCGATTGAGGGCAGTGGTGTAGGAAATGGGGTCGTCTGTAATCTCCTCTTCATCGCCCACCTCGAAGGGAACCACGCCGATGAGTTGGTCCATGAAGATGATCTCCAAGGTGTACTTGTCGCGGTACCAATAGCCCGGCGAATCTGATCCGTAGCCAGTGTCCAGGGTCAGGTCTGCGCTCTTGTCGTGAATCTCCTTGAAGTAACTCATGAAGGCCTTTTGCTGGCCAGCATCGTTGTAAAAGTTGAATTGAAGTTCGATGGGAAACAGCTCCCAATCGGTGCGTAGGTTCTTGACCCGCAATTCGATGTTGATGTAGCGGGTGATGGCCGAGTCAAAGCGCTTGAGGTAGAGGCGCTTGTCTTGTGTCATGCCTTCCCGGGCGCTCTCAAAAAGGCGGATTTCCTTGATGTTGAAGTAGGGGTTGCTGTCTTCGTTGACAATGCCGCCATTGACGATGTAGAACTGCGTAGTGCCTACGAGTTTTTTGCCGATGTAGACCTCCCAGAGGTAAACGCCGCTTTTCCACCAGCCAGAATCGGGCGTTCCCCAGCCCTCGCGGATGAAAATGATGTTTTTGTCTTTGGAAATCTTGAGGTCTCGCTTGAGTTCACAGATTTGCTGATCCGTCTTGGTATCCTTGCAAATGAAGGTAAAAGAGGTATCCCAGTCGGCCTCGTCGAATAATTTGTTGTAGAAGGACAATTCGCAGTAGATGTAGCGACATTCTGACTCATCGTATACCTTGCGGTACTTCTTGACGTTTTGGTACAGATTCTCTTTGGAGCCAAAGACTTTGATGTCTCTGAGCTTGTAGTTTCCCCCAAGGGCTTCTTCCTTTTTGTCCTTAAATATCATAAATAGTAAAAGAAGATTAGATAACACTTTGTTGAGACCGAGGGCCTCGCGAATGCCAAATATAAGAATTCTTTGGTAGGAGAACGATTGTTAGGCATGGCCCGCTCCTTCTCCCATCATTTCTTTAAAACATGGGTTTTTCTGGTTTATTGGCTAGAATTGCTTCTATTTTGTCTTCGACTTCTTTGTTGATTTTGGGAACAATTTCCAACGAACTCAGGGTCTCTTCCAAGTGGTTGATCTTGGAGGCACCCAAGATGACGGTGCTGACATTGGGATTTTTGACGCACCAGGCAATGGCCAATTTTGCCAGACTGGTCCCCAAGCTACGGGCCACCTCGTTGAGCTGTCGGGTCTTTTCGAGCCGTTCCGGCGTCAGCGAGCGTTCCTTGAGCCAGGCCAGTCCATCCATGCCCAGGCGAGTGTCCTTGGGAAAGGCCTCCAGGTACTTGCCCGTCAATACCCCCGATGCCAATGGCGACCAAATGGTGGTGCCCAAGCCCACTGTGCGGTAGATCTTATCGTATTCGACCTCTACTTTGTGGCGGTGAAACATATTGTACTGCGGTTGTTCCATCACCGGGCCAATCAAGCGGTTTTCGCGGGCCACCATGTGTGCTTCCATGATCTCTTGGGCCGACCATTCCGATGTGCCCCAGTACAAGACCTTGCCTTGCTGGATCAGGTGATTCATCGCCCAAACAGTTTCTTCCATGGGCGTTTGCTTGTCGGGCCGATGGCAAAAGAACAGATCGAGGTAGTCGACTTGCAAGCGCTTGAGGGCGGCATGGCAAGCTTCGAAGAGGTGCTTGCGGCTCAATCCGGTTTGGTTGGGCTTTTTGCCCCCATCGCCAAAGAAGGCCTTGCTGGACACCAGGTAGGAGCTGCGGTCCCAATTGAGTTTTTTGAGAATGTTGCCCATGATGATTTCTGACTGGCCCTGGGCATAGGCCTCGGCATTGTCAAAAAAATTGACTCCCTTTTCATAGGCCAACACCATCAGCTGCTCTGCCATGTCGGTCGAAATCTGCTTGCCAAAGGTAAGCCAGGAGCCAAATGATAGTACACTGGTCTGCAATCCTGAATGTCCCAGTCTTCTGTATTCCATATGAGTTGATTGTTGAGATGAGCTGATTCAGATCGCGAATGTGATCTCAGCCTCGGTCTGAATCAGTTCGATAGGTGACTGCTGCAAGATACAGTAATTGGGTCTAAAAAGGAGAAGATTGCCAGTGCAAGTTTGGGCCGAGTGGTCTTCAATTGGAGCCTGCCTTGGGCGGAGACACCATATCGGCATTGTATTTGCTTTTAATATATATGTTATCGTATATCTCAGCAACCTTTGAGCAGTGGCCCCGTACAAATTCGGGATTTAGCTCTACAGACTCACATCATCCAAATATGAAACGATTTCTTTTGCTGTTATTGTGCGTAGGGACTGTTTTTACAGTTTATGGCAACAATACTTATGAGCGGATGGCAGACAGCCTGCGGACCGTAGTGCCTGGAAAATCCGGGGAGGCCAGAGTTGATGTACTCAACGATCTGGCTTACGCACTGGTCCAAACGTCGGCCTATTCCGAAGCGGAAAAATTTGCCTATGAGGCTTTCGATCTTGCCGAGCGCCTGTCCTACGACATGGGATTGGCCAATGCTCAGGACAACATCGGTTTGGTTTTTCAATCCAAATATGACTACACCAACGCCATGAAGCAGTTTGTGGGGGCATTGAAGATGAGAAACAAGATCAGTGACCAAAAAGGCATCGCCGCTTCCAAAAACAACATTGGTAAGATTTTCTTCTTGCAAGAGGACACCGAAAGTGCCATCGAAAACCTCAATGCTGCCCTGGAATTGCGCAAGGAGGTGCAAGACATGGAGGGCGCGGCCGAAACCCATCGCAATTTGGGAGATGTCTACCTACTCAAGAAATTCTACGGAAAAGCCAAAGATCACTATCGGCAGTCGATGGAGATCAAAATTGCCCTCAACAATTTGGAGGGTGCAGCTGACATTGCCAGCTTTCTCGGCGGAATTGTCAGCGACCTGGGCGATGATGAAGGCTCTTTGGTCTATTTCAATATGTCTCTTGACCTCAACAACTCCATCGGAAATACTGCTGCGATTTCCAAAGACTACTACAACATCTCCAAGTCTTTGATGCGGCAGGAGTCCTACGAGGAGGCACTGGAGGCCAATGACATGTCGTTCCGCATTCGCAAAAAGAACAACGACAAACTCGGCATTGCACAGTGTTATTTCCAAAAAGGGATGATTTTCACCCAGATGGGAGACAAGAACCAGGCAGAGATGAACCTGGAAAAAAGTACCATTCTGCTCAAAGAATTGGGCTTTCAACCGGGCATTGAAGACATCTACAAAGGGATTTCTGAGGCCTATGTCGAAATGAAAAATTACAACAAGGCCTACGAATACCAAGTGGCTTATTCCACCAGCCGCGACCAAATCTACACCGAAGACAAGTCTCGTGCCCTGCTGGAATTGACCACCAAGTACGAGTCTGAGTTTGCTGCAGAGAAGCAAAAGCAACGCATCGAGTCTCTGGAACAAGAGAAGGTGTTCAACGCCCGCCAACGCTACTTCATGTATGCACTCCTGGGCTTGGGGGCTCTGCTGCTGATGGTGATGTATCGCAGCTACACACGCAAGCAGAAAGACAACGAACTCTTGCGCCGCAAAAACACCGAAATCAACCAACAGAAAGAGGAGATCGATCAGAAAAACGATGAACTCAAGGACAAAAATGCCAGCCTGGACAACCTGAACCAGAAGTTGGTCAAGGAAATGGCTGAACGGGAGTCCATCGAACGCTCTTCCTTCGCCCGCGACCGCTTCCTGGCCACCATGAGCCACGAGATGCGCACGCCGATGAACATCATCATTGGTCTGACCCACCTGCTGCTCGAAGAAGAGCCACGGCCCGATCAGGCAGAACACCTGCGCACCCTGCAGTTTTCGGCCAACAACCTGGTCGTCTTCATCAACGACGTCCTGGACTTCTCCAAGATCGAGGCAGGAAAGCTCACACTGGAAAGCCGGGTATTCGATCCAATCAAGACCTTCAACGATCTGCGGCACCGCTTCAAGCTGCCAGCCAAAGACAAGGGCTTGCAACTCAACTACCAGATCGATCGCAAAATACCAGAACGCCTCACCGGAGACCCAACCCGCCTCAACCAAATCATGACCAACCTCCTGGGGTATTCCATCCAAAATACCGACAGTGGCTCGGTCGACGTGGTGGTACAGCTCAAGGAAATGAACAAAAAAGAGGCAGTCATCAAACTAGAGGTGCGCAATACCGACAATGGCATCAGCCAGGAGCGCCTCGACGAGATGTTCCGCCAGCGAAGCGAAGGCAACTCCAACGACATCTTCGAAGGCTATGACAGCTCTGGTTTTGGACTCACCATCACCAAGCGACTGGTCGATCTGCAGAATGGAAAGATTGAGGTAGACAGCAAAGTGGGAGAGGGGACCGTCTTTACCATCATGTTGCCATACAAGATTGCCGAAGAGGTGGAGAAGAAGAAGCGCACCGTCGACAGCAAAGAAGCGGACTACAGCCACTTGTCAGGAAACAAAATCCTGTTGGTGGAAGACAACAAGATCAACCAACTCGTGGTGGCCAAGTTGCTCCGCAAATTGGGTGTCGAAGTCATCACTGCCGACAATGGATTTGAAGCACTCGATGCCTTTGAAGATTCTTACTTCGACCTGGTAATCATGGACATCCAGATGCCGGGAATGGACGGCTACCGCGCCACAGCCGAGATTCGCAAGTCAACCGATCCTCGCAAGCGCGACGTGCCCATCATCGCTTTGACAGCCTCGGCATTTCTGACCGAAAAGGAAAAGGCCAAGTTATTTGGCATGAATGACCACGTAGGAAAACCCTTCGGTCCAGACGACCTACTCGAAAAAATTACCAATTGCCTCTCGGTATACAAGACCTGAGCAGGATCTTAATCTGAGAATATCTAAGCAAAAGGATGTTAGGGGCTTCCACGAGGAGGCCCCTTTTTTTATGGCTGAAGTCGAAACTCCAAGGACACGGGCTGATGGTCTGAGAAGCGAAACTGCTGATCGATGCAGCGCACCTTGAGGGCCTGTACGTTGGGCGAGATCAGGAAATAGTCGATCAGGCGGACGTAATTGTCTTGCTCATTGTAAACTTGGCTGTTGTCGCGCACAGTTGCCTGGGTGGGATCGTAAATCCATTGCCATGTATCGGGAAAGAGTTCGGGAGGCATGTTGGGGGAACGAAAGTTGGGACGGCGGCCGTCGTTGAGGCGTTGGTTGTCAAAAAAGGGAGGCGATTGGTTCCAGTCTCCTCCGGCAATGACGTAATGTCCCGCTTCGTATTCTTTTTGCAGCAGCTCCTTCAAAAATTTCATTTGCATGGCCCGGATGGCTCCCGTCTTGTCAAAGGCAGCATTGTGTACGTTGACCAAAATGAGTTTTTTGCCATTTTCCAAGGGAATGTCGTGAACTGCCACACAGCGGTCCAACTGAAACAAATGGGTGGGCCATGCCGATCGGCCGGGCAGGCTGATGCGCTCGGCATTGGCGAGGTGGTGACGGCTAAAGGTGGACAGGCCAGAAAGCGTCTTTCCATAGGCTGACCAAGGTTGCAAAATGGGAGCGGGTACTCGCTTGACATCGTAGTTGACCGCAAAGGTGTTGACCGTGCCCGCCAGGCGCTTTTCGATCAGTTCGTGTTGGTTGGCAAAATAACTTCGACTCGATTCCCGATCGACTTCCTGCAGCAGATAAAAATCGGCCTCTTCGCGCGACAACAAATCCAAAATGCCACTGGTGAATTGCTGGTTCAACGCCTGTGTTGGATGGACCATGCGCCCCCCTGATGTAAAAAAGCCACCACCACTGTAAAAGAAGGTGGCCTCTGCTCCAAGCCCTGCGTAGCCAATGTTCCAACTGATGATCCGGAAGCTGCTGTCCACTGGCAGATTGGGCGCCATGACATCGCCATGAGGGCTCAGTGGCAGTACCGGGGGCGGGCTGTAATTGGTGAGGCTGCCGTGGATGAGGATCACAGCAACGTACAAGAGAAACAAAGAGACAAATCCGATGCTGAACCGACGAATTTTTCTTGCAATGGCCATAAATGCTTGGTTTTCGAAACGTCCTGCCTTTTCCCACCTTGGACCTGTCCACGAGCCTGCTCACACTGAAATAAAAAAGGGCAGTCACCGACTTTGGCCGCATAGCTGATTTCAAAGTGAGATTTTCATGGTACGTTATTTGGATACAATAAGGTTATGAAATATTTGAAATTCTTATCAGTTTTTCTTATATTGAAATACGAAGCGTCGACCGCAAAAGACGAACACCAGCTCCTCTTTTCCAATCCAATTAACAACCATGATTGCTCAATGCCATTGGTCCTGAGACTCGTGCTCATGCCCAGTGACCATTTGGATGCCCGTCGGCCATCTGCCGCCGCTTTCCATCATTGATTGCATCAACTACTGCCCAAATTTACAAAATCCTACACGGATGGGACGGATCAGCCAAAGACTTGGCTCCGAACGCTCGATTTGTGTCAATTCTGCAGGATTTCTTAGAAGAACGACTACACAATTTCTCTGGAATGCCAACGCCCGGGTGGAGGGAATGACTGATTCTGTACAGGGTCGGCCCGGGGGTTGCCTAACTACTGAAGGATGAGAATACTACTACACCTGCTGATGGCATGGGCGTTCTCCCAGTCATTGGCCGCACAAATGGCCATTCCTGCCTCCATGGGCAGCATTGACAATGCGAGCAAAAATTGGTCGGCAGAGGTTTATTCGTTCGAATTGGACGGGGGCCTCATCATGGTGAATGGACGCGCCGGAGACAAAAGCGGAAAATACATCCTCGACACTGGTGCTCCCACTCTGATTTTGAATTCCAACGTTTACAGCAGCGATCAAAAGAGCGAGCGGGCCTTTGGTTTGTCTGGTTCTGCCCGTTTGCAAAGCCTGCGGGTCAAGGATTTTGAGGTGGCCAACATCCAACAGGAAAAGATCAAAGCATACACCACCGACATCAGCCACATCGAAAAGGTAAAAAATCGACCCATCGAAGGCCTGCTCGGCTACGAGGCCATCAAGAGCAAAGAAATCATGATCGATTACGAAAAGCAGCAAATTGCTTTCATGGACGTCACCGATCCCTATGGGCAGATGATGGACAAGGAAGTGGTCGACCAACTGCCCTTTCGCTATCGCGATCACCTTCCCATCGTCAAGGTGCGCATCGGCAAGCGGACTTATTATTTTGGCATCGATACCGGAGCGGAGGCCAACATCATCAATGTGCGACTGAAAAAGAGGATGAGAAAGTTTTCCGACAAAGAATACAACAGCCGATTGCTACAAGGCGTCGATCCATCTCAGGCCGAGGCCCTTTCCACCACCCTCAAAGAAATCAAGATCAAGGGACACTCTTTTGAAGACCTGGAATTTGTCTTTGCCAACATCTACTACATCAATCGCAACCACGACATCTTGCTCGACGGAATCCTGGGGGCTCCCTTCCTAAAGTCCCGCACCTTTTCCATCAATTTCAAAGACAAAAAACTCAAAATCTGGGAAGACATTCCCTCCATCGATCCCCATCTGCCAGCCCCACAAAAGGAGGCATTGGCCAAAAGCACACAGCAGGAGTAGGCCTGGTCGAACTTAAACCGCCAACAAATACCTGATTTATTCGTCTTGTCTTATCTTAGCGGCCGTTAACTGTAGGATGGACTCCCATCGTCCTGCCATTTCGCCAAAGAATAAGATTTGCAGATCCATGCTGGACAAACTCGAAAAACTCCAAGAAAAAGAAGCCAAAGCAGCAGAAGGTGGCGGCCTATCCCGAATCGAAAAACAACATCAGAAAGGAAAACTGACCGTTCGCGAACGCATCCACTTCCTCTTGGATGAAGGTTCCTTCGAAGAGATTGGCATGCTGGTGACCCACCGGAGTACCGATTTTGGAATGGAAAAACAACAATTCTACGGCGATGGTGTCGTCACGGGCTACGGAACAGTTCGACAGCGACTGGTCTATGTGTTTGCCCAGGATTTTACAGTTTTTGGGGGCTCCTTGTCTGAAACGCATGCCGAGAAAATCTGTAAAATCATGGACCTGGCTGTCCAAAATGGCGCGCCCCTCATCGGGCTCAACGACTCTGGTGGCGCCCGCATCCAGGAGGGTGTCAAATCGCTGGGAGGCTATGCCGACATTTTTTACAGAAATGTCCGTGCCTCTGGTGTCATCCCCCAAATATCGGCCATCATGGGACCTTGTGCAGGTGGGGCGGTTTATTCTCCGGCCATGACAGATTTTACCCTCATGGTAGAAGGAACCTCCTACATGTTTGTCACAGGACCCAATGTCGTCAAAACCGTGACCAATGAGGAGGTGACCTCCGAAGAACTGGGCGGAGCGTCTGCTCACTCCACCAAGTCCGGCGTCACACACCTGACGGCTGCTAACGACATCGATTGCATTGAAAAGATCAAGCAGTTGTTGAGCTACCTGCCCCAAAACTGCGAAGAAAAAGCACCCGATCAAGCCTACGAGATCGGCGAAGAATACCGCGACAAACTCATGGGCATGATTCCCCCTTCTGCCAACCAGCCCTATGACATGCGCGAGATCATCCGGGAAATTGCCGACGAAGAATCTTTTCTCGAAATTCATCCCGATTTTGCCGAAAACATCGTCGTGGGTTTTGCCCGCATCGGAGGCCGCAGCATTGGCATCATCGCCAACCAACCCATCCATCTGGCAGGCTGTTTGGACGTCAACAGCTCCCGCAAGGGCGCCCGCTTTGTCCGCACCTGCGACTGCTTCAACATCCCCATGCTGGTATTGGTAGACGTACCGGGCTTCCTACCGGGAACCGACCAAGAGTGGAATGGCATCATTGTCAACGGGGCCAAACTCCTCTATGCATTCAGTGAGGCCACCGTCCCTCGCGTCACCCTGATCACCCGCAAAGCCTATGGGGGCGCCTACGACGTGATGAATTCCAAACACATTGGTGCAGATCTGAATTTTGCCTGGCCCAGTGCCGAGATCGCCGTCATGGGAGCCAAGGGAGCCAGTGAAATCATCTTCCGCAAAGAAATCGCTGCTGCAGACGACCCGGCAAGCAAGTTGCTGGAAAAAGAAGCTGAATATGCCGATAAATTTGCCAATCCCTACAGCGCAACGGCCCGCGGCTTTGTCGACGAAGTCATCCACCCGCGCAACACCCGTCGCAAACTCATCAAGGCCTTTGCCATGCTGAAAAACAAAGTGGATCGTTTGCCCCGCAAAAAACACGGCAACGTACCTCTCTGATCCATGACCCGCATCGGACTGCTATCGGATACCCACAGTCATTTGGACGAAAAGCTGTTTTCCTACTTCGAGGGAGTGGACGAAATCTGGCATGCCGGAGACGTGGGCTCTGTAGAGGTGATCGATCGATTGGCGGATTTCAAAAAGGTGCGAGGGGTCTATGGCAACATCGATGGGGCCGAGATCAGGCGCATTTGGCCCTTGGACCAGCGGTTTGTCTGCGATGGGCTGGACGTGTGGATCACCCACATCGGAGGCTATCCGGGCCGCTACAACAAACGGGTGCGAGAGCAATTGGCCACCGATCCGCCAGGCTTGTTCATCTGCGGCCATTCTCACATCCTCAAGGTCATGCCTGACCGCAAGCACCAACTGCTTCACATCAACCCCGGAGCCGCCGGGATACACGGTTTTCACAAGATCAAGACCCTGATCCGCTTTGCCATCCACGAGGGCAAGGTTCAGGACCTAGAAGTGATTGAACTGGGCCGCAGGGGGGCCTTGACTTAGTCCTCAATCCTCCATCGCTTGGGCCAAGTCGCCCTGAATGTCCACTGCACTTTCGATGCCGACCGACAGGCGAATCAGGCCATCCGTGATGCCATTGCGAAGGCGAATCTCCGGCGCCACATTGACGTGCGACATGGAGGCAGGGTGAAGAATGAGGGTGTCCACATCGCCCAGGGTGGGGGCCAGGGTGCAAAAACGAACTCGGTTCATCAGCTCGATGCCTGCCTGTAGTCCTCCTTTGAGTTCGAAACTGAGCATGCCTCCAAAGCCGTTCTGCATTTGCTTGCTGGCAATCTCGTGATCGGGATGGGAGGGAAGACCACAGTAATTGACCCGGCCGACTTTTGGGTGTTGTTCCAAAAAGCGGGCGATGGTCATGGCATTTTCGCTGTGTCGATCCATCCGCAATTCGAGGGTTTTCAAACCATTGTTGACCAACCAGGCATCGAAGGGATTGCAATTGGTGCCCGCCAACTTCATGGCCGTCCAGACCTTGCCCTGCATGCTGCTGGATTCTCCGACAATGGCGCCTGCAATGGAGTTGCCATGGCCGTTGAGGTATTTGGTGGTGGAGTGAATGACATAATCAACGCCAAATCGCATGGGTTGCTGCAGGTAGGGCGTGCAAAAGGTATTGTCGGCAACAGTCGTCTGTCCATGTATTTTGGCCAGTTGGCAGAGCGCTTCCATATCGACACAGGCCAGGGTGGGATTGGCTGGGGTTTCGAAGTAGATCAATCGGATGCTTTTGTCTGCTTTGAGCTGTTCTTCCACCGAGTCGATTTTGGTCAGATCGGTCAGCACCAATTCGATGCCCATGGGTTGGAAGATTTTGAGAAACAACTCCGTGGTTCCGCCATAGAGATTGCCCTGGGTCAGGATTTTGTCGCCCGGCCGCAGCAGGGCCAAGAGCAGTGTACTGATGGCCGACATGCCGGAGCTGACCAAGATGCCCTTTACCTCCTTGTCCAAACCATAGCCTTCCAAGCGGGCAATTTTTTCGGCCACCACCTCCATCGTTGGGTTGCCATATCGGCCATATACGTGGCCACTTTCTTTGCCTTCGAAAATGTGAATGCCCTGGTCGATGGTCTCAAACTCAAAAGAAGAGGTCGCATAGATGGGCAACTGGTGGGGGCGGGTGGTTTCTCCTCTTTCGGGATCGTGTACGCAAAGGGAACCAAATTGGAGTTGCTGCTTCATGTCGTTGTAGTTTTGAAAACTGAAGAAACAAAATTTTCCGATGAATGTTGCGTCCCGAGGCGGAAAAAGTGCGGGAATGGGGATGCTGCTTGTGGCGGTCTTTTTGCACAATTATATTTGGGACAAAGTCAGCCCGATCTTTCTTTCCTCTGTCATTGTTTGTATCTTCGCCCCCATGTCAACGGAAGGACCCATTCACATTGATGGCATAGAGGGAGAACTGTACGAACAGGAACGGATTGTCGCCGATCCGGGCCAAAAGCCTGTGCGCATCGACAAATTTCTCATGGATCGATTGGAGCGCACCTCTCGCAACAAAATTCAGAATGCCATCCGGGCCGGCGCCATCCGCGTCGATGACCAAACGGTCAGTCCCAACTTCAAGATCAAACCTGGCCATGTCATTCGCCTGTTTCTGCCAAAGGAACCAAAAGACAACCGCCAAATTCTCGCCGAGGACATTCCACTCGACATCCGATATGAGGACGATGACCTGCTGGTGGTTCACAAGCCGCCGGGCATGGTGGTGCATCCGGGCATTGGGGTCCACAGTGGCACCCTGGTCAATGCACTGGCCTACCACTACAACAAGGACTCTTTGCCGCTGATGGACAAGAGCATGGTGGACAGACCTGGGTTGGTCCATCGCATCGACAAAGACACCTCCGGCCTCATGGTGGTGGCCAAAACAGAACATGCGATCAACCATTTGGCCAAGCAGTTTTTTGATCACACCATCGAGCGCCGCTACCAGGCACTGATCTGGGGGGCTCTGGACGAAGAGGAGGGGACCATCGAAGGGCACATCGGTCGGCACCTGCAGCATCGACTGCAAATGCACGTCTTTCCCGAAGGAGATCATGGCAAACACGCCACCACCCATTACACGGTGTTGGAAAATCTCTACTACGTCAGCTTGGTAGAATGTCGACTGGAAACGGGGCGGACCCACCAGATTCGGGTACACATGAAATACAAGGGCCATCCCATCTTCAGCGACGACCGCTACGGTGGGGATCGCATTGTGAAGGGGACCGTTTTCAGCAAGTACCGCCAATTTGTGCAGAATTGTTTCAAGATCATGCCCCGTCAGGCATTGCATGCCAAGTCACTTGGTTTTGTCCACCCCAGCACGGGAGAAAAAATGCATTTCGAATCAGATTTGCCCGACGATTTTCAGGCTGCCCTGGACAAGTGGCGGGCCTACGTCAAGGGGCGCAAAGAATTGTTGTAATTCAGACCAAAAGACTATGCCTTTGTCACTCGAAGACCGGATACAGACCTTGGTAGAGTTGGGCAACCGACTCGATGCGAAGGACGACGCACTGCAATCGGCTGTCCATCGGGCTTCTGTCCACAATCAATGGTTTACCAAAGACAACATTGGCCGTGCGCTCACTGCCATTCGGACGGAGTTTTTGCAAGAGCAGAAATTGCGGGATTGGGTGGCCGACTACGACTTTCCGGAGACGGAGGCACCGAGCCGAGTGGGATTGGTGTTGGCAGGAAACATTCCCCTGGTGGGATTTCACGATGTTCTTTCTGTCTACCTAGCTGGCCATCGCTCTTTGATCAAACTGTCAGAAAAAGACAAGCAGTTGATGCCCTTGTTGTTGGACATCTTGGTCGACATCAACCCCAAGACGAAACCCTACTTTGAGCTGATCGATCGGCTGAGTGGATTCGATGCGGTGATTGCCACGGGAAGCGACAATTCGTCTCGTTATTTTGAAAGTTATTTTGGCAAGTACCCCAGCATCATCCGAAAAAACCGGGCGAGCCTGGCGATTTTGGACGGAACCGAAAGTCGGGAGGAGTTGGAACAACTGGGCCACGATGTGTTCAGCTATTTTGGCTTGGGTTGTCGCAACGTTTCCAAGATCATGGTGCCCGAAGGCTATGCGTTCGAACCATTGTTGGAAGCCCTTTATACCCACAAGGAAATCATTTTGCACAACAAGTACAAAAACAATTTTGATTACAACTACACTTTGTACATCCTCAACAAAGTTCCGCACATGGCCAATGGTTGTATCTTGCTGATAGAGGATGCCAGTTTGCATTCGCGCATTGCCAGCTTGCACTACGAATACTATCGGGACCAGGCAGATTTGGAGGCGAAGGTCAAAGCCCAGCAAGAGCGCATACAGTGTGTGGTGTCAGCAAAGGCCAAGGACTTTGTGGAAGTGCTGCCTTTTGGAACGGCCCAGCAACCTGGACTGACCGACTATGCCGATGGCGTAGATACCCTGGCCTTTTTAACACAATTTGATCGATGAGTACCAAAAGACTGTCTAGACAGGAAAAGGCTGATGCCATCGCGGCCATTTTGGAGGACTATTATCCGGAAACGCCCGTTCCACTGGACCATACCGATCCCTACACCTTGCTGATCGCCGTGTTGCTTTCCGCCCAATGCACAGATGCCAGGGTCAACAAAATTACGCCCAGTTTATTTGCGCTGGCCGACAATCCCTTCGACATGGCGGAGCAATCCGTGGATGAGATTCGCCAGATCATTCGCCCCTGTGGCCTGTCGCCTCGCAAGTCCAAAGCCATTTCGGAACTGTCGAACATTCTGGTGGACAAATACAGGGGAGAGGTGCCACAGACTTTTGAGGAATTGGAAGCACTACCTGGGGTGGGGCACAAGACTGCCTCTGTGGTCATGGCGCAAGCATTTGGCTTTCCCGCTTTTCCCGTTGACACCCACATTCATCGTTTGGCCCATCGTTGGACCTTGAGTACGGGCAAAAATGTAGAGAAGACAGAGGCGGATCTCAAGAAATTGTTTCCCAAAGAAAAATGGAACAAGCTGCATCTGCAAATCATCTTTTTTGGACGTGCGCACTGCCCGGCCCGCGGGCACGACCCACACAAATGTCCCATCTGCTCCATTTACGGACGCAAGACCCTGTTCAAATGATGAGTCAGTGGAGAATACTCAGTGGCATTTGTCTGCTGGCCTGCGTTCTGCTCTCTTCGGCAGGCTGCCATCGGTCCAAGCTATCGACCAGCGATCCATCCTTGGCCAAGGAGTTGGAAGTGGCGGTCCAATCCTTTGTCAATTGTCTCAATCAAGTAGAGGAAAGCTGCCTGGACAAGCTGTACGCAGATGAATTTCAAGGCTTGGCGCCCCTTTTGAAGCCCGCCAGCAAGCAAGTCCTGATTGATCAAATCATTCAAAACTACCAAAACAACGGACTGCAAGTAGAGGGTCGGGTGGTAGAACAACTGCAGGGCCGGGATTTGGGCTATGTATTGCTCGACTGGACCATACGACAAGTGGGAGAGGGAGGAGAGTTGAAGAAAATTTTCAGCAATCGGCATCTGCAGATATGGATGCATCAGAAAGAAAAGGGCTGGCAACTCAAACGTTCGTTATTTTATGATCCAAATGCAATTTTGTTCTGATATGGGCAAATCTGCCGATAGAAGCTTATTTTTTCGTTGAAAATTTCTATATTTATGCGCAAATGGTTTCAACTTATAAAAAATCGACAACTGAGATGGTCAGGCACCTTTCCATATCTTTCACGTAAGTTTATTGTTTTATTTGTTGTAACCTCGATGTAAGACGGCCGGTTCTCCGTTTTGCGTCCTCTTAATGATACTTTCAGCATCCTCGAATTAGGTTATTCAGACTACAGAGTAACCCCACTTGCTAGTGGAGGAATCTGGCTTATTGAGACACAAAACAAAGAGCGTTTACAATGAATTTACCTATCAAACCATTCGTCGGTGAGCGATGGGTGGAATTTCACTTTCGAAAGCCGACCAAGAGAAACAGATATTTCGTTTCCAATTACGGTCGGGTTAAAGCTGTGGACAAGCGCAACGACAATGCATATTTGGTCAATGGGACACTGGACAACCGAGGTCTGCGCAAAGTAAATGTGCGCCTGACAGAAGGCTTCCAAAACATCTTTCCCCACAAATTTGTCGCTGAGCACTTCGTCGAAAGCCCCTCACCGGAACACACGTACGTCTTGCACAAAGACTACAACAAGCTGAACAACCAATGGCTCAACCTCTACTGGGCAACCAAAGAGGAATGGATCAATTACGTTGACGAAAGAGAAAAGGCACTCGGCATCGTGCGCAAGAAAAACTCTGGAATCAAACTGACCGAGACACAAGTGAGTCTCATCAAAAAGTGGTTGCTTTCAGGGAAGACCAAAAAGAAAGTCATCGCCAAAAAATTTGGTGTGACCGAAACGCAAATCAGCAGAATTCAAAAGGGAGAAAACTGGGGCGACGTAGACCCTGCCAAGTAAATTGCGCGTGCCGTTGGCGGCCTCTCCCAGAGAGGAAACTACTCGACAGAATCTCACACACAACACAAAATTGTTTTCCCGACTCGGGAATTGATTTATTCTTAATTCATTGCTATTTTTGAAGGTGAACGATTCAATATGATCCATCACCTTCAAAGGCTGTCGCATGCACTGGACGGAGAACTTCGGTTCAATCCGTTGGATCAGATATTGTATGCCACTGATGCGTCTGTATATCGCGAGTTGCCACTTGCTGTGGCCTTGCCTCGACACGAAGAAGACATTCGGAAGCTGATCCAGTTTGCCAACACCCACAAGGTTTCTTTGATTCCCCGTTCGGCGGGGACTTCTCTGGCAGGCCAATGTGTGGGTAGTGGGTTGGTGGTCGATGTGTCCAAATACATGAATCGCATTTTGGAAATCAATCCAGAGGAGGGGTGGGTGCGCGTGCAGCCAGGTGTGATTCGCGACGAGCTCAACGAGGCACTTCGGCCCCATGGCTTGTTTTTCGGCCCCAACACCTCGACGGCCAACCGTTGCATGATCGGTGGCATGGTGGGCAACAATTCCTGCGGCAGTACGTCCATTGTTTACGGTTCCACCCGAGAACATGTGCTCGAACTGCGCACGGTGCTGAGCGATTCAGAGGTGGTCACCTTCGGTCCGGAATCCCGGGAGCAATTTCTACAAAATGCAAAGGGGACTGGTCGCAAGGCGCAAATTTACCAGCAAATCGCAGCAACACTCGGGGATGCCCACAAACGGGAGCAAATTCGGCTTGCCTTTCCGCAGCCAGACATTCACCGACGCAATACGGGCTATGCCTTGGACATCCTCATGCAGTCCGAGCCATTTGACGAAGGTCCGACACCATTCAATTTTTCCAAACTCCTCTGTGGCTCAGAAGGCACCCTGGCCTTTACGACCGAGATCAAATTGCAGCTCGATCCCTTGCCAGCCCCGGAGGGCGTTGTTCTTGCCACTCATTTTACCAGCATACAAGAAAGTCTTTTGGCCGTACAAGTGGCCATGTCGCATCAGCCGTTTGCCTGTGAGTTGATGGACAAAGTCATCCTGGATTGCACCAAGGGCCATCGCGAATATGAGAAGTATCGCTTTTTCTTAGAGGGAGACCCACAGGCTGTCCTGGCCCTGGAATTTCGAGCCGATACCCAGGCCGAGGCCCGCGCCCAAGCCGACCGCTTGGTGGCAGATCTTCAAAATCGGCAGCTCGGCTACGCCCATCCATTGGTCTTTCCGCCAGATACCGGCAAGGTTTGGTCGTTGCGAAAAGCGGGCCTTGGCTTGCTGGCCAACATTCCGGGAGATGCCAAGGCAGTTGCTTGCATAGAAGATACCGCCGTGACCATAGCGGATTTGCCCACTTACATTGAGGAGTTCAGTGAGATGATGGAGGGCTTTGGACAAAAGGCAGTGTATTACGCCCATGCTGGAGCTGGAGAGCTGCATCTGCGGCCCATTTTGGATTTGAAGCAGGGCAAAGATCGACAGCTGTTTCACGACATCAGTGAGGCTTCTGCCAGGCTGGTCAAAAAATACCGGGGTTCTCTGAGTGGGGAGCACGGAGATGGCCGGGTGCGAGCAGAGTTTTTGCCAATGATGGTGGGGGCGGAAAATTACGACTTGTTTCGGCAGCTCAAGGATTGCTGGGACCCCGACCATTTGTTCAATCCCGGCAAAATTGTGGATGCGCCTCCCATGAACGAGGATTTGCGCTACGAGGCAGACATGGCTACGCCAGACATTGAGACGGTACTGGACTTTTCAGCCACAGGGGGCATCCTCAGGGCGGCAGAGAAGTGCAATGGCTCTGGGGATTGTCGCAAGCTTCCGCAGGCGGGCGGCACCATGTGCCCGAGCTATCAGGCCACCCGCGACGAAAAAGATACCACCCGTGGGCGGGCCAATGTCCTGCGGGAAATGCTGACTCGATCCACACAGTCCAATCGCTTTTTTCATCCAGAACTCAAAGAGGTCATGGACTTGTGCATCGGTTGCAAAGGCTGTACGTCTGAATGTCCGTCTAATGTAGACATGGCCAGTTTGAAAATTGAGTTTTTGCACCAGTACTACCAATCCACCCGGCGGCCTCTGTCGGATCACTTGGTGGGCAACATTGCCAGCATCAATGCCTGGGGAAGTTTGCTGCCGGGACTGACCAATTATTTCCTGTCGGCTCGCTGGAGCAGTGGCCTCCTCAAGCGATTTTTGGGCATTGCTCCTCAGCGCTCGCTGCCACTTTTGGGCCACACGAGTTTGCGCAGATGGTGGTCTCGATTTCGGTCTACGGCTCCTCAGTCAGGTCGTTCGCTGGGTAAGGTCTATGTGTTTTGCGATGAATTCACCAATTACAACGATCTAGAAGTCGGGCAAGAGTCCTTGCAGTTGCTGTGGCATTTGGGTTATGAAGTTTGCATGGTCCAGCATGCGGCCAGCGGTCGGGCCCAGTTGTCGAAGGGTTTGTTGCTGCAGGCCAAGGGGCTGGCCAATCGCAATGTGCGCACCTTTTCCGAGCTGATGAGCCCGGATGATGTGCTGTTGGGCATTGAGCCGTCTGCCATTTTGAGTTTTCGCGATGAATACCCTCGTTTGGTGGAGGAGCCACTGAGGGAGTCGGCCCGAGCCTTGGCCAAACAGTGCTGGATGATCGACGAGTTTTTGGTGGAAGAGTTTCGACAGGGAAGATGGACCGCCGACTTGTTTGATGCCAAACCAAGGCACATTCATTTGCATGGCCATTGTCACCAAAAGGCCCTGGCGTCTGTGGAGGATGCGGCCTTTTTGCTGGGGATTCCGGATGGGCATACTGTGCAGGTCATTCCGTCGGGTTGCTGCGGCATGGCAGGTTCATTTGGGTATGAGGAGAAGCACTATGCTGTCAGCCAGCAGATTGGCGAGTTGGTGTTGTTTCCTGCGGTGCGGCGGGCGGCGGCAGAAGATTGGATTGCGGCTCCAGGGACCAGTTGTCGGCATCAGATATTGGATGGCACGAAGAGAGCGGCCCTCCATCCACTTCAGATTTTGTGGCGGGCTTTGCGCAAGTAGGGGGGATGGTTTATTTTATGTCGATGTCAAAGTACAAGTCTTGCATTCTTATCGTAATGCCCAATGACTGAAGAACAATGGCTTGGTCAATTCCGTCGTATCTTGAAATTCTCCACAGTTCCATCTTGTCTTTTTTGAAGTACACTTCTACTACATGTCTATCTTGTTCGATCAATACGTATTCCTGAAGACTGGGAATCTGTCGGTAAAAATAAAACTTGTCTCCTTTGTCGTACTCAAGTGTCGATTTGGATAGT
>JBCBOS010000005.1:0-347915 GCA_039821145.1 Bacteroidota bacterium | reverse complement strand
GTTTTACGCTTTGCCATATACAAATTTAAGGTTTTTTAGGACCTTAATCTGTTGTTCGATTTTTGGGGTACACTACATTACCCCTAGAGCCGTTCCAAAATCGGTCAAGACCATAAGTCTTCTTTCCGGATTTGGTGATAAAGCTACAATCCATTGCAGCAATTACTTCATCCTCTAAATCAACTCCAGCAATTTTGATCAATTGAAAATTAAAATCCAACCAGTCAATCCTGTCTGCCTTTGGCAGAGAACTTTTGAAAATTCCTTCTGAACGTCGATTCGTTCAGTTGGCTATATCGACACAGGTTCTGAAAATTGAACCGGCCTTGTATAGAATAAATTAAATCGAATACCTCTATGAAAAAATCAAGTTGCCATTTGGTAGTTCCGCTTAATTTATCGAATATTTGTTCGAGTGCTCTTGTAGTGCTCATCTGGTCGTAAGGTTTTGTGTGGTAACTCAACATTACGACCTTTTTTATTTTATACCAAATCAGGACTTTTTCCTGCACGAACTATTGCTGGTAGAGAACGATATTATATTATTCGTAAAGATTGTTTTGATGAAAAAAGAGCATACTGGATAAAATACTTTTCGAAAAGTGATGAATAATAATTAGCATAATGAGAATGGTATTAGAGGAGATTATTCATCATTAAAATGTGAAGAAGAATGCAGTAAAAATTAATTGGATTTTTTCTTAGGGATAGTTCAATAAAGTGTGTCTATACTTAATTCAAAGTGGTTTAGAAAATGAAAACAATGATTAAATCACCAGTCTTATTTATCTTACTATCCGCTTTTAGTACTTCCTGCAAGGATAGAATAATTAATAATATCGCTGCACCCTGTACTTATTTCTTCTCAGATATATTGCAGGAGAATCATTACTATAATGCTTTGGAAATGAGACTAGTGAGTTACCAGAAAATATAGAGACAAACTTTTTTACTGAAGAACACGACTTTATTTTGTTTTTTAAGCATGGAAAGATCAAGAAGTACATAAGTTATTCATATATGAATGATCCAGTAAGTTTTACCAGGTGTGAAAGTCATAAGGGACCAAAAGCATTTTTCAGAAAAAGAGATAAACTTCTTGTCATCAAGGAAAAATTTCCGTCAACTGATAGAGAACGACATTACATTATTCACCAAGAATGTTTCGATGAAAGAAGAACATACTGGGTAAAATACTTTTCAAGAAATGATGAGTAATGAATATCAGTGCAATGAGAAAGGATTACGACAAGTGGGGGAATAAGTATCAGTACAATGGGAAGGAGTTGAATGAGCCTGACCGCTGTTAGGCAGTGACTTTAGACTGGATTGGTTGGAGTAAGACTACTAAAAAGCTTCGAGTAAGATACAGTAAAACAGAACCTATTCTTACAATTACCTAGACAACTGACTACCATGAATCCATACTCAACCGAAGCTCACACCCTCGCAGCAATGGGAAAAACAAACTGGGCATCTCCCTTGATCTCTCAACTCGAAAGACAAGGTAAGCACAGCGCCATCCTGTGGGTCATTCAAATTGTCAGAAATCTATTATTTGAACAAAAGCCTTCAGAGATTGAAACTTATCTGGCTTGGCTAACAGAGTTGGAACAGATTGTCCAGAAAGAACAGTTTACAGACATTCCGCTCATCGAAAAAAAAGGAAAATCAATCTTTTCTTCCCCGAAGGTGAAAGGTACTTTTTCTGTATTAATTTCAAGATTGTTCGGTGCAGAAGGATACTTTCGATTGGACAAATATGAACTCTACAAAAGATTCCTGTGGGATATTTTAGATCAAATCAATGATCATTTCAGCAGTGAACAAATACCAAGGTATCAATCAATCATCAGGCAGTTTCTGACATTGACAGCTTAGCCCTCAGAGCTGAAAGGCTAGATCAAAATCCATAGCTCATGAATCATACGATCTTAAAAGCTCAAGAGTTGATATTGAGCGGTGGCAAAAACTGGGCAAAAAAAAGACATCCAGTATACGGCATTTCCTATAAAACCTTATTCAAACAATCAGGAGGAAGTAGTAAAATGGGTGTTAAAACAAGATTTGTACAACAGCGAAAAAAACTAGAACCCTTAAGTCCCTTACCTACGAAACGACCACCTAGCATAAAATTTTAAAAAATCACATAAAGAAGCAATTGGAAAATTCATGATGTTTATTTTACTCCTTTGGGCTATTCCAGACAAACAAGCATTTGTACTTAAAAGGACTTCTAATGACTGCATAGTAGCGTATCAGCAAGGTAGCCCAATAGATACTCTTTGCATTTACTTAGATGGCCCCAACTTGGAAGATTTCAGATTTGGAGATAGAACCATCAAATTGTATTGGTTGATACCAATTGCAAAAGATGAACAGTTGCTGAAGGCAAAGCAAGGAATAGAGTCCTTAGAGCGACTTTTCGGAAAAACCGATTTTAATTATCTTGACCCTAGTAGAAAAGTGTTGTATAAGTACCAAAGTCTCAGCTGCCAAAGAAGCATAGCGATGATGTGATTGGCAGCATTCGTCTTAACAGAAATGGAACTTCCACATGGAGACACAATAGTCACCAGAAAGCCCTCACTCTTGCGCCTCATCCGGAGGAAGATCAGCCGCCTCTTCCTCGGGAATGACCAAACCCATCAGCTCCGCCCGCTTCTTCCACTTTTGCCGGGCCAGGATCTGCATGTCTTCGATGTTGTCCATCTCGTCGACAATCTCCATTCCCAACAAGGTCTCGATGACATCTTCCATGGTCACAATGCCTGCCATGCCACCAAAATCATCGGTCACCAAGGCGATGTGTTCGCGTCTTTCGAGGACCAAGTTGAATAAAATGGGCAGCGATGTGTCCCGCCCAACGATGTTGATGGGGCGGCTGATGCTCTTGAGGGGCTCGTTTCCTTTGCCTTCCAACAAACTGGAGAGCACCACATCCTTGAGCACATAGCCCGTGATCTGGTCAATGGTCGATTCGTACACAGGCACCCGCGAGAAGCGCAGCTTTGGATGCTTTTCGTAAAACTCCTGAATGCTCATGGATTCCTGGGCGGCGATGACCACTGTGCGGGGCGTCATGATGTGCTTGGCTTTGATGTTGCGGAAGCGGAGCAGGTTTTGAATGATTTCACCTTCTCCCTTGTCCAAAATAGAATCGCGCATCCCGATGTCGGCCATCACAGAAAAGTCGGCCCGACTCAGTACACTGCCTTGATCTGCTTTTTTGAAAAACTTGGTGATCTGCTTGCTGAACCAAATCAGGGGGTACAAACACCAAATGATGATGTTGAGCGATTTGACAGTAAAGCCCGACAGCTTCTTCCAGTTGCTTGCCCCGATGGTCTTTGGGATGATCTCGGACAAGATCAGAATGGCCAGGGTCATCAAAACCGGGACCACAACAGTTGCCACGATGGAACTGGTTCCCCAAATGGTAGAGGCTTGTGCACCCACTCCGATGGCTCCCACCGTGTGGGCAATGGTATTGAGGGTCAAAATGGCGGACAGTGGGATGTCGACGTCTTCCTTGAAACGCTTGAGCAATTCTCCTTCTCGACTTCCTTCCTGGTACTTGACCTCCGCATAGGAGGGAGGAATGCTCAGCAAAACGGCCTCCCAAATCGAGCAGAGAAAGGAAAAACAGATGGACAAGAATACAAAGACAATCAGAAGTGTGTACATGCCAAAGGGTTTGAATGTTGGCGCAAATATACAGAACCTCTCAATGAAGTGTATGCAATGGCTATGGAATCTTGACGAATGACCGATGGCCAACCACCCCTTCAGAGGTCGATACAAGCTGCAAATGGTACAAACCTGGTGCCAGCCCCGAGGCGTCAAACGACTGTGGTTGGCTCCGCAAAGGGAATTCTTGCAACAGCTGGCCCTGGGCGCTGTACAGGCGCGCTTGGCGGAACAAGTCGTCGGCATATTTGATCTCAAGGAGCTGCCGGACTGGATTGGGCGACAACTGGATGGAGGCGACAGCAGCGGGGTTTTGCAGGCTGGTGACCGCATCGCAGTCGGATTGGCCGCCCAATAGACCGCTGATGCCCGCACAAATTCGCAATTCGATGTCTTGTGGCGATTTTAGGTCCTCTTCCACCAGGGTTTCCCGCTCGGTTCCGTCCAAATTGGCCCGCTGGATGCGTTTGAAGCCAAGGTCTGACCAGTACATTTTGCCGTTTTCTGTGTCGATGCGGATGCTGTTAGGGGTCGAAAGCTGTTCCCCCACGATGGTTTCCATGTTGTCTCCCGTGAGATCGGCCCGTTGGATTTTTTTGAAAGCGCAGTCGGTCCAGTACATTTTTTGCTCCTCCAAGTCCAGATCAAAACCCTTGAGCAAGCCATTGCGGATGCTGACCAGGGTCGTGACATCAGAGCCATCCAGCTTGGCTCTCTTGATCTTGCCAATGGCTGCTCCTTCGCCCCATTCCGTCCAATACATCTCGCCCCTGTCCAGGTCCAGTGCAATGCCGTCTAGGTTGGCATTTTCGAATATGACGAGGTCTTCCACTTGGCGGCCATCCAGGCTGGCCCGCTGGATTTTGTGGGTACCACTGTCCACCCAGTACATTTTGCCCCCCTTGACATCCACGCTGATGCCTTCGGGCTGGTCCAAGCCTTGGTCTAGCAGTGTTTCCACCCCAGTGCCATCCAAGTTGGCCCGTTGGATTTTGTCATTGACCCAGTCTGTCCAATAGATTTTTTGTTCTTCTGCAGAAAAAGTAATGCCTTGTGGTCGAACCCATTCCTTGGACAAAATGAGCTGTCGACCGCTGCCGTCAATGGCCGAACGTTCGATGCCCTTGTCTGTATTGATCCAAAAGAGATAGGACTGTTGCGAAAAACCATCAAGGGTTCCCACAAGCAGAGCGAGTGGCAGGAGAAAGAGCATTTTTATGGGCATGACTTTCAGGTTTGGGCAGTTCCATTGGCCTGCTAGAGGCTGCTGTCGCCGCTGGTGAACAGAAAAAATCAGCCACTGCAATGTCATTTGGTCACTTGGCAAAGACAAAATTTTGCTCGTCCGACAATTCTTGCTGGTAGCGATAGCCATCAACATCCAATTGCTTGAGCTCTTCTGCTTTGTTGATTCGGGTCTTCACGATCAAATGTGCCATGGCACCGCGTGCCTTTTTGGCATTGAAGGAAATGACCTTCAGCTTGTCATCCCGCCACTCCTTGAAGTGGACATGGAGCAATGGCCGATCCAACAAATCAGCTTTGACAGACTTGAAATACTCCTGGGAGGCAAGGTTGAGGATGAGTTTGCTTTTGGAAGTCTTGGCGTCTTCGTTGATCAATTCGGTAATGCGTTCATTCCAAAACTCATACAGATTCTTGCGACCTCTGGTTTTGAGGGAAGTCCCCATTTCCAGCCGATAAGCCTGCATGAGGTCCAGGGGCTTGAGCAGACCATATAGACCAGACAGGATGCGGATGTGCTTTTGGGCAAATTTCATATCCCTCTTGTCAAAGGTAGCGGCCTGCAGACCAGTGTACACATCACCATTGAAGGTCAGGATGGCTTGCTTGGCATTGTCTGGGTTGAACGGCAGCTGAAATTGTTGGTAGCGCTCGACGTTCAAGGCAGCAATCTTGTCACTGACTTTCATCAGCTTCTTCAGACCACCTACGGATTGTTTTTTCAGAGAGCTAACCAATTGCTCACTGTTGTCCAGCAAGCGGGGGATGCTGTAGTCTTTGACCTCTGTGGGGCTGTAATCCAGCGATTTGGCTGGCGAGAGTAAAACGATCATTCCTCAGAAATTTTAGCTTTTGCGTGTCGCAACCGGGGACGCTGACCCCTGTGCGATGTAAATGTAAGAAGGCTAGAAGACAATTGACACAATGTAAACCTCTAAATCGCTCCAAAAGTTTAGCAGCTTACAGATGGGGGAGGGTCAGGAAAGAGCCACAAAGGTCAAGCCCGCCAAAATCCCTCCGATGATGGGGCCGAGGACGGGAATCCAGCTGTAGGCCCAGTCGCTGGACTTCTTGTGTGGGATGGGCAAAAGGGCGTGCATGATGCGGGGCGAGAGGTCGCGGGCCGGGTTGATGGCGTAGCCAGTGGGGCCACCCAGGCAAATGCCAATGCAAAGGACCACCAAGGCCACTGGCAGGGCATCCAGGGCTCCCAGCGAGGCATCTGTCTCACCCACCTTGGCGCCAGAGATGAACAGCACGGCGAAGACCAGCACAAAGGTCCCCACGATTTCGGAAAACAAATTGGGGAGTGCATCCCGGATGGCAGGACCAGTGCAAAAGGTGCCCAGAATGGCATCGCTGTCTTCCGTGCGATCGTAATGGGGTTTGTACAACAACCAGCACAGCAAAGCACCGATGGCGGCTCCGATGAATTGAGCGATCAAATAGGCGGGCACAGAAGACCAGTCGAAGGTACCTGCCATGGCCAGGCCGAGGGTGACAGCCGGATTGATGTGGGCGCCACTGACGGAGGCCACAATGAAGACGGAAACAAAGACCGCTAAGCCCCAGCCGATGGTGATGACCAGCCAACCAGCCCCATGTCCTTTGGTGTCTTTGAGCAAGGTATTGGCCACCACGCCATTTCCCAGCAACATCAGCATGGCAGTACCGATCAATTCTCCGAAAAATGCTGTCATGGCAAGGTGATTTTTGTTTTGTCAGTAGATTGGGATCGAAACTAGGGATTTTTGCTCACTCTCCAAAGGCTTTGCTGCTGAATTCAGACTGGAATTTACATCGATTTATCATTGGCTTTACATGTCCATGACCGCCTCCACATCTGGATCGATGGCAGGAGGAGGGGAGAGAAAGGAAATGCCAAAAAACAAAAGCAAGGAAACAGCCAGAGACAGTGCCCCGACATCTATGTTGTACGGCAGAGAAATGCCGTAGAGTTTGACCAGGAAATTGATGAGCAGGCTGCTGACAATGGCGACATTGGCCGCCAGGGGCGTGGCGCGCTTCCAGTTGAAGCCGATGGTGACGGTAGGGACGATGGCCGCCGCAAAGGTACCCCAGCCAAAGGCCCCCAGTATGGCCACCAGATCACCACTGTAGAGGGCAAAGAGGGCCGATAGGATGGTCAGCAACACAGTGGTGATGCGCGCCCAAGACAGCCCATTGGCCAGCTGGAAGCCCAGGGCCTTGGGGATGTCGTGCATAACGGCTGCGGTACCGATGTTGAGAAAGGCATCGGCAGTGGACATTATGGCGGCAAACAACCCCGCAAAGACGACCCCAGCCAAGACAGGATGGGCGTAGTGTTGCAAAAACTGAGAGGCGGCAGCATCGGCACTGGCCAACTCCGGATGGCGACCGCTCAGTACCAGGGCCCGCATGACAAGCCCAATGCTGATCCAGAGCAAGGCAGAAAACAAATAACCGACAATGGACAGGGGCAAAATGAAACGGGCATCGCTGACCTTTTTGTACATCATCATCTTGGTAATGACATGTGGCTGGCCAGATCCGCCGAGTCCAAAGACAAAAAACCAGGACAAGCACCCAATCATCCCCAGCGTTCCCCAAGGCCCGATGGCCTCCCGATCGTCGGCAGCGATGGTCTGGCTGACCTCCGTGAAGCCACCATCGAAGGTGAACAAGACCGTAAAAAACACCAAAGTCGCTGCCACAATCATGACACCTCCTTGGATCAGATCGGTATAGACAGAGGCCACAATGCCACCCGTGACACTGTAGAAAACCAGGATGAAGCAAGAGATGGCCAGGCAGCTTTCCAGACTGATGTCCGACAGAACCGCCGTTGCTCGCAAAATGTCTTGCAGGACCACAGACATGGCCAAAATTTGGGTGGCCAAATACCCCAAGACACCCAGCAGGATGGCCAGGGCCGTGAGCAGGGCCGTGGAGCGTTTGCCGTAGCGGAGCGCCACCACATCCGGAAGCGATAGGCAGCTTCCCAATTCTGACAAGAGCCGCAATCGCTTGGCCAGCAAATAAAACGAGATGTTGAAGCCCATGATGATGCACACCACCATCCAAAAAGAACTCATGCCCATGCGGTAGACCAAGCCGGGCCCACCCACAAATCCAAACCCGCTCAACGTACTCGAAAAGACGGCAAAGGCAGTGACCAAAATGCCCAGGTCGCGCCCCGCCATGAAAAAGTCGTGGGTCGATTTGGTCCGGCGCAACGCCCAGATGCCCACCACGATGCACAGCAACATGTACAAGCCGACACAGCCTAAAATGATGGGATTGCGCAGTTCCTCCATGGCTTATTGGTTTTGGGTCGTTTCTCGCTGGCGCCTGCGGACCATCTCCTCGAATACTCGGTGATCTTCGGGGGGAAAAATCCATTGGTCGAACCAGGCTACATAGGCAATGCTGAAAAAGAGGGGACAAAACCAAATGCCATATACCATCCAGGCTGTCGGGCTGGGAAGTCCGCCAAAATAGCTGGGCGCTGGTCCGGTGGAGTAGTGCAGATGCGACAGGCTCATGGCCACAAAGATGCCCAGATACAAGAGCGCACCCGTGACGAGCCAAGCCTTCTGAGCAGTCCGCAGTCCGCGAAATCCCTTGGCCAGGTAGAGGACCGACAGAAAAATGCAGAGAATGCAAATCCCTATGCTCAGAGACAGCCCTTGTTGGAGCGGATGCTCGGCAAAGGAGACACCACCTTTCTGCATGCTGTTGAATTGGGGATGGACCGAGCTACCTACCTGCGCGGGCACTTCTGCCAAGCCCACCGCCAGCCACAAGGCGAGCAGTGCGAATAGAAATGAGAACAAGAGGTGTGAGGTCTTCAAGGATGTGGGCAATTTTGTTAGGATAAAGTTAAAAATAATGTGGAAAGATGTAGATTTCCGTTTGAGACAGGTACCCACACACTGATAGTTGTCTAAAAATTGTTGCGTAGAGCGAAAAATAGAGATGTTGGGTTAGATCGAGGCTCTTTTTAGAGTTCGTAGCCATAGCTATGGGCGAAAAAAAAGCCGAAGAGATCACTCTACAGATCATTTTGCAGCCACGTAAATGGTTTTTAAACAACTTCACTTAAATAAAAATTGTATGAAGCTGAAAACACCCTTCTTTCTGTTCCTGCTATTGGCAGGACTTTCCTTGCAAGCCCAGGACGTACTTTACCGCGCCGGACTCAGCACCCACCTCAATCTTTCTTCCTTTCTCGATGAGACCTATCCCGGCATTGGCATTGAGTTGGGGCGGGAAAAGGCTCGCTACAAACAAATGAGCTTTCAGTGGTCTGCCAGCTATCACTATTCTTGGAACCGCCACCCGTCAGAGCCAGGGGTAACGCAACATGTCCATTTGCTGGAAGCACAGTTTCTGGGCCGATGGTTTTGGGGGGGAAAGACCTTTGAAGGAGGCTATGCCAGTTGGCATGTAGAGCTGAAATATTTGTACATCGAAAATTACGCTCGCGTTCGACCTGACGGACCGATCCTTGCCTTTGTCAATTGGCCCGTGTACACTGGTCCGAGCGTGGGCTTTTACCGGCGCATTGGCAGGCGAGCCTTCCTCAACCCCTATGCCATGACCGGACTTGGCCCTGTAGAATTCAACGATTATCCCTTTTATTTTCGAGCGGGCGTCAGCTTGGCATTTGGACCTCCCGAAAAACGCCGGGGATTCTGACTCGATGGAAACAGATAAGTAGGCGACAACCAAGGGAGCAGCAGAAGGTTATTGTAATGGATGTGTAATTTTTGTTAACCTAACAAGCTGTGGGTGGCATAGGGTACAGATATTTTGCCTAGTTTGGGTGCTCATCAGAATAAACAGTGTTCACATGACGAACTTCAGCCCAATCAAATTTTCCAAAAAGGCAGATGCCGACTTCGTTCGTACCTTGCGCAAAAGAGTAGGGGCCTATTTCAAAAGCAACCGCTTGTCCCGCCACGCCAATTGGAACATGAAGGTCAAAACTGTCTCCATGTTGAGCATGTACCTCTTGCCGTATTTTCTGATGCTGTCTGGCTTGGTCACTCATCCGGCTTTGATCTTCTGCCTTTGGCTGGTCATGGGGATAGGCATGGCAGGCATCGGTCTGTCCATCATGCACGATGCCAACCACGGAGCTTATTCTTCCAACCAAAAAGTCAACAAATGGCTGGGATACATGCTTGATTTCGTCGGGGGGAGTGCCTACAATTGGAAAATTCAGCACAACCTACTGCACCACTCCTACACCAATGTCGACGGATTGGACGAGGACATCAGCCCAAGGGGCATGCTGCGCTTTTCCCCCCACCAACGCCACCACAAAGTGCATCGGTTTCAACACATTTACGCTTGGGTTTTGTATGGTTTGATGACCATCACCTGGATAACTGGCAAAGACTTCAATCGCTTTTTCAAATACAAGCAAATGGGATTGGGCAAGGACGAAAAACGTTCTTACAACCAACTGTTTCTGCAAATGTTGCTATCCAAGATTTTCTACTTTGGCTACATTTTGGCCCTTCCCATCTATCTGCTGCCCATCTCTTGGGGCTGGTTGTTGTTTTCCTTTTTCAGCATGCACTTCATTTGTGGATTCATACTGGGCATCATCTTTCAGCCGGCGCACGTGGTCCCTCAAACGGAATATCCCCTGCCTGATCAGGAAGGACAAATGGAAAATCACTGGGCGGTCCATCAGTTGCTGACCACCACCAATTTTGCCCCTACCAACAAATTGATCGGTTGGTACGCCGGTGGGTTGAACTACCAGATTGAGCACCATTTGTTTCCCACCATTTGCCATGTCCACTACAAGGCCTTGTCCAAGATCGTCCGCCAAACAGCAGAGGAATTTGGCATTCCCTACCACAGTGTGCCCACCTTCAGAGGAGCCATTGTCAACCACGGGAAAATGCTTTGGGCCCTGGGCAATCCACAGCCTGCGGTGAGCTGACAACTCTTGCGATGAAAGCAATTGTCTTTGGCGCCTCCGGTTCTGGCACAACGACCTTGGCCCGCTCACTGGCTGAGGAGATGGGCTGGCCTCATCTGGATTCGGATGACTATTATTGGAAAAAGACTGATCCTCCCTACCAAGAGCCTTACTCTTCAGTGGAGCGGCAGGCAAACATTCGCCACGATTTTGAGGCTGTTCCAAATCTCGTTCTCAGTGGAGGGGTAATCGGGTGGAATGCCCATTGGATGACTGCTTTCGATTTGGCAATTTTTCTGCGCATCCCTCCTCACATTCGCATGCATCGACTTCGACAAAGAGAACTGGAGCGGTATGGGCAACGTTGGCAAACTGATCCCATCATTCGGGAGACTTCTGCAGAGTTTTTGGAATGGGCACAGCAATACGACAATCCCGATTTTGACGACAAAGACATCAGCCTTCATCTGCGATGGCTGGAAGAATTGTCTTGTCCTTGCCTGCGTTTGGAAGGAGATCTGAGCAATGAAGAAAGAGTCCGGCTTGCTGTGGAGAAGATTACTTCCTCTTCTTTCCCTTTTTCTTCTTGAATTTCTTCTCTCCCTTTCTGTTTTTTCTGCCAGTTTGGTCTCCATCATTGATGCGGATGGAGCGGCCGTCGATGAAGCTGTCGCGGAAAGCCTTGATGATCTTGGGAGCGGCCTCTTCCTCGATTTGAAAGAAAGTGTGTCGCTTGTTCATTTCCAGCTTGCCAATGTCGGAGCGTTCTATGGTAGCGTGTTCTGACAGGATATCGAGCAATTCTCCTTTGTTGGACACATCCATGGTGCCAATGTTGATGAACAGGCGCCTTTGCTTGCGATTGGCAGGCGCGTATTCCCATTCTTTTTGTCGCCCTCTGTCCCTCTCTTTTCCTTTCCCTTTGTCCTTGTTGTTCATGGACTTTTGGCGGCCATAGTCCTTGGACTGCTTGAAGGTCTTAAGAGACTTGCGGAAGGAATAGGAGACGATTCGGTGAACGAGTTCTTCTTTGGTCAACTCATCCAATTCGTCCATGAGCTGTGGCAGGAACTCTTCCAGAATGTCATCGGGAGTGGTTTCTTTGACTTTTTTGAAATAGCGGTGCAGGCGTTGTTCCAGAATGTCGCGGCTGCTGGGAATGGTGGCCAGTTCGAAGCGCACCTTTAGGCGGCGTTCCAAGATGCGGATGAGACCCTTGTCTTTGGGATGGGCCAAAATCAAGGAGATGCCTTTTCTACCTGCCCGTCCGGTGCGGCCACTTCGGTGAGTGTAGAAGTTCATGTCGTCCGGGATGTTGTAGTGGAAGACATGGGTGATGTCTTGGACGTCGATGCCCCGGGCAGCTACATCAGTGGCGACGAGCAGCCGGAGTTTGCGTCGCCGGAAGCGGTCCATGACCAGGTCGCGCTGTCGTTGGTTGAGGTCGCCGTGGAGGGCATCGGCATTGTAGCCATCATTGCTCAGCTTTTCGGCCAGCTCGCGGGCATCGCGCCGGGTGCGGGTAAAGACCAGGCCAAACAAGTTGATGTCGGCATCGATGAAGCGGCGCAGCAGGTCGTAGCGCTCAGAAGGGCGTGCCCATACGTATTGGTGGGCAATGTCGCGGTTGGAGGTATTGCGCTCTCCTGCGCTCATCTCCACGGGCTTGCTCATATAGGTGGTGGCAATCTGGCGAACGCTGTTGGGCATGGTGGCCGAAAACAGCCAGGTGAGCTTTTCGTCCGGCGTATCCTCCAGGATTTCGTCAATCTCTTCCTTGAAGCCCATGTTGAGCATTTCGTCTGCTTCGTCCAGTACGACATATTGGATTTGGCGGATGTCTACCACCTTTCGCCGCATCAGGTCGCGCAGGCGCCCAGGGGTCGCCACCACAATTTGTGCCCCTTTTCTGATTTCCGTGATTTGCTTTTTGATGTCTGCCCCACCATAAACAGATACGATGCGCAGCTGGCGCAAATGGCGGCCAAAGGCCATGAGTTCTTTGGTGATTTGCAGACACAACTCTCGCGTAGGTGCCAGGACCAGTGCTTGGGTTTGCCGATTTTTTACGTCCACCAGCTCTATCAATGGCAGACCAAAAGCGGCTGTCTTTCCTGTTCCGGTTTGTGCCAAGCCAATGAAATCGGTATCGTTTTGCAAAAGACGAGGGATGGCCTGTGCTTGGATGGGGGTCGCCGTTTCGAATCCCATTGCTTCTATTGTCTCCACCAGTGGATCGGAAAGGCCCAATCGCGCAAAATCCTTCATATTGTTTTATTCAATTCGTACAAAGCCGACTTTTTTTGGATGCCAGCCAAAATAGGGCGCAAAGGTAGCGGAATAAATGGACTCTGTAGGAGGAAAGTTGATTCTGCTTCAAAAAAGTGACAAAACCTAGCCAATCAGCTGGCGTTCGAGGATGAATTCTGCAATCTGTTGGGCCCACAGTCGGTAGGTGAGCTCGGATGGATGCACCCCATCGCTGAAGTAATCCGTCGGTTGAGTGGGGTAGGGGACCCGTTGCATCATGTCGCTCAGATGGATTTTGTCTTGCATGTAATGGACCTGATCGGCCCGGTAGGCGACCTGCTTGAGGACATAGCTGTGCAGCCGCACCAATCTGCCCAGTACCAATTTGAAGTGCCAGGGGAAAACGAGGAACTCGTGGACCGGCGGGACATTGATGAACAAAATGGGGCTTTTGTGACCTTGGCGGCGGATGCAAGTGATCAGCTCTTGGATGCTTTTTTGCCATTGGCGAGGACTGGTCAGCAAAAAGGTATCATTTCCCCCCAACCCGATCACGATCAGATCGTAGTCTTGTGATGGGATGAGTGGCACCAACTCTTCACTGACCTTCTGGGCCGTGTACCCACTCCGTCCGATGACTTCCCATTGGAAGGGACAGTCGAGTTGCCGTTGCAAATGGCGGGCAATGTGGGCGGTGATGCTTTGCTCCATTTGTTCCACCCCAACCCCAGCAATGGTGGATTCGCCCAGGCCGAGAATGCGCAGTCTGTGTCCGCTGTCTCCCACCTCTCCTTCGTAGGGAGGGGCAGCATCGGGTAGGTCCTGCATATTGGCCCTGATCTTTTTGCCTTGTAGGGCCATGAAGGGGAGGACTGGGCTGAGCACGATTCCTCCGGTGATGTAAAGGGTTTGCGCAATCATAGCGTCTTTGGGGGTTCGTTTTCCCAAAGATACACTCTTCCATTGAATGAGGGATTGGAAAAGAATGGAATTGCTGCCGCTGGTCAGAATGTGAGACAAAAAAATCCTGGCAATCTACAAGGAGATCGCCAGGATGGTATCTAGTCTGGGCAATATGCCCCCGGAACCTATGCGTATGGATTCCAGACTACGCTATTTTCTTTATTGCAATCCAATGGCTGCGCGTTGGACGGTGGTCTGAGGCGAGCGGCGGATCATGCGGCCTTCTTCCTCTTCCGGGCAGATTTCTCCGTAGCACTCTTCAAATAAGTCGATCAGCTCCTCTTCATCATTGATCTGTTGGACACTACCGTCGTCTAGGGTTACCTCTATTGGATATTGGAATTGGGGATCTTCCTCGCTGTCGGGATTGGCGTCGTACCAGGCATCCAGGCCATCTTCAAATTGCTCCTCATTGTCGGCTGTCAAAGTGGTGCCATCTGGTAGAACAACTGTCAGGGGAAAATTGAAGGTAAAGCAGTCTTCGTGGAATTCCTCCTCACAAGCATCGATCAGCTCTTCCAATTCTTCATTGCTGTTGATGGACTGGCGGCTGTCGTCATCGAGAATGACCTCAATGGGGTAGTCAAAGCTGAAATTCTCGCTGGTGTCGTTGGGATTGGCATCGTACCAAGCATCCACCGCATCGTACAAAGCGTCGTCGTCATTGACCTCTACAGAGCTTCCGTCGGGCAAATTCAGTGTGACGGGATAGACGATGTCAAAGCAAAAGTCATCTTCTTCTTCCCACTCTTCCTCCTCAAAGCAGAGGTCAAACAGTTCGCAAAGGGCCTCTTCATCATTGATTTGTTGTGTGCTGCCATCTTCCAGGATGACCTCCACGGGAAATTCCAGGGTGGGGTCCTCTTCTGAATCGGGATTTTGCTCGTACCAGCTGTCGATGGCAATGAAAAGATCATCTTCGTTGTTGACAGTTTGATTGCCTTGGCCTGGGAGAACGACCGTGACGGGATATACGAGTTGGAAACATTCAAATTCTTCTTCGATTTCGGTGCTGTCCGATTGGGGGGCGTTCAGTTGGCGTTGTTGCTGCAGTTGGAAAATGCTCCGGTCACTGTCTTGTTGGTTGACGTTGTTTGTGCTGCTCTGCAAGTCCAAGGGCTCGTCTTTGTTGCAAGCGGTCAGGAAAAACAGGCAGGCCATGAAGAGTGCGGATGTGAGTCTCAGGATCATTTTTTGGTTGTCAATCATTTGTTACTATGTTTGGTTGAGTAATGAGATGGTCGCCCGATCAAGTGTCAATTGATCGGCCCGTTCCAGTCGCTGTGAATTTTTTTAAGCGTTTTCGATAACCAGACAGCTGAGAGAAGTCCTTCCCCTATGGCTTTTGAATTTTTTTTGAAAAAAAGTGAAAATGGGGTCAAAAAAAATGGAAGACGCCCTGGAGACATCTTCCACCTGATATAAAATAGAATGGTAAAGGTTTGCTTTTGATGGCGTCATTCGGTACAGAAGTACTGTTTCATTTCCACCGCTCGCTCGAATCCCAAGTCGATGCTCTCCTGCAAATCAGCACAGGCCGAGATTTTGTCGTAGAACAACAAGTGTACAATGGCGCGATTGTAATAGGCCTCTGCATAGGAGCGATTCAGCTTGAGCGCTTGGTTGTAATCGTCGATGGCTTTGTTGTTCAGACCTAACAGCAGGTGTAGGTTGCCTCGATTTTTCCACAGCTCGGCATTGTCTGGATTGGCGCGAATGACTTGGGTCAAGTCGGTCAGTGCATCGCCATACAAGCCCAGCATCTTTTGGGTCAAGCCTCTGTTGAGATAGGCCTCTGCATAATTTTCTCCCTGATTTCTGATGATGGCATTGTAATCTGCGAGGGCACTTTCTCTGTCGCCCAGGGCTTTGAGGACGCGGGCTCTTTCAAACCTGGCCTTGTCGAGTTGATCATCGATTTCGATGGCCCTGTCCAAAGATTTTTTTGCCCTGTTGAGATTGCCCAACTTGTGCTCGATTCGCCCCTGATTGTACCAGGCCATGGCATAGCCAGGATCGAGGTCTACGGCCTTGTTGAGGGCTTTCACCGCCGCCGCATTGTCCGATTCCAATCCCAAAACCAGTCCATTGAGATCGTGTGCCATGGCAGATTTTGGGTACTTGTCCATCTCCTTGTCCAACAACTGGCGGGCTTCCTCCAAGTCACCAGCTTCCAATTTTTCCAGAATCTGAGTCAGCCAACTCGCCTCGTCATTGGCCACCTTTTGCTGCATCATCCGCTGGTCCAATGCCTTGAAATAATAATGCATCTTTTGATAAGTGGACAACTCCTGCAGGATTTGCTCCGGTTCGAAAGACAATACCCTCAGAAGTCCGCTGTTGCCATTGTAGCCATACAAGTCGGCTGCATAAGGATTGAGGCGATAGGCCTCCTGTACATCGACAGCGGCGTCTGTGCTCATCCCGATGATGTGCTTGACCTTCGCCCTGAGCAGAAAGGCTTCGGCGGCATTGGGGTTTTGGGCCACAGCATTTTCCAGGGTCAGGAATGCGTTTTCGTAATCCAATACCCGGATTTGCCGATCGGCCATTTGGAGGATGGGCAGGATGGTGCGGTTTTGATTTTGGGTGGTGAAAGTGCGGCCCTGCTCTGGGCTGGCCATGCGGCGCGTTTGGGCGCTGAGAAATGTTTGACACAAAATCAGGACAAAAATGAATGGGATGCTTCTCATACTCATACTCTTTGGGTCGACAGAAAAAGAGCCCAAGGGCCATTCTGTGCGATGACTTATGATGTGTGATTTCTTCAAAAATACCAACAACGAGAATCGCGAAAAGTTGCATGGCTATCACTTCTGAGAGTAAAACTATTGTTGGCTTGAGTTTTTTACTTTTTCATCGAACAAAGTGAGGGTTTTCCTGTTGTAAATTGCGAATGATAGCAACACTATTTGCAATGATAGCTAAAGTTCGATTATGACCAATTATATGTACATAAGATATTGATAGTCAATTATTTGATCATTCTAAAAAACTCCTAATTATGAAAGTATGGAAAGTCCTAAGGCCTGTGTTCTTTATCGCAATTGTTGTTTCCCTGGCCAGTTGTGCGACCATCCGGGAGGGAGAGGTAGGCGTCTTGCGCAAGCTCGGTTCCTACGACAACAAGTCCTATGACAAAGGCTTGAAAATGTACAATCCTTTCACAGCACGTGTACTCAAAGTATCCACGAGAACGGAGAATCTGGAGGTAGAATTGACCATTCCGTCCAAGGAAGGTCTGACCATTTTGTCTGAAGTATCCATCCTCTACAACATCGATGGAAAGAAGGCTCCTCAGTTGCTCCGCAGTATCGGCATGGAATATGAGCAGAATGTGATATTACCTGTATTTAGATCTGCTGTGGCGGATGTCACCTCCCGCTTTTTTGCCAAAGACATGCACACAGGAGAACGCGCCACCATTGAAAAAGCCATTCGCGACCAGATGATGGTCCTGATGGATGGAAAAGGAATCGAAGTAGAAGCGGTATTGCTAAAGAGCATCCAACTGCCGCGCAGCCTGGCAAGGGCCATTGAAGACAAACTGGAAGCTGAGCAGCAAGCCCAGCGCATGGAATTCGTCCTCCAACAAGCCAAAAGAGAAGCAGAGCAAAAGAGAATTGAGGCAGAGGGTGTCAGAGATGCACAGCTGATCATTGCAGAGGGATTGGATGCGAAGATTCTACAGTTCAAATCCATCGAAGCCTTCCAGCAGTTGGCCAATTCTCCAAATGCCAAAATCATCATCACCGACGGAGACTTGCCAATGATCATGGAGACAGAAAACACCTCAACCTCAACGCCAATGAAGCTCAGTGGCACACGTGGCAACTGATCGGAGGCGGAGTGAGGCTGTCCCACGACAGACACACATACGATCCTATTTCATACTCTAATAATACACGTGGGCGGGTAATCGTTAATTACCCGCCTGATTTTTTTTTAACGTCTACTGTAAACAAGCTCATACTTACTCTCAAAGATCAAATACCTAAATCATTACCAAATTATGAAGATCATCATCAGAAACAATGCTCAATTGCCCAACAAGTATTTGCGTTTCATCAAATGGAAGCTGTACCAGTTGAGCGAAAAATTCCATCAGCTCCTCTACGTCAATGTCTTTCTCAATACCGAGGGGAACTCACCCAAGACCTACTTGATCAACATGCGGCTGGGCATCCCCGGCAATGACATCATCCTCTCTCACAAGTCAGAAGACCTGGGACAACTCTTCCGGAAATTCACCAATGCCATGTACCGAGCACTGGCCAAAAGCAAAGATCAAAAACTCAACGGATAAAGACGCCCCTCAAAATTTGATTTCGTAGTAGATCGAAGGGGTAAAGCCCAATACGGACACTGCCTCAATGTCAAATTCATTGGAAATGCCATCGGCAAAAGCCCGGTGGAAGACGGCATTGTCCCTGTTGTACACATTGAAGGCACCCATCTTAAAGGTATGGGCCAGGCGTTTTTGCTTGAGCGAATACGTCAGGTTGAGGTCCATGCGGTGATAGCTGGGGCCTCGGCGGGCATTCTTGGCACCCACTGGGTTGACATCCAGCGTTTCCACATCGATGAAAGAGCTTTCGCTGTTGAGCGCCAGCAAGGGGCGGGGACTTTGGTAGATGAAGTTGAGGCCGAGCTTGAAATGTTGGCCCAACTGCTGGTACAAAAACAGTTTGATCTGGTGTCGACTGTCGTGCTGAAAGTTGAAGGCGCGCTCCAGATTGAGGGTGCTGAGCTGCCGGGAGGAGCGGGCCAGCGTATAATTGAGCCAGCCACCAATGCGGCCCTGCTCTTTCTTCAGACTCAGCTCCAGCCCATAAGCCTGCCCCTGGCCCGGAGAGATGAAATCGTCCAGGTCTTCTTCCACATCTACTGGCACGACATCATCGTCGATGAACAACAAGTCTTGGATGTTTTTGTAGTACAGATCAGCTTGGATCACCCAACCCTCCAAGGGATGGCAGCGCGTGCCCACCTCTGCCTGCCAGGAGCGTTGTGGGCGGAAGGCATCGGAGGAGCTGACCCACAAGTCATTGGGCAGGCTCAAGCCACTCTGGGACAGCAAATGCAGGTATTGGGCCATGTGACTGACGCCCATGCTGTACTGCCACTTTTCATTGGGGGTGTAGCGCAAATGCAATCGAGGCTCAGGCGTGAAGTAGAAGATTTCTCCATTGGAAAATGCAGACAAGCGCATGCCCGCATTCAATTGCCAATGCTCTCCAAATTGCCACTCATTTTCGCCATACAAATGGTATTCATCTGATTCGATCAAGGGGGCCGACAGCAATTCGGTCAAGGAGCCAAAGCCGATGGAATCGACTTCCAAGTCTGGGTTGTTGTCCAGCTCTTCATTGTCCAATTGAATGGCATAGGGCTCCAGCTGGTGCCGGGTCCATCCCAAACCGAAGCGGACGATCTGCTGGGGGGTGAGGTGCCATTCAAAATCCCATTGCAAGGCGATGTCTGTGATCGACGATATGTATTCGGTAAAGGAAAAGAAGTTACTGTCCTCAAATTCCACTTCTCTCAAAATGGCACTTTGAATTTCGTAGGTGCTGTAGGAAAAGCGGGTATTGGCAAACAGGCGATCGTTGAAGAGGTGATTCCAGCGCAGGCTGAGCAGCTCATTGCCCCATTGCAGAAAGTTTTCAAAATACAAATCAGTGATTTCCTGGGTGTCTTCCGACGGTATTTCCTCCTCAAATTCTCCATCGAACTGATCTCCTCCCTTGTAATAGCTGGCAAGCAGCTGGTCTTTTTCCGACAGCCGCCAGTTGAATTTGATGTTGAGGTCGTAAAAATTGTAATTGGACCCAAACTCGTCGTCCATGCCGTCGATTTCCTCAAAGAAGTACACCTTCTGAATGATGGGTTTGGACAAAAAGCTGCTGTGGGTTGATCGGCCGCTGAGGATGATGGAGGCTTTTTTGTTGAACAAGGGCCCCTCGACACTGAATCGGCCCGTCATCAAGCCAACGCCTGCATTGGCCTGCCAGGACTTGCGGTTGCCGTCTTTGGTACGCACGTCAAAGATGGAAGAAATGCGCCCACCATATCGCGCCGGAAAGTTGCCCTTGATGAGTTGGGCACTGCTGATGGCCCCAAAGTTGTAAATGGAGAAAAGCCCCAACAGATGGCTGGCATTGTAGACAGGTACGCCATCCAACAGCATGAGGTTTTGGCCATTGGTGCCGCCGCGAATGTACAGGCCGCCCAATCCGTCGGCCCCCGTTTGCACGCCCGGCATCAGGTGGGTGGTCCGCAACACATCCTTTTCTCCTCCCAGGTCGGGCCCAAAGCTTTGATAGCCCGCCAAGACTTCTTCGCCCACCATCATGGGGCTGCTGGTCAATTGTCCCTCGACGGTCGGCCGCACCACGACTTCTTCCAACTCCACGATGGCCTCCAGTTCGATGTCCAGTTTGGTAGAAGCTTGCAGATCAAGGGTTTTGATCACCTCCTGGCTCCCCAAATAATTGAAGCGCAATTCCACAAATCCTTTGGGAAGTGTCAGGCTGTAAAAGCCATATTCATTGCTGATGGTTCCTTTTTGATGACTGCTGGCAAACACAGAAGCGGCAATGAGGTTTTCGCCCGATTGCCGATTGCGGATGTAGCCGCGAATGGTGAAGGTCTGTTGTTCTGGAGGCGGTTTTTGGTAGAGAAAGATTTGTTTTTTGTACAGCTTGTAGGCGATGGGGTGGGGGGAGATGATGCGCTGCAAAATGTCTTCCAGTCGGGCATCTTTCACCCGCACACTTACCGTTTCATCGGCGGGAAAAAATTGGCTGCTGAATGCAATGTTCACCCCTGACTCTCTAGACAAAGCCAATAGGGCATCCCGGATGCTGGCATCCCGAATGCGAAAATCCATGCGTTGGTCCAGTACGTCTTGCGCCCACAGCGAAGAGGCACAACTGCTCAGGACCAACAAACAAATAAAAAAACGTCTGATCATCTGCATTTGCCACCTTTCAATACGATGGCATCATCTGTATCATTGATTTGATGTTCTACTTGAAAAACGATGGCAATGGCGTTCAACACATCCTCCAGTGAGGCATCTTTTTCAAAGGTGTTGATCATCGTGCAATTTGCCATGTCGGGATTGGCCAATTGAATGTCTTGGCCAAAGTGTTGCGAAATGTCTTCCAGGACAGCAGACAGGGGGGCATCGATGAAGATGAGGCGTCGGCTGTGCCAGGACGCTGCATTGGGCGACAAATCGGTGATGCGTTCCAGTTGGCCGCTCTGTGGATCGTAGAGTCCCGTTTGTCCCGCTTCCAAAAGGAGGGCTTCTTTTCCCTCAATTGCTGGACTCAGCTGAACCCGGCCGCTGTGGACTTCTACTTCCAATTGTTGTCCTTTGCCACGACTGCGCAAATTAAAGGATGTACCCAATACTTGTACCGTCCCTTCCACTGTCTCGATGATGAATGGGCGTGTTGCCTCCTTGGCAATGTCAAAAAAGGCCTCTCCTTCGAGCTTTACCCGTCGCTCTGAATCTGCATATTGTTTTGGATACTCCAACAAGCTCTGATCGTTGAGCCACACCTTGCTGCCGTCTTCCAAAGCCAGTTCCATCTTGCCGCCAGTGGTGCGCGCCTGTTGCCATTCCACCGCACTTCCTCCCATCCACTGCGATGCCAGCCAGCCTGCTATCACCAACAAGGCGATGGAAGCGGCGATGCGCCAGCCAATGACGAACCTTTGTGCATTGTCTCTGCTTCTGCTTTGGATTCGGGGAGCTTGTTTCGTTGCTTCGTCTGCTTCGATGCGCTGTTCCAATAAATCGAATTCCGCATCCAGGTCCACCGTGATGGGTTTTTGATAGCGACCTCCTGCCTGCCATGCCTTTTCGATGCCATCGGCCATCAGTTGGTTGTCTTCCGAGCGCTGCAGCCAGTCTTCCAGCTGGGATTGTTCCTCCGGCTCGATGCGTTGGTCCAGGCGTTTGTACAACAATGCTATGTAAAAATCTTCATCCATATTGGTTTGTTTACAGAAAAGCTTTCATCCCCCAGACAGTTGGCAAAGGCCATTCCCCTATGCAAAGGCCAAAAAATTAGTAAAAAAGCAGCAAAATCAAACTCAGCAATCCCTTGGAGACATAAGGTTGCACCGCCTCCTTGAGCAACTTGAGGGCTTTTGTCATTTGATTTTCAATGGTTTTGGTAGAAATGTCCAGCTGTTGGGCGATCTCTTTGTGGGACAAGCCCTCCACGCGGCACAACACAAAGATGAGTCGGCATTTTTCTGGCAATCGGTCGATGGCCTGCTGAATGATCAGCTCCAAGTCAGCAGATTCGAGTTGTTTTTGTGGATCGGGGCTTTCGTCTTCCCGATCGGGCAAATCCGGCCCTTCCATGGATTCGAGCTTGCGCGACTTGAGGAAGTTGAAGGCTCGATTGAGGACGGCTCGCCTCAGATAGGGCTTGACACCACTCTTGATGTGAATGTCTTGTCTCTTTTTCCAAAAGGTGAAAAATACCTCTTGCACGGCATCTTTTGCCAAGTCGGGCTGGCCGATCACATTGTTGACAGTGACCAGCAGGTAGCGGTAGTAGCGGTCGAACAAGAGCCGAAAGGCAGCCTTGTCGTCTGCCTGGATGCGTTCCAGCAGTTGCTCATCAGTGGGCGTGGACTTGGACATTGATTCAATTTGAGACAGCGACACAAATATAGGGGAATTTCAGTACTCATGGTCAGCTTCCCATACTTTTGCGTACCTTAATGAGCATCCAAACGCACGCTAAATCACCTCACATGAGAAATGCATTCTTGCTCTTTTTGCTCCTCTCGACCTTGTCTGCCTGCCAACAAACTGGCCAGGAATCCTCTGTCCGTCGGTCCTTTGCGGTTCGCTTGCCCGCAGAATTGGCCGATCAGACCTTGGACGGTCGCCTGTTGTTGTTGCTCTCCAAAGACGACAGCCGCGAGCCGCGCTTTCAGGTCAATGACAATCCCGGCAGTCAATTGGTCTTTGGGCTGGATGTGCTGGGTTGGTCGGGCAGCAAGGAACAATCCTTGTCAGATGATGCCTTTGGCTATCCCATCCACCAGTTGAAGGATGTGCCGGCAGGCGAATACTACGTACAGGGCTTGCTGCATTTGTACGAAACCTTCACGCGCTCGGACGGGCATACCGTGAAGTTGCCCATGGACCGGGGAGAAGGACAACATTGGAATTTGGCCCCGGGCAATCTGTACAGCCAGGTGCAAAAGATTGTCCTCAAAGAAGGCCAGGATCAAAAGATTGACTTGGTATTGGATCAGAAAATTCCTCCCATCGAACCGCCCAAAGACAGCAAATACATCAAACACGTTCGCATTCAAAGTGAGTTGTTGAGCAAGTTTTGGGGACGGCCCATGTATCTGGGCGCACATGTCTTGTTGCCGGAGGGCTATGATGAGTATCCAGATCGACGCTATCCGCTGGCGATCATGCACGGCCACTTTCCCAGCGATTTCAACGGCTTTCGCACCGATCCACCCGATCCCAATCTGAAGCCCGAGTACAGTGACCGCTTTCAGATGGAGGGCTACAACCGGGTTGTTCAGCAGGAGGCCTACGACTTTTACAAGACCTGGACAGGACCGGATTTCCCACGGGTATTGGCCATCAAAATACAACATGCCAATCCTTTTTACGACGATTCCTATGCGGTCAACTCTGCCAACCTAGGACCCTATGGCGATGCCATTACCTATGAACTGATTCCCTACATCGAAAAGCAATTTCGGGGCGTTGGCAAAGGGGAAGCCCGCTTTTTGTACGGAGGGTCCACTGGCGGATGGGAAGCCTTGGCCGCACAAGTATTTTATCCCGATGAATACAATGGCTGCTTTGCGGCTTGTCCCGATCCCATCGATTTTCGGGCCTACATGCTGCTCGACATTTACAAGGACAAAAACGCCTACTTCATCGAAGGAGACTTTCGGCGCATTGAACGGCCAGCCCGGCGCGACTATTTGGGGCAGGTCACCGCCAGCATGTACAGCATGAACATGCGCGAGCTGGCCCTGGGCAATCGCAATCGCTCTGGCGACCAATTCGACATCTGGGAAGCCGTCTATTCGCCAGTGGGAGAGGATGGTTACCCAAAGCGACTCTGGGACAAGCGCACAGGCGTGATTGACCCGGAAGTGGCCGAGTATTGGAAGGAAAACTACGACTTGTCTTACATCCTCAAACGCGACTGGAAAACCCTTGGTCCCAAGCTGAAAGGCAAAATCCACATCTATTGTGGCGACATGGACAATTACTACCTCAACAATGCGGTCTACTTGATGGAAGACTTTTTGCAGACCACGGAATACGACGGAGAGGTAGACTATGGCGATCGGGCCGAGCACTGTTGGAATGGCGATCACGCTCAACCCAATGCCATTTCCCGCCTGCGCTACCATCGCATGTTCATCCCCAAGTGGTACAAAGAGCGTTGGCAGAGGCGTTGATCTTGGCAGCTACTTTGTTAACAAAAAGCAAAAATGGGATCAGTTGTGTGCAAAAGAAGGACTTGCGGCATCCAAGAGAGTGTACAGACTTTTTCCAAGAGCTTGTTCAGAATTTGGGATTATTTGCGAAAATGAAAGATTTTGGCATCAGATAAGTGATATTTTGAAAGGCATAGCCGCGCTACGACTTGAAAAATTCACGCGATATGATGCCAAAAGGCCTGCCTGCCGACAGGCAGGGTCATTTGCAGCTCAAAATTTTAAATCTGAACAAGCTCTAAGACAAATCAATGATTGAGACCATGAAAAAAATACCATTCTTCCTCTGTTTGTGCCTGCTGGCGGCTTGTCAGACCAAAGGTGATTTTGGCAATTTGTCCGCTCCTTCCGTAGAAAGTGCCAAAGGTTTTGACTTCAATTACGATCAGTCTGCTGATCTGGCGGGCAATGGAGAGGCAGAGCCAGAGATGCCAAGCCCAGAGCGGAAAGTCATCAAGACGGCGGACCTGCGGATGGAAGTGGACGACATCGATCAAATCAGCAAGAGCATAGAGGACAGTTTACAAGTCTACGATGCCTTCTTGGCCAGCTCCAATTTTACCAATCGCAACTACATGACCAACAGTGATTTCCGCATTCGGGTGCCCCAGAAAAACTTCGTTGCCCTGCTGTCGACCCTGGCTGGCATGGGCAAACGGGTGGACAACAAAACCATTTCCACCGACGATGTGACAGAAGAGTACATGGACCTCAGCATCCGCTTGAAAACCCGAAAGGCTGTCCGCGACCGCTATGTGGACATCCTCCGCAACAAGGCCAAAACGGTGGAAGATGTATTGGCAGCAGAGGAAAAAATACGAGTGATTCAAGAGGAAATAGAGTCGGCAGAGGGCCGTATGCGCTTTCTCGACAATCGCGTTGGCTTGAGCACCATCAACTTGAGTATGTATCAAAAAAAGGAGGGAATTGCCTTGGCAGAAGACGGATTCTTGGCCAAAGCCAGCGAGGCTTTCCACAGTGGATGGGAAAGCCTCGCCAGTTTTGCCATTGGGCTCATTTACATCTGGCCCTTCTTGGGCATGTTGATCATAGCCTTGGTGTTGATCAGCCTGTGGCGTCGAGGCCGCAAAAAACGCCGCTCGGCCAATGCCTCGGCAGATCAGAGCTGAAGCTCGCGCTTGCGCAATTCCTTTTTGAGGATCTTGCCCGTTGCACTGGTTGGCAAGGCATCCATGAATTCGATGACGCGGGGGTACTTGTAGGAGGCGATGCGTTCCTTGGTCCAAGCACGCAGGACTTCTTCCGATGGTTGTGTACCTGCTTTGGGCACCACACAAGCCTTGATTTCCTCCCCGTACTCTTCGTGTGGCAGGCCGATGACGGCGACGATGGAGACCTCGGGATGCTGCATCATGACCTCTTCGACCTCTCTTGGATAGACGTTCAATCCACCGCGAATGATCATGTCCTTGGTGCGGTCCACGATGTAGAAATAGCCCTGTTCGTCCTGAATGGCCACATCGCCCGAATGCATCCATCCGCCGCGAAGGGTATTGGCATTGACTTCGGGCCGCTTATAGTAGCCCTTCATGACATTGTGGCCTCGGTAGACCAACTCTCCCTTTTCGCCGCGCGGAACTTCCTGATCGTTTTCATCGACGATCTTGACCTCCACACCCCATACTGGCGTGCCAATGCTTCCCGGGATGCGCTCCTTGTCCATGTGGTTGAAGGTGACCACCGGAGAACCTTCCGACATGCCGTAGCCTTCGAAAATGGGCACTTCAAATCGGGCCTCGAAATCTTTGAGGACTTGTACGGGCAGAGAAGCGCCGCCAGAGACACAGATGCGCAGCTTTTCGGAGATTTGCTTGTAGTCGAATTTGTCTTCTGTATAGTTAAGCAGACCCCAGTACATGGTGGGAACACCTGCAAATATGGTTACTTCGTGTTGTTGCATCAAACCAAAGACAGCCGCTGCATCGAAGCGGGGCAACAGGATGCTGGACGCTCCTCTCATGATGCCAGCATTCATCAACACGGTCATGGCAAAGATGTGGAAAAGAGGCAGGACGATGAGTTGGGTATCCCCCTCGGAGATGGAAAACAAGTTGGCCGACAGATTGGCATTCCACATGAGGTTGGAGTGGGTCAATTCAGCTCCCTTGGGCCGTCCGGTGGTTCCGGAGGTGTAGATGATCACCGCTGTATCTTCGGCTTGTGTGGGATGAGTGGCAAACGTTGGAGCTTGGCCAGCCATCAGACTGCCGAGTGTGGCAGTGCCTTCGATGGGAGAGGGATCGGTCGGTTTGGGCGTGATCATGTAAAAATGCTCACAGCTTTCTGTCTCTTGAAATCCAGCGTAGCCCATTTGTCCCATGGGAAGCTCGGGCGTGCCGACGAAGCAAAAGTAAGCCTTGGCATCACTGTCTTGGAGATGGTAGGCAATTTCGTCTTTTTTCAGCAAGACACTCAGTGGTACCACGACGCCACCTGCTTTGAGGATGCCAAAATAGGCGATGGGAAAATAGGGTAGGTTGAAGCAACTCAAGGCGACCTTGTCCCCCGGCTGGATGCCTGCTGCTTTGAGCCCGTTGGCCACTTGATTGGCGGCGCCATTGATTTGGGCGTAGTTCAGGCTGGTGTCCATGAATGTAAAGGCATTCTTGCTGGGAAAGCGGCGGGCACTGTCTTCGAGAAAAATGGAAAGGTTGAGCATGTTGCAATAGTATTTTTAGGTGGTGGAAACGATAGCTTAGCTATGTATATGAGTGATCTTAAATATACTGAAAAAGCCTCAAATCTGGCAAGTTGTCTGTCAGTTGGCGTCCGGAAGTGGCCATTTGCGTCCCCCTAAAGACCAACTATCCCCATAGTTTCGTTACTTTTGCAAGCAAAGATGCGTCACATCAATAGACACCCTCTTCTCGATTTGATCAAAGCAGTGATCCGGCAGCAGGCCAAGTCTTGCCCGTCCGGTGCGCATTTACAAATTACAATTCATCACATCATGACTCATACCAACAGATTTCACCCCCTGACCCTTTCTTTGTTTTGTTGCTGCATGCTGGTCTTTTCCCTTGGCCTCGATGCACAAGTGACAGATTCCCCATCTCCTAGTCCGGAACCCATGAAGTTGGACACCACAGCGAGTGGCACCAAAACCATGGCAGGACAAAAGAAAATCCAGCAGTACAAAAGAAACAAGACCGTAGATTTCACAAAGATCAAGCAAGCACAATCCAGCAGTCCATTGGCCCTGATCAACGACTACCAATTGAGGTCTGGACTCAAAAAGGCCAATTGCAGCCTGTCGAATGGCCATTACCAATGCGTCTATACCTCAGTAGATGATGCCAAGGATGGCCAAAAAGTCGAGCAGTTTTTGCAGAAAAACAAGTTCAACATTCTCCGACAAAATCTAAAGATCGAACAATCCACTGGCACGGCGGGACATCCAGAGGTAAAGCTGTACAAATCCGATGGCAACTTGTTCATGATTGTCAAGGCCAAAGAAGTGCAGTCAGCCGCCCAGCCAGTCCAGGAAAAGGGCTAGTCGCTACCAAATGTGGTGAACTTCGGGGAAAATCATCTCGTCGTACACCTGTACAACGCCTTTCCATTGGGCTTCTGTAATCGTAGGAGCTTCCAAGGCTTGGAGGTTGGACAGCACATGCTCAACCCGGCTGGCCCCTGGAATGACACAGCTGACTTCCGGGTAAGCGAGGATCCAGCGAAGGGCCATTGGAGCGAGATTGTCCTGGTGGTCGGGAAACAATTGCCGGAGCCTGTCTACAGCTTGCAGGCCAGTGTCGTAGTTGACTCCTGAGAAGGTTTCTCCCTTGTCGAAGGCTTCCCCTTGGCGGTTGAACTGTCGGTGGTCCTGCGGGCCGAAGCTCGTCTGCTTGCTGAAGCGTCCGGTGAGCAATCCACTGGCCAATGGCACCCGCACGATGATGCCGACATTGCGCATTTTTGCGACGTGGAAGAAGTATTCTGCTGGGCGCAGGCGAAACATGTTGAAGATGATTTGGACGGTCGTTACATTGTCGTAGCCCGCCGCTTTGATGGCATCTTCGGTTTTTTCAACACTCACTCCCAGATTCAAAATTTTGCCTTCTTCTTTGAGCCGTTCGAACAGACCAAATATCTCAGGGCGGTAGTACACCTCTCTGGGTGGGCAGTGCAATTGGATGAGGTCCAATACTTCCAAGCCAGTGCGTTGTAGGCTTTGTTCCACAAATTCGCGGAGAGCTTCGGGGGTGTAGGCATCGTTGGTGTGCGGATTGAGTTGGCGGCCACATTTGGTGGCCACGTAGATGCGTTCGCTGCGGGAGCGCACCACTCTTCCAACTGCCTGTTCGCTCATCCCTGCCGAGTATACATCGGCCGTATCGATGAAGTTGACGCCATTGTCGATGGCCGTATTGAGAATGTGATCCGCTTTGGCATCGTCAAACGCTTCGCCCCATTTGCCACCTACTTGCCAGGTGCCGAGGGAGATTTCGCTTACTTGAAAACCAGTCTTGCCGAGGGTTCTGTACAACATGATTCGTCAGGTCTTAGAGGTTGTCAAAAAAATCGCTTTGTAATTTCTTACCTTCGCAAGGTACCAAAAAATGTATTTATGTCAGCATTTGGGATTCTGTTTGATATGGATGGCGTCATCGTAGATACCAATCCTGCCCACAACGAAGCATTGCACCAATTGTTTGCGCGGCGCGGGCTGTCTTACAGCCAAGAGGAGATCAATCGCCGGGCTCACGGTCGTCCCAACTTTGAGTGGATTCCCGATTTCATCCCCGTACAAAATGAGCAAGACATTCAGCAGATTGCAGCAGAGAAAGAGGAGCTGTTTCGCACGATCTACCAAAAGCAAATGAAAAGCGTGAGCGGTCTCAAGCCCTTGTTGGATTTGTTGCAGTCATATGATGTCCCCATGGCAGTGGCCACTTCTGCCCCTGTCGAAAATGTCGACTTCATCCTTGATGGCCTGGATTTTCGCCATTACTTCAAAGCCATTTTGCATTCTGGTCACATCTCCAAGGGCAAGCCCGATCCCGAAATCTACCTCAAGGCGGCGGCCGCTCTTCATCTGGACCCCAAGGACTGCATTGTCATCGAAGATTCCATTGTCGGGGTACAATCTGGACTGGCAGCTGGTGCAACCGTCATCGGCATCAGTACCACCCACGAAGCAGCTGAGTTGAAGGGGGCTTCTTTGGTCGTTTCAGACTTTTGGCAGTTGGGAATGGACCAATTGATCGGCTTGTTGGCATGAGGCTGAGCAGGCTGTTTTTCAAAAAAAGGAAAAAAAATGTCACGGGGCGTGTGTAATCCAGCCTCTTCCAAGCATCCAATGGGTGATTTGTGAAGATAAAAACACGCCTTATGAAAATTCAATACGCATTCCCATTTCTTTGTTGTTTGTTTTTGGCCCAGATTGCCTGTGGTCAACCTTTTTTCTTTGAAGGACAGGTCTTAGACGACGCTGGCGAACCCTTGATCAGTGCCAACATTCACGCGATTGGTTCGGGTACCTATGTCGCGACAGATTTTGATGGGTTTTTCACCATCTCTTTGAAGAGCGAGACAGACAGCTTGTGCATCAGTTATGTGGGCTTCCACACATTGTGCGAACGGGTTCACCTTTCCTCTTCAAAGAAGAAGCGAAAATTTGTACTTGATTCGGGAGTCGCCTTATTGGCAGAAGTGGTGGTCGCCAAAAGAGAAAGTAGGCGGAGGACGACAACAGGCAGAAAAAAGAGGAGAGCCAGAAGATCGCCAGCCAGTGTTCCCCTGATTGAACAAGATGCCACTTCTTACAGCAATTCCATACATCGGGAAAGCATTGCAGCGTCGAGAGAACGGAAGGTTTCGCCAGCCCCCCCATTGACCAACGTCCAGGCGGGCTTGCTGACGGCCGGAGAGATCAATGACTTCAGCAAATGGGAGTTGTGGAACGACATCGCCGAGCAGGAGTTGGCACAGTTTCAAACGACTTGGGGAATTCGCCCATTGGAACGCTACAGTTTTCAGTTGCAAACAGAAAGTGGCCTGCCCATCATCGATGCGTCTGTCTTCCTGGAACAAAATGGCCAGCTCATCTGGGAGGCCCGGACAGACAATACGGGCAAGGCAGAGTTGTGGAGCAATGCGACGGGAGAGGGGCAAAAGGGCAAGACCACCATCCGGGTGGAGCATCAGGGAGAGAGCCACGACTTTGGAAAGGCCAAGCAATTTCACAAAGGACTCAATGTGTTGGAATTGCCGTTGGCATGCGCCGTTCCCAATCAGACAGACATCGCTTGGGTCGTGGATGCCACCGCCTCCATGCTGGACGAAATTCAGTACCTCAAAACAGAATTGGGAGATGTCATTGGTCAGTTCAAAGACTCCATGCCACAGCTAGACCTCAGGATGGGGGCCGTCTTTTACCGCGATCATGGCGAAGAATATCTGACGCGCCAGAGCGATCTATCAGACGACATTGCCCAAACCATCGAGTTCATCGACGACAACTATGCCCGCGGGGGAGGAGATGTCCCAGAGGCTGTCGATGCTGCCTTGGATGTGGCCATTCACGAGTTGAGTTGGAGCGAGGAAGCTCGTGCCAGAGTGATTTTCCTCATCCTGGATGCCCCGCCCCATTCCGATCCATCGACGGTCGCCCGTTTGCAAGCACAGATTCGGGCAGCAGCCCAAAAAGGGATTCGCATCGTTCCATTGACTTGCAGTGGCATCGACAAAAGCACAGAATATCTGATGCGCTCCACCGCTCTGTTGACCAACGGAACTTATACTTTTCTCACCGACGACAGCGGCATTGGTCTCCCACACCTCAAGCCCTCCACGGATTCTTACAATGTGGAAAAACTCAACGATTTGATCCCCCGCCTGCTTTTCCAGTATACCTACGCTCCTGAATGCCAGGAGGAGGAAACTGTGTTGGCTGCCATTGGCGAGCCCTTGCAAGTGTGGGAGCAAAAGCAGAGCAAGCCAAATCCAGCCGAAGGCAAAGGGAAAAAGCCATTTGAATGGAAGTACTATCCCAACCCCAGTCGGGGAGAGGTCACCATACAAGTCAATCGTCCCATCAAGCAACTGTTTCTCACCGATCTATCCGGAAAAATCCTCAAGCGCATTTTGTGGGAGGAGGGCAAGCTGCATCAGTTGGACCTGAGCTGGTTGCCGAGTGGATTGTATTTGCTGAGTTGCGAGTACGAGGAGGGCAGTTGGGTCAGTGGCAAGGTGGTGCTGCAGCGCGAGGGCACCCAGATGGCCTTCCAAGCCAGTGCGCCTTGATCACTGCAGCCCGCGCTTTCGATAGACACACCATTCGGTGATGCGTTGGTTGGCATCCAGGCGGAAGCAGAGTTGGTGCTTGGGATAGACGGCAATGGTTCCCCTGCTGAGGGGGACCATGCGGGCCGGATCTCCATAGGCTTGTACCATGTCGTCGTAGCTGTCCCGCAGCTCAATTTTCTCGTTGGTTTTGCCCTCGTAGTAAGGCCCGGTGAGGTGAAGAAGGGTGTAATTGAGTCCAGAATCGGTCTTGTTGAGCAGGACGCGCGAATCGGCAAAGAGCTTCCAACTGAAAAGCGTTTTGGGGGTCACTTGAATGATGTCAGAAGGGGCAAATAGGTGGTCATCCAGGAATCCATCCAGAGAGATGTTCTCAATTTGTTCTGTATTGAAGGACAAGGAGAGTTCTCTTTTTGCTGATTTGTTGTTTTGCAAGACCCGCAGATTTGTTTGCGCCTGTAGGTGGCCCAGTTGGATGGCTTCTTCAAAAAAACTGCTGGCCTGTTCTTCGTCTTTTTGCCCCGCTGCTATGATTCCTCTGAGGTTTTTGATGCTTGCAATTGCGGAGGAATTGTTGCTTCGCTCAGCGAGCTTGAAAGTGATGTTGAGCAAAGAATCTGCCAGAGGGTAGTCAGTTCTCATGGCAGAGATGCAAGCCATATTGAGGAATCCAGGTACGTAGGAAGGATCGAGCTGCACCGCTCTTTGCAAGTACACCATGGCGTTGTTCAGCAATCGCTCTCTGGCTGCTTTTTGTCGGTTGAGTCTTCCTCTTTTGTTGCTCTTGAGTCGGGTGTCGGGATCGATCTCCAGTGGATAGGCAAATTTCAGTTTTTTGTTGGGGAAAAAACTCATGGCAGCTCTGGCGGAGCCCACCCCCGCATTGTTGTACAACTCGCTGCTTTGGTGGACAGTCAGAATGCGTCCATAATACTTGACGGCAGACAGGGGATCGTTGAGGACCATCAGGTAATTGGCTCCCTCAAATAGGCGAATCATCTGCGACAGACTGTCTTCCGCCTCTCCCAATTCCTCCAATCGCTGGTCGAGCAAAGATTTGTCCTCCAAGCCATACAGCCGATGCAATCCCGTGACAATGGCCTGGCTGATGTTGAGCGGGTTGAATCCGGCAGTGTAGGCCAAAAAACTTCCGCGCAAGTGCGCCCAGCCATCCAGGCGATTGACCGGAATGGGCGTATGCGACAAGATGGACAGCTGTCGGGCCAGGATGTTGGCCAAGGCATTGAGAGAATCGGGGCCAAAACGGATGCAAAGGTCATACACCCTCTCTTCCAAATGAATGTTGGCAGAGCTGGCCTCCAACCAACTGCCTTTGGTGATGCTGGCGTGAAAAACCAAACGGGGCTGCACAGCCGTTTTCAGCCCATTGGCGGCCATGAGTTCGTTCAATACCTTTGTCGCTACCTCTGCTTTGTAGTCAGAAGCAGATTGCTCCGATTCGATATTTTGCTGGCTTTGTACCAAAGGAGCCAAAATGACCGTATCAATGGCAGCTTGGACCACAGACGAGGAATTGGCCTGCAGTTGACTCAGCAAGCTCATAGCAACGAGAAGGCTCAACAATTTTTTGGAGGCATCAGTGACAGACATGGGTCTTAGTTTTGGGCCAAGATACGCTTGTTTTGTCTTTTTTGCCCATTCTGCATACCTGCATTCTCCCGGGGAAAGAGTCTGGTCCACCTCGTTTAGTCATATGTATTATATTTGTTACATTTAGAGCTCAATGGTCAGGGCTTTGGAACACAGCTCAAACAAACCCTCAAATCTTACATTGCCATGCACAGATGCACAGTCTTATGGTTGCTATGTCTACTGGCGGGACTTCCCCTGAGCGCACAGCAAGCCAAGCTGATTATTCCCAAAGGGCATAGCGACAATGTAGAAAATATTGCCTTTTCGCCCAGTGGTCGCTACTTGGTCACGGGAGGTGATGACTTGGACATCAAAGTCTGGGATTATCAAAATGGCCACCTGGTGCGGACCATTTCCTTTGGCAACACCATTTACGATCTGGCGGTCAGCCCCGACGGGCGCTACATCGCGGTGGCGGGAAAAAGACAGAACGTCCGCTATTTTGAACTCAAGACGGGCAAGCGGGTCAAAAATGTCTATGCCATCAACAAACGCCTTCGGTCTCTGGCCTTTCTCGCTTCCAAGGATCAGCTTTTTGGAGCTGACACCAAGATTTACTTCGGAGGGAGAAAACCCACGAATTTTGTCGATTCGGGGAGTGGGCGTCGGGCGGCCAGTGGGTCCTTCAAAGGGGCAGCCGAGCAAATCAGTCGCCTACAGATCAGCCGGGATGGGGCGTACTTGCTTGGGAAGATCGGCGAGCGAGAAGTGGCGCTTTGGTCTGTCCACAACAAGCAAAAGCTGTGGTCTCACAAGGACAGCACCCGACTGTCGGATGTGGCCCTGAGTCCCGATGGTCGCTACATTGCGGCAACGGATGGTTTGGGCATCATTCAAGTGTGGGAAAATGGGCAGGGAGATCAACCTGTCTTCAAGGGCAGGTTGGATGAGACGGCGACCAAATTGCTTTTTCATCCCAACTCTTCGACCCTATTGTCTGCCGAGGCTGGGGTGCTGTTCAGCTGGGATGTGAAAAGCCTGCGAAAGCTTCGCGACATGGAGCGGCGGCCTTTGGGCGGCAAAAAGTCGTGCATCAACGAGATGGCCTTCAGCAAAGACGGTTCCTATCTGGGGATGGCCTGTGGCTGTGCGGACAATTTTTTCGACATCTTTGGCAAAAACGTCGGTGACAATACGGTGGAAATTCGGAGCATCCAAAATTTCTCCATCGTTCGGCAATTTGCTGGATTGGGAGATGTCCTGAGCTTACAGCGGGTCATTTTCAGCGAAGAAAACAACTACCTCATTTGGCAAACCAATCAATACCTCAATTGTCAGGACCTTCGCACGGGAAAAATTGTCTACTCTACCACACAGGTGGAAGGGGTGGAAGATGTCTTTGTCCACGATCCTACCCAGACGCTTGTCTTGGCGTACCGGGGGGGCAAAAAAAAACGAGATCGCTTCGAGTTTACCAACCTGAAGAACAGTCGGCAAAAGACCCTCTATTTCAACTTTGGCTTTGACAACCCCTATGGCTTTGTGCCAAATCGCTCTTTGTTTTATGGTGCCAATTCAAAGTCCATGTCTTTTTGGGACCTGGAACGCTTTGAGCCAGCCGGGAAGATTCAATTGGAAAGTGGGACTGCTGCCCTCAAGGAGTTGCAGTGGACCAAGGATGGACAACGAGTCGGTGGATTGCTGGGCAAGAAGGAATGGCGGAGCTGGTCGGTGCCACAAGGGGAGGAGCTTCATCGCTTCGCCAGAGAGGGCATGGAAAAATTTCACTTCGATGAAAGTGGAGAAAAGGTGGTTTTCTGGCTGCCTGTTTACGAGACAGTAGAGCGTCAGGTGGGAGGTGTGGCAGAGCCGATCCGGACGACGCGCAGCGACAGTGCCTTGGTCTTGCTGGTAGATGCTGTGACGGGGGAGGTGAAAAAGGAATGGCGAGGGGGAACATTCAATTGGCGTTTCAAGCTGGGGGAGGACATCTGGCAATCAGCCTGAGCAGCCAATTGCAACTTTGGGACCTCAAAAACAAGAGAAGTTTGCGCATCAATGGACTTCCCAAGGAAGTGGCAGAATGTGTCTTCAGTGGTGATGGACGACTCTTGGCCTTGCTTCGGGGAAAGCGGAAAAAGATAGAGCTTTGGGATGTTCAAAACCGGAACAAATTGTCCGATGCTCCCTACGATGGGACCTTCTCCTTGGAAAACATGTCCTTTGTCAAAAACGATCGTTGGTTGACGGCCTATGATCGATTCAAAAACTGGTATTGGGATTTGGACAATGGCATGGAGCGATACACCGGGGACAAAGTCTCTCTGGGCGACAACATGATTGCGGAAAGATTTGGAGAACGCTTTACCATCCGCTCCCTTGGCAAGGGCCGATCATTTGAATTGACTTACCACTGTCTGGCCGACCAAGGGTACATTTGCCTCAACAAAGACAACTACTTCATGGCCAGCAAACAGGCCACCCGCGGCCTTCGCTTCAATCTGGATGAAAAAATATACCCCTTTGAGCAATTCGAATTGCAGTACAACCGACCAGACAAAATCCTGGAGACCCTTGGCAAAGCTTCCGCCGGCACCATCCGCAATTACTACCAGGCCTTTCTCAAACGCAAGAGCTTGACGAACCCCTATGGCGTATCAGCCAACAGACTTGTTGCCTTGCCGGAACTGGATTTGACAGTAGTCGGGGATCGCTACCTGACCTATGACCGAGCTGTTCGACTGAGGGTACAGGCGGAAGATGAAAACTACCCCTTGGCCGAGCTTCACGTGACAATCAATGGTGTGCCCATCATCGACTTGCAAGGCGCTGACCTGAGAGCACAAGCTTCGCGCAAAGTAAAGGTCGAACTGGAGGTGGCCCTGTCCCAGGGAGAGAACGACATCAAGGTCTGGGTGACCAACAGCAAAGGAATGGCCTCTTACAAAGCCTCGGCAGAGATGACCTATCGGCCTGCCAACAATTTGTACGTGGTGGTCATGGGAGTGTCTCAGTACCAAGATGCGGAGTACAAACTCGATTTTGCCCGAAAGGATGCCGAAGACCTGTCCCGTTTGTACCGGGATGTGGGACAGTACCGATTCAACAAGGTGAAAATTTTGGAGCTGTACGACAAACAAGTGACTTTGGACAGTTGGGAAAAAATTGAGCAGTTTTTGGCCGATTCGAAAATCGATGATCGACTGGTGATGTTCCTCTCTGGTCACGGCATCATCGATGAAGAACGCAATTGGTATTACGCACCTTACGACATGGACTTTGCCGATCCGGCCCGCAGAGGCATTCCCTTTGATCGCCTGGAGGAACTGCTGTTGGCAACGCCTGCCCGCCAACGGTTGGTCTTGATCGATGCCTGCCACTCGGGAGAGCTAGATGAAGACATGCAGTTGGTGACCGACATAGAGCTTCCGGAGGGGGTCAAGGGCCGACCCATCAAAGCCAAGGGAGAGGGGCAGTACCTGGGCGGGGGCAATTCGCTGGATTTGATGAAGACCCTCTTTACGGACTTTCGCAATCGCTCCGGCGCTACGGTAATTGCTTCGGCCAGCGGTGCCCAATTCAGTTATGAAACAAAAGACTACGAAAATGGTATCTTCACCTATGCATTGCTGGATGGCTTGCGTTCCAATCGGGCGGACTTCAACGGCAATGGAACCATCATGGTGGGGGAGTTGAAGCAGTATTTGGAAGAAACCGTCAAGCGTTTGTCCAATCAATTGCAGCAGCCCACGACGAGGACGGAGAATACCTCATACGACTTTCGGATTTGGTGAGGCCAAGGATGGCTGGCCAATTTTCCCATGCAGTGGGAGGCAATCCCAGATTCTGAATAAGCTCAAAGATAGAATGAAGCATACAATCGCACTTATTTTACTGACCTATGTGGGCCTGGCTTTGGCACAAGCTCCATTGACGGACAGTCAGACCAAAAAAATTGACAGCCTCTTCATCGATTGGACGGAGGGAAGTCACCCGGGAGGAGCCATTGGCATCATGCGAAAGGGGGAGGTGATTTACAGCAAAGCATTTGGTCAGGCAAGTCTGGAGTACGAAGTGCCGAATACGGTCGAGACGGTATTCAACATCGGGTCTGTTTCTAAGCAATTTACGGCCATGGGCATTGTGTTGCTTCAGGAAAGAGGACTCTTGTCGGTGGATGACGACATCCGCAAATACCTGCCAGATCTGCCAGACTTTGGCCATACCATTACCATCGGTCACATGATACACCACACGAGTGGCATGCGCAGCTTACACGCGATGCTTGGGTTGGCGGGATGGCGCGATGACGACTCGCGAACAAACGAGGATTTGTATCGTTTCATGCGGAAACAAAAAGAGTTGAATTTCATTCCCGGGGAAGAATATCTGTATTGCAATACCGGCTACATGCTCATGGTGAACATCATCGAAAACGTCACCAAGGAAAAATTCCCCCAATGGATGGCCAAGAACATTTTTGAGCCCTTGGGCATGCGCTCCACTTATGTAGAAGATCGCTATGATCGGGTGGTCCCAAACAATGCCACCTCTTATTATGGAACAAAAGGAGAATTCTTCAGGGCTGTGGAATTTTGGGGATACGTTGGCTCTGGCAATGTACATTCCACAACGGGAGACTTGCTGCGATGGTTGCAGCATTTTCATACCCCCTCAGCGGAGTGGAAATCGGCTTTTGAAAGCATGAAAACAATGGAGAAACTTAATGATGGCAGCAAAAACAATTATGCTTATGGCCTATTCATCGACAAGGCAAAAGGATACAACAGAATTCAACACGGAGGTGTCATTGGCGGATTTAGGGCTTTTGCAAGTACCTATCCGACTGAGCAACTGAACATCGTTGTGCTGACGAACTTTTCTTCGGCCAACCCAAGGGGCATGGAAAGAGGGATTTGCGACGTATTGTTAGAAGACAAATCAGAATCGAGCGCGGAAACAAAAGGATCGGACCTCTCTGCGGATGCCGCCCAGTACTCCATGGCGCAATTGACGGGAGAGTACGAAGTCCAGCCGGGAATCGTGGCAAACATTTTTGTGAAAAATGATTCTTTGTACGTTCTCCAAAGATGGGACGATGTAGAGTATGTCATCTCACACCTCAAAGGCAACATCTACGAAATGTCTTTGGACAAAAACATCAAATTTGTGTTTCACGACCTAAAAGATCAAAAAACACAAAAGCTGACCGTCCAGCAAGTTGGCAATGACATCAAGGCCAAAAGGCTTGTGAAAATAGATTTGTCAACTGTAGACATTGGAGAATACGCCGGGCGATTTTACAGTCCAGAACTGGGCAGCACCTATGACATCATCAAAAGGGGGGACACATTGGTCGCTTACCACGCAAGGCATGGCGAGTTTGCCATAGAAGTCGCCCAAAAGGATGTCTTGGTCATGGCCAATTTTGCCTCAATAGACATTGTGCGCAACTCAGAAAACACCATCACAGGCATCAAAATTTCAAATGGGAGAGCTAGAAATGTTTGGTTTGAAAAACAGCGACAAGACATCGAATGAAATACAAATACAAAGCCTTCATTTCCTACAAGCATTCCGAGATCAGCCGTACCCATGCCATTGCCTTGGAGACGGCCCTCAAGCGCTATGCCAAGCCCCTCTTCAGTCGGCCCATGAAAATTTTCCGGGACGAAAAGCACATGGTGCCCGATTCCGATTTGTCCAAACTCATCACCGATGGCTTGGAACAGTCCGAATTCCTCTTCTTCCTGGCCGAAAAAGGCTCTGCCACTTCCACTTGGTGCCAAGACGAGCTGGAATACTGGTGTGGTACCCTCAAACGAGTCAACAACATGATCATCGTCTTTGTGGAAGATGACATTGTACTCGATTTTGACACCAAAACGGTGGACTGGGAAAAGACAACGGCACTGCCTTCTCTGCTGAGCAAGTACCTATCTGGTGTACCCCTCTACGTGGACTTGAAATGGGCCCGCCGACCAGAGGACCGCGACCTGCAAAATGTCCAATACAAGGCCGTCATCAACAACATCATGGCCAAGCTTCGTCATACCACCCCGGAGGAATTGACAGACGAAGAAATCCGAACGTACTACCGCAACATTCGACTGCGAAATCTGGCCGTCATCCTGCTTTCTTTGTTCTTGCTGGTGGCCCTGGCCGCCTCTCTGATTGCCAACCGACAACGGCAAAAGGCTGAGACCAACTTTTTGCTGGCAGCACAGCGAGCGGACTCCATCCGGCAAGTCAACGATTCGCTCGTCCAGCAAAAACGACTGACGGAATCCGAACGCACTCGGGCCGAGGACAATGCAAAGCTATTCGAACTGCAGCGCGACACGGCCATCAACGAACGAACACGTGCCGAGCAGGCCGAGCAAATTGCCATCGAAAAAGCCGAGGCCAGTCGATTGGCAGCCCTGGCACTTGGACATTCCAACAGCGATCCAACCCAGGCCGTGCGATTGGCCGAGCGAGCCTTCCGATTGGCACCGGAAGACAAAGGCAACGTCAAGGTATTTCACGACCTGTTCAGCCATCCCGATTACCTGTTTTGTCGACGGTCCCATCGCCAGCATTCCGATTGGGTGCTGACATTGGCCAATGGCCCAGATGATCAATACAAACTGAGTGGCGGAGCGGATGGCAGACTGTTGTTGTGGCAAAATGAGGGCGAGGAGGCCAAAGAAATTCGCTTGTTTGCAGATACCATCCTGGAAGTGGACTTTCTCAGTCCCAAAGCCATCGTCTTGCTGCGCTCCTCTGGAACATTGCACCTGTTGGACGCTTCGGGCAAAGACCTGCGGGCCCCCATTCACCGAGCTGGGATGACCCATTTGGCAGTCGATCGGAAGCGAAAAATCATCGGTGTGGGAGATCGCAACGGGACTCTGCAGTGGTGGGACCACGAACTGACATCCCTGGACAGCTTGGTCGCTCATCGAGGAGGGATCATCGACTTGGCCGTTTCCTCTAAAGGGGAGTGGTTGTCCACTGCGACAGACAATAAGGTCTTGTTGTGGGGCCAAAACCGACAAAAGGTGGCCACCTTGCCAAGGGAGTTGGGATTGATCAATACCTTGTGTTTTGGACCTGCGGGAGAGAAGGTCGCCATGGGGCGATTGGGAGGAGAGCTTGGCGTGTACTCCTTGGCCGATCAGCAAATGGAGTGGAGCAAAGGGCACAAGCATGCGGTGCAGGCCTTGTCGTTTTCGCCGGATGGCAAATATCTGTTGAGTGGGGACGAGCAAGGATTGTTGTTGCTGACGCGCTTGACGGATGGCCTTGTCAAACGCCTGTCAGGGCATTCAGGTGCTGTCTACAGCCTGTGTCATTCTCCATCGCAAAAAATGCTGTGGAGTGCCGGGGCAGATGGCAGCCTTCGTCTTTGGCCTCTGTCCAATCATCAGATGTACGAATTGGAAGGGCATACGGATCGATTGGAGGCGGTTTGTCTGTTTTCAAATGGCGAGAAACTGGTGAGCTGTGGAGCGGATGGGCGCAGTCTGCTCTGGGATGGGCCTTTTTACAAACAGGCGGTTGAACTGCCTCACCAGGGGGTGGCCAAGGATGTTCACATCGACTCAGATGGCAGCTTTTGGTTGGCCTGCTCAGACAACTCGGCCTACCACTTGGATGCCGATGGGAATCAACTGGGGCCAAAACGGCAAAATACCCTCGGTGGGGCCATGGAGGCCATCGTCCTTTCTGCATCTGGACAAATGATCAGTGGGCACCAAAACGGACGGGTCTATCGCTGGGTGGATCAAAAGGCGGTCGCGTTGAAGAAACAACATGCGGCTCGGGTCAAAGACCTTCAATGGCCGCGAGGCGCTGGCAACTTTCTCAGCTTGGGAGAGGAGGGCAATGCATTTTTGTGGGACCGAAAAAGCCGCTTCCTAGGAACCTTGGAGATGGGCAATTTGTCTTGTGTCGATTATGAGCCCGCTCTTGGATACATCCTGGGAGGTACGTCCGACGGAGGCTTGGCATTGATGAATGCTCGGGGGAAGGTCATCTGGCAACGACAGATCAACCAATCGGAAATGACGAGTGTCAGCCTGAGTCCCGATGGCCGCTTTTGCCTCGCTGGCAGCGACAATGGAGCCATTTCGCTTTTGGACAAACGAGGACGTCTGCTGCGCACCTACACCGGACATGAATCGGAAGTTCTTTCCCTGGAATTTTGGGGAGAAGGCCAATTTGCCAGCAGTTCCCTCGACAACAGCTTTCGAATTTGGCCAACCCTGAAAAAGGAGCTGTCGACAGACCGATTGATGCGACTTACCCCTTTGCAACGACTCCAAAGCGGCCTTCCCATCAAGACAGAAGACATCCTGGCCCAAGACAATCCTCTCGATCTGCAAGAGGCCTTGACCCATTTGGAAGACAGCAAGTCCAAGGTCCACATCATTGCTCGCTTGTACCAAAAACTGAGCAGCAGAGGATACATGAAAAAACGCTCTTTTGCTGATTTGCTGAAAATACAACGCTTCTTTTTGCAGCGCGAGCGCATCAACGGCCCCCAGCAGGCAAGAAGTCGACAGGCAGCCATGAAGCGCATCATGGCCTTTCTGACAGCATCTCCTTCCTTGGAGTCGTGGTCGGTTCCGCAGCTCTTGGCATTGACTGAAGTGGCCGAGGCCATGAGAAAAGCAGGCCATCCAGCATGGCAAAATAAAATCTACGGGCATTTGGCCGCAAAACAATACGGGCCATCTGCGACCTTTTCAGAATTGATCCGCTTGTACCGCTTTGCCGATGTGCGCTCGCAAACAGAATGGCAACTTTCCATCCTGGGAGCCTTGACGAACCCCAATCGCCTGACTTCTTTGTCCCAAGGACAGCGCAATCGCCTGTTGTCCATTGGCAAAAACTTGGTGGACATGTGGCAAGACGATCCACTGGCTTACAATCGCGAGTTGCTGCGTTCCCAGAAGTCTTACTTGGCAGTCATTGATGCCATGGGACGCGGGGAGACGGTGCTGGCTTGCGAGGTGGTGGTCAATTACAGCTGGGATTTGATGATGGCTGGGCAGTTTGAAGAGTCTGTCCGGCAAGCCAGTCGGGCCTTGGAGTGCAGCAAATCAGGGTCCGATGTCTATCTGGCGGCCAAGAGCAATCAGTCCTTGGCGTATTTTCTTCAAAAAGAATATGCAAAAGCAGCTGTGGGCATAGAGGAAATCCGGGCGGAATACAGCGACAGTTTGCTGGAGGACTTGGGAGACATTCGGGAATACCGACCAGAGTGGGTCAGGGCACAAGAGGGGTGTTTTCGCAGTTTGGAGACCTTCCTGGCAGGCGGTTCAGACTCTTGGTCTTGGGCGGAAGATTGTCGGTAAGGAGGGAAAAATGAAAACCCGAAGCTTCCGGAGAAGGTTCGGGTTGTCGATCCCTAAGTGCTTGTCGGGCCTGCAAATGCAAGACCCTCCTATTGCGTTATTAATCTACTAAAATGTCTTGTCGTTGCGTGTGGTGCTCCTCCAATTTGGGCAGGCTGAGCTGCAGTACGCCATTGGTATATTGGGCTTTGATGGCCTGGGTGTCGATGTGCTGGTTGAGCTCAAAGCGGCGCTCAAAATCTCGTTGCCAGAATTCCTGGCGTTTCCAATTGGCCTGCTCTGTTCCTTGTTCTGCCTCCTTTTGCACGGAAATGGTCAGCAGGCGGTCGGCCAGAGAGATTTGGAAGTCTTCCTTGGCCAGGCCAGGGGCATAGACAAACAGCTCGTAGCGGTCGTCCAGTTCTTGTACATTCACAGGTGCTTGGTTCCAGCCTCGGGCATGGCGCATTTTGCGGGCCCATTTGCGGCGATGCATTTGCTCGCGCGACGCATACTTGGCATTGGATTGTCTCCAGTAAGAATCAGAATATGTTCTACACATGATGGTGATGGTTTTTGATGAATGATGAAATTGGTTTTTTCAAACTGTTGCCTCAGTGGACGTGGATGTAATGGACATCTTCAAAGCGGTTGGCACTTGGGCGATGGGGGCGTCGTCTTTCGTAAAAGAGAGGCTCCACTTGGCCGCGACCAAGGCCCCGATGGAAGCGAGCGTGCTCCCACTCGTCGTTGCGCTGGCCGTGCCAAAAGACAGACCGGAGTTTGCTGAACAGCCAGTAGATGCCAGTCATCACAGCTGCAGCAAGCAGTGCCACGACGAAAACCCTGGCCAAAAAGAAGAAAACAATCAGTCCGAGGGACAACAGGAAAAACATTCTAAAGGGTCGCATATCTTCTATTTTTGATGAAAAAATGATCGTTTTGAGAGCAGTCGTTGAAACCCTGATTTGGTTTGGATAACTGCTTTGTAATAGAAGACGGGCGGGTGGAAATTTTACTTTATATTTTCTAACTTTTTTTCATTTTTATTGTAAGGTATTGAAAGTGAGTGGATTAAGGGCCTATTTTTTTCTGTCCTCTTTTCGTTTTTTGCAACGTTCTCTCCAGCGTTCTTTCATCTGAGCGCGCTCCTCGTCCGACATGTGGCGCCACTTTTCCTTCCAAGCTTTGCCCCTCTTGTACTTATTGCGCAAGGCACCTGACCTGAAGCCCCCAAACAGGATGCGAAATAGAACCAACAAGCCCACTGCCTCCCAATACCTGATGGCTCGTACGCCTACCAGATCGGGCAAAATGGCATTCCACAAGAAGTATACAATGCCTCCCACCAGCAAGACAAATCCGATGGCCACCAGTGCGTAGAATGCAAACTTGGCTGCCTTGCTCTTTTTACTATTCGCTTTGCCGTACATGATTCTATGTGTTTTAGCGCGTTAAATTGTTTGGCCCTGCCACCAGTCAAGATACATCGAAATTGGCGAGGGCCGCTGCATTAGTCTTCCACAAATTCGCGGTACAAATCATCCAGTCGTTCTCGCAGGTGTTTGACCGCATAGCGTTTGCGGGAAATGAGGGTTTTGATGTTGACACCGGTCCGGTCTGAAATTTCCTGAAAAGTCTGGTCTTCCAGTTCGTTCCAAATGAAGACTTCTCGCTGGGCCTCCGGCAGTTCGTCCAGGGCCTCGAAAAGGCTTTCCCAAAACAACTCTTTCAAATTGTCCATTTCGGGGGAGCTGGTCTCGGCACTCAAGATGTCCTTCAGTGCAAGCATGCCTTCTCCATCGTCGAAGGTCTGGTCTTCCAGTCGTTCGGGCTGTCTTTTGCGGTAGCTATCGGTCACCCGGTTGCGCGCCACGCGAAACAACCAGCCACTGATCTGCTCAATCGAGTCGAGGTCCACGACCTTGCTCAGCTGAAACCAGACATCTTGGAGGATGTCCTCAGCATCGGCGTTGGTAGGGACCCTTCCCCGGATGAAGCGGAAGAGTCGGCGGTTGTAATCCCGGATAACAGATGCGATTCTATTTTCCCGTTTTTTGGTCATTGGCATCAATGCGGCGAATGTTCTTTTCTTTTGGTAGACGATCCAGCCGCTTTTTTACTTTAAACAGCTCCCATTTTGATCCAATAATATTTATTTTTGGCTTTTTTCCAGCCAATTGGGCCCAAAAGAACCCATTTTATTCTCAAATGCCTCCAAAATAGGGGGGCGGTGGAATGAAAATTGTCAGTAATGTGTTCCTAAAGCCAATTGTACCACTCTGTAAACAAACCGATCATGTCTGAATCCAAGACAAAAAGAGTCCTTACCGGAATCACCAGCTCGGGAAAACCCCACATTGGAAACATCCTTGGGGCCATCTTGCCAGCCATTGAGCTGTCCAAAGACGACAGTGCCGAGTCTTTGTTTTTCATTTCCGATTTGCACTCCATGACCACCATCAAAGATGGGAAGGCCCGCGTAGAATACCGCAATGCCATCGCCGCTACTTGGTTGGCCTTTGGCTTCGACTACGAATCCAACTTATTCTACCGCCAGTCCAAAGTGCCCCAGGTGACGGAGCTGACATGGTATCTGAACTGCTTTACGCCCTTCCCCATGTTGAACAATGCCCATGCCTTCAAAAGCAAAGCGGACAATCTCTCGGATGTCAACGCGGGCTTGTTTACCTACCCAGTCCTCATGGCCGCCGACATTTTGCTCTACGATGCACATGTGGTGCCAGTGGGCAAGGACCAAAAGCAGCATCTCGAAATGACCCGAGACATCGCCAAGTCTTTCAACCACCAATACGGGGAAGTTTTTGTGGTGCCCGAGGCCAGCATTTCTGAAAACGTCATGCAAGTACCCGGTACGGATGGGCGCAAGATGAGCAAGTCCTACAACAACTACATCGACATGATGGCTTCCAAAAAGCAACTCCGCAAGCAGGTGATGGGCATCGTGACCGACGCCAAGACCTTGGAGGAGCCCAAAGATCCCGACAATTGCCTGGTGTACGATCTGTACAAGTTGTTGGCCACAGAGGAGGAGACCAAGGCCATGCACGACAATCTGCTCGCCGGAGGCTACGGCTATGGCCACGCCAAAAACGAATTGCTCGATAAGATTCTCACGGGATTTGCCAAGGAACGAGAGCTGTTCAACCACTACATGGACAACATCGACCTACTCGAAAAGGCCCTCAACATCGGAGAGGAAAAAGCCCGCGACATTGCCAATGCCAAGCTCAAGAAAGTCCGTTCTCTCTTGGGGTATTAGCCACGACAAATAGATACTGCCAATAAAAAAATCTTCGACCGAATGCACATCAGTCGAAGATTTTTTGTTGTGGTCAACTCGACGCTAGGGTCGTTGTAAAATCACTTTTTTCATCCAGGTATTGTCGATGATGACAAAGTAGATGTTGGGTTCGAGTTGACTGGTGTCCAAAAACTTCATGCCACCGTTCCCTTTGTCCTCCAATCGAGTCCGACCGTAAATGTCTACCACCCGAATGTCGATGATCTCCCCGGTATTCCAGCTCAGGTGGATGAAATTGGAAGCTGGGTTGGGATAGACCCCAAACTCGTATTGAGTGGGCATATTGACGGAGGTGATCAAATCGCAAAATTTGTCGTCGGGGTCCAATTCCAGGTAGCCTTTGCCCTCCAAGTCCCGATTGTCAAAGGCGGAGTACTCAGGAGGGTAGCGAAAGGCGCGGAAGGTGAGATTGTCATTGAGGGACAGGCTGTCGCCTTGGTTGACCTGTTGGCCCCGTCGCAAAGGGGTGACATATTCCCAGACGATCTCATTGTCGGGGGTCAGCTCGATGATGTATCCTTGGCGGCCGCTGCAACTCAACATATTGCCGTTGGGCAGCAGCTGGGCGCTGGACAAGCCAGTAGAGTAGAAGCGAGTGCTGTCGGGATGCGTGATGGTATTCTGGAAGGAGTAGGGAGGCCAGGTGCCGTTGAACATCTCGTAATCGCTGGTATACATGCTCCACGGAGCCTCGAAGATTTCGATGGAAGAATAGTTGGAACCAACTCGGTTGTTGAAGCAAACCATGTGACCCGAGAATGGGTGATTGGAAGGCAAAAACTCATTGGTCCAGTGGGTATCGTGCTGGTAGAACAGAATTTGATCGTCTGCATCTCCCTTTTTGTAAGCTTGCTGATTGCCGACCCGGTACAACAAATCTCCTCCCTTGTTGGAGCGGCCTCCGGTGCTGCCAGCCGCCTGCTCGGTGGTGGTGGAATGATCGATGACCCAAATTTCGTGGAATTGCGGTACGCTGATCATCACTTGATTGAGTTCTGGGTTGAAGTCGAGGGCATTGGAGTGCATCCAGTCAGCCCGTCCTTCATTGGTATCCCAATTGACATCAATGCGCCCCGGCTGCTCACTCACCACGCCGAAGTTTTCTTTGCTGTCGTCAAAGTCCTGCACCAAGTGGTCCCAGGCATGCCATTCCCAGACGATTTCGTCATTCTCCGGATTGATTTCGAAGACGTAGTCTGGCCACATATTGGTCTGATTCAGTGTCGATGGGTCACGGCCTGCGGCAACGGCCTCTTCGTTGGTTTTCAACTCCCAGGCCAGCATCAAGATGTTGCCATTGGGCATGGGCTCGATGTCGTGGTGGAGGCGGCCCGTAGAGTCGTTGAGTTCGTAAGACCACTGCAGGGTATTGTCCCAAGACCGAATCTCCACAATGGCACCACCGCCCCCGGCCCAAATGGGGTCTTGGGCCACAGAGGATTCGCGCTTGGTTTTGATCAAGGAGCCATCCTCCATCAAATAAGCGGTATTGCCCGGGCGAAAGTCGTCTTCATCTTCCCAGGTATGGACGATTTCTCCACAATTGTTGAGCAGATAGACATTGGGCTGATTGTGTGGATAAATCAAAGTGTACCCCTGATAGGATTGTGTGATGTCGTAGCTGAGCAAACCCACTGTTCGCTGGGCGGTCAACGGAGACAGGAAGCTGAAGGAAAGCAATAAGAAAAGTGTAAAGTTTTTCATCATGGAACAACGATTTTGTATGATTGCCACGGTGTAGCTTTATTGGTTTGTAATTGTACGATGTATAGTCCGGCGGGCAGTGAGCCAAAGAATAGGTCATGTGTACCTTGCAGGTTTTGGGCTTCGCGAAGAACCCTTCCCTGCAAGTCGATCATGCGCAACTGGAAGGTGGACTGGTCTTCTAAAAGGACCTGAACCCCATGGCCATCGCGGAAGTAATGGACCTGAAAGGAAGGCCGTTGCAATGGCAAATCCTCTGTGGAAGTAATCAGTTGGCAGTTGTAATCACTTGGGGGAGACTCCAGCGTTCCCAAAGGTGTCAGGTCGCGTCCTTCAAAGGCCGGGTAATCAATGGGGTATTTTTCGGTTCGGAAAATGTAACTCACATCTGGTACGACATAGCTCCAGACTTCCTTCCCAGTAGAATCAATTTCGATCAGTCGGCCATTGACACCCTCTGTGATGAAGATGTTGCCATTGGGCATCACCTTGGCCCCAGACGTGTAACTGGAGTAAAAGGGCGTATTGGTGCTGATCCTGTCAAAGCTGACATTGGGTTGTACGGGCTGAAATGCTTCTCCTTCTTCGATCACATAATTGCCTGGTCCATCGGTGGCAGGATCAAAGATGGGAGCGGTAGAATAGCGGTTTTCAAAGGTGACACCTGGACGATTCAATCCATTGTTGTAACAGATCATTTTGCCTTTGTGTGGTCCATACTCAATCCAATTGGGATTGTGCTGGAAAAACAACACCCGATCTTCTGGGCTTCCCCGTCGGTAGTTGTAGGGATTGCCCCATCGGTAGAGAATGTCTCCTCCCTTGCCATATCGCCCACCTGTACTTCCTGCGGCCTCTAGAGTGGTCGTGGAATGATCGATGATGATCACTTCGCTGATCTTGCGGACACTCAGGGCAATCTGATCCAATTCCGGATTGTAGTCCATACCATTGATCATAAAGGACTCTATGAAATTCCAATCATAGGTTGACACAGCATCCATATTGATCAACTGTGGATTTTCTGATAGGATGCCGTAGTTGGGAGCAGTGGCGTCGCGTTCTTGAATGACGTGATCGGACAGCCTCCATTGCCAGACAATCCCTCCCGTATTGCGATCGAACTCCACGACGCCATCCATTTGATTGGGTGTAGTACCCGGTACATCGTAACCGATTCTTTGGAAGTCAAAGGCGGAAAAACGACGGCGTACCACGCAAAGATAATTTTGATTGGGCAGAAGAATGACTTCATAGGCCAGATCGAGCCCATTGCCTCCGACGCTTAGTCTGTCCACGACATTTCCATTCCAGTCGCGCTGTATGATGTCGTCGCCACTCATGTACAGCAAATTGCCATTGGGCAACAATTTTGGGTGTTTTTCAGAGAAAATGCTCCCTGGCCACCGATGTACGATCCGGCCACAATTGTCGATCAAGTAGACAGAACTGCGATCATCTTGAAAGAGCACATAGCCTTCCGTGGCCTCCTCGGAGTTGAATCGAATCCCAGGGTTGTAATCGATTTGCGCACTGGACTGCAGTGGGGCGAGTAGAGTGAATGCGATCAGAAAGAAAAAAGTGTAGAAGATCTTTTTCATAAGCTCCATATTGGTGAACGGATGAAGAATCAAGCTCGGGCATGTCAAAGATAAGAAATGCCTCGCCAAGATGCTCCCTTTGAAATGTTTACAGATCGTTAAAATCGAAAACAATTTGGCGCGATACCTTATTTTATCTGTATCTTAAACCACAATGATGAAGAATTGGCCGCACAGACCGTACCTGCTATCTACGATTCATAAATTTGATAAGCTCTATCCAAAGCTATGAAAAAATTGTTACCCATCTGCTTTTTATTTGTCGGCTTTCTGGCAAGTGCTCAGGATAATACCAATGGTTGCATCTTCATCGATTTCGAACAAATCAATGGCATGACGCCCCAAGATGGAATGGTCATCTCAGATCAGTTCCGAAATGCATTTGGGCTGGTGTTCCGATTGGAAAATGGCGGCTCCCCCGTTCTGGCAGAAGTGGGGGGGCGAACGACGGCCTTTTCCTCCAGTTGGGGAAGTGATGCTCCGGCCCCAGGCGTAGACCTAGGCCGGTTTTTTCTCACCGATGATGGACGCCTCTCCGGCCTGCAAGCCCCTCCGGTCATCCTTGAATTTGACACTCCCATCGACAGTTTTTCCGGCTGCATCATAGACATGGATTTCGACGAGCGATTTGTCATCGAAGTGTTGGATCAAACGGGTCAGCCCATCATTCAAGACACCATTTCTGCGGGCGATCCGGGAACGGGCGATGGCTTGGCCACCTGCTGGGGATTTGACCTGCCTGGCTGTGAGGGCGAAATTTACTCCATCAAATTCAGTGGCTTCCGGACAGACTTTGGAGGCTTTGGCCTTGGATTGGACAGCTTCAGCTTTTGTTACACCGGCCTGCACGTCAACATCGAGACCAATGATCCCACTTGCATCGATACCTTGGGGTCCATTCTGATTCGAAATACCCGAAGTGAGGTGTACGAGTATTCATTAGACGGTACGTCTTTTACTCCCAATGGGTTTTTTCCTGGTCTGGTGCCGGGCATATACGATGTATTCATCATGGATGCAGAGGGCTGTCAAACCAGCTTGGAAGTGGAGGTGCGAAGGCCTGTGGACCCAGAGATAACGGACGCCTCGGTGGACGATACTTCTTGTGGAGAGGACAATGGCAGCATAGAGGTTTTTGCGTCTGGCAGTGTGCCGAGGACCTACAGCTTAGATGGAATTGGATTTCAAGATGAGACCAGCTTTGACAGCCTGTCGGCAGGCAGTTACTTGGTGCGGGTCGTGGACAGCAATGGTTGTCAGGACTCCATCGAATTGGTCATCGACCCCAGCATCATGCCCTTGATCGACACCATTTTGACCACCCCTGATCTCTGCCGCGACAGCAGTGGAACGCTCTCTGTATTGGGTGCCAGTGGCAATGGCAATCTGACCTATTCAATTGATGGCTTCAACTTTCAGCAGAGCAATCAATTTGGCGGCTTGCAGCCCGGTCCGTACACTGCCTTTGTGCGCGATGAACAAGGATGCCTCGGTCAGATCGAAGGGGTGGTGGAAACAACGGACAGTGTTCGCTTGAGTGATTTGCAAATCCAAGCCCCCAGCTGTGATTTTGCTTCGGGTGGATTCAGCTTCGAAGCCTCGGGCGGGACCGGACAGCTGACCTATTCCATCAATGGCGGGCCTTCTCGACTGGCCCCTTCTTTTGGTCAATTGGATGCTGGAAATTACCTCCTCAACATCGTCGATGAAATCGGTTGCAGTTGGGAATACCCCATCACGCTTCCCTTGCCCATTTGCCCAGTCTACGTCCCCAACGTATTTACGCCCAATCGAGATGGCGTCAATGAGACCTTTCAGATTTTCACCAACAGCCGCTATGATGTGGATGTGCTCAGTTATTCAATTTTTGACCGCTGGGGGGAGCTGTTGTATCGCTCCAACAATTTCACCATCCTCACAGGTGACCAATGGTGGGATGGCACCTTCAAAGGCGAGGAAATGATGGTGGGCGTATATGTCTACCTCATAGAGGTACAACACAACAACGGACTGAAAGAGGTTTTTGCTGGCGATGTGACCCTGGTTCGTTGATCCTTCCTCCAGCCTGCGAATAGCAAGATTCGGATTGTTGTCCCAGTGGAATGGACCTACCTTTGTCATATGAAAAATGCCCATCACTATCAACTCATTGCCCAGGCCATTCGCTACCTACAGGCTCATCACACAGAGCAGCCGTCTTTGGAGGACATTGCAGCTCAGGTTCATCTGAGCAAATTTCATTTTCAACGTCTTTTCCGGCAATGGGCTGGCATCAGCCCCAAGCAGTTTTTGCAATATCTCACCATCGAACAAGCCAAACAATCGCTTCGGCGAGGGCAATCGACCTTGCAAACAGCTTATGAGGCGGGGCTATCGGGCAATGGTCGGCTTCACGATCTTTTTGTCAAGTTGGAAGCCTGCTCGCCTGGTGCTTACAAGCAAGGGGGTAGGGGGCTGCAAATTTCACATCATCGGATCGATACGCCATTTGGAGAAGCCTTGATTGCCGAGACGAAGAAGGGCATTTGTCATTTGTCTTTTTCAGAGGAAACAAAACGAGCCGAAGACTTCTTACAGTCCGATTATCCGCAAGCTGTTTTTCAGAATGTCTTGGGGCCAAATGCAGAGAAAGTCCAGCAGTATTTTCTCAGTTGGGAAATCCCTGCGAGCAGCATTTCTCTCGACCTCAAAGGCACCCCCTTTCAGCTGCAAGTCTGGAAAGCACTCCTGTCCATCCCGTCGGGCCAGTTGTTGTCTTATGGCGATGTTGCTCACCGCATCAAACGCCCCAAGGCCAGCCGGGCTGTGGGAACCGCCATTGGAAGCAATCCGGTCGGTTATTTGATTCCCTGTCACCGGGTGATTCGACAAAACGGAGAGCTGGGAGGCTACCGCTGGCAAGCCGAGCGCAAAAGAGCCATCCATGTTTTTGAGCTGGCCCAATTCGAACAACACACATAAATCAAACCATATGCAATGCAATTTTCAAGTCTTGGCATTGGATGCAACTTCCTTTGCCCCTCTATTTCAATTGACCGATGCAGAACTGGCTGAGCGCGGCATGCGCCGACAAACGGTAGATCAAAAACCTGGCTATCCCTGTCGGGTCAGTCTGCAAGATGCTGACTTGGGCGAAAAAGTCATTTTGTTGCCCTATGCCCATCATACTACCAAGGCTCCCTATCGCGCCAGCGGACCGATCTATGTTCGCAAGGACGTCCCCCAGGCAACACTGCCGCCCAACGAACTGCCACGTATGTTGTCTCATCGATTGTTGTCCATCAGAGCCTATGATGCCAATGGAATGATGATCCAGGCCAAAGTAGAAAAGGGAGACCAACTTCGTCCTCTCATTCAACAGCTACTCCAGCAGCAGGCTGTCCACCATTTGGATGTCCACAATGCAGGGCCTGGATGTTACAACTGCCGCATAGAGCGGATGGCATAAGAAAGAAGGCCATGAAAAGAGCCCGAATGTTTTTCAACACCCGGGCTCTTTTCCCTTTTCCAGAAGCAGTCTTATTGCTTCACAAATCTCCTCGTCAGGATCTGTCGCTCATTCTGGACAGAGAGCAAGTAAATTCCCGCTGGAAGAGTCTCCAGATCGAGTGTGAACTGCAAACGAGTTTCTGTATCGTATTGGAGCTGTTGCACCAATTGGCCTGTCGTCGTGGTGATGCGAATGTCGGTTGTCAAGGCAGACACTTCGGTCAATGTCAAGTCGACAAACAATTGTTCTGTCACCGGATTCGGACGCATGTCCAACTGGATGTTGGCAGGGTCCAAGTCGTAGGTAGAGGTGACACACTCTGGTCCGCTGGTCACTCTGATGACCTCAATGGGGTTGGACAGCGCAAAGCATCCACTCAAGTCGCTGGCATTCAAGTCCAAGGACAAGCCGGAAAGGTCTCCTGTGTAGCTGAGGTGCCAGATGAGGCAAACGCCTGGTCCCGCACCATCCAAATCGAATGGTGGCGCTGCTGGCAGACCCAGGATGAGTCCCGTTGTATCGGTGATGACCCAAACGCTGCTGTCGCCCGTCGCTCCGCTGAGGCTTACATCAATGGGGTCTGGAGAATTGTCTCCGGCACAGATGGTTGTTGGATCAGTGGTGCTGATTTGACCACCTTCCACAGAGTTGCGAATGACTGTGATGGGGTTGGACAAATCGAAGCAGCCGTCGATGTTGCTGGCATTTCCATTCATCATGACGCCCGTGATGTCGCCATTGTAGCTGAGGTGCCAGATGAGGCAAACGCCTGGTCCCGCGCCTTCCAAGTCAAATGGTGGCGCTGCTGGCAGACCCAAGATGAGTCCGGTGGTATCGGTGATGACCCAGGCACTGCTGTCGCCAATGGCATCGCTGAGCGTGACGTCGATTGGATCGGGGCTGCCGTCTCCGGCACAAATGGTCGTCGGATCGGTGGTGCTGATTTGGCCGCCGTCTACTCCCTCGCGGATGACGCTGATGGGGTTAGACAGGTCAAAACAAGCGCCAGATAAATCGTTGGCATTTCCATCCATCATCAGTCCCATCAAGCCATCTTCGTAGCTGAGGTGCCAGATGAGACATACGCCAGGTCCTGCACCGTCCAGATCGAATGGTGGCGCTGCTGGCAGCCCGAGGATGAGTCCTGCTGTATCGGTAATGACCCAAGCAGAGTTGGTGCCTTCATTGCCCATCAGGCTGACATCGATGGGATCACCTTCTCCGTCTCCGGCACAAATGGTCGTTGGATCAGTGGTGCTGATTTCACCACCATTGACTTGTGTTCTATTGACAGTAATGGGGTTGGACAGGTCAAAACATCCTTGTAGGTCATTGGCATTCTCTCCCATCATCAAGCCCGCCAGGCCATCTTCAAAGCTGAGGTGCCAGATGAGACATACGCCAGGTCCTGCCTCGTCCAGATCAAATGGTGGTGCTGCTGGCAGCCCGAGGATGATTCCTTCTGAATCGGTGATGACCCAAGCAGAGTTGCTTCCCATATTGCCCATCAAACTGACATCGATGGGATCTCCGACGCCATCGCCTGCACAAATGTCTGTTGGATCAGTGGTCGTGATTTGACCTCCTTCGGTCATGCCAGTGTAGCGAGTCACGCTGATGGGGTTGGACAGGTTGAAACAGCCATCCAAGCCGCTGGCATTTGCATTCATCATGAGTCCTGTCAGGCCATCTTCGTAGCTGATGTGCCAAATGAGGCAAACGCCCGGTCCTGCACCGTCCAAATCAAATGGTGGCGCTGCTGGCAGCCCGAGGATGAGTCCTGCCGTATCGGTAATGATCCAGCCGGAATTGCTTCCTTCTGCACCTTCCAGTGTCACATCGATGGGATCGCCCGAATTGTCTCCGGCGCAAATGATGGTTGGATCAGTGGTGCTGATGGTACCGCCATCTACATTGTTTCTCGTCACAGAGATGGAGTTGGACAAGTCGAAACAACCGTCGAGATCGCCGGCATTTCCACCCATCATGAGTCCTGTCAAGCCGTCTTCGTAGCTGATGTGCCAAATGAGACAAATGCCTCCTCCTGCGCCATCCAAGTCAAATGGTGGGGCAGGGGGCAAGCCCAAGATGAGTCCTGCTGTATCGGTGATGATCCAGCCAGAATTGCTTCCGGTGGCATCGGCCAGGCTTACGTCGATTGGATCGCCTTGGCCATCGCCTGCACAAATGGTTGTTGGATCGCTGGTGCTGATGGTTCCGCCATCTACGCCATTGCGAGTGACACTAATGGGGTTGGACAGATCAAAGCATCCCGTGAGATCACTGGCGTTTCCACCCATCATGAGTCCTGTCAAACCAGCCTCAAAGCTCAAGTGCCAGATGAGGCAAACGCCAGGTCCTGCACCGTCCAGGTCAAATGGTGGGGCAGGGGGCAGACCCAAGATGAGTCCTGCTGTATCGGTAATGACCCAGGCAGAGTTGGTGCCTTCGTTGTCCATTAGGGTGACATCGATGGGATCGCCCTGGCCATCGCCTGCGCAAATGGTCGTTGGATCGTTGGTACTGATGGTTCCGCCATCTACGCCATTGCGAACGACGCTGATGGAGTTGGACAAGTTGAAGCAACCTGTAAGGTCTGCTGCATTTCCACCCATCATGAGTCCTGTCAGGCCATCTTCGTAGCTGATGTGCCAAATGAGGCAAACGCCTGGTCCTGCTTCGTCCAGATCAAATGGTGGGGCAGGGGGCAGACCCAAGATGAGTCCTGCTGTGTCGGTGATGATCCAGCCAGAATTGCTTCCTTCTGCATCAACCAGGGTGACGTCGATGGGATCACCTTGTCCGTCACCAGCACAAATTGTTGTTGGATCAGTGGTGCTAATGGTACCACCATCAACATTGTTGCGGACTACTGAAATGGGGTTGGACAGATCGAAACAAGCACCACTCAAATCGCTGGCATTTTGTCCCATCATCAATCCTGTCAAGCCATCTTCGAAGCTCAAGTGCCAAATGAGGCATACGCCCCCTCCTGCGCCATCCAAGTCAAATGGTGGAGCTGGTGGCAGACCGAGGATTAGTCCTGCTGTATCGGTAATGACCCAAGCAGAGTTGCTTCCTGTAGCATCGCTCAGGCTGATATCGATGGGGTCGCCCTGTCCGTCACCTGCACAAATCGTCGTCTCGTCGGTGGTGCTGATCTGACCACCGTTGATGCTGGTGCGCACCACACTGATTGGGTTGGACAGGTCGAAGCAGCCTTGTAGGTCGTTGGCATTTTGTCCCATCATGAGTCCCATCAAGCCATCGTCAAAGCTGATGTGCCAGATGAGGCATACGCCCGTTGGGGCATCGTCGAAGTTGAAAGGGGGAGCCATCGGCAAGCCCAAGATGAGTCCTGCTGTATCGGTGATGATCCAGCCAGAGTTGCTTCCTGAAGCGTCGCTCAAGCTGACATTGATGAAATCTCCGGTTCCGTCTTCTGTACAAACATTGGTATTGTCATTGGTGCTGATGGTACCTCCATCCACGCCATTGCGGTTGACGGCGATGGCATTGGAAAGACTGTAACAGCCGCGTAGGTTGTTGGCATCTAGTCCGCGCTCCAGGCCTTCCAGTCCATCTTCATAGGACAGGTGCCAAATGAGGCAAACGCCGCCGCCTGCTCCTTCGAAGTTGAAGGGTGGAGACATTGGCAATTCCAGGATGATGCCATCCGGATCGGTAATCAGCCAAGCAGAATTGGCCCCCATGTTGCCGCTGACGCTGACATTGATGAGATCGTCGACACCATCGCCCGCACAAATGGTTGTTGCATCGTTGGTTGAGATTTGTCCACCAGTGGTATTTCCGCCAATGCGAATCACCTCGATGGCATTGGACAGATCGAAGCAACCACTGAGGCCACTGATGTTTTGAGACATCATCAAACCAGTCAGGCCATCTTCATAACCGATGTGGTAGACTCTACAGATGCCAGCTCCTGCTCCTTCGAAGTTGAAAGGCGGGCCTGCGGGCAAATCCAGGATGACACCAGCATCGTCTGTGATGATCCAGCCGAGATTGGTTCCTGTTCCACCAACCAACAAAACATCTATGGTGTCTTGTACGCCATCGCCTGCACAGATGGTTGTCGGGTCCAAAGCGGTGAGTTCTCCGCCATCGACTCCTGTTCTATCGACGGTGATGGGATTGGAAAATCCGAAGCAGGCTCCTGCCAAATCTTCGACTTTTGCTCCCATGCTAAGGCCCGTCAATCCGGTATTGTAGCTGAGGTGCCAAATGAGGCAAACGCCTTCGCCCGCTCCCTCCAAATCAAAAGGTGGGGCGGCTGGCAATCCAAGGATGATTCCAAATGTATCGGTGATGACCCAGGCACTGCTGTCGCCAATGGCATCATTGAGCGTGACGTCGATTGGGTCGCCAACACCATCGCCGGCACAGATTTCTGTCGGGTCGCTGGTGCTGATGGTACCGCCGTCGATTCCCGTGCGGGTCACCGTGATGGCATTGGAAAAGTCGTAGCAACCCGCTAGGTCACTGACATTGCTGCCAACGGTCAATCCCGTGAGGCCAGGTATGTAGCTGAGGTACCAAATGAGGCAAACGCCTTCGCCCGCTCCTTCGAAGTCGAAAGGCGGAGTGCTTGGAATGTCCAAGATGTTGCCGTCCGGGTCAGTGACGACCCATGCAGAGGCATTGCCTGTGTTGCGGGTGAGTGCCACGCCGACTGGGTCGGGAATGCCATCGCCGGCACAGATTTCTGTGGGGCTGGTGGCGACCAGCAGACCTCCGTCGAGTCTGGAACAAGTATCTTGGATGGCATTTTCCTGGCAAAGCGAGGTCGCTCGGAGGATGTTCCAGTCACTCACTCTGTCGCCATTGCCATCGTATTGAATGGAGCTGCCGTTGGAGATGGTGCCTGCAAACGCACCACTGTCCCAGATGCCAGCAGCCACTGCTACCGAAGAACGTTGGTGATTGGGGGTTCCCCATTCCAGGTAATCGATGATGGCAGCGGGATCACTGAACTGGTCGCTGGTGTACAAACCCAATTCAGCGTCTGAACCGTTCATGTTGTCAAAGCCCCGTACGGTGAGGATTTCACCGGGTGCAATGTTGAGGTCGCCACAATCGACGCGTAGCTCTCCAATTTGTGTATAGCTTGGGAAGTTGCACAACCAGTAGGAGGAGACATCTACAGAGTCGCTGCCGATGTTTTTCAGCTCGACAAAGGATGTGGGAAATACCTCGTTGATGACGACCTGCCCTTGGAGTGGGCGGGCGGAGGTGAGTGCGAATAACACAAGCCCGTAGGCCAGCAATCGCATAAGGGATAAATTTGATCTCATAAAAGAAGTGTTGTGTGATAATTTTTGCGAAATGAAGGTTACAGTGCCGTGGAAAACGGCCAAAATCTTACATACGATATTTGTACCATTTATTGATTCTAGCAGGAAAAAATTGAAAAGGAGGAGATTTCGTGACGATAGACCAAAGCAATTGTCGGAGTCCTAACATAGTGGATGGTATTTGGATCGGTTGAGAAATTTTGGGCATTCAGCAGCAATGTATCTCAAAAAACAATTGAAAGAATCACAAATGTATCACAACGAGTATTCCCCGCTCTGGCCGACATTTCCCCCACTTTTCCCATGGATTTCAAAACAATGCTGGAAAATCAGAAGAAGACCAAAACGAACAGATGTGCCCAACTGTTTGTACAACAAAGGGCAACTGGATTGAGGAGACTGTCTTTTTGGCGGTGTTTGGCCAGGTAAGCTGCCAAAATGACGCTTTGTTTTCTTTTTTCTGGCAAAATGGCCTGCCTTTGTGCGATGGCATATCGATTGAAGGAAATAAAAGGTGCGGCAAATTATTGAGCCGATACTTCAAAGTATATAAATAAAAGAACATATGAACTTCAATAATTTCACGATAAAGTCTCAGGAAGCCTTCCAGCGAGCGCAACAAATTGCCATGGGCAATGGCCAGCAAGCAATCGAGTTGGGTCACCTGTTGAAGGGCTTGTTGGAGGTGGATGAAAATGTGGCTCCCTACGTGATCAAAAAATTGGGGGTAAATTTTGAGATGGTCAAAAAGGCGCTGGACGGCATTGTTCGTTCTTATGCCAAAGTCAATGGAAGCGGCCAGCAATATTTGTCGCGCAGCGTCACCGAGGTCATTCAAAAGTCGTCTACCTTTCTCAAAGAATTTGGCGACGAGTTTGTTTCTGTGGAACACTTGCTCCTGGCCATTCTTTCTGTCAAGGACAGCGTGTCCCAAATGCTGAAGGACAGCGGAATCAGTGAAAAAGGGCTCAAATCCGCCATTCAAGAGTTGCGCAAGGGACGGAAGGTGACCTCCAACAGTGTGGAAAATCAGTACAATGCACTGTCCAAATACGCCCAGAATCTGAACAAACGGGCACAAGAGGGAAAGCTCGACCCCGTCATTGGGCGTGAGGAGGAAATCCGACGGGTATTGCACATATTGGCCCGTCGTACCAAAAACAACCCCATCTTGATTGGAGAGCCGGGCGTGGGCAAAACTGCCATCATCGAAGGCCTGGCCCACCGCATTGTCGATGGAGATGTGCCAGAGGATTTGCAGGACAAGCAGATTTACGCACTGGACATGGGAGCCCTGATTGCTGGTGCCAAGTACCAAGGAGAATTTGAGGAACGCCTCAAGGCAGTGGTCAGTGAAGTGGTTGCTGCCGAGGGAAACATCTTTTTGTTCATTGATGAAATCCACACCCTGGTAGGTGCTGGCAAAAACCAAGGAGCCATGGACGCGGCCAACATCCTCAAGCCAGCCTTGGCCAGGGGCGATCTGCGGGCCATCGGCGCCACCACGCTGAATGAGTACCAAAAGTATTTCGAGACCGACAAGGCACTGGAACGCCGCTTCCAAACCATTTTGGTAGACGAGCCAGGGGAGGAGGATGCCGTTTCCATTCTGCGGGGTCTGAAGGAGCGCTACGAGGCCCACCACAAGATCAACATCAAGGACGAAGCCATTGTGGCTGCTGTCCAATTGTCCAATCGATACATCAACGACCGATTTTTGCCAGACAAAGCCATCGACCTCATCGATGAGGCGGCTGCCCGGCTGCGCCTGGAAATGAACTCGATGCCAGAGGAGCTGGACGAATTGGAGCGTCGCATTCGACAGCTGGAAATTGAGCGGGAGGCCATCAAGCGAGAGAAAGACCAGACCAAGTTGAACAAACTGAGTGAGGACTTGGCCAATTTGACGGAGGAGCGAAAAGGCTTGCGGGCCCGCTGGGAAAGTGAGCGCGAGTTGGTTTTGGGCATCCAGACGGCCAAGCAAGAGGTAGAACAACTTAAGCAGGACGGCAGTCGGGCCGAGCGAGAGGGCAATTTCAGCGAAGCTGCCGAAATTCGTTATGGCCGCATTCCAGAGGTACAAAAGCGACTGGAAGAGTTTTCGCAACGACTCAGCGAAATGCAGCAAAATCGGCAGTTGTTGGTCAAAGAGGAGGTAGATGCCGAAGACATCGCGCAGATCGTGGCCAAGTGGACCGGGGTGCCTGTGACGAGAATGTTGCAGAGCGAGCGCGAGAAGCTGTTGTTGCTGGAGGAAGAATTGCACAAGCGGGTCGTCGGACAGGAGGAGGCCATCGAAGCAGTGTCGGATGCCATTCGCCGGAGTCGGACTGGCCTGAATGACGAAAAGCGCCCCATTGGTTCTTTTCTATTCCTGGGAACCACCGGGGTGGGCAAGACAGAGCTGGCCAAGGCGCTGGCTGAGTACCTGTTCAATGACGAGAACTTGCTGACCCGCATCGACATGAGTGAATACCAAGAGCGCCACGCGGTCAGCCGATTGGTGGGCGCGCCTCCAGGCTATGTGGGCTACGACGAGGGGGGACAGTTGACAGAGGCAGTTCGGCGAAAGCCTTACTCTGTGGTCTTGCTGGATGAGATCGAAAAAGCCCATCCGGACGTCTTCAACATCCTCTTGCAAGTGCTGGACGATGGACGACTGACGGACAGCAAGGGTCGGGAGGCCAACTTCAAAAATGCGATCATCATCATGACCTCCAATATGGGGTCGGACATCATACGTGAGGAGTTTGAGAAGCTGGAGGAAGGCAACAAGGACCAGATTGTGGCCCAGACCAAGAAGACGGTATTTGAGCTGTTGAAGCAGACTGTGCGGCCGGAATTCCTCAACCGCATTGATGAAGTGATGATGTTTGAGCCGCTTTCTGAAACCCACATTCGGGCCATTGTGCGCCTGCAGTTGGAGCAGGTGAAGTTGACCCTGGCCAAGCAAGACATCAAGCTCAGCATCACGCCGCAGGCCATGGATTTGGTGGCCGATTTGGGCTTTGACCCTCAGTTTGGAGCGCGACCTGTCAAGCGGGTCATCCAAAAGAAGGTGCTCAATGAATTGTCCAAGCAAATGTTGTTGGGTAAGGTGTTGCCCAATAGCCAGACGGTATTGGATGCGTTTGACAACAAATTGGTTTTTCGCAATCCCCTGGTCAAGGAAAAGGCAGAAGAAGCTGCCTAGAAGGGGGATTGATCGTGTTATAGAATTCCTGAGTTATTTTCCGTTTATTTCTATGAGTAAAAATGACAAAGCCGGGCCAAAGAGCCCGGCTTTTTTTTGGATGGATCATTTGCACGCCCAAAATTGGAGATGCGAGAAGTGTAACATCTAAAAATTACCGTCTGTGACATGACAGAAATTGCATTTAATTTCTATCTTTCTAAGGGCGGAGTTTGTTGTAGCTCATGTAAAGGTGGGCAAATGCATTGGTGGATGCCCCAAAGTTTGTGTTGTCCTTAGAAACCTTTTTCGGATTTTTTGATTTGTTCGTAGCTTCGTCAAACTGTGAATCCCATTCGTTTTGTGCTTGCTTTGGTGAAACACCAGCCAGCTGGGAAGCGGATGGGGCCACTGGATGGAAGAATCGAAAAAAATGATTATTTTCGGCCTAAGGAATATCACATTTACATACCAATAAGACAACAAATCCCCGCTTGTCGCAACTTGAGCCCGGTAGTAAGTAGAGCTAGACCGCACAAAAAACCAATAGATCGTATTCTTTCGTGTCATTTCAGGTTTGGAAGGCCTGAAGAGTGAGAAAGCCTGTGGAAGGATTTGGCGCGGATGTACACCAGGAGTCAATCAATATGTTGTCACGGACCAACTGCCGTCAGATACCGAGATCGTCGGTGATGATAATTTCAGATTTGTACTTGTCGTGCAACTCAGGGTCGTACTGGTCTTCGGAAGTAATAATTCCCATGAATAGTAGGAATGCAATCAGAATAGCCATAGCTGTGGGGGTTTTAAAAGTTTTTGGAACGAATAGTTTGAAGCTATCACTTTTGGCAACATGAAGCGAGGCAGAAAGGGGGGATCAAAGACTGGTTGGTTTTAGTTTTACTCTTTTGTTTTAATGTGTATTTATTTGATTGGTAGTATTTTGTGGCCATGCTTTCCACCACAAACAAATAGAATTAGGATTCTGGAATGGATTTGATTTTAGAGCTTATCGACCTCATCGATTCTTACAAGGCACAAAACATACAGGTTTTGCAAAACCCATTTGTGACCGCCAATAAGTACTCTAGTTTTTACAAGGGTGTGATTGAGGGCAAAATCAGGAGCGATGCAGATGCTGCCAAGATGTTGTACAACTCGGGGCCGGATGACTACAAGTACAAAAAGCTGAAGTACCGCTTCCGTCAACGCCTGTTGAACTCCATCCTGTTCATCGATGTCAACAAACCCAATTACACCGACATTCAAAAGGCGTACTACAACTGTTACAAAGACTGGGCAACGGTACGGGTCTTGTTGGGAAAAGGGGCCAAAAAAAGTGCAGTTTCCATCGCAGAAAAGACCCTCCGGCACTCGCTCAAGTTTGAGTTTACAGAATTGAGTTGCAACATCGCTCGGGTCCTGCGCCTGTACTTTGCCACCACCGAGGGCAACAAGCGCCAATTCAACAAGTACAATGAGCTCTATCAGCAACAGCTCGAAATCCTCCAGGCCGAGGCATTTGCCGAGTCTCTCTACGGCGATTTGCTCATCGATTTTGTGGCTACCCGGGCAGCCAGAAGCGAAAAGCTCGACAAAGCGGTTGCCTACACAAAACAGTTGGAACCCTATCTGAATTCCATATTTTCCTACAATTTTTTGTTTTTTGCCTACAACACCATTGTCGCCAAGTACGAAATTGCCAACGATTATGAGAATGTCATCCTCTACAGCGACAAGGCCTTCCAACTGCTCAGCCAAAAGGTATTCAATCTCAAAGTTCAGATATTTCCTTTCGCCTTCAAGGTTTTTTCCAGCTACATCAAGTTGGAACAATACGACAAGGCTTCTCAATACATCCAAGCCTGCCAGGAAGTGCTGGACGATGGCTCGGTCAACTGGTTCAAATTTCATCAGGTCTATTTCATCTACCTCATGCATACAGCTTGCTACCGGGAGGCCAGCGAAGTGGTGCAATTGGTGGTGACACACAACCGCATGAAGTACCAAACCAAGGGCACAAAGGAAATTTGGCGGATCAATGGCGCCTATGCCTACTGCATGCAACACTGGCGCAACAGCACTCCCGTGGAAGACAATCGCAGCAATGGATTCAAATTGGGGAAATTCCTCAACGAACTTCCCGTCTTTTCAAAAGACAAAAGAGGCCTCAACATTTCCATCATCATCGTTCAAATCCTGATCCTGTTGCAGCGCAAAAAATACAATCGCATCATTGACCTGATCAGCAGCCTGGAACGCTACTCATCGCGCTACCTGCGCAAAAACGAAACCTATCGCAGCAATTGCTTCATCAAAATGTTGATCAGCCTGTCCCGGGCCAGCTTTTCACTGCCCGCCGTCCAACGCTATTCGGAGAAGTACTTCCAAAAACTCTCAGAAGTCCCACTGCGTCAGGCCAGTCAGTCGTTATCCATCGAAATTGTCCCATATGAGCGCCTTTGGAGCTGTATTTTGGACGAATTGGGAGGGTAATTATTGGCAGTTTTTGTTGTTGATCTGATTTTTTAATCCATTGATTGTCAATGGTTTAATTTTTATTAGTATAGATTAAGTCAGTTTGATAGCGTCTTTAAATTGCGTTTTTTGCTGGTAGTAAGTACCATGCTATGGAATATATTTCCCCCGTCTTAAAGGTTAGTAAGTAAATAAATTTGGAATAAAGCCCTGAAGTTAGGCCCCTGGTGGGATCGAATGTCATCAAAAACGATCATCCTGGGCAGATCATTGTCGAAGATCAGACAAAGTTTTTTATCAAAGGTGTTACTGATTCCTTGTTAGCCTCCGACTTGATCTGCAAATTCATACTAGGCAATGTGCGAAAGGACGCATAAGAGCCTGCCAGAGTATGTAACGATAGCTTACACTTGTTTCCGTTGCATTCCGAAATCAGGGGCCACAACTGATGGGAAAAGACCAAATAAAGAAAATTATTTTGTGCAATCAGGCCCGTTAGGGGCTGTCGGACCATGTGCCCGAGCTGTGTTATTCCTTGGAACGAATATTACGTATTGCAACAAAATGAGTTGGGACTCAGCCTTTTGTGAGGCTTTGCCCTGATTTCTATCGATTGACCGGTAATAATTATTGTGGAATTTGTTCAGGAGCTTCGGGTAGAATCTTCTGCCAGTTCGTCTCCTGAACAAAACCTTTGCTTCATCAAGTCGCCCGTAGGCAACCTTCGTGGTGGATGCCTACTCAAACAAAAGGTCCCGATTGCGTTCCCACACAGCTTTTTGAAGCTGTCTTTCTGAACGGAACGCCAGGGGAACGGAAATGAGGCTGGTCGCCAAGCCGCCCGCCAGCAGACCTGTACGCAAGACGTCGTTGCTTGCGGCTGGGGCTGTCAGCAGCATGCCCACCCCCGCCAAGTAAAATCCAATGCCCTTCCAGCGATTTTGTCGGGACTTGCGGAAGGTCTTCATTGCATCTGGACTGATCGACAGTTCGGACTGTAAATTTTTTGCCATCCAGCCTCGTCGGTGGGTGGTTCCGTCTTTTATGTAGCTTGCCCCTGCCAAGTAAATCGTCTCCTTCTCATAGCGTTGTTTCACCTCTAGCTGTGCGCTGGCAGTCTGTGGAAGTGCCCATAGAGAGCAAATGGCAATCAGGAAAAAGAATATCCTCTTCATAGCGATAAAGTTTTGTGAGCGGGGGCAACTGAATGCAGAAGGGCAACAAGACATCTTGGAATGCCCAGCTGTTGCACCGCTCTTGGTTCAAGAAATGTAATGAGTACAAAAAGATGATCCCGATCTTTTCGCAAGCCACTTACCGGAAGAAACTTCCAAAGCTCACAACTTATTTTAGATGTTAAGGTGGGCAATAAATTCCAACACTCCTTCTGCCCAATCGGAGGGAGCTTCCATCATCGGGTAGTGACCAATCCCTTCCAACAAGCGAATTTGACTGTTGGCAATGTGTCGGTGCAATTCGTGGGCCATCGCAACTACCGCCACGGGGTCTTTCGTGGCCCAAAGGACGTTGACAGGCAATTCGCTTTGGTACAGGCTGCCGACCCATCGATGCCAAAACCGGTATCGCTCGTTGATGTATTGTGTCAGTTGGGGCAATACTCGGCGGCCATCCTTGTGTATCAAGAGTTGCCAATGCAATCGCAATTCTTCTGGGTCGAAGCGGGAGGGGTGGCCCCAGATCTTTCGCATGTTGCGCAAAAAAATCTGTTCGTTGCTCAGTTGGGCGACGATCGGGCCCCAGGTTTTGTGCTTCAACAGCTTTTGGATGGGACGCAGTTGGGAAAGTTCGATCAGCATGCTGCCGTTGCTGAGGGTGAGGCTGTGGATGCGCGGTCCGCTTGGATGGCGTTGTTGTCGGGCGATGATTTCTGTGGCAATGCTGGTTCCATAGTCGTGCGCCACCAAGTGGCAGGCTTCCACCCCAAGCTGCCGCCAGAGTGCGAGTGCAATGTCTGCCTGTTCGATGAGTGAGTAGGAGTAGTCTCGTGGTTTGTCTGACAGGCCAAATCCCAAATGGTCGTGGACAATCACCCGATACTGCTTCGTCAATAAGGGAAGGACATCCCAAAAGTCCAGGCTGCAACTTGGGTAGCCATGTAGCAAGGCGATGGTTTGGGAACCACGGCCTCGGTCCAGTACAAAGACTTGATGCCCCAGTACTTGGTGGTACTCTCCTTGGGCAGTCCATTCACGTAGGGTCATGTCGGGGGGCAATTGATTGGCAATAAAGGCTTCGAAGGCATCGGGCAAACCACGGCAGGGACATTTGCAAAGCCCGGTATGGTTTTCGGTTTGCATTAAATGTACACAAAATTTGCCCAAGCCATCTTTTTTGGGACAATCCATTTGCTGTGCTTGTGGAGATTGCTTGTCAAAGGAGGGGATTTTAGCAATTGACACTTTGAGGAACTTGAAATTCTACCTATCTTCTCCGAACTTTGCCAAAACAAACAGAACGACCATTTTTTCCACCTGAAAATCACAAAATCATTTTCATATGGCAGACCAGTATATGAGCATGAACAACCTTCGGTTTGTACTGAACGAGGTTCATCATTTAGAGGAGATTCTCCAGCACGAGCGCTTCGAAGATTTCGACAAAGACAGCGTCGACATTTTATTGGATGCTGCGAAGGACTTGGCCGACAAAGAGATGTTTCCCTACTTCCAGGAATTCGATGAGAATCCGGTCGTTTTTAAGGATGGCAAAATCATCGTTCACCCACAGATCGGTCGGATCATTCAACAAGGTGCAGAAAATGGTTGGATTGGTTCTCACTTCAATTACGAAGACGGAGGCATCCAAATGCCAATGAGCGTGTTCTGTGCCGGAAGCCACATCTTTGAGGCAGCCAACAACTCTGCGACTGGTTATCTGGGACTGACCACGGGAGCGGCCAATCTCATCGTGAGCTTTGCCAGCCAAGAACTCAAGGACAGGTATGTTCCCAAAATGTTGGAAGGAAAGTGGATGGGGACCATGGCCCTGACGGAGCCACAAGCTGGCAGTTCCCTTTCAGACCTGGTGACTTCTGCCAAACCAATGGACAATGGCGCCTACCTGATTGAGGGCCAAAAGATTTTCATCTCAGGAGGCGATCACGAATATGCAGAGAATTTTGTCCACCTCACCCTGGCCCGCATCGAGGGAGCACCAGAGGGGACCAAAGGCATTTCCTTGTTCATCGTACCCAAAAAGAGACCCACAGCCGATGGTGGTTTGGAAGACAATGATGTAATCACTGCTGCCGATTTTCAGAAAGTTGGTCAGAGGGGATACGCTACCACTCACTTGGTGTACGGAGAAAATGACAACTGCCAGGGTTGGCTGGTCGGCGAGGCCGGAAAGGGATTGCGCTACATGTTTCAAATGATGAACGGGGCCCGCATCGATGTGGGACTCACCGCAGCCTCTGCCGCCACCGCAGCGTATTACGCCTCTTTGCAATATGCCAAAGAACGCCCACAAGGCCGCCCCATCAACAACAAGGGCCGCAAAGATGTCAATCAAGAACCCATCCTCATCATCAACCATCCCGATGTGCGGCGGATGCTGCTTTTCCAGCGCGCCATCACCGAGGGCTCCATCAGCTTGCTCTTTGAATGTACCCGCCACGAGGACTTGTGCCTGGTGACAGAAGGGGAGACGTCGGAAAATCACCACCTCTTGTTGGAATTGCTGACGCCGATTGCCAAGACCTATCCTTCCGAGATGGGATTGCTGTCGATCAGCAACGGCCTGCAGGTCTTGGGAGGCTATGGCTTCTGCATGGATTTCCCCTTGCAACAATACTATCGGGACATTCGCATCATGTCGATCTACGAGGGGACCACTGGCATCCAGTCGATCGACTTGTTGGGCCGCAAGATGACCATGAACAATGGCAAAGCCGTTCAGTTGTTGATGGCCGAGATGCAAAAGACAATAGAAGCTTCCATGACCTACGACGAGCTCAAGCCCTACGCTTCCAAGCTCATCGAAAAACTGACATTGACACAAAAGGTATTGCAATATTTGATGGGCTTTGCCGCAAAAGGGGAGTACGAACGCTTCCTCGCCGATGCGACCATCTTCATGCAGTTTGCCAGCACACTTGTCATCGCTTGGCAATGGCTGAAAATGGGTGTCGCTGCCAAACAGGCGCAAGTCACTGGGCAGATGCCATATGGAGAGGAGTTTTACGAGGCCAAATTGGTGACCATGCGGTTCTACTTCCGCTACGAATTGCCCAAGATGTCGGGCATGGCAGACACCATCATGGACCCGGAAGTTCTCACCCTGGCCAGAGAACGGGAGTTCATCTAGAAAGTCTCAGCCCCTGTATTCAGGTGGTTGCGCAACGGCTGGCTCGTCATCACATGGCTGATGTCGAGCCAGTCTACGTATTGGCGAAAAATTTTGTAGCGATGTTCCAATAGTTGTAGTTCCTGCTCCAATAGCAACTCCTTGGCCAGTAGCAAGGTTTCTGCATCCAATCCCTGGGTCTGCCCCATTTGCTCGATGGCTTGTCGGGCGGGGCTGGTTGCCAGTTGTTGTGCCAGCACGCGGAGGCTGCGGTATTGTTGTTGCATTTGGTATTGCAGCATTCCTTTTTCCAAGGCCAACCGATGAGCGGTCAATTGGATTTGTTGTTGTTCCTCCCATTTTTCCAACTTCAATTCGTCCAAGTCGAGCTGGTCCTTTCCTCGAAATGGCAAGCGGAAGCCAGCGCCAACGGAGAAGCCTTCGTTGAAATTGTCGCGATTTCGACCACCGTATTTTGCCTGAAGAAAATTGAACTGTGCAGCAGAACGTGCCTCTTCCAATTCGAATTCGCGTTGGAGGACTTGTTGGCGAGACTGCTTTTCTGCCAGCAAGGGATGTTGTTGCAAAAGGCTGTCGTTTGCCGATCCAAGCAAGGCCATCACCTGCTGGACATTGAGCAGCTCGGATCGATCCATTTGCAGGCTGTCCGAGCGTTGTGTGTACTGCTGCAGCCAATATTGGTTCTGACCTAGGGCCTGTTGCAATTTCAGGATTTGAAGGTTTTCTCTGTGCAAATCTGTCTCCGACGCAATCAATTTTTTGACATCAAGTTGTCGACTGTTGCCAGGAGATTGGGCCAGGTAGATGCGGTCTTGGTGGATCAGTTGCAGTTGTTGGTGAAGGCCGATCAGGTCGGGCAAAAAATAGTGATCTACCAACAAGTCGTAGCGCTCTTTGAGGGCCTTGCGCAAGGCCAATTGCGTTTGTGCATTTTGTCGGAGGCCTTGGGCCAGTTGCAGTTGGCGTTGGGCTTGTCGACTTCGCTTGGAATTGGGTTGGAGGCGAAAAGCAATTTCTTGTTGTTGCCAATCAAATTCATTGCTCTCCGTTCGCACTTCCAACTCGTTGATCCAGGGAAGATCGCGTTGATTGTCGGAAAGGTATTGGCCCTTGTTGTCTTCCATTGTCACTCCCTTGGCCTCCCTTGCTGTGGCCAACAGTTGAGAGGGAGAAAGAGTCGTTTGTCCATGCAAACTCGACCCCTGCAGCGAGAGAAAACAAATCATCCAGAGCCATCTAGTCATGGGGAGCGGGGTTTGATGGAGAAGGAGAGGAGGAATACCACAGGGGGCCATTTGATCCTCTGTTGGCTTGAAGCATGACCTTTTCTTTTTGCAAAAAATCATTGTCTGCCGAAATGCTGATCAGCACTTCCCGTCCATAGGTTTTGAGCTCTGGCATTTTGCGCAGCCGCCCTGGAATTTCTACAATCCGCGATCCCAATCCCGTCACGACTCCTTTGCAATACTTGTCTGGATGCAAAGTGGACTCCACTCGAAGACTGTCTCCCAAACTCACTTCCAAAATCATGCTTTCGTGGACAAAGCCCTTGACCAGTGTAGGACTTTCTTCGTAAAAGGAAATCAGGGTGTTGAAGGAAGAAACATGTTCGGCCTGCTTGCAATGAATGTTTCCGATTAAGCCATCTGTTGGCGCGAGGAGCTTGAGTTTTTCAGAACGCGAGCGAAGATTGTCCAGCTGTTGTTGTAGGTTTCGGATTTGCACCTTGATGGGATGGTCTGTGGCTTGCAAGCGAGTCTGTCGCTCTTGAATGTCCAGCTCAAAAGTGCGATGAATCAATTGCTTTTCTTCTTCCAGTGATTGCACTTTGGAGGCTGTGATGCGATCCTCGGGCAGGCTGTCTGCAAAGCTTTGTAGACTCTTCAGCTTTTGGATGAGTTGTCGGTTTTGTTGGCTGTTCAATTCCAAGGACTGTATGTCTGCATCGAGTTCCGATGTTTTTCTCTCTCGTTGGGCTTGCAGTTGGGAGATGGAGCTGCGCAAGCGGTTGGCCCAATCGTCCCATTCCAATTGTCGTTCTTGGATTTTCAGTTCCAATTCTCGGATTTGAATGGGGAGGTTTTGGTGGCGGACTTCGGCGAGCAGTTGTCCCTTGCGTACCTTTTCTCCCGTGGTCACATAGAGTCGTTGCACTTCCACGGGATGTTGCAAATTCATCTCCGTCTCCTTGTTTTCTGCAAAGCCAAAAAACAAAACGCTGTCTTGCCGCTGTATGCTTTGAAAGTGCCACAGCACATAAGCAGCCGGGATCGCCAGTAGATAGAGTAGGTTGATTCGTTTCATAAGCCTTGTTTCTAGATCTCGTCTGCCTTGTCTTCAAAACTGAGTCGCACCGCTTTGAGGTCAGCGGTTTGGTACAACTCCTGGATCAACTTGTCGCCGTCTGTATCCTGTCGCATTTTGAGTTGGTATTCGTAGCGCGCATTTTTTTCTTCCAGCGGACTGTCGATGATTTGCACTTTTTTCAAGGCGAAACGACGGCAGTATTTTTTCAAACTCTTCCGAATGCTCTCCCCCTTTGGTGCGGCTGCGGGAACTTCGTAGCGCAAGCGGCCAATCAAATTGTTGGACTGACTAAATGGCGTCCAGTACAGCACAAAAGCCACCGTACAAAATCCCATGGTCCCAACCACAGCAATCACAAATCCATACACCCCACAGGCAATGCCCGCCGCTAGAGAAGCAAACATAAAAGTCATGTTGCGCGGATTGCGCAGGGTGGTGCGAAAGCGAATGATGGCCAGCGCCCCCAGCATGCCCAAGCCGCGGGCCAGACTGTCGCCAATGGCCTGCATGACGGTAGCGGCCACAATGGAGATCAACACAAGGGATTGCATGTAGTTCAAGGAACGGGCGACATCCCGCGAGGTTTTGTCGTACGTAAACACGATGAGACTGGACAGAACAAAGGCAAATAAAACTGTCAGCAGGATGGTGACGAGGGTGGGATTTTCTGCATTGTGCTGCAAACTCAAATAGTCAAACATAGCCAGATATTTCTCAAGGCGATGGAAGCGCACCACAAGCTTTTGTCACTCGTTGTGCCGCCAAATGTTCCAAAAAATAGCAGGATTTGATGCGATACTCCATCCAGACCACGGTGGAAAGAGCATTGTGTTTTGTCTGTACTGGCCATCTAGAATGGACAATGGAATTCAGACGCATGTACCAGTAAAGGGGCAGCTCGGAGGGGAAAGGTTGTATTGGAGGGGTAAAAAAAGCACCTGCCAGATTCCTCACTGGCAGGCGATACAATGATTGACTATTGTGACAGACAGTTTTTATTCTAGGATGATTTTTTGACTCATCGTTTTGCCATCGCTCTGCACCAGCAACAAATAAAGGCCGGAGGGAAGGTGCGACAAGTCAAATTGTCGAGTGTAGGTGTACCCATCAATGCTGGCCTGTTCATCCACGACCGACTTGCCATCCACATCTAGGATTCTCAAGCGAAACTTGCTGCCCTCCGCCAAGGCAATCTGCACATTGATCTGCCCGGGACTTGGATTGGGGGCGATGGACAAAACCTGTTCTGTAGCCAGCTCAGATTCTGTGGCATCGGATTGGCGGCTGTTGGCAGTGCCCCGGAAGCAAGGGTTCGAATGAAAAGCATCTGGAGACAGTCGGGTGACGCTGGTATTGCGCCGGATGATGCTGCTCAGGCTGGTTCGCCGAATGTCGTCTTGTTCCCGACCTTGGAGCAGGGGATCATTTTGGTAGAAGTAATAATCGCCGTCGCGCAACTTCTCAAACTGATCTTTCAAAATGGCGTGCAAGCTCGGCCCGACAGAACTGCCGGGCAGTTGGCGCTCGGCCAGCAAGCCCACCCAGGCATCGACTTGATTGATGCGATCTCCGTAGGCCATCGTCAAGGCCTCGACGACCTGTGGATCTGGGTTGATCTGGGAATAGCTGCTGGCGGGTCTGCCCAAGTATTGTGCCCGGATGACATTGTAAGAAGGCAGGCCGTGATCGCGTCCGCGCTGCAGATTGAGCGAGGCTAGGTCGAGTCCGAAAGGAGGTCCCGAGTTGCCGTTGCCAAATAAAAAGTTGCGCAAGTTGTCGATGATCTTTAGGTCGATCTCTTGTTGGTATTGGGTCGACAAGCCCTTGAGGATCGGCCCGATGCCGTAGTCTCGAATCGGGTCGGTGTTGAAAAATACCTCCAGCAGGCTCAGGCTACCAGGACCGACATCATTGCAATTGTTGTCTCTGAGAGGGATTTCGTTGGTCACCATGGTGTGCCCCAGACGATAGGCAGCCGTGGCGAACAAATTGCTGATGTCAGGTTGAACATCGGGTCGGTAGTTGCGATAGGGAGCCAGTCGAATGCCGAGGGAGGGGAGGAATTCCTCGTAGGTAATGCGTTGGATGTAGGCACCTACCCGTTTGCGTGCGAGTTGGTAGAGCTCTTCATCGCCGCCAATCCCTTGTGACTTTAGTTCGTCGCACAGTCGATTGTGCTCCCGGACAAAAAGGGTGTGCAGAGCTGTCAGGCCACTCTGTTCGTTGGCCCGCACATCTCCTGCCACAAAGAGTACCACCGTACCCTCGTGGTCGCCGGCCATGCTGGGGGCGTTGGGATCGATGGCGCTGTCGTATTCACCATCGACGGTGTTGTAGGGCAATAAGTCGCCCGCCGAAGTCTTGAGCTTGCCGTCCGTGAAGGTGCGCAGCCAATTGGCCCGGGTCTCTTCCGAACCGTATACGTTGGAGGCGTCGATCCAGGAAGTGATCAAATTGGTCTGCTGCCGGGGGCTGTCCTCCCCGGTACCTTCGTGAACGGATGAGCGGAAAAAGGGGATGTCCATTGCAAAGAGCGGTTCATCATCGGGCAGTAGGATGGGGTGGTACTCCGCTTCTTCCTCCGGGGTCAAATCGATGTCGTGATCGAGAAACTGGCCCCAGCTGAATACCAAGCTGCTCAGGCCATACTGACTGGGAATGTCTTCGCTTTGCGGACCGACAGCGTTGGAGATGGCCCGGGGGGAGGGGCGGTTTTCTCCAGCCATGTCGTTGAGATCATCGGGCTGTCCGTAGCGCGCAGGCATGTCCCGGAAGAGGAGGATGTCGGAGGCTCCCCAGTCGATGCGGTCTGCTTGGCTGATGTTGTTGCAAGTCCCATCAATGGTCCGATAAGGACCTCGGTTGCAAATTTGGTTTTGTGCGTTGTTGGTATTGGTTTGTCGTGGAATGTGTTGAAATCCTCTGTTGTTGACTCTGAGTTGGCGCGGACGAGGTCTTTGGGCTTGGGCCAGGGCGCAGACCAATAGAAAGACCAAGGAAAAGACGATTCTTTTTTGACTAGGCATGGGAGGCTCGCTCCAGATACAGTTGACGTTCATATATCTGAGTTTTAGATTTGTAAAATGTATTGGGTCGTCTTTGGCAGGATGGCAACGAAAGACGAACGTTGCCAGCTGCTGGTAGTCTACGCTGGAAAAGTATCGATTTAGTGGTGTCGAAAATGACCTTCTTGTCTACTGCGAGCGGGGATGGATGATCCTGTCTGTTCGCAATGTCAATGAGCTGATGCAGTTGTTTTGTGGCCATTGTTGCCCAACTGTTGATCAACTTTATTCATTAGATGCGGACAGTGGAAAAAACTTGCACGGGAAATGAAAAAAAATTACGAAGAGGTAAATTGCTGCCCAGCTTGTACCCCCAATTCGAACAATTTCCACCCCGGAAAATAGCCTTCTTCCAGTTTGACAACGTCGATGCGGAGCAATTCTCCCTGCTGGGCATGGACAAACAAACCCATGTTGTTGGCCGCATTCAAAATGGTGCCGGGAGGCAGGTGGGCAATTTGTGGATTGGAGGGAATGATGCTCAGCTCCAGGATGCGGAAGGGGAGGCCTTGGTAATAGCTGATGGCTCCTCCATAGTGTGGGTTGGCGGCTTTGACCAATGCCTGTATGTCGGCAGCTCTGTATTCAGACCATTGAATGACCAGGTCTTGGGATTCTGGCTTGGGCCAGTATTGGGCGGCGCTGGCATCTTGTTGTCTTCCTTTCAGTTGTCCCGCCTGGTATTGTCGGAGAAAGTCTTTGGTCCAATCAATGGCTGCCATGGACAAGCGCCCCATGTGCTGGCCCAGCGTTTCGAGGGGATTCGTCTGGACAAAGACCTCGTACAAAATGTGGCCTTGGTCAAACTGTTCGTTCATCTGGTGAATGACCAGACCATTTTGTGCTTCCTGATTTTTCAAGACCCAAAACAAGGGCTCTGCTCCTCGATAGGACGGCAGGGGGGCAAAATGAAAATTGACAAATCCATCTGTGGGCAAGCTCAAACAACTGGCGGGAATTTTCCAAGGATGGCCCACGACCATGACCAAGTCCAAATCCTGGCAGAATTCGGTCAGCTGCGCAGCTTGCCCTTGCTTGTCAATGTGGTGGATGGGAATTTGAAACTTTTGAGCCAGCAGTTGCATGTTTTCCGTCGGCGGATGCAGTGGCAGGGACAGACCAAGTCGGTGGATGCTGCCCTGTGTCAAAAGGGCTTGCAGGGTGGGAATGCCGAGGCTGCTATTTGAAAGAAAACCAATTTTCATCTTGGGGGGTGTTGTTCGGGGAGTAAGCTACGCATTAGAAGTTACATTGCGGTGCGATTGCTTGGATTTATTTCTCAATGAGGGTAAAACATATTCTATCCATCAGGAGCCAGTTTGGCTCTAAAGTTTATTAATCAACCAACTGGGGAAGTTCTAATTCGCTGATGGACTTTTCGAGCATAGAAAATGAGTGCAATTGCCTGAGAGGTGAATAGTCTTCAATTGATTGTGCAACGATGTGAATAGCAGAATAGGGATTGAATCTTCTCAATCTTCTGTTGTTCAGACCTGTCGCCTTCTTCAGTAGTTTGATGAGTGTATCCTTTGGATCAGGCAGTGTTTCCAAAGACTTGACTTTGGGTAGATTGACATCTGCATTGCTATTGGGGTTTCCCGAGGCTCTCTTGATTGCGTATTCGTCAATGAGTAACCATGCTTCGCTCATTCGTTGAGGGATCACTGGGATAATGTGTGGCCATTGTTGTAGCGATTTACAGTTGGCATTTTCGATGCCTAGTTGGATTTCCTCCAATCTGCTGTCGAAATTTTCCCTTTCGGTATCTCTTTGGACAAATAGTATTTTACATGGAAACAATTCGAGGGCGACGCAAATTTTTTCGGACAGAGTTGTATTGGCTTTCAAGACTCTTCGAATATCGGCATACTCAATTTTAAATGGGACATCAGGAAAGTATTCTACCAATAACCATTTAATAGAAGGAATGAGCATCCTATCTGAACTGCCGTCGCAGAGTAGAGTACAATCTACAGGATCCATTTCAAAACAATTTTCCTTGTAAAATATTTAAGTCCTGTCTGTCCTTCACTTTCTTTTCTGCCTTTTCATCCTTCAGTAGATAGTCTAGGTTGATGTTGCTGTCATTGGTATTAAAATAAGCCATGAGCTTTCCTTTGGTGATGGGTTTTGTATTTCCCTTTACTGTTCGCCATGTATCTGACAGCGCACTGGTAAATGCTATTTTGAACCTATTACCATTTTCGACAACCTCTTTCAAATCCAGATATACTAGGCTGTTTGCAGGAATCTCAGATACTACTTTGGGAGAATGTGTATTGATGATGATCTGTCTCAGTGGATTGTACTCGTCATCCTCTTCTCTGGGGTTGACAGCAATATTCTGCAACAAATCAATGATGGCAGGAATTCTATCTGGGTAAATTCCATTCTCGGGTTCTTCCAAACAGATGAGACCACTTTCTGAATAATCAGCATCTAGTACAGCCAATGCAAGAAATCTCAGCGTACCATCAGAGAGTGATTTTGCAGGCAAATATGTGCCATCTTTCGTCTTTATCTGAAGGGATAATATCTGTCTTTTTTCATCCTTATCTATGCTTACAATTTTGACATCCTGAATGAGTTCAGAAAGCCTATTGGCCAGTTGCACATATATGTTGTCATTCTGGCGAGCCTTGCCCGAATGATCATAGTTTGCCAGCTTATAGATTGTTGATGGCAACCCTTCTCCCTTGCTTCCAAGTTTACAATTGATGGAAAATTTTTCTAAGTCATCTGGATTTCTCAGGAAAGAAGGTTCCAGTTGCATCAATCTCCATGATTGCATCTCCCTTTTTGCAAGCAAGACGGTTGGTGTTTCAGAAGCATAGTTTGCGGTTGATAATACAGTTCTCGGTAGATTCTTGGCCAAAAAAGGTTGGGGCCTTCCACTGCTCCCACCATCTTGGTGAAGATTGATCAGTATTTGATCCTCTTCATCTAAGGATGAGGAAATAAATGGCACGTTTCTCTTCCCCTGTATGACGGACTGTCTCCATTTGTAAGCGTGATTGAACAGAAGATGCTTGTTTGCTTGCCCCTTACTAATTGGAACCAGTTCTTCTTTTAGAACTCTGATTGGACCTTTGTTGTCAAAATCATCTGTATTGTTGTATTGTAGTTTTAAAGAGTATTTTAAAAAATTGTATGTAGCTATTGCTGGCTGTCCCAATTCATCTTCTCCTTTCTTTGGAATGATCATTTCTGCTTCGAAGGAGAGGATGTGTTCTTGTTTGTTACCTGCTAGGTGGAATATGCTCTTGATGGTGGTTGTTTTTGGAGATCGCCCATTTTGTGCTCTCACCATACTTGCAGCTTCTGATATTGGGTGATCAGTAAGCATACTCAGGAAATGTATTGCATCAAAAATATTGGATTTTCCTACTGCATTACTTCCTGATATACAGGTGAAAGGACCAAGTCTAAGGTCGATGTCAACCAAGTTTTTGAATCCTGAAACCTTGAGTCTAGTTAGCATATATTTTTACGTGAATTTGTCATAGCAATATAGCAAAAATACTGCTAAGATGGCTAGATTACTCTCTCAACCCACCGAAAAATGATACCCCACTCCCTTCAAGGTAATGATGCGCACCTCGGGATCGGCCTTTAGGTAGTCCCGCAGCTTGGCGATGTAGACATCGAGGTTGCGGGAATTGAAAAAGGAGTCGTCGCCCCAGACTTCTCGCAGGATGTCTTTGCGCTGGACGGCCGTGTTGCGCTTGCTGGACAAGATGTGCAAGAGCTGTGTGTCGCGGTGGGACAGTTTTCGGATGGCATCGCCAAAATGCAGCTCGTATTTTTTGGGATAAAAGACAAATTGTCCAATGGAAACCTCGTCGGAGGAGGCAGTTTTTTGTCGTCCGTCGGCATTGGTGAGGGCGAGCAAGTTTTCGATGCGCACGATCAATTCTTCCATGCTGAATGGCTTTTTGATGTAGTCATTGCCGCCGGATTGAAAGCCGTTGAGCAGGTCTTGGGTTTGGTTTTTGGCCGTCAAATAAATGATGGGAAGCTGGGGGGCTTTCTTGCGAATCTCCTTGCCAAGGCTGAAGCCATCCTTGTTGGGCAGCATGACATCCAGGATGCAGATGTCGGGGCGGTATTGTTCGAAGGCAGGCAATACGAGCAGTCCGTCTTCCACCAGGTTGACATCATAGGCGCGGCTCTCCAGGCTTTCCTTGACGATCTTGGCCAAGAATGGCTCGTCTTCTACGTAGAGTACTTTGGTCTTCTTCATTGGTCTGCTGTTACATCTTTGGGGAGGACAATGCGAAACTCACTTCCCTGGCTGGCCCGGCTTTCCAGCTCGATGCTTCCCCTGTGTTGGCGGACCACGCTGGCGACATAGGCCAGCCCCAGTCCATAGCCCTTCACATTGTGGGCATCGCCTTTGGGCACGCGGAAAAATTTGTTGAAAATTTTGTCCTGAAACTCTTTGGGAATGCCAATGCCGTGGTCCTTAACCCGCAGCTCAAGCTGAGAGGGGTGGGCCGATAGTTGGATGTGTATCTGAGGCTGTTCTTTGCTGTACTTCAAGGCATTGTCAATCAAATTGTAAAGGACGTTGGTCAGGTGGATGCGATCGGCCTGGAGGAGAAACTGCTGGCCATCGCTGTGGAATTGAACCTGTGCTTTGTGCTTTTCGAATTGCAATTTCATGGATGCCAACATCTCTTCTACCAATTGCCGGAGGTCGAGGGATTCCAGTTTGAGTTCGGGTTCTTGTTTTTCGAACAGGCTCATTTTGAGCACTTTATCCACCAGAATGGACAGGCGGTTGAGCTCTTGTTTGGAAATTTGAAGGTATTCCTGGGTGCGGACCGGATCGCTGAGTGCGTCGAAATTGCTCAAGGCCTCGATGGCCACTCCCACTGTGGTGATGGGGGTTTTCAACTCGTGGGTGATGTTGCTGATGAAATCATTTTTGATCTCGATCAGGCGCCTTTGTTTTTGCCAGGCTTGGTACATCAGCCAAAAGGCCGTTGCAATGCTCATCATCAGCAGCAAAGAGAAAAGAAGTTGGGGCAAAATGTTTCTCATCAACTGCCCCTCGTAGCCTTGCAGGACCGCCGCATACTCCTTGCCGTTCCAACTGTCGGAATACTTTTCGCTGACCAAGCCCTGCACTTCTTTGGCTTCTTCCCAGCTCAGGATTTGCTGTTGGCCTGGCAAGTTGACCAGTGAACATCTTTGGCTAAAATTTTCTCTCAAAATGGGCAAGACCTCTCTGTGTTTGCGATGGATGGAATCGCTGCTGAGAAAAGTGCTGTCATTTTCCAAATCTGTAAAAATGGCCAGTGCGCCCCGAATGGATTTGTCAAGCCCGCCATCTACCCCCGTAGACAGGGCCATCCGCATGAGGGTATCATTTAGCTCTTTTTTGACAATGACTTTGGTTTCTTGTATTCGGCTTTTGGTCCGGACAGAATCTGGAAACACTCCGTCTTTTTCCATCACGATCAAGTGGCTGGACCCTTGTTCGAGATGAATCCTAACATTGACCGAGGAAGAATCTTCGCCCGCAAACAGCCGTTGGTTTTCATCAACAGATGCCTCGACTTTTTCAGTTGCCTGTTGGAGCATCTTGGGCAAGAACTCGACCAGCAACTCGTCTTTGGCATCGCGGACCGCATTGAGGAAAAGCGAATTGGTCTGCTGCCGCAAGTGATCTTCTTCCGCCTCATAGGACATGTCCAGCCAGGAATACAAAAATCCCATCAGCAACAACAGGCTGCCAAACACCAGGGAGAGGGGCAAATATTTTCGCTTGTTTTCCATCATATGTATACAAAAGTACAGCATAGCGACATGCTCTGCCCGGTTTCATTAACCTTAATTAACCTTACTTCTAGATTGATTAACCTGCCGCCCTCTTCTGACGGCTACTTTTGCAAGTGTCAATGTGATTCTGGAGAATCATTCATTTTTTAATCAATCTCAATCCTCGTATTATGACCAGCAGCTGGTATATCTTGTTTTTGGCCCTGTGCATTCCCCAACTATTCACCTTTCAAGGCGAAGGAACCATTCACTATCGAGAAACCGTCAAATTGGATGTGGACTTGCCCGATGAAATGGACGATGCCATGAAGGCCTTGATCCCCACCGAGCAAAAATTTATGAAAAGCCTTTACTTCAAAGATGGGCTGTCGCTCTACAAAGACATCGATGAAAATCAGGAAAACGAATTGACGCGGGAGACGTCCAGCGGAGATGGCGAAATGCAGGTGCGCATGATCGTTGCCCGTCCCGACAATCAATTGTACCTCAACTGGGCAGACGACGAAATGGTCAACATGCGCGACTTCATGGGCAAAAAATTCCTCATCCGCGATCAGATCAAAAAGCTCGATTGGAAAATTACGGCCGATCAAGTCAAAATATTGGACTACGTATGCATGAAGGCCGTTTTGCAGGACAGCAGTCGCTCCGTAGAAGCATGGTTTACCCCACAAATTGCCGCTCCCGTCGGACCATCTGAATTTGGCCAACTGCCAGGGGCTGTTCTGAGAGTGGTCCTCAACGATGGCAAGCGCCAAATTGACGCCATCAAGGTAGATCTGAATCCCATCGCACCTGCAAGCATCACCGTGCCTGCCAAAGGCAAGAAGGTCTCTGCCGAAGAAATGAAAAAAATTGTGGACAAAAAGCTCAAGGAAATGGGTGCCGAACGCGGCCAGACCCGCACGACCATCAGAATCCAAAACAACTAGAATCGACAGCCATTTTCCTTCTTTCTCCTTCACCACCGCAAAAACATCCAAATGAAATACTGTTGTTTGCTCGTCCTCTTGTCCTTGGCCACCAGCTCTCTTTTTGCCCAATCCAAGCTAGACATCCGGGGCACCGTCGTAGATACGACTTCCATGCCCCTGCCAGGTGCCACGGTGGTACTGATGAATGCACAAGATTCGGTCCTGGTCGGTTTTGCGATCAGTGGCGACAAAGGGCGGTTTGAGATCAAGCGCCAATCGCCTGGGACATACCTCTTGCAAGTATCTTATGTTGGCTACCAATTGCAATACCAGGCCGTGGAGTTGTCAGCCGATGACAAGGATGTCAATCTTCCGCCCATTCGGCTGAGAGCATCCGATGCTGTGCTGGATGAGATATTGGTATCGGGAGAGCGCATACCGATGTCCATCCGCCAAGACACCATTGAGTACCAAGCCGATGCCTTCAAAACCCGGCAGGGGGCGAGGGTGGAGGATTTGCTGCGCAAGTTGCCAGGGGTGGAAGTGGACCGGGCGGGAAACATCCGGGCACAGGGGGAAGCAGTTCAGCAGGTGTTGGTAGACGGCAAGGAGTTTTTTGGCAATGATCCCAAAATCGCCACCAAGAATCTGCCTGCCGATGCGGTGGACAAGGTACAGGTATTTGACAAAAAGTCGGAATTGGCCACCTTTTCCGGCATTGACGATGGCAACGAAAGGCGGGCCATCAACCTGAGCCTAAAGGAGGACAAGAAGAACGGATATTTTGGAGACCTAGAGGCAGGCTATGGGACGGATGATCGCTACCAGGGGAAGATGAATCTCAACCGATTTGGCAAAGGGGCGCAATTGTCGGTGATTGGCATGGGCAACAATGTCAACGAGCAGGGCTTTTCACTGGATGAATACATCAATTTTTCCGGAGGCTTGGGCAGTTTTCTGGGAGGGGCCAATGAGGGCGGACGCGTTCGATTGGACCTGAACGATGCTGGACTGCCCCTCAGCTTGGCCCAGCAAGACGGCATTTTGTCAACTCACGCAGGAGGACTCAACTTCAATCAGGACTTTGGGAAGCGGACCGAATTGCGCAGCAGTTATTTTTTCAACCATGTCAACACCGACCTGGATCGCTCTACCCGCCAGCAAAGCCTGTTGACCGAAAATGGATTCACATCCGAAGGGGACAGCAAGTTTGCCTCCGACAACACCAATCACCGCCTCAATGTCAATTTGCGCCATCGCATCGATTCCTTCCAAAACCTGGGCTGGCAAAGCAGTCTGGGCTACAATACGGCAGATCAAGAGAATCGCTCCACCCGTCGCAGCTTCAATGATCGGCAAGAGGCCGAAAACGAGGGAATTCGCCAGTTTGCGTCCCAAGGTGACAACCTGCTGCTTCGTTCTTCGCTGGTCTACCGTCGGCGCTTCCGCAAAAGGGGGCGCCTGTTTGTGGCCGATGCCTCCCTGGGTCTCCGCAGCAATGAGGCTGCCTCTCGCCTAGACTCCCGCAACACCTTCTTTCAACAAGCATTCACCGACCGCATCAACCAACGGCAGTCACAGGACGAGCAGTTGAACAGCTATGGCCTCCGCTTTTCCTATACAGAACCCCTTCAAAAGGGCCGCTACCTGGAATTCAATTTTGCCCACCAGACAGTTGACAACCAATTGGACAAGGAATTCTACGATCAATTGCCGATGGGGGAGCAGTTCAATGAGGAATTGAGTCGTTTTTACACCCAGCAGTATGCCTTTGATCGGGCTGGAATCAACTTCCGTTGGAATCGGCGAAAGAGCAAATTGACCCTGGGCGCTGCCATGCAGTATTATCGGCTGCAGGGACAGCTGAGCAATGAGGTCCAATCTGTCCGCGATTCTTACGTCCGCTTTTTGCCCAGCCTTCGCTACAAGCGGGACTTTGGACAAGCCAACGAGCTGACCTTTGCCTACCGGACCTCCATTCAGGAACCCAGCCTCGAACAATTACAGCCCATTGTGGACAACAGTGACCCCCTTCGCCAGTACATTGGCAATCCCGATCTGATTCCCGAATACATCCACGATTTGGAGTTGAGATACCTGTTGTTCAGTCAGTTTTCGCAGATCAGTTTGTTTGCCAATGCGGGGCTGAGCTACACCCGCAACAAGATCACCCAGGCCCAGTCGATCGATGCACAACTACAGCAGGTCATCCAGCCGCTCAATGTCGATGAGGATTGGCTGGCCCGGGCCAACATTTCTTTTGGCAGTCCGCTGCGCTTTATGAAGAGTCGAAGCAGTGTCAATTTGGGCAGCAACTACAGCCGTTCCATCGTCTTTGTCAACGGCCAGCGAAATCTCGTACAGCGCCAATCTTACAACTTGGAGTATTCGATCAGCAACAGGAGTTGGGACAAAATCGACTTTCGCTTTGGGGCTGATTTGGGGTGGAACAAGGTCCGTTACGATTTGCTACAAGACCTCAACCAAAGCTATCTGAGCCAAACCTATTTTGCTGACTTGACGGTTTTTGTGGGAAAAAATACCGAACTCAACTCCATCTTTGACTACAGCCGCTATTCCGACGAGTCCTTTGGTGCTGCCCAGTCGGTTCCCTTGTGGAGAGCATCAATCACCCAATACGTTTTCCAGAAAAAAGGTCGGTTCATCTTATCGGTATACGACATCCTGGATCGCAACTTGGGCATTCGCCGCAGCAATGCCTTCAACTTTGTGCAAGAAGTTCGCAGCAATGCCCTGCGCCGCTATGTCAGCCTTGGTTTTGGATGGTCCCTGTCGGGTTTTGATCAAAAGAAGGGAGGGATAGAAATTGATGCGGGGGGCCGGAGAAGATAAAAAAAAGACTATCCTGTGGGGGGATAGCCTTCAAACATTAAATAACTACTTTACCCTAATTCCTAATTCTTGAGGACTGATTCTGGCATCGGGTAATCGTTTGCCTATGGGGGGAATCAGTTCTTTGTATTTTGTCGAGCCAGATTGACATCCGGCAATTCTTTCGAGTCTACTTTGCGAATGTTGAGTATTTCCAATTGGTTTTTGACCTTGAGGGCAAACTGAAAGCTTCCCACTTCCAATTCTGCCAGATCAATGGACAGGGCATTGGTCCCTTGGATGACTTGAGATGTTCCCTCTTTTTTGATCTCTCCCATCAAATCCATCACTCTGTACTCCATCTCGTGGTCAATGGAAGAATCTACAATCAAGGAGAAAAAACGATCTGTGGTAGAAGCACTCATGGCTGTGATGTCGAAAACAGGCGTCTCTTCCTGCTGTGTGACGATCAGCGTGTGGGTCATGGTCGTCGTTCCATCATAATCCACTTGCAACAGTCGGTAAAAGGTGCGCTTGGATTCATTGGAAATATCGACAAAGCGATAGTTTTTCTCCTCTTCTGAGTTGCCTGCGCCTTCCATGATGACCGCCTTTTCGAAGCTCACGCCATCCTGCGAACGCTCAATGACAAAAAAGTCATTGTTTTCCTCTTTCTGTGTACTCCAACTCAGCACATTTGTCTGGTTGGCAATGACGGCCTGCAAGGGCTTTGAATAGGTGCATTCAGCTTGAAGCTGTGTGGCCAGTAGCAGACCTGCTCCCAAAAATGGGATCAATTTTCGGAGCCATTTGCCGTTGGTTTGTACAATTGTAGAGGGGCGTCTCATAGTAGTAAATATTGGAATTATTTTAAATATATTAATAAATAAAATGTTTTACTCCCATGTACGGCTCTGGAATCTCAAAGGTTTCACCAAAAAGATATTTCGCATAAAAAAAGTTTCCCGGAGGTTCGACCAACCCCCGGGAACTCACCAAAAACCATGAATTTAATTCTTGTAGTTCTTTTGTAGTTTATAGCTCTTTTTTGTTCTCTTTTATGGCATGATGCTGATGTCGCCGCTCAGCACTTCGGTATGCCCGTCGATGTAGCTCACTTCCAAAGTGTAGATGTAGACCCCTGTTTTGAGCGTCTTGCCTTGGAAAGTGCCGTCCCAGCCTTTGCTTTCCTGATTGGTGCTGAAGTTGGTGCGCTCAAAGAGCAGGCCTCCCCAGCGGTCGAAGACGCGCAGATAATTGATTTGTTGGACATCGCCGCCGCTGTAGGCAGTGAAACGGTCATTTTGTCCATCGTTGTTGGGGCTGAAGGCATTGGGAATGTATACGTTCCGATCTGCCAGTACATTGATGGTGACGCTCTTGGTCAATTCGCAGCCTGCTTCGTTGGTCCCTGTCAGGGTGTAGGCTGTCCTGGTGAGTGGTGAAATGCTTGGATTGTCACATTGGGTGCAGTCAAGGGATGCGTCCGGTGCCCAGGCCCAGTCGATCTTGCTGTTGGCATCGCTGATCACGTTGAGCTCTGCGCTCTGGCCCAGGGCGATGGATTCTGGTGCGTCGATGTCGAACCAAATGTCGCCGGATGCTTCCAAAGTGATGGTGTCGGTGTGGCTGCAGCCATATTCGTCTGTGATTTCCAGGTAGTAGGTACCGTCGCTGAGGTAGTCTGCTGTGGCGCGTTCGGAAATCAACTCGCCGTCGGAAGCGCGGGTCCAGCGAAAGCTGTAGTCAAAATCGTCTCTTGCGAGCCATGCGGTGGCAGCGCCGTTGCGGTTTTCGCAGTCTGTTGCTTGGATGTCGAGACGCTCTATGGTTGGGCCATTGACTGCTTTGATCTCGAAACTGACCATCGCGTAACAACCGTTTGCGTCGGTTGCGGTGACTTGGTAAGTTCCAGCTGCCAGATCTGTGAGCAGATTGCCGGTTTGGCCATTGTCCCATTCGTAGTAGAAAGGAGCGGCGCCGCTGACCGCCTCTATTTCGATCATTCCATTTTGGAGTCCACAGTGGTCTCCTTCCATTTCTAGTATTTGAACCTCCGGCATGCTGAGTTCGATGTCGATGACATTGGAGTTGGCTGTGCCAATGCTGATGCAATCTGCACTGCTGATGGCGGTGAGGCTGATTTGCATGCCGCGCATAATATTGGGAACCGTCAGGTTGGGTTCGTCTGTCTGAGTGATGTTGCCGTCCACATTCCAGATGAAGCGTGGGCGTTCGCCGAGGTAGCGACCCGATGCGATCAAGGTGATTTCGCTGCCCTGGCAGATGAAGGTTTGGTTGGAAGCGATGCTGACTTCCGGGGTGCGAGGAGCCTGGATGGCTACCTGGATGCCATTGGATGCGGTGGGCGTCTTGGTGGCGCATGGCAAGGTGGAAAGGACGCTGCAGCTGACGATTTGTCCATTCTGCAGTTGATCGCTGGTAAATTCTGTTTGGTTGGTCAGGACGACCTGGCCGTCTACCATCCATTGGAGGATGGAGAAGTTGCCCCAGTCGGTGCCTTGAGCCGTGAAGGTGATGGGTTCTCCTTGGCAGACATTGTTTTGGTTGACCGAGATGAGGATGTTGGGATACACCGTAGGCGTGATGGCTACCTGGATGTCGTCGGCGGTGGTGAGATTGTCGTCTGCGCAGTCGTCGCTGTACTGCAGTTGCAAGCCGATGATGTCATTGTCCTGCAACTGTGTGGTGTTGAGGGTGGTGCCATTACCGGCAGCCACTCCGTTTATTGTCCATGTGTATTGCAAATTGGTTGCGAGGCCGGCGCCCAGTGTTTCTGCCCGGAAGCTGAGCAGTTCATTTTGGCAGGCACTCAGCTGATCGGCGAGAATGTTGAGCTGAGGTGCTGCGATGGGAAAGATTTCTTCGAAGGTGATGGTGTTGGACAGAATGCTGTATCTGCCGCAGTCGTAAGCCAGGACGAGTTGACATTGGATGAGGTCACCATTCTCCAGGCTGTTGGTGGTCATTGTCGGTGAGTCGCCGAGAGCGATCGGCTTTCCGTTGACGAGCCATTGGAAGCTCAGTCCGGTGAGAGAAGGATCGTAGGTAGCCGTGAAGGTCACGTCTTGGCCGTCACAGGCGGGATTGTCGTCGGTGCTGATGATCAGGTCGGGCATTTGTTGGAGTGGCAAGGAGCTGCTGAGATAGTCTACCAATTGGGTGAGCAAAGATGGGCTGGTGAATGCTCGGATCCAGTCTTGGTCGGAGATGGTCATGACTTTGCCGTGAACTGGATTTTGTGGACAGTAGACGAAGCCGTAGTGTTGGCGGTCAAATTCTAGGAAAGGAATGATGTTTTTGCCTCCTTGGCCGTAGGTGCCGTACCAGAAGTAACCGATGGCGGAAGCAGAGCTGCTCAAAAGGTCGCCGCTGATGTTCATAGGTGCCAGGCTGCCAGTGGTTTGGCCTTCCCAGCGGAAGCTGCCGCCCAGGTCGGCAATCAATGTTTCAAAGGCGAGGTTGCCTGGGTTGGTCATTTGAAATTCAGATTGGATGTAGACATTCCCGCCTTGTTGGACGAATTGGCGGATGACGGCTTGGCGATGGGCAGGAATATCGATCAGGCCGGATGTGATGATCAGAATGTCTGCAGAGGTGAGACTGTCGATGTGGTCAAGTGCTGTTTGTTCATAAATGTTTGATGTATGTCCCCGTTGTGCGGCAATGGTTTGCCAGCGTTGGTCCATTGTATGGAAAGGGTGGTGAGATTGGCTCTCGATGATCGCCAAATGTGCCCCGAATGTCATATGTGTGCAAAGCAATAGCAGTAAACCCGCTATGCAAGTTTTGGTCGAAATATTCATGGTTAAGATTCGTTCGGCAATTAACAATGCGGGGGGAGATACAAAATGGGGATTGTTAATCTAGGGGGAATCTGTCGTTGTGGTGGGAGGAAGTATGTTTTGTAAGAATCGTTGATACAAAAGTAGGGGCAAAAGCGATGCAAGTCAACAAAATGCAACTTTCGACCGGGGCTTTGTGTGACAGGGAAGACAGATCAGAAGAGAGAAGATCAAAGAGGAAAGAAAGAAATTTTATTTAAAATATATGACAAAAAATAATTGATATTCGACCAGCCGAGCGGCTTATTTGCACAATAAAGTTCAAAATCCGGGCCAAAAAGCCCAAATGAGGTGTTTTTTTTGGAAAAATGAATGTTTTGAGCGATTTGTGACGGGGCATAAAGCCCTTTTTTCTCCCAAAGCCTTGCCCAGCCTGAATTTTTGTGGTCAAAACTTTTTGTCTTTCCGGACTTGGCGCAGGGCATACGGCCTTTCTGCTCAGAGTTTGAGCAAATTGGCTTGTGGCAGGTGGGCATCGATCAGGTGGGCGCCCAGATTGAACCAGCGAGTGGCTTGGTCCAGTATCCAGCCATCGGAGGAGATGACGATCTGTTGGCTTTGGGCCAATACTTTGTCGGGAGAGTAAACCAATTCTACTTCCCAGCCCCAGTCTTCTTGCTCGCTGATTTCCAGCAGGCGCGTCTTGAGTCGGCCGCTGTTGGAGATGGGTTGGTCCAGGTACCATTTGACGGATTGGACTTGTAGGCTTTGCAGGGCATTGCCGATCAGGTGGATGGCACTTTCGGTTTGCTGTACTCGTTTGTAGGAGCCGTGGACGCTCGAAATGTCTCGATAGATCCCGTCTCGCCCTTGGAAAATGTAGGCACCCGAGATGGCTCCTTCCAGTAAGATGAGTAGGTTGAAGCCGTCGATTTCTACTGACGCTCCTTGTAGACTGCTGCTTGGGCAACTTTTCTGTCCCCGCAGCTTGGCATCTTGCTCGCTTGTGCTGATCCGCTGAATGGCCAGCCGCTGCCGTTTGTTCAAGCGATGGCGGTTGCCCACCAGTTGCAGGGCCGAGCCAGAGGCGTAGCCGCGGCTCAGAAGGTAGACCATGTCGTCGATGGCTGAAGTGAAGATGGGGTGCCACTTAGGGGCAAAAAACTCATCGTCTTTGGACTGCTTGCCTCTGTTTCTTTGTGCCAAGGTGTGTTTTATTTAAACCATCCGCTCACTCTCTGTCGAGCGCGCCGCAGCCATCCGCCAGAAGAAAACCCCACCGATGGGAGATCGGGTGTCTCTGCTACTGGCTCCAGTTGTCGCAACACATGAGAAGCTTGCTGGGAGGCCGAGTTGTGAAATACAACACCATTGACCACGAAATGGGCATTGGCCTTTCCTTTGTACTGGTACATTTGATCGCGGCTGAGTTGCCACTCTTTGAATTGATCTATTTTTTTCTTTGGACTTGCCATAGGTCGATCTGTTGGGAGGACGGACCTCGTTGTTCATGGGAATTGGAAAAGTAAGATAAAACAAATATAAGTTTTTTGCATCGCAATGTGCTTTTCGCTCTCATTTCTTTTTTGTCTTGCCAAATTGGTGGCAGGTTCGGCACAATATTTTGAGCCATATAAGCCTAATTGCTTGCCGATCCTGTATCTTCGTTTTACGATCACACTTGAAATTTCGGGCCAAAGACTGAAATTCCAAGCTGATCTGACAAAAATCGATCAAACAACATGCATCTTCATTGTCCAGAATGTGAAAGCGATATCCAGGCCGATGATGTCAACCTGGTCAAGACCATTGCCAAGTGCCAAACTTGCAACAACATCTTTGAATTCAGCGAACAGCTCGATCAGGCCTTGCCGCCCGCTCCCTATCGGGAAGAGTTGCTGATGCCCCCTGGTATAGAAGTCCTCAAGTTGATGAGTGAGTTGGAAATCATGGTCAATTGGCGGGCGATTGGCTCCCGGTTCACCCTGTTTTTCTGCCTGCTGTGGAATGGCTTCATTTTTTTCATCACCTTCTTCGTTGCTTTGGCGGGCCAGTGGCCATTCGTTCTGTTTTTGACTCCTTTTTTGCTCGTTGGCCTGTACCTGATCTACTCCAGCTTGGGCTATCTGTTCAATACAACCTACATCACCGTCAATTCAGAGCGAGTGTCCATCGAGCATCGGCCCATCAATTTTTTGATCCAATCCGACAAGTACTACCATTCTTCCGACATCGAACAGGTCTTTGTCCAACGCTACAGCGTGGGGAGTTCCAATGGCAATCCGGTGTACGCCTTTTCCATTGTCATGGCCTTGAAAAATGGGACTCGGGAAACGCTTGTCAAAAATCTTCACTCCGATGAGTACGGCAAATACATCGAGCAGCAAATCGAGTTGTTTTTGAAAATCAAGGATCGCCCCGTGAAAGGGGAGTGGGGGAAGAAAGGGAGTTAACGAGCTAGTCGACAGCCTTGTTTTGCGCACATTCGGATAGGTATTTTTTGTAAAGTCTGGCCAATTCCTTTTCGCTGTCGATTACGTTGACCGTGTGGATGACGAGTTTGCGTTTGCTGGCCGAATCGGTGGCCTCCACCTCGCCCAGCAGGTGATCCATCAGGCGTTCTACCTTGAGTTGCAAGATTTTTTTGCTCTCGTCAATGTCTGTCAAAGTAGAGAGGCAATCGAAGTTGATCAGTTCGATCTTGGAGTTCAGAAAAGACCGCCAGGAGATGTTTTTGACAGTTGGGACTTGCAGTCCATTGGTCTTGCCCAATAAGTCGAGTATGGATATAGAAGAGTCTTGATAGACTTTGAAGGTGTCGATCAGGGCATATTGTCGTTCCATCACATCGTCAAACTCTTTCTGGTTGGCGATCATTTCTTGGTGAATGCTCTTGAATACTTTGTTGACAAAACGCTGGTTGTCAAAATGTTCTTTCCCATTGTTGATGAACAGAGCCACGAGTACGCCAAGCACTACGGGAATCATTTCCAGAAGAATTTTTTTGAGGTAGTCCATTTTTCAACCATTGTTCGCTTCTACAACCAAATATGGCCTTTCATTGTTTTGATTTTTTACGCTTGCGCTAAACTACACATAAGGTCTACTAGGATGAATGCTCCCATACTGCTCACCGACAGATCCATTTTACTGCCATTTGTCAGGGAAGATCTATCTCTATTTTTGCAACTCAATACCGATCCCTTTGTTCGCCAATACCTGTGGGACGACGAGATCATTTCCCAACAACAGGCCGATGAGATTCTGGAGCAAAACATGTCCTACTTCAAAGGTGATGATTTTGGACTGTGGAAAATTGTCGACAAGCATTCCAATGCAGTCCTTGGCTACACTGGCTTGTGGTACTTTTTTGAGGAATCCCAACCCCAGCTGATTTACATCCTGAGAGAAATCCATACCGGGCGAGGCTTGGCCACCGAGTGTGCTGGCCGGATCATGCGCTACGCCTTTGAACGACTGGGATTTTCCCATCTTGTGGCGGCCATGGATGAGTCTCATCACGCCTCTCAGCGGGTGGCAGAGCGCCTGGGCATGCAGCAGGTAGAAAAGCGGCTGGAAAATGGCAAACCGACTTTGATTTATCGAATCGACAAATCTGACCAATGAGCAAACAACACCACTACAGCCTGCACTTGGAATGGACGGGCAATCTGGGCAAAGGCACTTCTTCCTATCGTGCCTACAGTCGCGATCACAAATTGATGGGCGAGGGCAAGCCGCCATTGCTCGTTTCTTCTGATCCAGCCTTTCGCGGCAATCCCGAGCGCTACAATCCAGAGGAATTGCTGGTTTCCTCTCTGTCGAGTTGCCACATGCTTTGGTATTTGCATTTCTGTGCAGTTGGGGGCATCCATGTCAACAGTTATGTGGATCATCCGGAAGGCTGGATGGAGGAATTGCCCCAAGGACAGGGGCAGTTCACCAAGGTATTGCTGCAACCAAGGGTACACATCAGCTCCGATTCGGACTACGATCTGGCACTCGAACTGCACAGCAAAGCCCACAGTTATTGTTTCATTGCGCGTTCGGTCAACTTTCCGGTAGAGCACCTGGCCTCCATTTCTGTAGACTGAGACCAAGTCAACAAAAAAGAGTGGCCGAAGCAGATACAGTTCTGCTTCGGCCACTTGTGTTGATCCTCCGCTTGGAAAGGATCAGCTGTTGCGACATTACATTACATTACTTGCCGCTCAGCTCCATGGTCATCTTGGCACCGCCCATTTGAGGCATGGTGGCAGTAGATTTGATCAAACCGCGCTTGCCTTCTTCTGTACACAACCACACCACTGTATCGCCAGGAGTGTCGCTCAGGGCCTTGATCTCTGCTTTGAATACCTTGAAACTACCGGCAGGTACTTCAACAGTCTCTGAACCGACCACTTTGAGCTCGTAGGCCTGTGTCTTCTGCTGTTGTACGTCGAAGACCCGGTAGACAGTCGTATAACCATCTGCCAGTGGGAGGGTAGCGAGCGTTTCGTAGAGCGCAGCGCCATCGGCGAATACAGGGCCGTCCAGATCAGCAGTGATTGGATTCTTTTTGCCATTCATGTCCATGGACCCGGTGATCTTGTCCTCGCCGTGTTCCAGGTTGATTTTGACCGGACCTTGCTCCACCATTCTGGAGACAGGAGTCAGGCTGCCTTTTTTGATGGTGCTGACGTCCTTCATGGAGCCCATGGTAGACTTGGCTACCTGCGTGACCACCCAATTGCCATCTGCCTCTTCTACCTTCTGCTCGACGTCCATGGACATTTCGTTGGCCCCCATCTTGATGAGCATTTTGTACTTGGTAGCACTTGCTTGCAGATCGGCCTGTGGAGTAGGGAGTGCTGCAGACAGCTTGCTCTCGTCGATTTTTTCTGGCAGTGTTACCGTATTGATGTCAACTGTGATCTCTTCCAATCGCTTGGCAATTTCCTCTGGCATCTCCTCCTGGTATCTTCCACCGAGGTGCTTGGCCAGGAATTTTTCAGCCGCCGCCAGGAAGGCCATGTTGTTTTCTGGTCTTCTGAAACCGTGTCCTTCATCAGGAGCACAAATGTATTCGACGGGCAACTTCAGTTCTCTCATGGCCACAACAATCTGATCAGACTCTGCTTTTTTGACCCTTGGGTCGTTGGCACCTTGCACCACCATGAGAGGTACTTTGATCTTGTCGGCACTATAGAGAGGAGACTGGCTGACGAGTTGGGCCTTTCCTTCTTCGGTAGTTGGGTTGCCCATGCGTTGGTAGAACATCTCGCGGATGGACTCCCAGTAAGGAGGAATGGACTCCAGCAGGGTAATCAAGTTGGAGGGACCGACGATGGAAACACCAGCTGCGTATACATCAGGAGTAAAGGTGAGGCCGGCCAGGGTCGCATAGCCACCATAAGACCCGCCCATGATGCCAATGCGTTTTTCATCGGCGATGCCTTGCTCCACCAAGTACTTGGCACCAGCAGTGAGGTCATCCTGCATTTTTTGGCCCCATTCTCCGTTTCCTGCGTTGAGGAATTTCTTGCCAAAACCAGTGGAACTGCGGAAGTTGACACTCAAAACGGCATAGCCGCGGTTGGCCAAGAACTGTGAATAGGGGTTGTAGCCCCAGTAGTCTCGTGCCCAAGGACCACCGTGTGGGAAGATGATCAGGGGAAGATTTTTGGCTTCCACTCCTTTGGGGACGGTCAGGTAAGCAGGGATTTCGAGTCCGTCCAAAGACTTGTAGCGAATCGGCTTCATTTCTGCCAGGGACTCTACCGGCAATTTTGGACGAGGGCGGTACTGGAAGGTCAGCTTTTGTTTTTTCCTGTCGAATAAGTAGGTGGCTCCCGGATCCGTATCCTTGTTGGCATAGACGAGCATCATGTCTTCATTGGTTGTCATGGAGCCCATGCTGATTTCGTAGCCAGGAAGTTCTTTCTTGAGCCAGTTGTAGTCTTTTTCGAAGGATTTATCCTTGAAGTACAAGCGGGTTTTGTCACCTGTGTAAGAGGTCAAGATCATCTCATTGGTCTTATTGGAGAAATTGGCTCCTCCAAAATCGACCTGCTTTTCGGGATCGGATTCAACCAACTCCGTTTTTCCGGTACTTGGATCGAAGAGCACCAATTGACTCAGATCGACATCTCCGCCCTTGTTGGTAACCATGTAGGCACGTTTGCCATCTTTGTGGAAGCGGGTGATGCCGCAAGATTCAAAGACAGAGCAGGAGTAGCACTTTTTGAAAGAGTCGCCGTCTACGACCATCAATTCGGTACCGCCATCCTCAGCTGTGCGGGATGCCATGCGGATTTGGTCCTTGGTATCGAAGGTCCAGCTGGTGAGCTGGTTGTCGTTTTGGCGGACGAGTGTGAGGTCGCCAGTAGAGATTTTTACTGTATATAGATCGTGCCAGGAAGGGTCGCGGTCGTTCAAGCCAACATACAGCAGGTCTGGATTGCTGCGGGGAACTCTGTAAATGAAGGCGCGGACGCCATCGATGGGGGTGAGGTTGCGAGCTTCGGGTACTTCGGCTCCTTCGGCAGGAGCTGCAAATGGATCGAGGGCATAGACGTGGAAGTTTTCGTCGCCCCCTTTGTCTTGTACGTAGAGCAAATACTTGCTGTCGCGGCTCCAGAAATAGCCTGGAATGGGTCTGGTGGTGCTGGCCGTCACAGGTTTGGCGGCCTCAAAGGGTTCATCGACCTTTTTGACCCAGACATTTCGGACATCATTGTAAGGTTTGACGAACGAGACGTATTTCCCATCTGGAGAGAGCTGTGCTCCCGATATTTCGGGGTTGCCAAAGATAATTTCCCGATCAATGAGGGGAGGGAGTCCGTCCATGGATTGTGCGTTTGCAGGATGGTTGGCCAAGAGCATCATGCCTAGGAAAAACGTAAACAAGAAGGAAAATCGCTTCATAAGGCTTTGCAAATTTTGGTGAAGGTATTCAAGCCGTGACAACAAGAGGCAAGAGTGAAGGAGGTTTCCAACGAGCCTGTTGCCACATCAGGTGATATAATTGGTTTTATAGAATCGAGTCTTAGCTCGGAAGATAGCAGAAAAATCGTTGATTAGGAGCTGAGCGAGCTACTCAATGCTTACAAAGCAAAGAAAAGTAGTCCGTTGGCCGAAAAAAATCAGCCGAAGTCCTTCTGTCCATCGACAAATGAAAAATTGAGCTCCTTTTTGTCGCTTGGAGCACACCAAATTTATCAAATGTGGAATCTGGTGATTTGCCGAACGAAATATGTTTTTGCATCTAAAGTGCCAAATGATTGTATTGTGTCTGTTGCGTGGGAAGCATTTTTTCTCATTGATTTTCAGCACTTTGCGAAAGAAAATTAATTTTGTTTAACTTTTTTGCCTCAAACGTTGAACAGTTTTGATAAACCTACGTTATAAGTTCATAAATAAACAAACAGCATCCTCGACGCTAAACTTAAGAAACTATGACTTTCAAAGAACAAGTCGATACCTTACGTAGGATCGACAACTTAACCCGGCGCAAAGCCACGGGCTCTCCAGATGAGCTCTCCCGGCGACTCAACATCTCTCGCGCATCCGTTTACCGCTACATTGGCACTCTCAAGCATGAATTCGGTGCTCCTATTGACTACAATAAGAGTCGAAGGTCCTTTTACTACCTCAGCGAGTTTGATTTAATTTTTTAGAAAAAAAATTCGCTTTCTCAGATTTTGAGACACAGACCTTGTTACTTTGTACCGCACAACATGCAAACAGACACCTTGGCTCAAAAGGAAAACTGAAACACCAAAGGGGCCAGACACACTGAATCACCGAACACCACATCGACTTATGTATTTCTGATGGAGCCCGTACCATCAGTCGTCAACCATTAGACCAGATTTGCCTTCTGGGACTAAGCTGGCGAAGCTTTACGAACCTTGTCTTTTACTGTACCTGATTTCGATAGCTGATGGTTTCCAACAACCGTTAGCCGCCCAGGAAATGGTCCTCACCGACGAAGTGGGACTAAGGTGGCGAAGCTATCAGAAGAGCCTGCCTTGCTTAATTAAAATATTCACAATTTTGAATTTCCGATGGTTTTTACAACTGTCGGCCGCTAAAGAATTAGCCCTGGTTGACGTACTGGGACTAAACTGGCGAAGCTTTACTCTTCACTCTCCAAACCTCTAATCATGCAACCTAACAACAACTGGTATGTCGCGTATACCTACCCCAAATATGAAAAGAAAGTAGACTTGCGAATGAAAAATATGGGCATCGATTCTTACTTGCCCCTTACCGAACAAAAAAGACAGTGGAGCGACAGAGTCAAAAAAATTGAAGCACCTTTATTTCCTTGTTACTTATTCGTCCGTACCTCTGCTGCCAAAGTATACGACCTGGAACAAATCAACGGCTTGATGCGATTCGTTTCATTTGACCAAGAATTGGCCACAATCAGTGAAAATGAAATCAACGCCATCAAAAGAGTTCTCGCCCACCACGCCAATGCCAGAGCAGAAGATCGCGTCTACATGATAGGTGAACGCGTCCGAATCGGCCAAGGCCCCCTGGCAGGCATGGAAGGAATGCTGATCCGAAAGAACTCCAGCAGCCGTTTTGTCATCCAAATCACAACACTCAATAGAAGTATAGAAGTAGACATCCCTACGTCTTACCTTCGATACTGCTAAGCCAGCGACAGCTCAGACTGTCCAACCACCGAATTTCCCTTTTTTCCATATTACTCTTGATCGCACTTCTTGAGCAACTGCTAGACTACTGCCGACAGCCCGTTGTCCATCATCGGGACTGTTTGCAGTAGGTTTTTGTGCATGTTATCACTGCTGTCCTCAGCCTGTACAAGGTCTGGGGAAGCTGGCTGTGTGCGTGTATTCATTTCATCATCAAAATGGAAATAAAATGACCGTCACGAATTTTAGTTATCCACCGATCAACATACACAACCGCTACAAAAGTGTTCTTCAGACGGTAGGCAATACCCCATTACTGGATCTTCGAGTTCCTTCATTGCCACATCTCAACGTCTATGCAAAGCTGGAACACCTCAACCCCACCGGTAGTGTCAAGGCCAGGGCCGCTTGCTACATTCTCAATACAGAATTGCAAAACGGTCGGATCAATTCCGAAACCACCATCATCGAATCTTCTTCTGGAAACTTTGGTGTCGCACTGGCTGCCTATTGCAACAAATTGGGGTTGAAGTTCATCTGCGTTGTTGATCCACACATCTCTGAACTCAACAAAATGCTCATCCTCCAATACGGGGCCACCATCCAACAGGTTAGCACCCCCGATGAAAATGGAGGCTACCTGCTCACTCGCATCCGAAAGGTCAAAGAGCTGGTTGGGCAAATCGACAATTCCTACTGGGTCAATCAATATGCCAACAAACTCAACTCCGATGGCTACTACCACACCATCGGCAAAGAGATTTGCGACATCATCCCAAAACTCGATTACGCCATGATCGGCGTCAGCTCCGGCGGCACCATTACCGGATTGTCCAGACGACTCAAGGAGCACTATCCCGACATCAAGGTCATTGCCGTAGACATTGTGGGTTCTGTCGTCTTTGGCGATACACCCAAAAAACGCTACATCCCAGGCATTGGCTCCAGCATGGTCCCTTCGATTTTGCAACATGCCAAGATCGATGACTTTTGCCGAATAGAAGAAACCGATACCATCCGCGCCTGCATGCAACTTCTCAAAGATCACCAACTGTTCATGGGAGGCTCCTCTGGCTCGGTCTACGCTGCCATCCATCAGTACTTTGCCGAAGACAAATGCATGCCTCGCAAACACGTGCTGGCCATCTTCCCGGATGGAGGCGAAAAGTATGTCACCACAGTCTACAACGAACGGTGGTGCAAGGATACCTACGGACAAGATTTTTGCTACTAATATTTCATTTCTTAAATCACATCAGCCAATGTTGCATTACATCAACCAACAGGATATTGAGTCCATTGATTATTCTTGGCACGACTGTGTCGATGTCATCGAGCAAGCCATCCACTGCTTGCAGGACCAAGAATTTGCGCAACCCATCAAGCCGTATTTGCGCTACAAGGATCCTGTCAATCGCATCATCGCCATGCCTGCCTACATTGGTGGCAAATTTCAAAAGGCAGGCATCAAGTGGATCGCCAGTTTTCCCGGCAACATCGATCAGGGAATTCCCAGAGCACACAGCGTTGTCATCCTCAACGATTCTGATACGGGCCAGCCCCAGGCTGTGATCAACACCCCGATGCTGAGTACCATCCGCACCGCTGCTGTAACTGGACTCTTCATCCGCCGCCATCAGGACGCCCGGCCTCGCAAAGGACTTCGGTTGGCCATCCTTGGTTGGGGGCCCATCGGGAAGACGCACTTTGACATGTGTAGAGAAATTTTGAAAGGACAAATCGAAAGCGTTCAACTCTATGACATTCGCCCCATTGACCGCAGCACGATTCCGGAGGTTCCCTTTCCCGTCAAGGTAGCCGATTCCTGGGAAGAAGCCTACCAGCATGCTGATGTTTTCATGACCTGCACAGTGGCTGACAAGCCCTACATAGACAAAGCTCCGAAGCCTGGTTCTTTGCACCTCAATGTATCGCTGAGAGACTACACCACTGATACTTATGATTATTTCAAGGATGCCATGTTTGTCGACGATTGGGACGAAGTGTGCCGGGAAGCAACCGATGTTGAGAACCTGCACATCGAAAAGGGCCTGCAACGCGAAGACACCTATAACCTCGATGATCTGATCCACACCGATGTTCTGCAACAATTGCCTGCAGAAACCCCCGTACTGTTCAACCCCATGGGCATGGCCATTTTCGACATTGCCGTTGGGACCTATTTTCTGGACAGAGTCAAGACCGAACAGGTAGGGACTCTGTTGGCATCCTAAGGAGAATCCCTCCACCACTTCCTTTCATTTCTTCACCTTCCAATCGCCATAGATTATGAATCGGCAGCTACTTCCGACCGAACAAGTCACCAAGCAGCAACTGGAAAGACTGCGGCAGAAATACGCTCGGGAAAATCAAAATCTTTTTTGTCATCTCGAAAGATTGATCCATGAGACAACCATCAACTATTCGGACTATCTCAACATCGATACGCTGCTGACTCTTCAGAAACCGCGAACGGCTTTTCCGGATGAGTTGATCTTCATAAGCTATCACCAAATTGTCGAATTGTTTTTTCGACTGATCCGATGGGAGTTGGAGCAATTGACAGACGAAAGGACGGATCTTCCCCCAGATGTTTTTGCCGACAAGGTGCAACGAATCAACCGCTACTTCCGATGTGTCATCGACTCTTTCGACATCATGGCCAATGGTTTGGACAAAAAGCAATTCGTACAATTTCGATACGCTTTGTTCCCGGCCAGTGGGTTTCAGTCTTTGCAATATCGGATGATCGAACTGTGGGCCACCGATGCCCCCAATCTAGTCAGTCGAAAATGGCGCTCAACCATCCACAACCAATCTCCGGCCGAAGAACTGTACGCCAAAATGTATTGGAAACGTGGAGCTGTAGAAGCTACCACCGGAGGGAAAAGTGTCACCCTGACAGATTTTGAGCATCGATACGACCGACAACTGCTTCAGCACCTAGACGATACCCGAGAGCGAAATCTCAACCAAACCTATTGGAAGCGATATGCTGAACAAGACAGCGAGGGGCACATCAAAGAGGCCCTTCGCGACATGGATCAGCTGGCCAACATCCACTGGCAAATGGCCCACTACCGGGTAGCGATGAAACATCTGACTTCCAATAAATCTGCCACGGTCCCCTCCACGGGCGGTACCAATTGGCGCAAATATCTCCATCCCCGTTTCCAACTCATCATTTTTTTCCCAAAGCTGTGGTCCGCCAGCGAGTTGGAAGAATGGGGGCGAATTGACTAATGCAAATCCTTTTATCATCATGACAAACAACAATGCTTCCATCGCTGGTATCCTTCGGCAAAGAGCGATCCAGACCCCCGACCAACAAGCTTTTGTGTTTCTCAACAACAGGGGCACAGAGGTGGCCACTCATACCTATGGTTCCCTGGACGAAAAGGTGCGCAAAATGGCTGCTGTCATTCGCTCTGAGACCCGTGAAAAAGACCGCGTTTTATTGCTGTTTCCTCCCGGTTTGGAATTCATAGAAGCCTACTTCGCTTGCATGTATGCCAACGTCATTGCCGTGCCCGCCTACCCACCGCGCAAGAATGCCCACGCGATGCGCATTCACGCCATCGTGCGCAATGCTGGTGCTGCCCTGGCTTTGACCACTGCCAACGAAAAAAGCAAGCTGGAACGCAATCAGGCAGATTTTCCCTTTTTGCAAGACATCCCTTGCATGGCCATCGAAACAGACGAACTGACTGAGGGGTATCTACCCACAGAGGAAGTATTGGACCTGACCAATGCCTTGTCCTTTTTGCAGTACACATCCGGTTCCACTGGTGATCCAAAGGGCGTCATGGTGGCACAAGACAATTTGATATTCAACCTACAAGCACTACAAACACATACACAATTTAATCAGGGCTGTTCAATGGTATCCTGGTTGCCAGCATTTCATGACATGGGCCTCATCTATGGCATCTTGCTCCCCATTTTTGTGGGCAATCCTTGCTATATGATGGCTCCTGTCACTTTCATTGCCAACCCTCTGTTGTGGTTGCGAACTATTGCAAACCGGAGGGCAACACATGCCGTTGCCCCCAACTTTGCTTTCGACCTGTGCTACAAAAAAATCAGCCCTGAGCAATTGACCGATCTGGACTTCAGCCAACTGCGCTACTTTGCCAACGCTGCCGAACCCATCCGCGAAGAATCCATTCAAAATTTTGCCTCCATTTTTCCCCAAGGCAATGACATCGCCTCCATCGTCAGTCCGGCCTATGGATTGGCAGAGGCTACCCTGGTCGTCTCTTGCAGCGGGGCAGGGGAGGCCCTGCACAGTTGTTCGGTTGACCTCAATGCATTGAAGGACAATCGGGTAGAAGAGGTGGACAAGGATTCGGAAAATGCATTTCGATTGGTGGGCTCTGGTGGCATCATCAACGACACACTCGTACGCATCGTTCGGCCAGAGACTGGTCGCGTATGTAAGGACGGAGAGGTAGGTGAAATTTGGGTCCAAGGACAAACGGTCACCAAGGGCTATTGGCAAAACGAGGCCAAGACGGAGGAGATCTTCCACGCCTATACTTCCGATACAGAGGAAGGACCGTTCTTGCGCACCGGAGACCTGGGATTTGTCAAACAAAACCAACTCTACATCACCGGACGGCACAAAGACCTCATCATCATCGAGGGAGCCAATTACTATCCACAAGACATCGAATACACCGCTCAGCAATTGCACGATGCATTGACTGATGGGAGAGGGGCTGCCTTTTCCGTTGGCAGTTCCAATGGAGAACAACTCGTACTGGTTCAAGAACTCAATACCCGAAAAATTGATGCGGACGAAGCTGCACTGGACCAACTGTGCCAGGACATTCGCCACGCCATCGTCGAGCAGTTTGGCATCGACGCATCGGCCATCGTACTCGTCCAAAAGTCCACCATCCCCATGACTTCCAGTGGCAAGATTCGCCGCAAGCAGAGTTGTCAAATGTGGGAGGACCAGCAATTCAAAGTCTTGGTACAAAGCATTCGCTCCACCGCCAATGACACACCACAGCAAGTCGAATTTACGAAACTGTCAGATTGGGAAAACTACCTGATCCAGGCTTTGGCCGATGCCATGAATGTGGCTCCTTCTCAGCTACAAAAAGAGGCTTCCCTCATCGAAAACGGATTGGATTCCGTTGGTGCCATGAGCCTGAGAAATCGCTTTCAACAAGAACTGAATTACCAGATCAACATTACAGACTTATTGCAACAATGCCCATTGAATGAATTGGGGCAACGCCTATTTTTGGACTTGGCAAATTCCACTGAGAAAATGCCTGCCATCGAACCGATTCCCTCAGCCGATCATTATCCACTTTCCGCTGCCCAAATGCGCCTGTGGACTCTTAGCCAGTTGTATCCCGACATGCGTGCGTATCATTTGCACGGGGCCTTTCGCCTGGAGGGCAATCTGGACCAAGACCTCCTTTTGCAGGCCTTTTGGGATTGTGCGGATCGCCACGACTCTTTGCGCACCAATTTTGTATTGGTTGAAGGCGCTGTCCAACAATTCATCCATCCAAAAGGCAGCCGTCGCCTGAGTTTCCAGTCACTCGATTGGACAGGTCAGTCCATGAGCCAGGAAGACGGGTTGCAGCTCTTGCAAAAAGAGTACGATCCATCTTTTGACTTGGCCAATGATCCTCTTGCTCGCCTGACACTGTGTCGCTGGGAAGATGATGCTCACCTGCTGTTCCTATCCATCCACCACCTCATTACCGACGGACATTCTTTGCAGATTTTGCTGCGGGAGTGGAGTGATCGCTATGCACAGCTTCAGGCTGGTCAGGATGCGATGGGAGAGGAGTTGTCCATTCAGTACAAAGACTATGTCGCCTGGGAAAGCACCCGCTTCCAAAGCGAAGAAATGAAGCAACAGCAGGCCTATTGGCTGGAGCAATTTGCAGCGGGACAGCCCAGTTTGGAATTGCCGATCGACGCCACCCGTCCGGCCAGCCAGTGTTTTGACGGAGCGCGTCGCAAGGGCTTCGTCAGCTCCCGACAGTTGCAGGAATTGGAACAGATTTGCCGCCAGGAAAACAGTACGCTCTTTACCGCCCTGTTGGCCTTGGTCAATGTGTTCATCGGACGCATCTGCAATGAAAAAGAACTCGTCATTGGAACCCCTGTCAGCAATCGCTTACACCCACAATTGGACGAGCAGATTGGCTTTTACATCAATACCCTTGCACTACTATCAAAGCGGTCGGCAGGGAATGGATTTGTCCAGTACTTGAACGAATTGCGCCAGACTCTTTCCGGTGCTCTGCAGCACAGTGAGTATCCCTTCGATCAATTGGTAGAATCTCTTTCCATTGCTCCGGACAGAAGTCGCTCTCCTTTGTTTGACATCTGGGTACAGTACTTTGACAAAAACATGCAGGCTGATACTCATTTTCAGTTGAAGGGTCTGCAAGTAGAGGCCTTGGAATTGGACAGCATCAGCAGCAAATTCGATTTGGCATTTTACTTCACCGAAACGGCCAATGGACTGGACTACAGCATAGAATACAACACCCGGCTTTTTGAAGAAAGCAGCATCATACGCTTGCAAAAATATTTTGAGCGCCTACTAGAAAACATCCTGAGCCATCCGGAACAAGACATTGAAGAATTAGCGTTACTAGAGGATTCGGAAATCAAGGGGATGATCAGCCTCGCAGGAGGCTCCCGGGCAAAAGTACCCGCATCCACTTTTCCAGAATTGTTTAGAAAACAGGCCCTTCGAACCCCTCAAAACGAAGCATTGCGCTGTGGTGACAAAAGCTTTACTTATGCCCAGTTGGATGCTTTGACAGATCGCTTGAGCGAGGAAATCCGCGCGATTTACCCAGTTCAGGCAGAGGCCCCGATCGGTCTGATGATTCGACGTTCAGAGTGGTATGTGATTGGAATTTTGAGCATCCAAAAAGCCGGAGGTGCTTTCATCCCCATCGACGCTGACCTTCCCGAGGAGCGCATTCGGTACATGATGGAGGCTTCTGGTTCACAGCTGTTGTTGCATGCCGAAGTACCGTCCGTACCATCTCTGGACTGCCTTCAATACGAATTGACGTACCCCAAAGGAAAAATCAAAAGAAACCGGAGAGCGGCCCGCAAAACTCGTGGATTGCTTTCCAACGACAGCCTGTCTTACATCCTGTTTACCTCCGGCAGTACTGGGCGGCCCAAGGGAGCGATGATCGAACATCGCGGCATGCTGAACCACCAATACGACAAGATTTACGAACTCAACATCATGGACAGAAGTCGAGTGGCACATACCGCTTCTGTCAGCTTCGACATTTCCATCTGGCAGGCCTTGACGGCATTGTTGGTGGGAGCTTGTACAGTGGTTTACCGGCGGGAGACTGTTCTGGACCCCCAACAGCTGATCGAGCAAATCAACTGCGACGGCATCAGCGTCATGGAAACGGTCCCTTCCTACTTGTCGAGCATGATCGATGTATTGGAAAGACAAGCCGAAAATGAGCGCAGACTGGGACTGAAATACTTGCTGAGCATTGGAGAGGAGTTGAAAAAGAAGGTGGCAGAAAGATGGTTGGCCTTGGGATTGAAAAGCAAATTGATCAACGCCTATGGCCCGACGGAAGCGGCTGATACCATTACCCACTTTTGTGTGGATCGCTTGCCAAAAGCTGGTCGCATTCCCGTGGGACGTCCCATTCGCAACACTCGCGTCTATGTCCTGAACGACCAACTGCAACTTTGTCCCATCGGTGTGAAGGGAGAAATTTGTGTATCTGGACCAGGTGTGGGCCGCGGCTACATCAACAATGAGGAGCAGACCCAATCCAACTTTTTGGAGGACCCATTCCGCAAAGGCGTCCGCTTGTATCGCACTGGTGATTTGGGTTGTTACACGCCAAATGGCAACATTTCCTTCTTCGGTCGCAAAGACCACCAGCTCAAGATTCGCGGCTACCGGATCGAGTTGGGAGAGATCGAAATGGCATTGGAAGCATTGCCAGCAGTCAGCCAAAGTACTGCCGTGGTGGTCGACCAGCAATTGTGGGCCTTTGTGGTCTGTTCAGAAAATGCAGATGCACTCAGTCTCCGCAGCCAATTGGCCGAACAACTTCCTGCTTACATGATTCCCGACCAATGGTCTTTCTTGGAATCCATGCCATTGAACGCCAATGGAAAAACGGATCGGAAGGCATTGAAGGCATTGGCCAAGCAAACTCCTCTGGCAAGCGAAAAAATCTTGCCTCGCAACAATTGGGAAACACAACTACAGCAAATCTGGGAGCGCATCCTGGAACGCAAAGACATTGGAATACGCGACAATTTTGTCCAATTGGGCGGACACTCTCTCAAAGCCATCAAAGTGATGATGGCCATCCAAACAGAGATGAACATCCGCATCGATTTGCAAGACATTTTTCAACTGCCCACCATCGAGGCCTTGGCCAACAAACTGGCCCAGATGCAAGTCGAGACATCCCTTGACATCCCCGCTTTGCCAGAGCAAGTGTGCTACGAATTGTCAGATGCCCAGCGCCGTCTTTGGGTCATCAATCAATTTGAAGAAAGTCGCTCGGCTCACAACATGCACATGGTCTGCCGCCTAAAAGGCAACTTGGACAAAGCGCAGTTGGCACAAGCGATTTCCCATTTGGTGGAGCGCCACGAAAGCCTGCGCACGAGCTTTGCCATGGTCGATGATCGCCCCATGCAGTTTGTCCAAAACGAAACAACTTCCCTTGCACTTCCCTGCACAGATCTTCGCCAAGAGTCCGATCCTTGGGCCCGTGCTGAGGCCATCGCCATCGAATCGGCAGCCAAGGCATTTGATCTCAGTCAGGGACCTTTGTTTCGCTTCGAATTGTTGCAAGTACAGGAGGAGGAGTACCTGTTGGTCTTTGTCATCCACCACATTGTTTCCGATGGTTGGTCCATGGAGGTCATTGCACGCGAATTGCTGCAGTTGTACGGACAGTCCATGGAGCTTTTGGACGGAACACTGCCCAGCTTGGACATTCAATACAAAGATTTTGCAGCCTGGCAAAGAGCCAATCTATCCGAGGGCGAGTGGACAGCCCAGCAAGAGTTTTGGTACGGCCAATTCCAGGGAGAAATTCCCGTCTTGCAATTGCCAACAACTTTTGACCGCCCCGCCATAAAGACTTATGAGAGCAAGAGCATCGATTGGAGAATCGGTGACCAATTGACACAAAAAATCAACCAACTGGCACAAAACGAACAGTCCAGTGTTTTCAACCAACTGCTGGCCAGCGTTTTTGCCCTGATGCATCGCTACAGTGGACAGGAGGACATCGTCATTGGAACGCCAGTCGCGGGCCGCGAGCATCCTCAATTGCTGGGACAGGTGGGTTGCTTCCTCAACACCTTGGCCCTTCGCACCACTGTTGGTACAGAACAAACATTTGTAGAACTGAGTAAAGAAACATCACAGGCCTTATTGGCAGCGCACAAGCACCAGCAGTATCCTTTCGATAGGCTGGTCAACGACTTGAAACTGCGCAGGGACAGCAGTCGTGCTCCTTTGTTTGACGTCCTTGTTGTCTCCACTGATTTTCAACTCATCGATCCCACCGTCAACCTTTCGCCCATTCCTGATTTGCAGGCCAATTGGTGGGACATCGATCGCTCCGCCAACAAGTACGACTTGACTTTTTACTTTGGAGAACGCGATGGCAACATTCACCTCAACCTGGCTTACAATACCCAGTTGTTTGACGAGGCTTACATCCAACGTCTCTTGAATCACTTGGAAAACTTGCTGACTGCTTTTGTCGCCAACCCACAAGCGAGCATCGGAGCGGCCAACTATTTGAGTGAGGAAGAATTTCAGACTTCTGTTGTCGAGTTCAATGACACGGCCAAAGTTTACGATCGGAAAAAATGCATGCATCAGTTGTTTGAAAAGCAAGTGTTGCTTCGTCCACAGGCCACGGCCCTGACCCAAAATGGACAAGCCCTCAGCTATGCCGAACTCAACGAAGCATCCAACCAACTCGCCCACCGCCTCATCGCTTCCGGAATCAAGCTAGGAGAAAGAGTCGGTCTCTGTACCCATCGCAATTTTGACATGATCATCGGGATGATGGCCATCCTCAAAGCAGGGGCAGCCTATGTCCCCGTCGATCCAAGCTACCCCCTCGACCGCCAGCAGTACATTGCCAAGCAGTCCAACATCCGCTACTGGCTGACAGACCAGACAAACGATCAGACCGCTGAACGAAACAGCATCCTCATTTCTGATCCGGAAAACCAACAATACCTCACCAGCAATCCTAGCGTAGAGTGTTCAGGAGAAGACCTGGCTTACATCATTTTTACCTCTGGTTCTACCGGGCGTCCAAAGGGCGTTATGATTCGCCATCACAGTGTGGTGAATTTGATTTCTTGGGTCAACCAACGCTTTGAAGTCGGAGCAACAGATCGCGTTCTTCTGCTCACTTCCATGTGCTTTGATTTATCTGTTTACGACATCTTTGGTTTGCTGGCAGCAGGTGGCTCCATCTGCATCGCCGAGCAGTCGCAATTGCGAGATGTCGAGAGCTTACAGAAATTGTTGCAAGAAGAACAAATCACCTTTTGGGATACCGTACCGACTACCCTGGATTTCTTGGTCTCAGAGTTGGAGCAATACCAGTCAGACTACCGCCAACATTCCCTTCGCCTGATTTTCAACAGTGGCGATTGGATTCCTGTCCAGCTGCCAGAAAAATGTCGGCAGTTTTTCCCCAATGCTGCCTTTGTCAGCCTGGGAGGAGCGACAGAAGCCACCGTTTGGTCCAACTACTACCTCGTGAACGAATTGCCATCTGATTGCAACAGCATCCCTTATGGCAAGCCCATCGACAACAACTTCTTCTACATCTTGGATGCAAACGGCCAAGCCGTTCCACAGGGTGTCATTGGTGAGTTGTACATCGGTGGAGTGGGGATTGCAGATGGATATGTCAACGATCCGGAAAAGACAGCAGCTGCCTTTGTGAATGATCCTTTTTTCCCAGATTTTGGCGGTCGCATGTACCGCACTGGTGATTTGGGTCGATTGATGGCAGATGGCAACATCGAATTTTTGGGACGCCGCGACCAGCAGGTCAAGATCAGAGGATTCCGGGTAGAATTGGGTGAGATCGAATCCAAAATGAATGAACACCCCAAGGTGAAGAGCGCCTTGATCACCACCTTCGGAAAAAACAGAAGCCAACAGCGGATCGCCGCTTACTATCTGTCGACCAATGGTGCCGTTCCCACAGAAGACTTGCAACAATACCTGGGAGAGAGCCTGCCAAATTACATGATTCCATCGCAGTTCATCCGCTTGGATGCATTCCCCTTGAATGGCAATGGAAAGATCGACCGCAAGGCCTTGCAGCAATTGGTGGTGGAGACAGTGGACGAAAACCATGTGGCTCCTGCCAGCGAATTGGAGGGTCAACTGCAGACGTTGTGGGCCGAAGTATTGGAGGTGGAAACCCCCAGTGTGACGGCAGACTTTTTCGAATTGGGCGGCCACTCTCTGACAAGTGTTCGCCTGCTCAACCGCATCAGTGAACAACTGGGACACAAACTCAGCTTTTCCAGCTTCAGCCGTGCGTCCAACATCCGCGCCATCAGCAAGCAGATTGAGTCCATGACGGAAAAAGAGGAGCTTGCCATAGCAGCTGTTGACCTGGCCGACGCCTATCCATTGTCTCCGTCTCAAAACCGGATGTGGATGGCCTACCGCCTCAATGGTCAACTGAACAACTACAACATCCAAGGCCTGTACAACTTGACAGGAGACTTGGACAAAGAAAATTTTGAACGTGCTTTGCAATACATCATTGCGAGACACGAATCACTGCGCACGCGTTTTGATGTGCGCTCGGAAAAGGCCTGCCAAATCATTGTGCCTGCCGATGAATGGTCCTTTGCCATTGATTGGCACGACCTGAGGGGAGAGACAGAGGCAGAAGCCAGTTTCCAGAATACAGTAGAATTTTTATTGGAGAGTCCTTATACATTGGAGGATGGTCCCTTGCTGAGGGTTGACATCTGGCAAATGGGCGATCGGGAATACCGCATGCTGTTTGGCATGCACCACATCATTGCCGATGCTTGGTCTGTCGAGGTGTTGACTCGCGAATGGGGGACCGTCTACCAATTTTTGCAGAAGGGGCAGACACCACAATTGCCGCCTCTCTCCATTCAGTACAAGGACTACGCCAGCTGGGCCAGTCGACGCCTGGAGAGCAGTGAGATGCAGGAGCAAAAAGCCTATTGGCAGGAGACACTTCGCCATTTGCCGCAGCCATTGGAGTTGCCGCTGGATCACCCGCGCCCTCAGCAGATGGATTTCGAAGGAACTTCTTTGCGTTGTGAATTGCCTGTCGAATTGTACAACCGCCTCAAGGGCATCGCCCAACAATCGGGCAACACTTTGTACGTCTGTTTGGTGGCCGCTTTGAAGTTGTATCTGAATCGACTCAGTGGTCAGCGCGACATCATCCTGGGCATGCCCATCGCCAATAGAAATCACCGCCAACTGCAATCCCAAATTGGATTTTACAACAACCTACTGCCTCTGCGAACCCACATCGATGAAAGCAAGGGGTTTGACGACCTATTGCAAATGGTTCGCAAGCAAGTATTGGACGCCTACGACCACAGCGAATACCCCCTGGAAAATATTTTGGAAGACCTGGATGTCGAAAGAAAAAGCGATCGCCAACCACTCTTTGATGTACTAATCGAATTTTTGAACGAAGCCACCACCCAAAAACATTTGTCGGCCTTCCCCGACATCGAGTTCGAGGAGTGCCCAATGGCTCGCCGCAACAGCAAGTTCGATTTGTCCTTCCTCTTCCGCGAGATAAATGGCCATTTGCTTTTGGACATCGAGTACCGCTCATCTCTCTTCGACGCATCTACCATCGAACGCCTCCGGGATCGCTTTTTCTGCTTATTGGAAACCATTACCAATCAACCGAAAAAATCTATTTGTCAATTGAACGATTTACCCATAAACGAACGTCAACAATTGCTCGATTGGGCCCGTCCCAATGGCGAAGCACTGCCGTACTGCAGCCTCAAGGAATGCTTTGAGGCGAAGGTGGCTGAGTGTCCGGATGCCCCAGCTGTTGGTTATGGACGCAAGGAATTGACCTACCGCCAATTGAACGAATGGGCCAATGGCATCGCTCGCCAATTGCAAGAAGAGCACCAGCTTCAGGCCGGAGATTTGGTGGCCATCTACACCGATCGCTCTTGCGAATTGATCGCAGGTTTGTTGGGAAGTGTAAAGGCCGGAGTGGCTTTCTTGCCCATCGATCCTTCCTATCCCATGCAGCGCATCCAGTACCTCCTGGAAGATTCTGGTGCCAAGATCATGTTGACAGATTCTCACAAACTCTTCGACATCACCATGTACTTCGATGGTGGTTTCTGCCTGCTTGATGACGAGAGTGTGGCCACTGCCGACAATCCAAGTACCGAGTCTGCAGCCGATGAGTTGGCCTATGTGATTTACACCTCTGGCTCGACGGGACAACCCAAGGGCGTGGAGATTACACAAGGCAGCATCAGCCAGTACATCCGTTGGGCCAACGCACACTACTTTGCTGCAGAGGGCCAACAAAGCATGCCGCTCTTTACCTCCATTTCATTTGACCTTACCCTGACTTGCATCTTCTCCACATTGCTGCGAGGCGACTGCTTGACCATCTACCCACAGACGGCCAAAATCGATCGCATGCTGGCGGCCATCTTCAACGAGAGGGGAGGCATCAAGGCTGTGAAGATGACACCTTCGCACGTCCGCCTCTTGCCATTCCTCAACTTGAGCAGTACCTCCGTACAGACCGTCATCCTGGGAGGGGAAGCATTGCAGTCCAACGACCTCGCCATTTTGCGCAAGCTCAACCCTTCCATCAACATTTTCAATGAATATGGTCCCACAGAAGCAACTGTCGGTTGTACGGTGGAGAAGATGGCAGAAAAAGTGGATCGCATCACCATTGGTCGGCCCATTGATGCAGCAGAAATTTACATTCTGGATGCACAGCAAAACCTTTGCCCGATTGGAAGTTGGGGAGAGCTTTGCATTGGAGGAAATGGATTGGCATTGGGGTATCGTCATCGTCCTGAATTGACAGCTGAAAAATTTGTGGAGAATACAAGTCTTCGGGAGGAGAGTGTTCGTTTGTATCGCAGTGGAGACATCGCCCGTTGGTTGCCCGACGGTCGGATTGAGTACAAAGGAAGAGAAGACGAGCAGTTCAAAATCAGAGGCCATCGCGTAGAGTTGGGAGAGATAGAGGCTGGCATCAATGCATTGGATGGCGTGGCCGCGAGTGCCGTTTTGGCATCGGAGTTGGATGGAGAAAAGCTATTGACAGCTTATGTCGTACTCGAAGGCTCAGCAAAGATCGAAAGCCTGCGCAATGCCTTGTCTTTCCAATTGCCCGATTATCTGGTACCGGAAAAGTGGGAGCAAGTCAACAGCATTCCACTGACCAACAATGGCAAGATTGACAAGGTCGCCTTGCTGGAACAGCCCAAGGATGCTCCGGTGGAAACAAACGATTACCTCAAAGCAGCCGAGACAGATACCGAGATTTGTTTGGTAGAGATTTGGAAGCAATACCTCAAGTTGGAGGCCGTTGGCATCGACCAGGATTTCTTTCAATTGGGTGGACATTCCCTCAAGGGGGTCAACATCCTCATGGCCATTCAGGAACGCCTGCAGGTCAAGCTGGAATTGCAAGATATTTTCTCTTGCCCCACAATTGCTGAATTGGCTGAAAAGATCGATAAAAGCAAAACGGTTGTCGCTTCCATTCCCGCCATTGATCACCAGGAAAGTTACCCATTGTCTGCCGCCCAGCAGCGCGTATGGACCCTGAGCAATTTGAGCGAAAACGACAGCACCTACCACATCACAGCCGCCTTCCAACTGAAAGGGGAATTGGACAAGAAAAAGTTTGTCCGTGTATTGAACGAATTGGTCAAGCGCCACGAAATTTTGCGGACCAATTTCACCGATGTCGATGGTGAACTGCGCCAAATCATTCGCCCTGCCGACATTGCTCCAGTCATCGTAGAGTGGGATGCAGCCACTTCCAATGGCCAACCAGAAGACTGGAAAGCTCTGTTGAACGAAGAGAGAGTTCGTCCTTTTGATTTGGAAAAAGATGTCCTGTTCCGCATCAAAATTTGGGAACAGGCGGAGGATTCTTTCCTGCTGCTGATCAACATCCACCACATCATCGCCGACGAGTGGTCCTTCCGGATCATGAGCAGTGAGATAGAGGCCGCTTACAATGGAGGAGAAGAGCCTGCCAAGGCATTGGGCGAACCACTGCGCATTCAGTACAAAGACTATGCATCCTGGTCCAACGAGGCATTGACCAGCGAAGCTTTTGAGGCACACAAATCCTACTGGCTGGAGCAGTTTTCCGGAGAGATTCCAAAGCTGGAGTTGCCCATTGATTTCCCACGCCCGAGCATCCAGACATTCTCTGGTGATGCCCTTCAAAAAGTATTGTCTCAGCCCACGGGTGCCGCCCTTCGGCATTTGGCGACGGAGCGCAAGACGAGTTTGTTCAGCATTCTGAGTACCATCGTGAGTGCTTGGCTGTCCCGGATCAGCGGACAAAAAGACATCGTCTTGGGCACGCCCATCGCAGGTCGCAATCACTTCGAACTGCAAAACCAAATCGGTTTTTACACCAATACCCTGGCACTGAGAACCCAGTTGGATGGAAGTGAAAGCTTCTACGATCTGATGGACAAGGTACAGCAAACTGTATTGGATGCTTTTGAACACCAAGACTATCCATTTGACAAAATGGTGGAGGCCCTGCAACTGCAACGAGACCTGAGTCGGTCGCCATTGTTCGACGTATGGGTGCAGTTGATCGAGCAGGAAACCGATGTATCCAACGGCCTGCAATTGACGGGAGCAGAAGCCACCCCCTTCGACATGGGTATTGCAACGACCAAGTTTGACCTGTCCTTTTACTTCCAAGAGAGTCCGGAAGGATTGCAGTTGCGCATCGAATTCAACACCCGCCTGTTCAAGCCACAGACCATCCAGCGTTTGATGGACTACTTTGAATATTTCTTGCAGGCCATGTTGGAGCAGCCAGAGAACCGCATCAGTCATCTGCCGATTTTCTCTGCCGAAGAGCAGCAACAAGTCATTGAGCTGTACACGGGGCCTGCCGTAGACAATCCCACGGGAACCTACATCGAATTGTTTGAAGAACAAGTACAAAAAACACCTCAAAATACTGCACTTCAGTACCAATACCAATCGTATACTTATGCAGAACTAAACGAAGAAGCCAACCGCTTGGCACATTGGTTGAGCGTTCAACAAGCCAATCAGAAAGCTGCGACCATTGGTCTGTTGATGGATCGGTCGGATGCCTACATCATCGGTATGTTGGCCATCCTCAAAACAGGTGGTGCCTTTTTGCCACTGGACAAGAGCCTGCCCGCCGAGCGCATTCAGTACATGTTAGACAAAGCAGAAGTCAGTGCCATCCTGTGCAAGGATGTGGAGTTGTCGTCTTCTTTTGACTGTCCGGTTCTGTCTTGGAATCCGGAAGCATGGAAGTCCATGCCCACCCGCAATCTAGAGGTGACTTACGACATTGATGACTTGGCTTACGTTCTCTTCACTTCTGGTACCACTGGTCGGCCCAAAGGCGCCATGATCGAGCACAGAGGCATGATGAATCACCTCTTTGCCAAGATTCGCGATTTTGAAATCGATGAGACATCTGTGGTGGCACAAAATGCGTCCATCAGTTTCGACATCTCCATCTGGCAAGGATTGGTTGCACTGCTTTGTGGTGCTTGTACAAGAGTCTACAGCCAAGAGTTGGTCTTGGAACCAGAGCGGTTCATGGCGGCCGTTGGTTTGGACGACATCAGCGTATTGGAAGTTGTTCCTTCTTATCTGAGTGAGATGTTGGCCATTGTCGATGGTTCCAAAGAAGCCTGTGGATTGGAGTCCTTGAGTCACCTGATTGCCACGGGAGAAACCTTGAAGAAAAAGCAAGTGGAACGTTGGTTCGAACACTTCCCAAGCATCCCGCTGGGCAATGTCTACGGACCTACCGAAGCCTCGGATGACATCACCCATCTGATCCTGACCGAAGTACCACAGACACCAAATATTTCCATTGGACGTCCGATCCAAAACTTGCAGGTCTACATCCTCAATGCCGACGACCAATTGTGTCCGATCGGTGTGCGAGGCGAGATTTGTGTGGCTGGACCTGGTGTGGGGCGGGGATACATTGGAGAGGAAGAAAAAACGGCTGCTGTATTTGTGGATGATCCTTTCTGTACTTTGGGGAGTTGCCGGATGTATCGCACGGGAGACATTGGTTGCTATCGCGAAGATGGCAGCATCGAATTCATGGGACGCAAGGACCATCAAGTCAAGGTGAGAGGCCATCGCATAGAATTGGGTGAGATTGAAGAACAACTGGTCCGCATCCACGGCATCGAAGAAGGAGTTGTATTGCTCGACAGAGGAGCCAATGACCAAGGACGTTTGGTCGCCTTTTTGAGTGTGTCGGAAAATGCGAAGGTTGAGGCTGCTGGCATCAAGGCCCGATTGGCAGAACAATTGCCAGCCTACATGGTTCCCTCTCAGGTCCAACTCCTCGACCAAATTCCTCATACAAATGCTGGTAAGATTGACCGACAAGCTTTGGCACTCTTGCCCCTCGAACAGCCAGAAGACCTACCCATACAAGCACCCCGGACAGAAGAGGAATGGGCCCTGGCCAACATCTGGAAAGAACTGCTGGGCGTGCGAGAAGTAGGCATCGATCAAAACTTTTTTGAACTGGGTGGTGATTCGCTCAAGGTGATGCGCCTGCAACTCAAACTGCGCCGCGATTGGGATGTCAACATCAGCTTCCACGACTTTGTGCTGCGCTACCCGAGCATCCGCCAACTGGCTGCCAAACTCAACGATCAGCCCAAAACCAAACTGCCCGCCATCCGCCCCTTGGCCGACGCTGCCGACTATGCTCCTTCCTTTGCACAACAACGCCTCTGGGCCATCACCCATTTCAGCCCCGAGCAAAGAGCCTACAACATCAGCGGCTCGTTCCGCATCGAAGGAAAGATGCAAACCGATTTGTTTGAACAGGCATTTTGGATACTGGAAAACCGCCACGAATCCCTCCGCACCAATTTCCGTGAGATCAATGGTATCCTGCGCCAACAAATCCACCCGATTGGATGTCGCCGCTTGAAACTACAGACCAAGGATGTCAGACACAAGTCTGCCGAGCAGATGGAACGCGCTTGCAAAAATGCCTTTGCCCGACCATATGACCTGGCACAGGATCCATTGGTGCGCTCGCGCCTGTGGCAAACAGGGGAGGAGGAGTACATCCTGTTTCTGTCGATGCACCACATCATTTCCGATGCTCTTTCTTTGGACATTTTGATGCGGGAATTGAGTGAAAACTACGATGCCCTCCTACAAGGAAAAGAAGTCGAGCGTCCGAGTTTGACCGTACAATACAGAGATTTCTCGGCTTGGCAAAGAGCCTTGTTGGACAAAGGAGAATTGGATGGCCAACGCAACTACTGGCAAGCTCAGTTTTCCGACAGCATCCCCAGCCTGGACCTTCCGACAGACTTCCGTCGCCCGGCCTACCAAACCTACGACGGCAAGCAACTGGAGAAATTGCTGAATGAACGCAGCATCTCCCGACTGTCTCGCCTCTGCCAAGCCAATGGTTGCACCCTCTTCATGGGATTGACGGCATTGACCAAAGTATTCCTCAGCAAAATCAGCCATGAGAAAGACCTGGTCATCGGAACGCCCGTCGCTGGTCGCCCACTGCCTGCTTTGCAAGAACAGATTGGTTTGTATGTCAATACCTTGGCCCTTCGCACACAGCAAAATGAATCCGACAGCTTTGTGGATTATCTGCTTCATTGTCGACAGAAATTGTCTGAAGCCCTGGTCAACAGCGACTATCCCTTCGATCAACTGGTGGAGCAATTGCCCATCCAGCGCGACTTCAGCCGCAATCCTCTGTTTGACATTTGGATTCAATACATCACCGCTTCCTTCACTGCCGAAAATGACTTGCAATTGCGCGGGACCAAGATTACGCCTTTGCAAACCGAAGAGGAGTCCAGCAAATTTGACCTTTCGTTTTTCTTTGTCGAAAGGGAAGAAGGACTGGCCCTCAAAGTAGAATACAATACAGATTTGTTCCGCCAGCAAACCATTGACAGCTACCTGCACTACTTCGACCATTTGTTGCAAGAAGTTCTGCAAACACCGGAACAAAAAATCGAAGACATTTCCCTGATCACCGAGCCAGAAGCTGCTCTGCTTGTCCAACAATCGAGTGGGCCTTCCATGGATGTTTCGCCTGAAAGTTTCCCTGCTTTGTTCAAAAAACAAGCGGCCAAAACACCCAAGCACGAAGCCATCCGCTGCGGTGACAAGAGCTACACATATGCCGAGCTGGACATACTGACCGACATCTTGGCTGCCGACATCAGCCAGCAATTTGAACCGAGACTGGAAGAGCCCATCGGACTGATGATTCATCGCTCAGAGTGGTACATCATCGGAATATTGGCCATCCAAAAAGCAGGCGGTGCCTTCATTCCCATCGATGCAAGCCTGCCCGAAGAACGCATTCGCTACATGCTCGAACAGGCTGGTGCTCGTTTGCTCTTGTATGCAGATGCATCGCCTTTGGCAAATCTGGATTGCGAACAGTACGAACTCACGCCTACGCCTGATGTTTGGGAAACATCCCCCGCGACTTACCAAGAATTGACTGCCCAAAGCTTGTCCTACGTGCTCTTCACTTCTGGAAGTACAGGCCGACCCAAGGGCGCGATGTTGGAGCATGGGGGAATGGTCAATCACCAACTGGACAAGATTCGCGAATTTGCGTTGGATGAAAATTGCCGCATCGCGCATACTGCCTCTGTCAGCTTTGACATTTCGATCTGGCAAGCACTGACTGCCTTGTTGTGCGGAGGATGCTGTGTGGTTTACACCGATGAGATCGTTCGCAACCCTGCCCGTCTGATCGATCAACTACAGGCCGACCAGATCACCCTCATGGAAACAGTTCCCTCTTATCTGGGGGCATTGATTGAGGAGTTGAAAAAGCGCAAGGGAGCCGATCGCGAGCTGAGCCTGACCCATTTGTTGAGCATTGGAGAGGTGTTGAAGAAAAGCCTCGTTCAGCGTTGGTTTGATGTCATGCCGAACACCCCACTGGTCAATACCTACGGACCGACAGAAGCATCCGATACCATCACCCACCACGCCATGCAGCAATGCCCGGCGGGTGACCGCATCCCAGTGGGAAGAGCCATCCGAAATACCAATGTCTATGTCATGGACGATCAGGGGCGCATTTGTCCCATCGGCGTGAAGGGCGAGATTTGTGTGGCAGGGCCTGGCGTTGGTCGAGGGTACATCAACCAACCCGAACAGACCAGCCGTTCTTTTGGAACGGATCCCTACCAGCCTGGAACGCGCTTGTACCGCACAGGAGACATTGGCTGTCTGAATGAAGCAGGAGAAATTCTCTTCTTTGGACGCAAAGACCACCAAGTCAAATTGCGTGGACACCGCATAGAGTTGAGCGAAATAGAGGAACACCTTTCTGCACAAACAGGAGTTGCCCAATGCGCCGTTGTCATACAGGGTGGAGAGCATTTGCTCGCTTTTGTAGAGCCGCAGGAAGGCCAGCGTTTGGACAGCAGTCAACTGATGCAATCACTGTCCAGCAGCCTGCCCAAGTACATGCTTCCTTCGCACATCATCGTACAGACTGCTTTGCCATTGACCAATAGTGGCAAGATCAACCGTCAGCAATTGGCCACCCAAAAAGTGGCTCGCCACATCATCGCACACGAAGACCCGAAGACGGCCAAAGAATCGGCCATGCAATTTTTGTGGAAGCAAGTTTTGGACATCAAGGAAGCCAGCGTTACGGCAGACTTTTTCGACTTGGGTGGTCACTCTTTGAAGGCCATTCGACTGTTGTCCATGATTCGCGATGAATACAATGTGGAATTGAGTTTCCAAGATTTCAATGAGCATTCGACGATTCGAACTCTTTGTGCCTTCTTGTCCAAAGAAGCTTTGGCCGCTTCCATCAGCATTCCCAAAGCAGCGCAGGCAGATACCTACGAATTGTCCAGCGCCCAACAACGCCTTTGGTTGACCTACAAGTTCGACAGCAGCCAAACAGTCTACAACGTACCAGCCGCCATTCGCATCAAAGGCCACTTGGATCGCAACGCACTGGAATCATCTTTGGACTTTTTGTGCCAACGCCACGAATCACTGCGCACGCGCTTTGTCGTTGTACAAGGAGAAGCCCGCCAGCAAATTCTCGATGCAAAAGAAGGATGTGCCGACTTGCAATGGGAAGACATTTCCGGCGAGAGTGAATTGGAAGCATTGTGCATCCAAAAAGTCAGCGAGGCCCTTGAAACCCCATTTGACTTGGAAGCAGGTCCTCTATTCCGGGTGTATGTCTGGCAGACTGCATCTGATGAGTACATCTTCTTATTCAACCTGCATCACATCATTTCCGATGCTTGGTCGATAGATGTGTTGTTGCAAGAATGGGCAATGGCCTACGAATCATTTTCCAATGGTCAGCGGCCTCAACTGGCGGAGCTGCCCATTCAGTACAAAGACTTCGCTGCCTGGTCCAATGAATCCTTGCAGCAGGCCGATATGCAGAAGCATCGTTCGTACTGGCACCGCCAACTGGCTGGTTCCATTCCAAGTTTGGACTTGCCGACTGACTTTGCTCGCCCCGAACAAGTGGACTTCGAAGGACGCACTTTGCACTGCCGCATCCCCGCACCTTTGCAGCAGCAAATGGAAAACTTGGCAGCCGATCAAAAGGCGAGTTTGTTCGCAGCATTGACTGCCAGCATCCAAACCTTGCTGTACCGATTGAGTGGCCAGTCAGATGTCGTTTTGGGAACCACAGTGGCAAGTCGCGTGAGAAGAGAGCTGTTGGGACAAATTGGCTTCTACGTCAATATGTTGCCATTGCGGACGCAGTTGTCAACCGACAAAGGCTTTTTGAAGCTGCTGCAAAAGGTCCAACAATCTGTGACAGATGCCTTTGACCATCAGGAATATCCCTTTGGTCAGTTGCTGGACGAATTGTCCATCGAACGCACCACCAATCGCCATCCGTTGTTTGACGTATTGGTAGAATTACTGGAAGAAGAAGGAAGCCAGGAAAGCTTGGAAAGCAAAACTGGACTGACCTTTTCAGACATAGAACTAGCTAACCACACCAGCAAATTTGATTTGTCGTTTCTATTCAGAAAGAAGGACGGAAGGTTGTACTTGCAAGTTGAGTACCGGACGTCCTTATTTTCTGAGTCTTCGATTGACCGCCTCAAGGAGCAGTATTTGGAACTGTTGAAAAACATTTTGACAGATCCGGATCGGCCACTGGACAAGCTGTCGTACCACTCTCGCCAGGAGCAGGAAAGCATCCTGCGGTGGAGTCGTCCCAGCAGCGATGCCAAGCCCTTCCAAAGTTTGTCTTCTTTGTTTGAGGCCACAGTGGCAGAGTGGGGAGAGGAAACGGCATTGCAGTTTGGTGCGGAAAGTATCACATACAAGGAGTTGAACGAGCGGGCCAACGCCATGGCTCATCAACTCATCCAAGAAAACCAAGTAGGCCCCGGATCATTGCTGGCCATCTACACCGATCGTTCCATCGAATTGATCGTGAGCATGTTGGCTTGTTTGAAAAGCGGCGCTGCTTACTTGCCCATTGACCCAGCTTACCCACTGGAGCGAGTGCAGTACCTGGTTGAAGACTCCAAGGCCGATTTGTTGTTGACGGATAGCCGCCGGATATTTGACCTGAGTATGCAGTTTGGAGAAAAACTTTTCCTGCTGGATGCCATTTCTGAAAGTCGGACCGACAATCCAGAGATAGATGTTCAGGCCGAACAGCTTGCTTATGTGCTGTACACCTCTGGTTCCACAGGCATGCCCAAGGGCGTGGAAATCACCCAGTCCAACATCAGCCATTACATCCGCTGGGCCAATGCATTTTACTTTGAGCAAAAGAGAGGGTTTGACATGCCCTTGTTTACTTCCATTTCTTTTGACCTGACACAGACCAGCATCTTCACCACTTTGCTACGAGGTGACCGTCTTTTGATTTGTGAACAAGAAGGACAAGCTGATCAACTCCTGCAACAAATTTTTGCAGAAGACAGCGGCATTCGCGCTTTGAAAATGACCCCTTCTCACGTCCACCTGTTGGAGTACCTAGATGTATCGTCCGCACAAATTGAGAAGATCATTTTGGGAGGAGAGGCCCTCACGGCCAATCACTGTTCCATTTTGTTTGGGTTGAATCCCGAGCTGGATTTGTACAATGAATACGGCCCGACAGAAGCGACCGTTGGTTGCACTGTGGAGCACATCCGAGCAGGAGAAAACATCACCGTTGGACGGCCCATCGCTGGAGCAGAGGCCTACGTCATGGATGGCCAAGGCAATCTGTGTCCCATCGGTTGTTGGGGCGAGTTGTACATCGGTGGCAAGGGAGTGGCCAAGGCATATCGCCATCGCGAAGAATTGACAGCGGAGCGTTTTGTGGAGATTCGCCTGGCGGACAAGAGCCCCCGCCGCGTATACCGAAGTGGAGACATCCTGCGCTGGAATGCAGACGGAAAGCTGGAATACAAAGGACGACGAGATGAGCAAATCAAAATCAGAGGCCATCGCATAGAATGTGCCGAGATCGAATGCTGCATCGAACAAGTGGAGGATGCAAAAGAGGTTGCCGTTTTGGCCATCGACAAGGGAAGCGAAAAAGAATTGCTTGCCTGTGTGGTGCTGACGGAGAAAGGGCGTTTGGGCAACATTCGCCAGGCCTTGAGCGAACAGCTTCCGGCCTACCTGATCCCTACCCACTGGATGGAACTCGATCGCCTGCCATTGACAACCAATGGAAAGACAGACAAGAAAAGTCTGCGACAGACCTTTGACAGTCAGGAACGAGACAAGCAGGAAATCTGTGAGCCACAGACGGAAACCGAACAACGACTGGCCACCATCTGGAAAGAAGTACTACAGATGGAAACCATTGGAATCCACCAAGACTTTTTTGCACTGGGAGGACATTCCTTGAAGGGTGTGAAAATGTTGATGTTGTTGCAAGAGCAACTGGGTATCAAACTGGAATTGCAAGACCTCTTCGCACAATCCAGCATCCACCGCCTCGCCGCACAGATCGACGGAATGCAGAGCGAAACCATTGAGAAGATTCCTGTGATAGACATACAAGAGAGCTACGAACTCTCCTCTGCACAGGAGCGCATGTGGGCATTGGCCAGCATGGAAAAAAATGGCGTCGCTTACCACATCCAAAGTGTATACCGCTTCAAAGGAAATTTGAATACAGACGTTTTTGCAGAAGCCATCCGACAGTTGATGTGGCGCCACGAAATTCTGAGAACCAACTTTGTCTTGATCGACGAAGAGTTGAGACAGATCGTGAGAAATGCCACAGATTGCCAGCCCGACATCCGATGGGAAACGGCAGCAGACTCAGAGGAAAAACTGCGCGCACAAGTACAAGCGGCCACTCAGTTGCCTTTCGACCTGGAGACAGATCGCTTGTTCCGGACCCACATTTGGTCTTCTTCTGAAGAGGAGCACATCCTGTTGTTCAACATCCATCACATCATTTGCGATGGTTGGTCGCCACAGATTTTGAGCCGGGATTTGGAAGCCATCTACAACAGCATGATTGATGGAGGCATGACCGAATTGCCCCTCCTGCGCATTCAATACAAAGACTATGCAGCATGGATGAACGCCCATCGACAAAGTGAAGCCTTCCAAGCAACGGAGCAGTTTTGGCTGCACACCTTGGAAGGAGAACTTCCCCGCCTGGACCTGCCAACGGATGCTGCCCGCCCGCACATCCAAACCTTTGATGGGGCAAGCGAAGGATTGTCATTGACGGCCGACATCAGCAAGAGCTTACAACACATCAGTAGCAAGCAACAAGCCAGTCTTTTCCACACCCTTACAGCCATCTTGAACGCCTTCCTGCACCGCATCAGTGGCCAAGGAGACATCCTACTGGGAACGCCTGTGGCTGGCCGGAGACACTTCGAGTTGAAAGACCAAATTGGCATCTACACCAACACATTGGTCTTGCGAAACCGTGTCGACGCCAAGGAGAACTTTGGCGACTTGCTGCAACGAATCCAAAAGAATACATTGGACGCCTTCCAGCATCAGGATTATCCCTTTGATCAACTGGTAGAAAAACTATCCATCGAACGCGACCTGAGTCGTTCGCCGATCTTCGACATCTGGATTCAGTTGGACGAAGCCCGCCAGACCGACGAATGGCAATTCAATGGATTGGAAGTAGAAGCAGTGGAGCTTCCTGTCAATCAAAGCAAGTTTGATCTGGCCTTCTACTTCGAAGAAAGAACGGAGGGACTGCATCTGGAATTGGAATACAATATCGATCTTTTCCAAGGCAAGAGCATCAAGCGATTGTTGCACCACTTTGGAGAGTTTGTCCAGAATCTGGTGGCACAGCCCGAGCAAAGAATCTGTGACATTGCGTACTTGAGCCAAGAAGATGAGACTGCCATCCTGCAAATGAGTTCTGGTTCAGAAATCAGCAATCCGGCGGGCATCCTCAAAGAATGCTTCGAACGCCAGGTTGCCAAGACACCAGATCGCAGAGCCATCAGTTTTGAAGAAAGTCACTACACCTACCGACAGTTGAACGAGAAGACCAACCAGTTGGCCAATTGGTTGCAGAAAGAATACCAGATTGGACCAGAAAAAGTGGTTGGTGTTCGGATGCAACGCTCGGATGACTACCTGATCAGCATACTGGCGATCCTGAAAGCAGGAGGTGCCTTCGTACCAGTCGCCGTTGAAACGCCCCTCAACCGGACAGAATACATGCTCCAAACAGCAGAGGCGGTTTTGTTGCTGACAGATGAAGCCTTCGAACTGGAAACAGAAAATGCCTGCCCGATCCACTGCCTGTCTGCCATAGACCACCGCAGCCTGTCTACCCAAAATTTGGAGACTGTCGCCACAGCCGAGAGCTTGGCCTACATCATCTTCACTTCTGGCACAACAGGACGGCCCAAGGGCGCGATGGTGGAGCAACGGGGCATGATGAACCACCTCTACTCCAAGGTCAACGACTTTGGAATTGACAAATACACCGTCGTCGCATTGACCGCTTCCATCAGCGTTGACATCTCTGTCTGGCAGGCCTTGGTGGCATTGTTGGAAGGAGGTTGCACACAGATTTATGCACAAGAGGTTGTCTTGGATCCGGTTTGGCTGATGGAGAACGTGATAGAGGATGAGGTAACTGTTTTGGAGGTTGTTCCTTCTTACTTGAATGAATTGCTGCTGGTCTTGGAGAGCTGCCCCGAGGCATTTGATTTGTCGCAGTTGGATGTGATGATCGCTACCGGAGAGGCCTTGAAGAAAAACCTGGTAGAGCGTTGGTTCCAACTGTATCCAGACATTCCAATGGGCAATGTATACGGACCGACGGAAGCATCGGATGACATTACGCATCTTGTCCTGCGCGAATATCCAGCCGACGGCAACATCACCATTGGCAAGCCCATCCAAAACATGCGGGTTTATGTACTCGACGACAACGACCAGTTGTGCCCCATCGGCATCAAAGGAGAGATTTGTGTCTCCGGAATTGGCGTGGGCAGAGGATACATCAACAATGCAGAAAAAACGGCTGCTGCCTTCCAGCAAGACCCTTATCCATACTACCAAAGCGGTCGACTGTATCGCACAGGGGATTTGGGACGCTACTTGCCCGACGGTCAGTTGGAGTTTTTTGGCCGCAAAGATTTTCAAGTCAAAATCAGGGGCCATCGCATTGAGTTGGGCGAGATAGAAGAACAGTTGATTCAACTGCCAGATGTGCAAGAATGCACCGTGGTGGTGAAGCAAAGCAAAGCAGGAAACAAGTACTTGGTTGCCTATGTGACGGTGGTACCGCAAAGCAAAGCAGATGCTGCACAGATCAAGCAACAACTGGGCAATCACATTCCCGCTTACATGATTCCGTCGCCCATCGTCATCCTGGATCAATTGCCACTCACAGCTGCTGGCAAGGTGGATCGCAAGGCACTCAAAGCCCATCAGGACAATGCCGAGGCAAGCAAAGAACAGATTGTCGAGCCATCGACAGAGACAGAAGCAAGCTTGAAAAAGATTTGGGAAGAGGTTCTGCAAATTGACAACATCAGCGTAGACAGTGACTTTTTCCAAATTGGTGGACATTCCCTGCGAGCCATCCGCATACAAGGACGCGTACAGCAAGAATGGCAAGTCAAGGTGGCCTTCCACGACTTCTTCCAATACCCAAGCATCCAGTCTTTTGCCAATTATTTGGATGGATTGCAAACGGAAGAAAGTGTTGACATCCAAGCCTTGGCTGCCCAAGCAGATTACGCATTGTCACCTGCCCAGCGCCGCTTGTGGGTTCTCAATCAGTTTCAGGACACCCGCACGGCTTACAATGTTTCTGGTAGCCTTCGGATCGAAGGGGACTTGCAGCCTGCAGTCTTGGAGAAAGCTCTTTGGGATTTGATCGACAGACACGAAATCCTGCGGACCAATTTCATCCAACAGGACAACGAAGCTCGTCAACGGATTCACAAAACTGAAGATTTTGGCTTTGCCCTGAAGTGGATTGACTTGCGAGAGGAGGACGATGCACAGGCCGTTTGTCAAGACCAAATGGAGGCGCAAATGAACCAAGCCTTCGACCTGGAAAAAGACCCGCTGATCCGGACGAGTTGCTGGCAGTTGAGCGAGGATGCTTTCATCCTTTCTTTCAGCCTGCACCACATTGTCTTCGACGGTTGGTCACTGCCCATCTTGATGCGCGACCTATCCGCTTTGTACAATGCCGCCTTGACCAATGCCACTGCCGAACTGCCGACGCTGGACGTTCAATACAAAGACTATGCACACTGGATCAATGAGCGAATGGCTGCCGATGGATTGGCCAACTGCCGGATGTATTGGTTGGACAAATTGTCTGGCGAACTTCCTCAGTTGGAGTTGCCGCTCGACCATCCGCGTCCCGCCGTACAATCCTTCGAAGGAGCCAACGCACATTTGCTGTTGCCAACGCAATTGGTGGAACCTCTCTTTGCACAAGCACAGAAAGAACAATCCAATCGCTTCAATACTTTGGTTGCCACAGTCAATGCCTTGCTGTACAGCCTGAGTCGTCAGACAGACATCATCCTGGCCACACCGCTGGCCGGGCGCGACAACTTGGCGCTGGAAAATCAAGTGGGGTTCTACACCAATACCTTGGTCTTGAGAAATCAATTTGAGTCAACGGACGATTGGACATCACTGCTTCGAAAGGTACGCCAAACCACTTTGGATGCCTTCCGCCATTCCGATTATCCTTTCGATGATCTGGTGGAGGCCCTGGGCGTCAAACGCGACCTGAGTCGGTCACCGATTTTCGATGTATGGGTACAGTTGGCAGAGCAAGGAAATGACACGACTTCTCTATTCCAATTGGATGGATTGACAGTTGCCGATTTCCCAGTGGAGAACACAGTCAGCAAATTCGACCTGGCCTTCTTTTTCGAAGAGACCAAGGACGGCATCTTGCTTGACCTGGAATACAACACCTCCTTGTTTGAGCAGCACACCATTGAGGCCTTGCTCACTTACTACCAACAATTGATCTTACAACTGCAAGCATCGACAGCGACGTCCTTGAAAGACATTCGCCTGTTGACGGCCGAGCAGGAAAATGAATTGATTGCTTTGTCGAGTGGAACTTCGGAAGAATATCCCACTGACAGCAGCATCGCCGCATTGTTTGCACAGCAGCTTGCCCGCACTCCTGAGGCCATTGCCCTTCGTTGCGAGGACAGAGCCTACACCTACAAGGAATTGGACAAGCTCACCAACCGAATCGCTCATGTTTTACACTTGGAGTACGGGATTGGTCAGGAAGCCATCATCGGCTTGCACATGGAACGCTCCGAATGGTATGTCATCGGCATACTCAGCATCCTGAAAGCAGGTGCCGCCTTCTTGCCAATCGGGACTCAATTGCCTGTAGAACGAATCAAATACATGACGGAAAGTACAAAGACTTCTTTGGTGCTGACCGTTGACAAAGAATGGCCAACAGACCTTCCATCCTGGGACCTGTCCACAGAGTCGGATCGATGGAAAGCAGCTTCCAATGAAGCATTGCCACTGCAGGCCACCGCACAGGATTTGGCATATGTACTGTTTACTTCCGGCACGACGGGTTATCCCAAAGGAGCCATGGTTGAACAAGCCGGTGTGATCAATCACATGTTTGCCAAGCGGGATTTGCTGCAACTGACGGAAGACAGTGTCATCGCTCTGACAGCATCCATCAGTTTTGATGTCGCCATCTGGCAGGCATTGACGGCTTTGTTGTTTGGCGGTTGCACCCAAGTCTACAAAAAGGACAGCATCCTGCAGCCACGGAAACTCCTTTCGGCTTTGGCAGAAGACGGAGTCCAGTACTTGCAAGTGGTGCCATCTTACTTGGCCGAGTTGCTCAATCTGTTGGAATCAGATGAGAGTTTGACCAAACAGATTTCGTTGCGTTGTCTGGTGTCTGCCGGAGAGATTTTGCGCAAGGAATTGGTGGAAAGATGGTTTGCCCTTTGTCCGGACATTCCACTGCTCAACGCCTACGGCCCGACCGAAGCTTCTGACATCATCACCCATTACTTGATGGAGTCTACGCCAAGCACGCACAGCATTTCCATCGGACGACCACTGCCCAATTTGCGGGTGTACGTCCTGGACGAAAACGATCGTCTATGTCCTTCGGGCATCAAAGGAGAAATCTGCGTGGCGGGGCCTTGTGTCAGTCGTGGTTACATTGGCCAGCCGGAATTGTCGGCGCAGGTTTTTGCAATTGATCCTCATCAAAAAGAGGAGGTCAGATTGTATCGCACAGGAGACATTGGACGCCATCGACCAGATGGACAGATCGAATTGGTGGGTCGGAAGGATCACCAACTGAAGATTCGCGGCCAGCGGGTGGAGATTGCCGAAGTGGAGGAACAACTGGCGCGCATAGAAGGTGTGAAAAGTTGTGCAGTGGTTGCCGTTGAACAGGAGACGGAAACGTCACTTTGTGCCTACATCATCTGCAAGGAGGGCACATCCCTGACCGAGGCCTTCGTTCGCACGGAACTGGCTGGCTGGTTGAGTGCCTACATGATTCCCGAATACATTTGTTTGTTGGAGCAATTGCCCGTGACGGTCAGTGGCAAAATTGACCGCAAGGCCTTGGCGCAACGACCCGTTGAAAAACAAGCAACAGAGACAGTCTTTGCAGAAGCATCGACAGAGACAGAGAAGGCGTTGCTGGACATCTGGCAACAGGTATTGCAAGTGGAAAACATCAGTACCGAAGATGACTTTTTCCGTCGCGGTGGAAATTCACTGAAGGCCATTCGGGTCCAATCAGAAATTTACCGCCGTTGGCAAAAAGAAGTTGCCTTCCCCGATTTCTTCCGCCATCCCAGCATTCGCCAATTTGCTCAATTCCTGGATCAGCAATTGGCACAATCCAATCAGGGCATTCCAAAGGCGGCCCAAGCGGATCTGTACCCCATGTCACCTGCCCAGCGCAGATTGTGGGTGCTCAGTCAATTTGAACACAACAAAACGGCCTACAATCTCACCCAGGCTTTCCGCTTGGAAGGAGACTTTGACAAGGATGCTTTTTTCTTGTCCGTCGCCAAGTTGATGGAACGGCACGAATCGCTGCGCACTTGCTTTGTTCAACAGGACGGCCAGTTGTACCAACGAATTTTGCCACTAGAGCAATTGGGCATTCCGGTAGACTGTCGGGAGCTGTTTGCTTCCAATTATCCGATGTCAAATTGTTTGGATGAATTGGAAATCGAATCACAGCATGCATTCGACTTGTCCAAAGAAGCACCGATTCGTTTCTGTCTGTGGAAAATTCGCAGCGATCTCCACGTGATGTTGTTCAACATTCACCACATCGCAACCGATGCCTGGTCGATGAAAGTCCTTTTGGAAGAGTGGATTCAATTCTACCAAGCCATTGTCGACGAAGAAGCACTGCCAAGCGAAAGCCTGGAGATACAGTATAAAGACTACGCCAGTTGGATCAACCAACGCATGCTGGATGGTGGGCTGTCCAAAGCCGCCAACTACTGGCACCAACAGTTATCAGGTGAATTGCCTGCGCTGGAACTGCCGACAGATCGCCCCAGAGCAGCTGTCCGAAGTTTTGAAGGGGCCTGCGAACGGATGCCACTGGATACAGTACAAATTGCCGCACTGAAAAATTACAGCATAGAAAGAAAGACGACCTTGTTCAGTTCTTTGACAGCCTTGGTCAACAACTTGCTTTTCCACCTAAGTGGTCAAGAGGACATCATCTTGGGAACCACCATTGCCGGAAGAGAACGTCCCGAATTGCAATCGCAAATTGGATTCTACGTCAACACCCTGGCTTTGCGCACGCGCTTTTCTGCACAGGATTCCTTCGATGCCTTACTGGCCAAAGTTCAACAATCTGTAGAGGGTGCCTTCCGATACCAGGATTATCCCTTCGACGAATTGGTGGAGGCACTGGTCCCCGATCGCAACAGCAGTCGAACACCGCTGTTTGATGTCTTGGTCGAGCATTTGGGAGAGGAGTTGCAACTCCAGCCCATCGCCTTGGAGGGTTTGAGCATTGAGGAGATAGAATTGGGCCAGTCCGCCAGCAAGTTTGATCTTTCTTTCCGCTTCATAGATGAATTGGATACAACTGTATTGTATTTGGAGTACAACTCGAATTTATTCTCTGAGCAGACAATTAAGCGGTGGGGAAGTATGCTACAAAACATGCTTCAAACTGTTCTGGAAGATTCGAAAAGGCCACTTGTGGATTTTGAATGGAAACAAACCCAAGAGAGTCGCCAACTTTTGCAAATGGGCACCCCTTCGGTAGAGACCGAAATCGTTTGTGCAAATTTGAAATCTGCCTTTGAAAAACAAGTGGCCTTCACTCCAGATGCTGCTGCACTGCTCTTCGACCAAGAGAGCCTCACGTATCAACAACTCAACAATCAAGCAAACCGTATAGCCCATCAATTGATGGCGGAGATTCAGACAACCAAGGGAGAGGTTGTCGCCCTACTCGCAGAACGCTCTCCGGCTTTCATCGCAGGCCTGCTGGCCGTCGCCAAATCTGGTGCCAGCTTCCTGCCCATCGATCCAAGCCTGCCGGAAGAGAGGATCAGATTCTTGCTCAAAGACGCTGGCGTTCAGCTGGTGTTGACCGACACAGTTCACATGTTTGACCTGACGCTACTGTACGAAGGAAATATTGTATTAATAGATGATTCAAATGTGGAGGCTGAGGAGACAACGGTGGACAATCCTACCGTTGTTCCCGAGCCTTTTGATACGGCCTACGTGCTGTACACCTCTGGTTCGACAGGCCAGCCCAAAGGCGTGGAAGTCAGCCAATCGAACATCATGCACTACCTTCAGTGGGCCAACGAATACTACTTCGATGGCCAGGCAGCCCACCCCATGCCACTGTTTACTTCGGTGGCCTTTGACTTGACAATGACTTGCATTTTCAGCAGTTTGCTGCGGGGCGACAGCTTGCGATTGTATCCCGAATCCATGGCGATTGAAGACATCCTTCGCGATGTGTTCAGCCCGGAAAGTGGGATCAAAGCAGTGAAAATGACCCCGGCACACGTTCAACTTTTGCAATTGTTGGATTTGTCGCAGACAGCTGTACAAAAAGTCATCTTGGGCGGCGAAGCGGTTGTGGCTTCACAAGTCGACAGCCTGCTGGTACTGAACGAGGACATGCACCTATACAATGAGTACGGACCGACAGAAACCACCGTCGGTTGCACTGTCGATCGCCTTCGAAAGGGTCAGGACATTACGATCGGTACTCCCATCGATCGCATGAAGATTTACATTCTCAACGCTTATGGAAAACTTTGCCCAATGGGCGTGAGCGGCGAGATTTACATAGGAGGAGCGGGTGTGGCCAAGGGCTACAAAAACCGCCCGGAATTGACAGCCGAACGATTTGTCGCACATCCATTCAGCGATGATCCACAGGCTCGCTTGTACCGCAGTGGTGACATGGGCCGCTGGTTGCCCGACGGCAAATTGCACTATTTGGGACGTCGCGACCAGCAGGTAAAAGTTCGTGGACACCGGATCGAATTGGGAGAAATTGAAGCAGCACTCGATCAACTGGTAGCCATCCGACAATGCGCTGTACTCGCCATAGGGGAGGGGATCGAAAAGCAGCTGTGGGCCTTCACTTGTCTGGCAGAGGGTCAGACATCGGATCAGTGGAAGAAAGAGCTGAACCGACAATTGCCCACCTACATGATTCCCCAACAGTGGACAGAGTTGACGGAGATGCCGCTGACCAACAATGGAAAGATTGATCGGAAAGCCTTGCAAAAACAGGCCATTCGCTCGGTCAATCGCCAGGAGGAACGCGCTGCTGCCGATGAGATCGAAGCTGGACTGCAGGACATTTGGAAAGACATATTGAGTGTCGATTCTGTGGGAATGCAAGAAAGCTTCTTTGAGTTGGGCGGACATTCTTTGAAAGCCATCCAAATGACCTTGGCCGTTCAGGAACGATTGGCACACAAGCTGGAATTGCAAGATGTCTTCAATTTGAAAACCATCGAAGCACTGGCCAGCCAAATCCGGGACAGCCAAAGCGAAGAGGTGCAAGACATCGCACCACTGGCACCACAAGCACACTACGCACTTTCAGATGCACAACGCCGACTCTGGGTCTTGTACCAATTCGAAGAAAGCCGCTCTGCATACAACATGCATACGACTTGTCGAATCAAAGGAGACCTTGATCGCGACCTACTGCACTTTTCACTGGCCCGCCTTCTGGATCGACACGAAAGCTTGCGAACTCGCTTTGCCATGGTCGACGGAGAGGCGCGGCAATTCATACAAGACAGAGACGAACTGGATTTTGACATCGCCTATGCTGATTTGCGAGGACATCGCGGCAAGTTGGCCAAGGCCGAGGCACAGAGCATCAAATTTGCACAAGAGCCATTCGATTTGGAAACAGGCCCCCTGATGCGCTTGAAGCTTTGGCAGACCGATTCTGAGGAATATGTCCTTGCGTTGGTCATCCACCACATCGTATCCGACGGCTGGTCCATGGAGATCATCACTCGCGAGTTGCTACAAATTTATGAAGCCTTGCGGGTGGGACGTCCCAATCCACTCCCTGTCTTAGACGTACAATACAAAGATTTCGCAGCTTGGCAGAATCAACTGCTGGACGGCGAACAATCTCCCGAACATCGACAGTACTGGCTGGATCGCTTCCGTGGCGAATTGCCCACTTTGCAATTGCCCACAGATTTTGCACGGCCACAGATCAAAACCTACGACAGTGGAAGCGTTTCCTTCCATTGGGATGAGGCACTGAGCCAACAGATTCGCCAATTGGCCATCGACCAAAACTCAAGTGTCTTCAACGGCATCTTTGCCGCCATCACGGCTTTGATGCATCGCTACTCTGGACAAGACGACATCATCCTCGGTACACCGGTAGCCGGAAGGGATCACCACCAATTGCGAGAGCAAGTGGGTTGCTTCCTCAATGTACTGCCGATCCGCGCCAGCATTGATGCCAAGCAATCTTTCCAGCAGTTGCTGCAACAGACGGCCGATCGCTTGCTGCAAGCTCAAAACCACCAACTGTATCCATTTGATCGCTTGGTGGACGAGTTGAAACTGCAGCGCGATACCAGCCGCTCCCCACTGTTCGATGTCCTCATTGTCTCGACCGATTTGGACCTGACAGCTTCGTCGGACAAAGCCGAGGAGGATGCCTCTCTGCAGATTGAGCCATTCGTTGTAGACCGAGCCGCCAACAAATACGATTTGACTTTCTACTTCTACGAGGAAGAAGGACGGATCAAAGGAAGCTTGGCATACAACCGCCAGTTGTTTGAAGAGGCCCGCATCCAAGGAATGTTGACACACCTGGAAGGCTTGCTGACAACTTGGTTGGATGTACCGACACAGGCCATTGGCAAGGCACCAATTCTGACAGCAGAGGAATACCGTCGTTTACTCGTCGATTTCAATGACACTGTAACTCCTTATGATCGCCAGCTTGGCCTACATCAATTGTTTGAAGCCCAAGTGGATCAACGAGGACGAGCCACTGCCCTGCGGCACGATGGAAAGAGCATGAGCTACCAAGTACTCAACAAAGCTGCCAACCGACTCGCCCGCCACTTGTTGGCATCCGGGCTGCAGAAAGAAGAACAGGTCGGCATTCGTTGTGAGCGCAATTTTGAAATGATCATCGCCATGTTGGCCATTTTGAAAGCAGGAGGTAGTTATGTCCCCATCGATCCGGCCTACCCAGAACAACGCCAGCTGTACATCATCTCCAACTCCAACATCCGCTTGGTATTGACAGATGAAGAGATCAGTCAAACCGAAGTGCCGCAAGGCATCGAAGCATTGGCCATCTGCAGCGAGGCATATGGGAAGTACGAAACGAGCAATCTCGACATTGCCTGCAGTGGCAACGAACAAGCATACACGATCTACACATCCGGCTCGACGGGCCAGCCCAAAGGCGTTGCCATTGCCCATCACTCGGTGGTCAATCTCGTCCAGTGGGTCAACCGCCGGTTTGAGGTGGGACCAACAGATCGCATGCTGCTGCTCACGTCCATCTGTTTCGATTTGTCGGTCTACGACATCTTTGGATTGTTGGCCGCCGGAGGAAGCATTGTCATTGCAGACTACGATGACATTCGGGATTACAAAGCACTGCAAGACTTGTTGACCCGAGAAGACATCACTCTTTGGGATACCGTACCGACCACCTTGGACTATTTGCTCACAGAACTCGAACGCTACGAGCCCAGTTATCGTCAGAAGCACCTGCGACTGATCTTCAACAGCGGTGATTGGATTCCGGTCCAACTCCCGGCCCGTTCCGCTCGATTCTTTCCCAGTTCGACATTTGTCAGTTTGGGAGGAGCCACAGAAGCCACGGTTTGGTCCAACTACTACTGCGTAGAAAGAGGAAGCACATTTGGCAACAGCATTCCATATGGAAAACCAATTGCCAACAACTTCTTTTACATCTTGGACGAGACGGGACATCCGGTGCCGCAAGGCACGGCGGGCGAGTTGTACATCGGCGGTGTCGGGGTGGCCACGGGCTATTTCAACGATCCTGCCAAAACAGCTGCCGCCTTTGTCGATGATCCTTTCTTCCCTGACCAAGGAGGCAAGATGTACCGCACCGGAGATTTGGGACGACAATTGCCCGATGGCAACATGGAGTTTTTGGGCAGGCGCGATCACCAAGTCAAGATCAGAGGTTTCCGGGTAGAATTGGGTGAAATTGAGAATCGGCTCAATGAGCATCCAGCTGTCCGCCAAGCACTGGTCGCAACGGTTGGGGAAGACAAAGCCAACCGACGCATTGCTGCCTACCTCATCGCAGACGACAAGGACATCGCAATCGACACACTGCAGGCCTTCTTGGGAGAGAGCCTACCAGAATACATGATCCCCACCTACTTTGTACCAATGGAAGCGTTTCCGCTGAACGGCAATGGAAAAATTGACCGGAAACAGTTGCCCAATCCAAGTGACCAGATGCAAGCCCATCGACAATTTGCAGCCGCAGAAAGTGAGATGGAACAAGCACTGCTCGACATTTGGAAAGAGCTGCTCAAACTGGACACCATCAGCTGCACGGACAACTTCTTCCAAATCGGAGGCAACTCCTTATTGGCAGCACAGTTGGTGGCTCGCATCAAAGAAAAGTGTGGACTGGACATCCGTTTGCGCATGGTCTTTACCGACCCGAGCATTCGCCGTCTGGCCCTATCACTCGACACCCTTCAGGTCTTGAAACCATTGGATGATAATGACATTGATGAAGCTAATGAAGTTTTGATATGACAACCATTGAATTTCTAAAAGAACTCAAGGAACAACGCATTTCGGTCCGGCTGAAGGACAACGATCAATTGGGCATCAACAGTCCGGATGGTCGGATCGAAGAGCAGGTTCTGAACGAGTTGCGCCAACGCAAACCGGCCATCGTCGAACTGCTCAAAGGCGCTGTGGCTGGCCGGGCCGATCGCATCGGTCGCGCCAGCACACAGCCCCACTACGAGCTGTCTGCCGCCCAGCAACGACTCTGGGTGTTGGACCGATTTTCGGACGACTTGACGGCCTACAACATTCCCTACATTTGTTACCTCAACGGTCCGCTGAATCGACAAGCTCTACAGGATGCTTTTGATCAGTTGCTCGACCGGCACGAAAGTCTTCGAACGGTCTTTGACCAACAAGACAATCAGCCCGTTCAGCGCATTTGTCCGGCGAGTGATTGGCAGATGGAATTTGAAGATTGGAAAGGCACAGAACCCGACGAGGCCAAAAAACAGCAGATCATTTCCGACTGTGTCGATCACCCGTTCGATTTGCAAAAAGGGCCACTGCTGAAGGTGGCCTTGTACCGAATTCGGGACGATCGCCATTTGTTGTCTCTGGTGTTGCACCACATCATTGCCGATGCCTGGTCGGTGAGCATTTTGCTCAAGGAATTGTCTGAATTGTACGAAGCCAATTGTACTGTTCGACAAGCTCGATTGCCTCAGCTGGACATACAGTACAAAGACTTTGCACATTGGCAACAAACGCAATTGCAACAAAAAAACTTCTCTGAACAGGAGCAATTCTGGAAGGAACAATTGCAGGAGCCATTGCCACAGTCGGGATTGACGCCAGACTTTGAACGGCCCGATCAGAAGAACTACGAAGGAGCCGCCCTGGTACAGACTTTGAATCGCGCCCTGGTTCAAAAATTGGAAACCATCGGTCAGTCTTGTGGTGCGACTTTGTTCAACGTGCTGTTGGCCTCGACCCAAGCCTTTTTGCATCGCTACACCAATGCCCCGGACATCATCGTCGGTACCACATCGGCGGGACGCAACCGGGCCGAGTTGCGCGACCAGATTGGGTTTTACATCAACATCTTGCCCTTGCGGCAACGCTTCGATGCAGAACTGAGTTTTCGGGAGTTGATCGCGACTGCCAAGCAAACCTATCAAAAAGCCATCGCTTCTGAGGATTATCCCTTTGGAGAATTGATCAACCAACTGGAAGGGGGAACGAGCCAAAACCGCAATCCGATCTTCGACATTTTGGTAGAGATGATCGGCTCAGAATTGGACGAAAGCCAACACGCTTCTTTGTACCAATTGGACATGGAAGCCCTGGAATTTGAGCTGTCGGCCAGTAAGTTTGACTTGGCATTTCGCTTCTTGGAAAAATCCGATGGCATTCACTGCTTATTGGAATATGATCCGGCCCTGTATCGGGACAAGCGCATCGAGCGATTCTTGAAGAGCTACCTGTACTTTTTGGACAATCTTTCCAGCCAAGCCGATCAGCCAATTGATCAACTGGAATTTTTGCATCCAGAAGAAAAGCAACAACTGCTGCATGCATTCAACCAAACGGCACAAGACATTGCGGAAACCACCTACATTGCTTTGTGGCAAAAGGCAGCCCATCAATTTGCTGAGCAGACCGCCCTCGTCGGTGAGGAACAAACTTGGACCTATGCCCAACTCGATGAACTGTCCGACAAATTGTGTCGCCACCTTCGCATCGACCAGAAAGTACAAAACGGAGACCGAATTGGAATACTGGCCGGACGAACCGCTTGGAGTGTACTCGGCGTGCTGGGAGCATTGAAGGCAGGCGCTGTCTTTGTTCCCATTGATCCGGATTATCCCGAAGAAATGATGGGGTACATGTTGGAAAATGCAGGCATCCAGACCTTGCTGATGTCCTCCCAACAGTTGTTCAGCATCCCCGCTGCCTTTGAAGGCCAAACCGTAGTGTTGGACATGTTGCCGGAAGAAGAACAACCCACTGTCGAAGTTGCCATCAATCCGTCCGATGCTGCCTACATGATTTACACCTCTGGCTCCTCTGGAAAGCCCAAGGGGGTATTGGTCAGCCAAGGCAACATTGCACACTACCTGAGGTGGGCCAATGAATACTACTTTGGTCGGTCTACAGATGCTGCTTTCGGACTGTTTACTTCTCTTTCTTTCGATTTGAGTTTGACGGGATTGTTGGGGACCTTGATTCGAGGAGCTTGTCTGCAGATATTCAGCGAGGATCGTCCGAGCAGCGAAGTACTGCAATCTGTGTTTGGTCCCGACTCGGAAGTACAGGCCACCAAATTGACTCCTTCGCACATCAGTTTGCTGGATCAAATTGGATTGACGCAAAGCCCGGTGCAAACGGTCATCGTTGGGGGAGAAGCGCTGCAGCCCCGACAGTTGGAATGTTTGTTTGAATTGAATCCGGGCATCGTCGTTCACAACGAATATGGTCCGACAGAAACTACAGTAGGTTGTACAGTAGAAAGTTTTACCGATCCCAAACAAGCCATCAACATCGGCCAGCCCATCGCCAATGCGACTGCTTATGTACTCAATGATTCCCAGCAAATCGTCCCCATCGGAACAGCGGGGGAATTGTACATTGGTGGACGAGGTGTCGCCCTTGCTTATCACGAACAGCCCGCCCTGACTGCCGAGCGATTTTTGGATGATCCATTCCGACCGGGACAGCGAATGTACCGCACTGGTGACAAAGCTTGTTGGTTGGAAGATGGTCGCTTGCAATTCTTGGGACGCATCGATGGTCAACTCAAAATCAATGGATACCGAATTGAGCCCGCCTTGATTGAATCTGCTTTGCTGGAGATTTCGGGTATTCAACAAGCCGTGGTTTTGGCAGCAGAAGGGACGAGCAACCGCTTGGAATTGCGGGCCTATCTGAGAGGACAACAACTGGATGGAGCGAGCAACATTCGCAGTCAATTGGAACAAAAGATTCCACACTACATGTTGCCAACGGCCTTTTACGAGATCACCGACATTCCACTTTCCACAAATGGAAAAGTCGATGCAAACGCCCTGCTCGCTTCTCGGAAAGCAAAGCTGCTGACAGATGCGGCCTACAAGGCACCGGAAAATGACATGGAGAATTTCTTGCTGTCTGTTTTTGCTCCTTTAGTCAGTGCCGATCCACTGAGCACCCGACAAAATTTCTTTTCTGTCGGACTGGATTCGCTCAAAGTGGTACAGGCCCAAACCCAATTGGAGGCACGCCATCCCGGCAGCATCAAAATCCATGAAATTTTCAGCCATCCCAGCATTGAAAAACTTTCGACCCTGCTGTCCCAACGCTTGGGCATCCAAGATACGGAAGAAGAAGAAACTCAAATTTTGGACTTCTGATAACTTCAGACCAACCACCCATCACAAAATTAAAAGATATGCGAATTTGCGGACTTAAACTGACCCATGACGGCGCCGTGGCCTTGATCGACAACAACCGACTCGTCTTCAGTTTCGAGATAGAAAAACTCAAAAACAACCCACGCTACGCCAGCATCGAAGATACCGACCTGATTGCAGAGATACTGGAAAGCGAAGGCTACAGCCCCGAGTCAATCGACCTCTATGCCGTCGATGGCTGGGGTGGATTTGACCAGGATGCACTGGCCATTCAGCCCCGACTGAAAATTGGAGATCACACCAACCAACTGGCCGTTCTTCACCAAGGGAAAGCCACACAAATGGACATCGCTCAATACCGGGAGCGCAACCTCAAAGATTCGGTACTGGAGGAATGGCGTTGTACGGACTTGCCCATCCGCGACAAAACTTACAACTACACCAGCTACATGCACGTCACTGGCCACATCATGAGCGCCTACTGTTGCAGTCCTTTTGCCCAAGCCGGAGAAGATGCCTATGTCTTGGTTTGGGATGGCGGCATGTATCCGCGCTTGTACTACTTCGATGTACGGAAAAAAGAGATTGAAAACCTCGGTCCGATCTTCTTGTTCATCGGAAACATCTACAGCATATTCGCACAGCATTTTGGTCCCTTCAAGGTCGGCAACAAATTTGCCAAGGACAGCCTTTCGGTGGCGGGCAAGGTGATGGCCTACATCGGAAAAGGAGAGGTGAGACGAGAACTGTTTGCCATCTTTGATCGCATCTACAAAAAGCACTACACTTCTCCGATGGGCTTTGCCAACGTCTTTGCCAATGAATTCAAAAATACGGTGGGAGATGAGTTTTCTGATGAAGACATCCTCTGTTCCTTCCATTACTTTTTGGACGAGCTGCTGGTCAGTAAATTGAGCAAAAAGATCAAACGCTTCCCAAGAGCCAACCGCAACATCTGCCTGGCAGGTGGTTGCGCCCTCAACATCAAATGGAACCGCAGCATTCGCCGAAGTGGATTTTTCGATGCCGTTTTTGTGCCACCATTCCCCAATGATTCTGGCAGTGCCATCGGGGCTGCTTGTGCCGCCATGGTTTTACACGGAGAGAATCCCGCCTTGGATTGGGATGTGTATTCCGGACCCAAAGTTACAGAGAGCGACGCAGTAGCAGGCTGGGACAAACAGCCTTGCAGTCTGGAACAATTGGCGGGCATTTTGCACCGCACACAAGAACCTGTGGTCTTCCTCAACGGTCGGGCCGAGTTGGGGCCACGTGCCTTGGGCAATCGAAGCATCCTCGCTTCTCCTCAATCGCCCTACATGAAAGACATGCTCAACCACGTCAAGAAGCGCGAGCGCTATCGTCCGGTATCGCCCATTTGCTTGGAAGAACCAGCTCGTGAGATTTTTGATCCGGGTGTTCCCGATCCCTACATGCTGTTCGATCATTTTGTGCGACCTGGTTGGGAAGAAAAGATTCCGGCTGTTTGCCACTTGGATGGAACGGCTCGTCTGCAAACCATCACCCAGGAGTCCAATCCTACGGTCACTCGATTGCTGGAAGCTTTCTACAAGCTCAGTGGCATTCCCATGCTGTGCAACACCAGTGCCAACCTTCCTGGCAAAGGCTTTTTCCCGGATGTGCATTCCGCCACCATTTGGGATCGGGTCAACTACGTTTGGTACAACCACAGCCTGTACGTGAAGAGAGACAAAATTCCGCTGCACGAGATCGTTGGAGCGGTGGCGACATCGGTCGTTTAAAACTTTTCAGCCGGAAGTGATCGTGCTTCCGGCCCAACATCTTTTTTTCAAACGCTTGCAATTCTACAGAATGGAATCCAATCGTCACATCGCCATCATCGGAATGGCGGGCAGATTTCCCCATGCCAAAAACATAGATGAGTTACACCAAAACTTGCTGGATGCCCGGTGTAGTTTGAATGACATCACGGAAGAGCGCATCCGTCGAACGACCCTGCCATTGAACAAAGCATTTCAGGTGAGGGGCTTTATGGAAGACATCGATTTGTTTGACTACAAATTGTTCAATATTCCGTTGGGAGAAGCCCAGTGTATGGACCCACACCAACGCCAGTTGTTGGAGGTGGTTTACCAATCCATCGAGAATGCGGGATACAGCACGGATGCGATGAGTGGGAGCAATACTTCTGTTTATGTTTCGCACAAAAATCTGGATTACTACCAACACGCCGAGGAATTCAACCCCATGTTGATCACAGGCAATACGGCGGAATTTCTGGCAGCGCGCATCAGTCGTTCTTTCAACTTGTACGGGGGCGTAGCCGTCATTGACACTTCTTGCTCCTCTTCTTTGGTTGCGCTGCACAATGCTTGCAATGAACTCATTCTGGGGCATTGTGATCAGGTGTTGGTCTGTGGAGCGAGTTTGGAGTTGTTTCCATTTTTGGAGCAAGATTACGACATCGAGATCGAATCGGCAGATGGTCGTTCCATTCCTTTTTCCGACAAGTCCAACGGCATGGCATATGGCGAAGCAGTCATCAGTGTATTGCTCAAGCCATTGTCACAAGCGGTGGCCGACAAGGACCACATCCACGCTGTCATTCGCGGTACTGCCGTGAACAACAACGCCGCCAGGGCCGCCAGTTTGACCACGCCGGACAGCATCGCACAGGTAGAAGTGATGCACCAGGCATGGAAGCGCGCCAACGTCCAGCCAACCGACTTGGGCTTCATCGAATTGCACGGATCTGGAACACAGTTGGGAGACAGCATCGAGATTGGCGGTTTGAACCAAGCGTTTGAAGGCTTTACCGATCAAAAGAACATCTGTCCGGTTTCTACCATCAAAGCCAACATTGGCCACACCCGTTGTGTCGCAGGTCTGGCGGGTTTTGTCAAGGCAGTTTTGGCATTGAAGAAGGAGGTTGTTTATCCAGCCTATTACACCGGAACGTCCAGCCCTTTGATCGATTTTTCGGAAGCCAATGTCTACATCAACGAGGCCCCCATCGATTGGAAGCGTAAGGAGAACCAAAGCCGTTTTGCAGCCGTTTCTGCCATCGGTTTCAGTGGCACCAACTGCCACATCGTATTGGAAGAATCACCAGTTGCCAAAAAGGAGGCCTCAGCAGAAAAACCACAAACTTATTTCATTCCACTCTCTTCCCAAACGGCCGAAGGACTGCAAGCCAACCTAACATCTCTGTCCGAGGCATTGCCAAATTTGCAAGATGATCAGCTGGGAAGTTTGAGCCGGGTATTGTGCCAGGGGAGAAATCATCATGCCCAGCGCACTACTTTGCTTGCCAAGAGTTTGGAAGAATTGGCCCAGAAAATTGACCAACAACTTCAAGAGAATGAATCTACTGCGATACCAAAAACAATCAATAACAAACTGATCTACGTTTTCTCCGATCAGTCTGCCAAGACATGGACCCAGATCGAAGAGTGGAGCGCATGTTTGCCCACTTTTGACAAGCAAAAAGATCGTTGCGAAACCATTCGTCACCAACTTTCACAGAACGCTTCTGATGACTACTGGAACTTCGTCTTCCAATTGTCCTATGCCGAAACACTGAAGACCATCGGGATCGAAAGTAAGAACCTCATCGGATTGGGCATTGGACAGATCAGTTGCCAGGTATTGGCGGGAAAAATCACCCTGAAAGAAGGCATCCAAAAGGCTTTGTCCTACCGCCCGACAGCTGTAGACAGATTGGAAGAAAGAGCTGCCAGGCTTTTGAAATCCCAAGCAGAAGAAGGACAGGTATTCTTCATTGGTTTGAATGCAAACAATCCTGTCTTGGATGCTCTGACTTCACAGGCCGCTTCCTATGACAATGTCCGGATCATCGCTGTCCGACCAGAGGATGCTTCTTTGACCTATGCCGAATTGCAAGCTGCTTTGTACGAAGCCGGATGCGATTTGCAATATGACCACACCGAATGGAATGCTGCTCAGACCCGCATAGAATTGCCGGGTTATCAATTTGCACCGACTCGCTGCTGGATCAGAGAAACACCTCTGGTGATGGACGAAAATCCAGCAGAAGCAAGCTCGGAGGTCGTCGACAACAAAGCCGACTTTGGCTACATCGAAAAACAATTGGCCGAGATTTGGGAAGAGGTCTTGGACAATCGCCAACTGCAACTGGATGCACACTTCTTCGAATTGGGAGGTGACTCCCTGCTGGCCACCAAACTGATCAATCGCGTCGATCAACTGTTTGGCATTTCCCTTGACTTTGAGGATGTATTTGATTTCCCACAATTGAACCAGCTGGCGGCCTACATCGACGAAAACCTAAACGATGTACAACGCTTGATGCTCGCATGGAAGGAGGTCCTCAAAATGGAAGACATCGGAGAGGATGATGACTTTTTCGAAATTGGTGGACACTCTCTGTTGGCCAACCAAATCCTCAACCGCATCCAATACTACTTCGGTTTCCAACTCGACTTTGAAGACTTTTTCAAATACCCGACCATCCGACAAATGGCGGAGTTCTTGGGCAAGAAAAGCAATCAGCAATCTCTGATTCCCGTCTTGCCCCAGCAGGACTACTACGAAATGTCCCACGCTCAAAAACGCCTCTGGGCACTTTGTCAACTGGACGAAAGCTCGATGGCCTACAACCAGCTCAATACCTACTTGCTGGAAGGAGCTTTGGATACCGACAAACTGGAACAAGCCTTGATGACAGTGGTCGACCGACACGAAAGTCTGCGGACCGTTTTCGTCGATGTCGATGGCCGCCCCATGCAACAGATTCGGAGCCTGGAAGAGATTGGCTTCAACGTAGAGACCCAAGACCTCAGCATGTGTGCCGATCCACAACGGGTGGCCGAGCAATCACTCAATGCATTTGGGGCACAGGTTTTCGACTTTGAAAAAGGCCCGCTTTTCCAATGCCGCATTCTTCGCCTGAGCGAGCAGAAACACTTGCTGGGCATTCGCATCCACCACATTGTCTTTGACGATTGGTCGTTTGAAATCGTTGCCCGCGAAATCATGCTGTCCTACGAAGCACTTGTCAAAGGCGAACGCAATCCATTGCCCGCCCTGCAATTCCAGTACAAAGACATTGCCGCCTGGATGAATGCCGAGCTGACTGGCGAACGACTCCAAGAGCAGGAGGCCTACTGGTTGAGCAGATTCCAAGGAGACATTCCCGTCCTGCAATTGCCCACCGACTTTGAACGGCCCGCCGTCAAAACCTTCAACGGTCAGGCAACTCGCTACACCATCGAACACAAACTGACAGAGCAAATCCGAAGCTTCAGCAAAGCCAATGGCATCAGCGTATTCATGAGCTTGATGGCCGGACTCAAACTGTTGTTGCATCGCTACACCGGACAAACCGACATCGTTCTTGGCATTCCCATCGCAGCCAGAGGAAAATTGGAGTTGGAAGATCAGGTAGGATTTTACTCCAACACCTTGCCACTCTACAGTCGCTTCGAAGCCAATGCCAGCCTGTCGGAGTTTTTGGCCGAAATCAAAGAGGTCATCATCGGTGCCTACCAACACCAACTCTATCCACTGGACATGCTGGTCGAACAGATCGAACTGAAAGTAGAACCGGGTCGCTCCCCGCTGCTCGACATCCTCACCTCCTATAAAAACGGAGGCATACACGAAGAAGAACAAGATGCTGCTTTCCGAATCGAATCCATCGCTGCCGACATTGTGGCCAGCAAAGTAGATTTGGAATTCAACATCGTAGAGTTTCAGGAAGGGATCGACATTTCCCTCACCTTCAACTCTGACCTATATACCCAGCGCACGGCAGACAATATGCTGAGACACTTGAGCAACATGCTACAAGCCATCTGCGATCAGCCAGACCAAAACATCGGTGAGATCGACTACCTCAGTCAGTCTGACAAAGCCATCCTGCAGACGTTTTCCGACAAGCGACTTGGCATGGAAACTGGCAGCGAGCACATGTACGCACTCTTTCATCGCCAACTGGCCGCCCACCCAGACCGGGCAGCATTGGTTGATGGTACGAAGACTCACAGCTATGCAGAGATGGACCGCGCCGCACACAGTTTTGCGAAATACATCATGCAAAACATTACAGAAAAGAAACAACGTACCATCGGGTTGATCCTTGGGGACACATTCCAAAAGGTCGCAGCAGCAATGGGGTCGATGAAAATCGGCTGTGCCTACGTTCCCTTGGACCCCCGATGTCCAAAAGCATACCTGGAGCAAGTGTTGACAGAAATCAAACTGGACGCTTTGGTCGTAGCCGATGCCGAGATGGCCAGCCAATTGAGTGCGCTCGATACCCTGGTGTTGCCCTTCCCCGAATCCCTCGAAAGATTGTATTCCAACAATGGCATCAAGATAGAATTGGAGGAGCGCGAAGCGCTGATTTTGCCAGGACATGCAAGCGATGGAAGCATTTCTTTCAGCCGTCTACAACACAGTGATCTGTACCACAAGATCCAGTGGATGCACAAGGAGATGAATTGGAATGGACAGACAGTGGCTTTGTTTGACAGAGAGGCAGGAAGCACCATCAGTGAGTTGGAATACCTGGCCACGATTTGTCATGGGGGTTGTTTGATCAGTCCAGCCGAGGTAGATACCACAGAGGAATTGATCCAGCAAATTTCACAAGCTGGCATCACCCATTTGAGAATTCGTCCGACTGCCTATCAGACCTTGCTCGAACAAGCAGAGACTGCCGAATTGCAAAGTCTGCAAAGTGTATATGCGTATTCCGAGCAGTTGCCGGAAGCACTCATCGATCAACACTTCGCACGAACCAATGCCGTCTTGTGGAACTTGTACGGACTCCAAGAAACAGGAATTTTGAATGCGGCAGGTGCGATACAATCCGCTGCTTGTCGACACTTCATCGGACAGGGACTGCCTGCAACCCGATTGCTGGTACTGGATCAGTTGCAACAAGAGCAAGCCCCCAATGTGTGGGGACGCTTGTACATCATTGATCCTGTTTTGACCGCCACGGAAAGTGACAAAAGATTGGTCGAACTGGAAATGGGAGGAGAACGCTTGGTGGCATGGGACTCTGGTGACAGTGCCCGCTGGCGGTCAGATGGACAGTTGGAATGGAGACAAACCGAAGGCAGCATCATTCGAATGGCCGGACAACAATTGAACGCGGCATTCATCGAACAAAGCATCGCTGCTTCCAAAGTGGTCGAAAGAGCAGCCATCGTCCAACAAGATCGGACAGAAGGAGAGGCACTGACAGCCTATCTATCCCTGGCCCAACTCACAACGACTGAAGAGACCACAGAAGAAACAAATGCCTCCATCGAATGGACAGAAGAAAGTCGCAAGATGATGGAGCTGCAGAACCAAACCGATTTGGAATTTCCAGATCAGCAGACCTTCTACGAACTTTTCGAACAAACGGCTCACAAGCATCCCGAGGAGATTGCCATCGTTCACAACGAACAGCAACTCAACTACGCCAGCCTCCAAGATCAGGCCGATCGCTTGTCGATTGCTTTGTACCAAAAGGGCGTTCGCAAAGGAGATTTTGTTCCCGTGATTTTTGATCGTTCTGTAGAAACCCTGACAGCCTTTTTGGCACTGCTTCGAATCGGCGCCATTTATGTGCCCGTCACCACAGACTTACCGGAAGAACGGATTCAACACATTGTCGATGATTGTGAGGCTGCTTGGATACTGACCAAGTCGGTAGTGAAAACGGAGCGAGTCAATCTGTTTACCTCTGCAGACAGTCCGTTTCGAAAGGCCAGCATACTGGATGTGGAAGAATTGATTCAGCAAACAGATGCCAAGACAGAAGTTGCATTTGCGCCGGCGGTACAGCCAGAAGATTTGGCCTACGTCATTTTTACATCTGGATCGACAGGACGGCCCAAAGGAGCCATGATCGAACACATTGGAATGATCAACCACCTTTACACCAAGGTGCGCGACTTTTCCTTGAATACCTCTACCATCATTTTGCAAAACTCCTCGCAGGGTTTCGACATCTCAGTCTGGCAATTGCTGACACCGCTTTTGTGTGGTGGACGAACTGTCATCTACGACAATGCCATCATCAACGATCCACTTCGCTTCACCCAACGCATTCAGGAAGATCGCCCCACAGTGGTGCAACTGATGCCTGCCTACTTGGCTGGCCTGTTGAACTTCCCCGAAGCCTGGGTGCCCGACAGCATCGAGTATTTGGTATCGGCCGGAGATGTGCTGAAACACAAGTGGGTGAAGAAATGGTTTGAGATGCATCCCGGAGGGAGGGTGGCCAACTTTTATGGTTCTACTGAAACGACGGACAACAACTGCGTCCACATCATGGATCGCTGTCCGGAGACTGGTCCCATCCCCATCGGAAAGCCATTGCACAATTCTCGCTTGTATGTGGTAGACGAACAAATGAAGCCTTGCCCGCCGGGTGTCAAAGGAGAGATTTGCATCGCAGGTGTCAACGTTGGCAGGGGCTATTTGAAGATGCCGGAGAAAACAGCCAAGCATTTCATTGCCGATCCCTTCCGCCCCGAGGCCAAGACCCGCTTGTACAAAACAGGTGATCTTGGATTCTTCCAGGAAGATGGCAACTTGCAGTTTGCAGGACGAAAAGACCATCAAGTAAAGATCAGAGGCTACCGGATCGAGCTGCGAGAAATCGAGCGAGCCTTGTTGCAAGTGGAGGGTGTCAAAGATGCCTTGTTGATGGCCATCGACGATCGCAACTCCAAAGCCCTTTGTGCCTACATCATTCGCCAAGACAAGCAAACCGATTGTACAGAAGATCAACTGAAGGCTGCCTTGGCCGAGAAGTTGCCGGAATACATGATCCCGACTTACTTCATTTACCTGGATCATTTTCCACTGACTGTCAACGAAAAAATTGACCGAAAGGCACTGCCCAAACCCATCGTTGGACAAGACGATAAAGCTTGGGAAAGTGAATTGACAGATTACCTGAAGCAGCATCTGCCGACTGCCATGATCCCTGCCCAATACGTCAAGCTGGCCAGCTTGCCCCTTGATGAAAAGGACGAGATCGACAGAGATGCTTTGGCTGCCATACACAAGGAACATTGCCGACAAGACAGCTTCACAGAGGCACAGACGGAGACCGAGGAAAAACTGCTCGACATTTGGAAGGAGGTATTGGAATTGTCCAGCATCAGCACCGATGACAACTTCTTCGAAATTGGAGGGCACTCGCTCAAGTCCATCCGCATTGTCTTTTTGGTGTACCAGGAAATGAAGGTGAAGATTTCGCTCTTCGACATTTTCAACCACCCGACAATTGCCAGCCTGGCTGCCCTGCTCGATTTGCAGCAACAGCAGCAGTACGACGCCATTCCACTCGCTCCAAAGGCACCCTATTACAAACTGTCTTATGCACAGCACCGCATGTGGGTCATGGAGCAAATGGAAGAGGTCAAAGGCGCTTACAACATCTTCAATACTTACAAATTCAAAGGTGTACTCGACAAGGCGGTACTCGAAAACGTACTGCTCAAATTGGTCGATCGCCACGAGAGTTTGCGAACTGTATTTGAACTGGAAGGAGAGGAAGCAAGGTCACGCATCGTCGAGGCATCAGAAGTACCCTTCAAAGTCTTCTACGCCAACTGGCAAGGCCTGCCGGATCGGATCGAAAAGGCGCGCAATGAATGCCGTCGCTTGGCCAACCGTCCTTTCCAACTGAGCAAGATGCCACTCTTCCGCGTCAAACTGATGCAGGTAGAAGCAGACGAATACATCTTTGCTTTCGTCATCCACCACATCATTGCAGATGGCTGGTCATTGGACATTTTGATCAACGAATTGTTCAGCTTGTACGAAGCCACCATCGAAGGAAGAAGCGAAGAGTTGCCCGCCTTGCGCATCCAGTACAAGGACTTCGCCGCTTGGCAGAATCACCACTTTGCAGAAGGCGCTTTGGAAAAACAATTGGACTTCTGGAAAGACGAACTGAAAGGCGAATTGCCAATCCTGACAGTCCCCGCCGACTTCCCGCGCCCGTCCGTGATGACCTACAAAGGAGGAAGCACCCATTGCACCATCGAACAACAGGCTGCTTCGCGCATCGTCGAGATGGGACAGCAATTGCAGGCAACTCCTTACATGACCTTGATGGCTGGCCTGTTGGCACTCTTGCATCGATACACCGATCAAACCGACATCATCATTGGCACGCCCGCAGCTGGAAGAGATCATCCCGATTTGGACCAGCAGGTAGGACTGTTTGTCAATACCCTGCCACTTCGCAACGAAGTCCAATCGAATTGGAGCTTTGAGGCACTGTTGCAGAAAGTGAAAAAGACGACCCTACAAGCCTTTGCCAATCAATCCTTGCCATTTGATCAAATGGTGGAAATACTGGACTTGGAAAAAGATCCATCCCGCTCTCCACTATTCGACGTGATGATGGTATGGGACGACATCGGCGTCAAGAAAGAAGAGTTGCAAAAAGAGGCCGCCTTCGAAGCAGAAGCCTTTGCCATCGGCAATGAACAAGCCAAGTTTGATTTGACCTTCCACTTTTCTGGCTCAGAAGAAGCCCTGGAATTGGGTGTCAACTACTACGCCGATCTGTTCTCTGCTCATCGCGCCCAGAACATCCTGGAAGAACTCGAACAACTTCTGCTTTCGGCTGCGGACAATCCCAAACAAGCCATTGGAGAATTGGTATACCACCAGGAGCCAACAGACAGCAAAGAGGATGTTGCAACAATAGAAACAGAGGATACAGACACAACAGAAACCGAAAGTCAGCCAGCAGAAGAAACTGCTCCGACTTCCAAAGACCCCTTGGCCATCCTTTGCAAGACAGTCGAGGAAGTACTGATGAATGGCACCATCCAAGCGGATGACAACTTCTTCACCAGAGGAGGTGATTCCATCCAAGCCATTCGATTGGTGGCCCGATTGTTCCAACAAGGATACCGACTCAAAGTAACCCAGGTCATGCACCATCCGGTGATGAATCAAATGGTGACCCAACTCAAAGAAGTTCGACAAAACGTTGACCAAGGCATTGTGGAAGGAAGCTTCCCACTCTCGCCCATCCAGCGTCACTTCTTCGAAAGTCCCATGCAAAAGCACCACCACTACAATCAATGCATGGTCGTTTTCAGCAAGGAAGCTGTCGATGCAGATGCTTTGCAAAGAGCGATTGACAAATTGGTGTTGTTTCACGATGCCCTCCGCATTTCCTTCGGCCCTGATTCTGACGGTGCCTGGATGCAAACCAATGGAGGAGCCAGCATCAAATCCAAACTGAGGATTTATGATCAGCGCCAACAATCAGAGCAAGAGGCCGAAAAAGAACGGCTGGCCATTTGTCAGCAGTTGCAGGAAGACTTCCAACTCGGCGAATCTCCTCTGATGCGGATCGCGCTATTCCAAGGACTGGAAGGAGACCGAATTGTATTGATCTTCCACCACCTGATCATGGACGGTGTTTCTTGGAGAATCCTGCTGGAAGACCTCAACGAAGCCTACCGTCAGATTTTGCGTGGCAAGAAAATTCGCTTACCCAAAAAATCAGATAGTTTCAAGAGTTGGTGTGAGGGCTTGATCGAATACGCACACGATCCTTCCTTCGAAGATGAATTGGATTACTGGTCGGCCTTGATCAGCAGCCCGGCAGACAACATTCCTCGCTTGGCAAGTGAAACAGCGACACCAGATGTACAAAGCATTGATGTAGAACTCGCTTCCGACCTGACCGAATTGCTGATGGGACCTGTCCACGAAGCTTATTCCACAGAGATCAATGAAGTCCTGCTGGCCGCCCTTGGCCTGGCCGTCAAAGCAACCTTTGGCACCAGCCGTTTTTGGGTGATGTTGGAAGGACATGGTCGGGAAGAGATTCTGGAAGATCGCCAGTACACTCGCACCATTGGTTGGTTTACAAGCATGTTCCCTGTGCTACTGGAAAGCCCCGATGGGGCAGATGCCTTGGCACAGACACTGATCAGCACCAAGGATTTTCTGCGCAAGATTCCCAACAAGGGCATTGGCTACGGCATTGCTCGCTACCTGCGGCCCGACCGTTGGGAAACATCCGATACCTGCCGTCCCGATTTGATCTTCAACTTCCTCGGACAGTATGAAGAAGGGGGCGACAGCGAAAGCCGCCTCCGTGTGATTGATGAATATGCAGGTGCCACCCGAGACCAGGCAGAACAACCTGAGTTTGGCATCCAGCTTTCCGGCATCATCGTCGGACGCAATTTGTCGATCCACATCGAGTACAACCGCAACGCCTTTGATCCCGAGCGTTTGCAGGGATTGGGCGATGCCTATGTGCAGGCCTTGGAGCAATTGATCCGCCACTGTGTTTCCATCGAGGAGACAGTTTCCACCCCAAGCGACTTCGGCTACAAGAATTTGAATGTCGAAGACTTAGACGATTTATTCAATTAACAAACCCACTCACAGCATGTTGAACAGGCAAAACATACAAGACATCTACCAGTTGTCGCCTATTCAGGAGGGCATCTACTTTCACGCACTCATGGATGCCCAAACACAGGCTTACTTCAGCCAAACAGTTTACCAGCTCAACGGACAGTTTGAGCCAGAACTGATGCGGCAAAGCCTTGGACTACTGGTCCAGCGCCACGATGTGCTGCGCACGGTTTTCAACCACAAAAAAGCTGATGAACTTTTGCAGATCGTATTGAAAAATCGCGAAGCTGATTTTCAGTACATCGACATCCGAAATCTATCGGAAGAAAGTCAGGCTTTGTACGTGGACAACTTCAAGGAGGAAGACCGCAGGCGCAATTTCAATCTCAACAAAGATGTGTTGCTGCGCGTCAGCCTGTTGCAGCTGGGAGAGGAGTCATACGAATTCATCTGGAGCATTCACCACATCATCATGGATGGCTGGTGCCAAAGCGTACTGATCGAGGAATTTCAGCAAATCTACATGGCCTTGAAACAAGGACGTGCAGTGGATCTGCCCCCCACAAGTCAGTATCGCCAGTACATCGATTGGTTGGCAAGACAAGCCAAGGCACCGGCCATCCAGTTTTGGCAAGAATACCTGGAGGGATACGAGGGAAAACGCTCCCTCTTTTCCTCTCCGGTAGATGCCTACGACAATTGCGAATTTGAAGAGATGTTGCCAAAAGAATTGTCTTCACAACTCTGGCAACTGGCCCGCGAGCAAGGATTGACACTGAGCAGCCTTTTGCAAACTGTCTGGGGCATCACTCTCGGAAAATACAACGGTCAACAGGATGCGGTGTTGGGAATGGTGGGGGCCAATCGCCCGGCAGAAATTCCCTACATTGAACGAGCAGTTGGTGTCTTCATCAACACCTTGCCCATCCGGGTCCACTACGAGCCAACAGAAGCATTTTTGGAAGTGGCCCGTCGCGTTCAGTCTGACCAAATCCGCATGCAGGCTTTTGGTTTTTTGCCACTGACACGCATTCAGCAAGAAAGTGTGTTGAAAAAAGCCTTGGTCAATCACGCTTTCATTTTTGAAAACTTGCCGCAAGTAGGAGAGTCCGAAGAAGAGGGAGGCGAACAGGCAGAAGCCAAAACGGCGGGCAGTTTCAACCAGACCAATTACCACTTCAATCTGATTGTGGAGCCCAATGCACAGATCAATTTTAAGTTCAACTACAATGGAGCAGCTTTGTCGGAAGACTTTGTTCGGGGACTGGCCGGACACTTCCTGCACTTGCTACAACAAATTCCGAAAAAATGCAACGATCCGATACAACAACTTCTGCTTATAAAGGAGGACGAAAGCCAGCGCCTATTGGCCTTCAATGGCAAACAAGTCGCTCCCAAAGAACCTTTGACAATCCTGGATGCATTCGAAAAACAGTTGAGCAAGGATCCGGACGCCATTGCACTCGTGGGGCCGGAGCAACGCTTGAGCTACCGAGACCTAAACGAACGGGCCGAACAAATGGCTGGTGGATTATTGGCTCGGATGTCCTCCCAAAACGATCCGGTCATCGCTATTTTCATGGATCGTTCCATCGAATCCGTAGCCGCTATGCTGGCCATCTGGAAAGCTGGAGCCACCTATTTGCCCTTGCATACCGAATGGCCAAGTGCTAGGCTGAAATACATTCTGAAAGATACCGGAGCGGAGATGGTCTTGTGTGGAACAGAGAGGGAAACAATCGAAGACATCGACATCCCACAAGTCCGAATCACTGACTGCAACGGTCCATACAATCAGCAAATTGCCACTCGTCCGACACCAACAGATACAGCCTACATCATCTACACCTCCGGTACCAGCGGACGTCCCAAGGGCGTACCCATCCGGCAGGAAAGCATCGTTCACCAAATCAATTATCACAACGACTACCTGAACATGCAAGCAGGGGATCGCTTTTTGCACATGGCTTCCTTGTCTTTCGATGCCTCTTTGGTGGAAATGCTCATGCCATTGTTCAGTGGAGGAAGCATCGTATTGGCTCCTCAATCCATCAAGGAAAACACGGCCAAGATGATGGACTATCTGCAAGCCCAGCAAGTGGATACAGCCATCTTCCCACCTGCTTACCTCAGTCTCATCGACCAACTCGAACAGAGCAGCCTGCGGCGCATCATCTCCACCGGAGAGGCCATCAGAATGGAAGAAGCCGTCAGACTTTGTGATGAGATTGAACTCTACAATGGCTATGGCCCGACGGAATGTTGCATCGGTGTGAGCTTTCACCGGGTAGAGGCAGCGAGAAAAGAACAATACCTAGAAGCTGGTGCCATTCCCATTGGCCAGCCCTTTGAGGGAGCAGCGGTTTACATCCTCAATCCGGAACGTCAACTATTGCCCCAAGGACAGATTGGCGAAATTTGTGTGGCGGGAATTGGACTGAGCAAAGGCTATCTGAATCGCCCGGAAGAGACCGACAAGAAATTTGTTTCCAATCCTTTTGCACGCCACCAAGGAGAAGAGAGATTGTACCGAACAGGCGACCTTGGATGTTGGAATGAAAGGGGAGAGATGGAGTTTCACGGACGCATCGACGATCAGGTACAACTCAGTGGCATTCGAGTAGAGCCCAAAGAAATTGAAGGCAGCCTCCAACAAATCGAAGGTGTTCAAAATGCCATCGTCCAGCAATTGTCCAAAGAAGGCAATCTACTCCTGACGGCCTTCGTAGAAGCTGCTGCTGATTTGACGGAGCCTCAGTTGAAAGAACAGTTGCACAAGCTGTTGCCATCCTACATGATCCCGCGCCAGATTGTACTGGTCGAGCGTTTTCCCCTGACCTTGAATGGCAAAGTGGATCGCAAAAAACTCGAGCAAATTGCCACACAAGTCAAGACAGTACAAGCGCAGAAGCCAACACAGACCAACGAACAAGAACGACTGTTGATCGAGCTGTTGGGCGACATCCTCAAGAATCGCCACTTACAAGCAGACAGTGACTTTTTCTACTTGGGAGGAGATTCGATCAAGGCCATTCAATTGGTATCGAGGCTGTACAGGAAAGGATATGCATTGGAAGTCAAAGATGTCTTCAACCATCCGGTTCTCCGGCAAATGGCCCAGCAATTGCGTCGCCTGGAAACAGTGGCCGAGCAGGGAATTGTCACGGGGACGTACCCATTGACACCCATCCAACAGGAATTTTTCCGGATGGAACTTCAGCAACCCCAACGCTTCAACCACGCTGTCCTCTTCGAAGCAAAGCAAGCCTTGGATGCTTCTTCCATCCGCCAACTATTGGCCAAGTTGTTGGAACAGCACGATGCCCTTCGCACCTCTTTTGTCAAAGACCAAGCGGGTACTTATAGCGCGCGAATAGAGAATGCAACCATCGGTGTTCGACTGTCCGAGTTTGACCTGCGAACTGAAGCCGATCCCCAAAGTCGCCGCCGCGAATTGTGCGAACTCTTGCAAGGCTCCTTCCAATTGGACAAAGCACCTTTGATGAACGCGGCCTTGTTCAAAGCACAAGATGGAGACCGACTGTTCATCTGCATCCACCACTTGGCCTTCGACGGCATTTCGTGGCGGATTCTACAGGAAGACATCTACAGCTTGTACGAGCAATTGATCCAAGGACGTCCTTTGGAGTTGCCACCAAAGACAGACAGCTACTTACACTGGGCCAAAGCATTGCAGCAAAAAGCCAATGGCGAATCGTTTCAGTCGACGGCTGAATTTTGGAAGCAAATCAGTCAAAGAGAAGGTGGCAAGGTTCCCCAAGAAGAGACGGGCCAAAGCGGCGTAGACAACTGCCATTTTGAATTGGACAAAGCCCTGACAAAGGACTTGCTCACCGAAGCTGGAAAGGCCTACCGCACCGAAAGCAACCATTTGCTGCTGACCGCTTTGGCCAGATCGGTTGGAAAGAATTGGGGCGTGGACGAGTTGAAGATCATGCTGGAAGGACACGGAAGAGAAGAGTCGTTGGCAGACCTCAACATCAGCCGGACCATTGGTTGGTTCACCGCTTTGTATCCCATCTGCCTGCAACAAATTGGGACAGATGACATTGGAGGTGGACTTCTCAAAACGGTGAAGGCGCAACTGAACGACATGCCACACAAAGGCGTGGGATATGGCTTGTACAAATACCTGAGTCAGCAAGCAGCTGGCCCCGCTGCTTCCTCCGAACCCAACCTGCTGTTCAACTTCATGGGACAGTTTGACCGGGAGGCAGAACAGGAAGGACAACTTGTACAGGTGGACGAAGACCTCGGCAATTCCATCCATCCCGATGAAAAGCCCCCCTTCGCACTGAGTGTGACGGCTTTGGTATTCGATGGACAATTGCAGGTAGATGTGAAATATGACAAAGCTCGTTTTTCCAAAGAACGCATTGAGGCATTCGGGCAATTGTACCAAACAGAAATTGCAAGCCTGGTCACCCACTGCATCAAAGCAGCCGACGAAAACAAGCCGGCCATGGATCAGTTGACCTACCAAAAACTGAGTGAACAACAACTGGAACAAATCTACCAGCACTGCCGGACATTGGGCAGCAACATCCAAGACATCTATCCACTGTCTCCCATGCAAGAAGGCATGTTCTTCCAATCATTGTTGGCAAAGAAAACGACCACTTATTTCTACCAATTGCACTACCGTTTGGAAGGAATTCCCAATTTGGAACTGTTGGAAGAGAGCTTGAATCTGCTCATCGCCCGCCACGACATTTTGCGAACGATCTTCCTGGACAAAGCGGCCGATGACAATCTGCAGGTGGTCCTGTCGAAAGTGAAAACCCGGATTGCTTGCCAAGACATTCGATCTTTGGAGGCAGACAAGCGGGAGTTGGCCATCGAAGAATGGCTGGCCAAAGACAAGACACAGTTGTTTGCCCTCAACCAAAGTCCACTGCTCAGGGTGAGTGTCATTTTGGAAACAGACAATCGCTTTACCCTCGTGTGGAGCAGTCATCACATCCTGATGGATGCTTGGTGCTTTGAGGTATTGGTCGAAGAGTTCAAACACATGTATCGCTCGCTGGAAACCAAGCAGCGCATCCAGTTGCCACCCGTCCATCAGTACAAAGAATACATCGATTGGTTGGGTCGTCAAGACGAAACAGCAGCCGAACAATACTGGCAAGAATACTTGGCAGGCTACGATACCTTGGCCAGCCTGAGCAAGCGGACAAAGAAAAGCAGCAAGACCTACGAATTGCAATTGAGTGATTGGACAGTGCGAGAAGAAGATGCACAAGCCATTCGGAAGACTTGCCAGCAATGGCACATCACCCCCGGTGTTTTCTTCCAAACAGTTTGGGGATTGTTGCTGGCCCGACACAGCTACAGAGAAGATGTTGTATTTGGAAAAACGGTTTCCGGTCGTCCACCAGAGATCGAAGGAATTGAGACCATGACGGGTTTGTTTGTCAATACCATCCCGGTCAGGATTCGCTACGACCAAGCACAGACCTTTGAAGAATTGGCCACTCAGCAACAACAAGAATACCTGTCTCATCAACAGTACCAATACTGCGCCTTTACCCGCATCCAAGCCAGTTCCGAACTCAAGCAGTCTCTACTGGATCACAGCTTTGTGATTCAAAACGTGGCCCTGTCGGATTCTCTGGATTTGCAGCGCGGCGAAGAATGGACAGTACAAGAAATGGCCGCCACCGAACATACTGATTTTGACCTGGTCGTGGTGGTTTACATTCGCGAAGGACAAATGGAGGTGAGCTTGGAATACAACGCATTGGTTTTCGATGAAGACTACATGCGGCAATTGACCCGGCACTACGAATCAATGATCCGACAGTTGGCACAGCAACCCAATTTGCCATTGTCTCAACTGTCCTTGATCACCAGAGAAGAACGGGCCTTGATCGCTGCTGCCAATCAGACGGCAATCGATGAAAAGGCGGGAAGCGTGCTGGACCTTTTGCAAGCACAAATTGACAGCCAACCCAATGCCATCGCCATCGCATCTGGTCGCGAGCAATTGACCTACCGAGAACTGGATCAACAGTCCAACCAACTGGCGCACTACCTGATCGATGCCCGTGCAACTGGCCCCGGAGATGTGGTGGCCCTGCGAATTGGCCGGTCGGTTCAAGCAACGGCTCTGCTGCTGGGGGTTCTGAAAACAGGAGCCTCGTACTTGGTCATCGACCGAAGTTTTCCCAGAGAGCGGGTGCGCTTTGTACTCGAAGACAGCAAGGCCTCTTTGTTGTTGTACGACGAAGGAGGCTTGGACCAGGCACCTTGTCCAGTGGTGGCCTTGAGCAATTCGCTATTGGCAGCATACGAAACAACAGCAATTGATCGGCCCATTGATCCGGCGACGGCCATGTACACCATTTACACCTCTGGTTCGACAGGTCGGCCCAAGGGCGTACAGGTCTCTCACGCTGCCCTGCACAATTACCTTTGCCACAACATAGAAGCCTACGGAATCGGCGCCAATGACAAAAGCATTTTGTTGTCTTCCATGGCCTACGACCTTTGCTACACCAGTTTGTGGGCAACGCTGGCCGCGGGTGGTCAACAAGTGGTCTTGCCAGAAAATGACTTTCTGGATGTTGGTGAATTGCTCGACTGTTTGGAAACAGAACAAGTCAGCATTCTCAAACTTACTCCGACGACCTTCCACCTGTTGGTTCACCATCCCGAATTCACCAGCCGGGCAGCTTCCCTGCACATTCGACTGGTCTTGTTGGGTGGCGAAAAAATACGCTTGGACGACTTGCGCAGATACCGACGCCATTGTCCGCAGCCCGTTCGCTTCATCGATGAATACGGTCCGACCGAAACCACTGTGGGTGTCACCCAATTCGATTGTGAGCCCGACTACTTGGACTGGTGCGAGACGCATCAACTACAAGGAACAAAAGTTGGACGGCCCATCCGCCAAGCACAAATTCACCTCTTGGATGCCCACCAGCAAGAAGCGGGCATTGGCGTGATTGGAGAGCTTTGCATTTCAGGACGGGGATTGGCCCTCGGGTATTTGCACCGTCCGGAACTCACCGCTGAAAAATTCACCTCGCATCCACAGCAAACCGATCTTCGCATCTACCGAAGTGGCGATTTGGCGCGCTGGCTGCCCGATGGAGAATTGGAATACCTGGGTCGAAAAGATCAGCAGGTCAAGGTGAAAGGCTACCGGGTGGAATTGGGAGAGATCGAAGCGGCCATCCGTCGCTTGGAAGGAGTGAAGGATGTGGTGGCAACAGCCATTCAATCGGATGAGCAAACTGACATTGCCGCCTATCTGATTTTGAAAGAAGGAACGGAGGCTGCCGATTTGCGCGCGCAATTGGAAGAAGCAGTCCCCGCTTACATGATCCCACATTTCCTCCTGCCAATGGATGCATTTCCACAACTGGCCAACGGCAAGACCAACCGAAAGGCATTGCCCAAACCGGAGGCACTCCTGCCGCAAAAAGAAGCGGTGAGCGATGTGGAATTGACCGAAAAAGAAGCCCAACTGATCCGGGTATTTGAAAAGGTGATGAAGTGCGGTGCCCTCGGACCACAAGACAATTTCTTCCAATTGGGAGGAGATTCCATCCGGGCCATGCAGATCATCGCTCTGTTGTTTCAGGAAGGCTACCAACTCGAAATCAAGGATGTATTCAGCCATCCACTTCTGTCAGATATGGCCGAGCAATTGCAGCCCGTCGGTGCCCTTCCCGAGGAGGAAGACATGGACTTTTCCTTCGACGACGACGATGACTTTGGCAATATCGAAAGTGACGAAATGGATCTCATTAATCAACTTATCAACAACTGATGGTCATGAAAAAGAAGCCTCAGGATATATACGAATTGACACCCTTGCAAGAGGGGTTTTTGTACCACTCCATCAACAACACTGATTCGGACGCTTACTTTGTACAGGTATCCTACAGCCTGAGTGGAAGCATATCCGAGGCAGTTTTCAGCAAAAGTTTGCAGCTTCTATTCGAACGGCACAGCATTCTTCGCACCGCCTTTGTACACGAAGGACTGAAGAAACCCTACCAGGTGGTCTTGCCGGATCGGAGAGGGGAGGTTGTCTTTGAAGACATTCGCCATTTGGATGCCGAGGCACAGGAACGCTTCCTGGCCGAATTTCACGAAGCAGACAAGGCCCGCAATTTTCAGTTGGCAAAAGATTGCCTGATGCGGGTGGCTGTCATTCAAACCGCCGACCAAAACCATCAGTTGATTTGGAGTTTTCACCACATTCTCTTCGACGGTTGGTGTTTCAGCAAATTGGCCGAAGAGTTTGCCTACATCTACAGCTGCATGGCAGAGGGAAAAAATCCCCGCCTGCCCGCAGCGCCTCCCTACAAGTACTTCATCAAATGGCTGGCCCAGCAAGACAAGCAAGAGGCCATGGATTTTTGGAAAGACTACTTGAAAGGCTATCAATCTGCCAGTAGCTTGCCGACCATTTCCCGACGCAATGATTCTGTGGCCTACGATGCTGCAGAGGTTCCCCTGACCTTGGATGCTTTCACCACAAAAGAATTGGTGGCCCTGGCAGCCGATTCACAGGTGAGCATCAACACCTTGGTTCAATGCCTTTGGGGAGTGGTACTGGCCCGCTACAATGGCAGCCGAGATGTGGCATTTGGACGAATCAGCTCCATGCGACCCAAGGCCATCCGCAACATCGACTCCATGGTTGGCCTGTTCATCAATACGCTGCCCATCCGCATTCGATACGACGAGCAGATGAGCTTCCGGCAATTGATCCAGCGAGTTCAGAAAGACAATTTGACTTCTGAAAAGTACAACTACTGTTCGCTGGCAGACATACAAGCACAAACGGACTTGAAAAGCGATTTGATCAACCACTTATTGGTCTTCGGCAACCGACTCAGTGATGAGGGCGAGCAAAATGCCAATACCAAAGAGACGGCTGGCTGGGGCGTGGAAAGCATGGATCGATTTGAGCAAGTCAATTACGACTTCAGCATGCACATCAGTTGCGGCGATCAAATCCAAATCTTTTTCACCTACAACCAAAACCGACACCAAGCGAAACTCATCGAACGCCTCGCACAGCAGTTGGCTCAACTGGCCCAGCAAGTATTGACACAGACAGACCAGGCCATTGACCAGTTGACCATTTTGCCCGATGAACAAAAGACCCAGTTGCTTCGATGGGCAGGAGATTTCAAGGAGTACAATTCTTGCTTGTTTCACGAAGTGATTCAGTGGTGGGCCAAATCCCAACCAGAAAAAATTGCCATCGTGGAAGGAGAGGAGCGTTGGACGTACCAACGCTTGGAAGAAGAAGCATCTGCGCTGGCAGGGTATTTGGCAGAAGAATATGGCCTGTCTTCTCAGCAAAGAGTGGGGGTGTTTTTGGATCGCTCGGTTTGGTCCGTTTGCAGCCTTTTGGCCATCTGGAAATTGGGCGCCGTTTACACACCCATTGACATCAGCTATCCGAAAAAACGAATTGAAGAAGTGAGTCAGGCTTCTCGCTTTGATTTGCTTTTGACGCAAGAGACGCTTGCTGACCGCTTGCCGGACCTGAATTTGCCGACATTGGAGGTAGACCGGGTTCGGTCCAAGCGGTCTTCTCAAGCGCCCAGCTTCCAGCGGGTTTCGCCCAAGGCAACGGCCTACATCATCCAAACCTCTGGAACCAGTGGTACGCCCAAGCGCATCCCGATTCGGCACAGAAGCATTTCCAACCAGATTCAGTACCACATCGACTTCATGCAGTTGAGCGCACAAGACAAGGTATTGCATTTTGCCGCCTTGCACTTCGACAGCTCATTGGTCGAAATTGGAATGGCCTTGATGGCAGGAGGAACCTTGGTCTTGGCAGATGCCAATCTGAAATCGAATCCTCAACTGCTGACCGATATGCTGCAACGAGAGCAGGTCACCACAGCCATTTTTACACCCGCTTATCTACAATCACTTGACAGACACCCACTGCCTGGCCTGCAAAACATCATCTCCACCGGAGAGGCTGCGGTATTGGAAGACAGTTTACACTACGCCCATGACAAAAACATTTACAATGGCTATGGCCCAACAGAATGCTGCATCGGTGCAACTTTCCACAAAGTAGATGCAACAAAAGCAGATGACTATCGCCAGCTTGGCAACATTTTGATTGGCCGACCTTTTTACAATGCCCATGTCTTCATATTAGACGATCAACAAGCTCTGTTGCCGCAAGGTGCGGAAGGAGAAATATGTGTGGCGGGAGTTGGCGTAACGGAAGGTTATCTGGACAAGCCCGAATTGACGGCGCGCAAGTTCTTTCCCAATCCCTATGCTCGCAATGGCAAAGACCGGATCTTGTACCGGACAGGAGATTTGGGACGTTGGACAGAATCTGGAGAGTTGGAGTACATCGGACGGATTGACGAGCAGGTACAAATTCGCGGCATTCGCGTAGAGTTGGAAGAAATCAGACACCACATTCTCACTCATCCAACGGTCAAAGACGCCCGAGTTGCTGCCGTGCATCCCGCTGGACAAAACTTGTACCTGAACGCCTACCTCATCCCACAGAACGAAACGATTGACCAAGCAGAGATGCGGACGCATTTGTTGCAGCGATTGCCCGCTTACATGGTCCCCGCCCAATTCGTTTGTCTGGAAGAATTTCCGCTGACGAGCAATGGGAAAATCGATTTCAAAAAACTGGCCAACGCACATGCAGGCAATCTGACATCATCAACGATTCGGCAGGCTGCCAGCAATGAACGCGAGGCTCGCATGTTGAAGATTTGGCAGGAAGTACTGGGAGGAGAGGAGATTGGAATGAACGACAACTTCTTCGATCTGGGTGGTCATTCGCTCAAGGCCATGAAGTTGATTTCGAATGTATACCGAGTCTTCAAAGCCAAGCTTCAGCTGCAAGAAATTTTTCAACATCCCACACCTGCTGATTTGATGCAGTTATTGGGACGACAAACAGACTCTACGACGACACAAATTCCGAAGGCAGCCACAAAGGAATTGTACGAGGCCAGCCCGGCGCAAAAGCGAAGTTGGATTCTCAGTCAGTTTGAAGGAGCCAGCACAGTTTACAATGTACCCGGTGCATTCATGCTGGAAGGCAAATTGGATCGGCGGGCATTCCGAAAGGCCTTGCTGAGCATTTTGTCCCGACACGAAATCCTGCGAACCACTTTTGTGACCGATGATGGCGAGTTGCGGCAGCGCATTGAGGCCTACGATCCCGAACGACTGCAGTTGGAATACATCAACCTCAGTGGAACCGACGAAGCAGACGATCAACTCAACGACCTGATTGATCAAGAATACCAACAGCCATTTGATCTGGAAAACGGGCCGCTGTTTCGCGCCAAGCTGATCCGTTTTGATCGACAGCGACACGCCTTCCTCTATACCTTGCACCACATCATCACTGATGGTTGGTCCATGCAAGTGTTCTTCAAAGAACTCGTAGAAGGCTACCAATTGGCTGCTCAATCCAAACCAGATCAACGACCTGCACTGGCCATTCAGCACAAGGATTACTCAGAATGGCTGCTGAAAAAATTGAAACAAAAAGACACCGAATCGGCTCGCAATTATTGGCTGCAGCATTTGGAAGGAGAAATACCTGTCTTGGATTTTCCAACCGATCTGCCACGACCCGATTTGAAGACCTACAACGGCCGAAGCATCCGACTGGACATTCCCAAAGATTTGTACGAACAACTGACGCAATTCTGTCGACAGAAAAATCTCAGCATGTTCATGTTGCTTTTGGGAGCCATGAAGAGTCTCTTGGCACGATACACCCAGCAAAACGATTTGATCATCGGAACGGTCGTGGCGGGTAGAGCCTATCCTGAGCTACAAGACCAGATCGGCTACTACACCAACACCCTGCCACTGCGCACGCAAATTGATTCCAAGGACAGCGTTGCTTCCTTCTTTGAGAAAATTCGGAAAGTGGTCCTCGATGCCTTTACCCATCAGGCATTTCCGTTTGACGACTTGGTGGAGTTGTTGCCACTGGACAGAAACATCAGCCGTTCTCCTGTTTTCGATGTCTTACTGACCCATCAAAATGCGGGCATTTTCGAGAGTGAAACACCCAGCTTGGGAGACTTGTCAGTCTATCCAGTAGGGTCGGGAACTTTTGAGTCGGTTCGCTATGACATGGAATTCATTTTCACCGAATTTGAAGACGGACTCATTGCTTCCATTGGCTACAATGCCGATTTGTTTGTCACAGAAACCATCGAGCGATTTTCGCAACACTTCCTGTCTTGGCTACAAGCTCTGTTGACTCAGCCTGATGCTCAAGTCAACGCTCTTTCCTTCATCGGAGAAACAGAGAAAAAACAACTGCTGGAAGCCTTCAACAATACGAGTGTACCATTGGATGACAAAACCTTTGTCGACTTATTTGCTGAGCAATGCGAAGAGGATCCCGATGCCATCGCCTTGTACTATGAAGATGAAATGTATACCTACGGCGAATTGGCACAGCGCTCGGACCAAGTCGCGCGGCTGTTGCGCGATCAGGAAGCCTTGCCCAAAGGAGCGGTGGTTGCCTTGCTTTGTGAGCGCACCGACTGGTGGCTGTTTGCCTTCATCGGCATCCTAAAAGCGGGGGCGGTGTACCTGCCCATTCGACCAGATGAGCCCGCCGAAAGACGCCAGCACATTTTGAGTGATGCTGAGGTTCAATTGGTCTTGACACACGATCAGGAAGTTGAGCTTGCAGACGGTCCCAAGCAAATTGAACTGAGTGATTATCCATGGTCGGACTTGCCTGCGCGAACAGAGCCACTGAGCGGACCGGGCTTGAGAGATTTGGCGTACGTTCTGTACACATCCGGTTCAACTGGACGGCCCAAGGGCGTGGCGCTCGAACACCGGGGATTGGTCAATCACTTGTTGGCCAAGAAAGAAATCTTGCGAGTGGCCGATGATTCGATCATTGCACAGACTGCTTCCCAGACATTTGACATTTCCATTTGGCAGGCATTGACCGCCTTGATTGCAGGAGGTGCCACACGGATTTATGGACAGTACGTTGTCGCCGATCCATTCTTGCTCGCCAAGGAGGTCGACTACGACGAGGTAGACATTTTACAAATGGTGCCATCTTATATGGCTGCCTTCTTGGATGCCTTGGAGCAGTACAACACCAACATCAGTTTCCGCCACTTGAGTTACTTGGTTTTGGTCGGAGAAATCTTGCCACCTGCTTTTGTCGATCGCTGGTTCCAACAGTTTTTGTTTACCAAAGTGGTCAATCACTACGGACCCACGGAAGCATCGGATGGGGTGAGTCACCACATCATGAAAAAGAACAAGCAGCAGGCCAGCGTGCCGATCGGCCAACCGATTCGCAACATGCGCATCTACATTCTCGACGAGCAAAAACAACTTTGTCCCATTGGGGTGAAGGGGGAGATGTACCTGGCGGGAATGGGCGTGGCGAGAGGGTATCTGAACCAAACCGAACTGGATGCCGAAGCTTTCCTTCCTGATCCATTTTATCCTGGAGAGCGAATGTATCGCAGCAAGGACATTGGTCGTTGGACAGCAGATGGCGTTTTGGAATGCTACGGTCGGACGGATGCGCAAATCAAAATCAGAGGGCATCGAATCGAACTAGGAGAAATTGAACAGGCATTGTATCGATTGCCTTTCATCCAAAAAGCGGCTTTGGTGCTTCGCAAAAATGACAAAGGAATTGGCTACTTGACTGGCTACTTTACCCTGAAGGCAGGAGAGGAGGCGACGGTGGCCGAGGCGCGAAAATTGCTGTCTGCCCACTTGCCCAAGTTCATGATACCAGAGTATTTGATCCTGATGGACGAAATGCCGATGACGAGCAGTGGAAAAATCGACCGCAAGCAATTGCCCGAACCCAAGCTTGTCGAACGACAGGTACAGAAAAAAGAATTGGTGGAGCCCGCAACCCAAACAGAGGCCGACCTCTTGAAAGTCTGGCAAAGCGTATTGGGCATGACGGACATCAGCACCGACGACAACTTCTTCGAAATCGGTGGCCACTCGTTCAAAGCCATCAAGATACAAACCACATTTTACCAACAGTCCGGGGTGAAGCTGACGATCAAAGACATTTTCACTCATCCCGATATTCAATCGCTGGCTGCTTACATCGACCATCTCAGCGGGGTAGCCTCCAACTTGGAGAAGGTGTAAGCAGAGTAAATTTTTTCATCAAAAAAATCAAAAATCATGTGTAAGAAATTGCTGCCAGCAGTATTGCTGTTGGGCTTATCTGTCCTGTGCATGGGACAAAATCAGGTGCCGGAGATCAGCAATGTCTCCGTAAAAGTCGATCCCAAAAGTCGGACGGCATTCATCAAATACGACTTGGCCGATCAGGAAGACGACGACCTCACCGTTTACCTCACCGTCTCCGAAGACAATGGCAAACGCTACTTGGTGGATACGCGCAGAGCGCAAGGAGATCTTGGCGAAGGAATTGCTCCTGGCAAAGACAAGAAAATCGTCTGGGAATACGGAACCTTCAACGCGCACATCTCCATGATCTACTTCCGGATTGTCGCCGATGATGGCTACCGAATTTCTGTTGACGACATCATGAAGGAGGTGGAAGAAGATCGCATCCGCGACGACTTGGCCCGCCTCACCCTTGGACAAAATCACCAAACAGAAGAAGGCCACAAAGGCTTGTACATCGTACGCGACGACATCGAAAAGTCCTACCAGACGGCTGGGCTGGATATACAGACACAAAAGTTTTCCTTTGGAGGATACAACGGCAAGAACATCATCGGAAAGAAGGCGGGCATCGCCAATGAGAAAGACAACTACATCGTCTTTGCCCACTACGACAGTCGCGAAGCCAAGATTGGCAGTGTGGTCAATATGAGTGGAATTGTTGGGGTGTTGGAGAGCATGCGAATTTTGTCGAAGTACAACTTCAAGAAATCCATTCGCTGGGCGGCCTTCGACTTGAGTTATCCCGAATACATGGGCAGCAGCTTTTACGTCTGGAAGGATGGCGGCTTTCCCAAGGACGAAAACATAGAGGGAGGTTATTTTCTCAACGGCATTGGAAGTGACATTCACCAACCGGGAGAATTTCTGGATGTGTTCAAAATCGATGAACGAGATCAGTGGTTGCGCGAAGAGTACAAAGGCAACTTTGTTTTTGCCATCGGAAATACGCGCTCCCAAGACATGGTCGATAAATTTCGGGAAAGCATCGACAAGTACAAGCCAGAAATGAAGTTCAGCAGCAAGGTGGTCGAAGGCTATGGCGAAAAGTACTACTCCATCCAAAATGGCGATCAATCTGCTTTTTGGTACCACAAGTACAAAGCCATTGCATTGACGACTTGGACGGGAACACGCCCGATCTCTTACCCCAAAGATGCCAAGACCTATGCCGATGCTGCCCTGGTGCTCAACAGCACAGATGCCATTTCCAAAATCGTTCAAGTTACCATTGCCAATATCATCGAAGCTGCTGAAATTCAGCACGTTGGCATCTACGAGTCCAGTTTGATGGATCACCTTCGTTCGTAGCCTCCTCTTCTTTTTTCACAGAGCAGATGACTTTCCGAGACCTCGGCCCAACGCCTTGGACTGGGATGGATTTGCTACAAACCACATGTGATGTCCATACTCAAACTCTTTCAACAGAACCGAAAATTCATCGCACTCATCATAGTGCTGGGTGTGGTAAACAGCTTGATGTACAGCTCGCTTTTGTTTTTGATCAACAATGGCATTCGAGCAGAGAAAGACCTGTCGTGGATGACTGATTATGAGTCCTTGATCTTCTTGGGAATCATGGTTTTTTCCTTCCTCACCAAACGAATCTTTCAAAACAAGCTGCTTCGCTTCTCTTGCAATATCCTGTACGACTTTACCGTCTCGATCATCAACAAAATCCGACACGCCAGTTTTGAGGCCTTTCGCCAACTCGGCAACCAACGGGTTTTTACCGCCATCAACGATACCGAAGTCGTGGCCTTTTTGCCTCGCTTCTTTGTCGATACCTGCAACCACATCATCGTCGTCATTTGCGGCCTTGCATACCTTTTGTGGACCCTTCCGATGGGCATGTTTTTGACCATTGCCATCACCGGAACGCTGGCCCTTTTCTACCGCATTCGCAACCGAGCCATCGCCCGAGATTTGAATACCCTTCGCGATTTGCAAAACAACTTTTATCGCTACCTGGGAGATTTGATGGATGGCTTCCAACAGATCAAGATGAGCATCACGCGCAACGACAAAATCTACTGGGGATTTTTGGAAAAAGACCGCCGCAAGATTCGCGACCTCGACATCAATACCTCGATCAAATACATGGACAATCAACTGTTTGCCAGTTATGGTTGGTATGTGATTTTGGGCTTTGTGATCTTTGTGATGCCCCTCTACCAAAGTGTGGATTACAATCAGTTGACCACCTTTGTTGTGGTGATTTTGTACCTGATGGGACCGATTGGATTTTTGGTCAATTCCTTTGACTATCTGACCCGTTTGAACATCGCACAAAACAGATTGATCGAATTTGACGATGACTTGGGAAATCTTTCTACGGAAAACAACTTGCGCGAGCCATTGCAGATCGACACAGTCGAAGAGATTCGCTTTGAAGATGTCTACTACACTTACGACAACAAACGCAACGATCGCAAATTTACCCTTGGCCCTGTCAACCTGACCATCGAAAAAGGAGAGACCTTATTTGTGGTAGGGGAGAACGGCAGTGGCAAGAGTACCTTCATGATGTTGCTCAGTGGATTGATCCGACCCGACAGCGGCCGCATCACCATCAACGGCCAAGACATCTCGGCCAAGCAGATGACCCACTACCGTGATTTGTTTTCCTACATCTGTACCGATGCACACTTGTTCAGCGAGCATTACGATGACTACAAAATCGATGACTCTCCCAAGATGTGGAACCGCCTGCTCAAGATGATGAATTTGGAAGGGGTGGTCAAAATCGACAACCTCAAACAAATTGCCGATCCCAACCTGTCGAAAGGACAGCAAAAACGCTTGCTGCTCATGTATGCCCTGATGGAGCAAAAAGGAGTGATCCTGCTCGACGAATGGGCTGCAGAACAAGACCCTTCTTTCCGGGCCATCTTCTACAAAGATGTATTGGACGAGCTCAAAGCGATGGGCAAAACGATCATCGCCATTACCCACGACGACCGCTACTTCCACCATGCCGATCGCGTCATTACGTTCTACGACGGTCAGTTGGAAAGCATCAAGCGAGGCAAAAAAAGCCGCCAGCCAGTTGCGGTCTGATCTGGTCTTCTAACCATTGCAAAACAACAATTTAAAAATAACCATACAATGAAAAAGAAATTTCTATTTTCTTGTCTGTTGCTTCTCTGTACACTCTTCGTTTGGGCACAAGCTCCCATCGACAATCCATACTCCACAACAGATGAGAAACATTGGACCAATGACATCCAATGGGACAAAGTGACCGATGCGGCTTCCATCAAAGGACTGCTGCACCCCAACTTCGGTGTAGACTCCGCATTGCTGCACCAAACCATGAACAACATCTCCAAAGCGGGCGGCGGAATCTTGTACTTCCCCAGAGGCTTGTACTACTTTACCACAGACATCAACATTCCATCGGGTGTCATCATCAGAGGTGCCAAGCCCGAATTTGGAGAAAAGGTGATACAGGAAGATACCTACTTGCCAACGCGCTTCATCTTTCCACTTTTCAGCCCGGAAGGAACAGATTATGTGGCTGCCGATTTTCAAAATGAACCTGGCAGAACCACCATCACCAAAATGATCCGCACGGGAAAGAAAGCAGCCCGTAAGATTGGCCTGATCCACTTGGACATCAACCGAGGCATCATCAACTTGAGCAACAAAGACTTTGACGAAACCATCACCCGCAAGGGCATTCGAAAAAGCAACAGCTCCATCGTGCTGCTCGGCCTGCGCATCAACAATGCCACCGTACACGACCCAGCCATTCCATCTCAATTCCAGATTGATCGCCAAAACCAATGGCAACGCTGGCCTTGGAAATACGCTGCCAACGTCAACATCACCGCTGCCAAGAATGTGATCATTGCCGACTGCCGCATCAACGATCAGCCAACGGACAACTACCGCCAAAACAATTACATCCTCAACGACGGAATGACCTTCGACGGCTACGAGGCCGAATTCAAAGTGACAGATCATCCAGGCATTGCCATCAACCATCCGATGACTGTCGGTACCAAAAGTGGACGGCCCATCGGCAGCATTGAACTGATCGACAACCACATCCGCATCACCAAGGGACACAAAGGAATCATCTTCCCAACTGCCTCCCTCGATCCGCAACGGACCAACACCATCGAGATCATCGACGAGCCGGAAAACATCGTCTTTGAAGGACGCGAAGTCAAGACGTTTGACTACAACATCATCTACCGCAATGCAGAAGCCTTGTCCAGTACTGTTTCCTACATCACTGAAATGGAGGATACCTTGTCATACCGCATCATTCCGCCTGCCAAGGTTGCTGAAGGAATGGACTATCCACTGATTGTATTTCTGCACGACTACACCAGCAAGGGCAGCGACAACCGGAGCCAACTTCGCCACTTTGTCTGGCAGATGGCCGAAGCGGGTGTGCGCAAGCAATTCCCCTGTTACATCGTGGCTCCTCAATTGCCACACTCGGAAGACCTGTGGCGGGCCAAGTTCAACTTCTCTTTGTCCTGGCCTTTGTACGCTACCAATCAGATCGTGAGCGAATTGGCTGAGCAATATCAAATTGATGAAGACCGGATTTATCTGGTTGGTGCAGGCGTCGGAGCAGATGCCATTTGGGACATGGGCATTTACTATCCAGAGCGCTACGCTGCCATGGTCAACTTGGGAGGTTTTTACCACTTCACGCCCATCTCGGCCAAGCAGATTTCTCACATTCCGGTATGGTCGCACTTTGGAGCCGAGGACGAATGGTTGCCCACTCACTTGCGGCAGGTATTCATGCACGACATCCGAATGGCAGGCATCAATGCTACCTTCACCACTGCCAAAAGAACCGGAAAAAAATGCTGGAATCAAGTCATTGCCAAACAACCCGACTTGTTGCCTTGGTTGTTCTCGCAAAGACGCAGCGACATCCTCAGCACCAGTAAGTAAATGGGTACGATCCCATTCTTCCCAACCCATTAAAATAATAGTAAAACGATGAAAACATATATCAGAAAAAAGGGAAGCGGAGCTTTGGCATTGACGGGAAGCATCCTCGCAATGTTGGTTTTGATGGCAAGCAGCCTGACGCCCGATCCTCCAATCATAAGGACTCCAGTACAACTGGGCGAAAAGCTGTTCAACGATCCCATCCTGTCTGTCGACAATACCATCAGTTGTGCCAGTTGTCACAAACCAGAGATGGCATTCACAGATGGACTGAGCTTCAGCATGGGGGTAACGGGAAAGCCCACTGGCCGCAACACTCCTTCGGTGACCTACCTGAGCAAACGGAAAGTTTTGTTCTGGGACGGTCGGGCGTCGAGCCTAGAGGAGCAAGCCATGGGCCCCATTACCCATCCCGATGAAATGGGCTTTACGATAGGCGCGGCTGTAGAGAGATTGCTGGCCAACGACTTTTACAAAGAGGCCTTCCTCAGGGTGTACAACCGACAGCCGGATTCCATTTTGATGCTGCGCGCCATTGCTGATTTCGAGCGCTCTTTGGAAACCTTTGATTCGCCCTACGACGAGTTTTTGGCTGGAGACGACGGAGCCATTTCCGAATCCGCCAAGCGAGGAATGATCATATTTTTCAAGGAAACGACTTGTGCCACCGAAGCTTGTCACTTTGACAATACAATGGGAGGAGATTCCATCGTCAGCCTCGGAATTTACAACGATCAGGACAAGGGGCTATACGGACGGACCAACAACCCAAGTGATGTTGGAAAGTTTCGCTCCATGCCGCTGCGCAACATCGCCATCACCGCTCCTTACATGCACGATGGCTCCAAGCAAACGCTGGAAGAAGTCATCCGCTTTTACAACGAGCCCGAAAACTTCAAGGACCCGCGTGTTCACTGGCAGGCCAGTACGGTGACCAAAAAACTCACCGATCAAGATGTCGATGACATGGTGGCCTTCATGGAATCCTTGACCGATGCTCGCTACTTGCACCTTCTGCCAGATCGCACGGAGAAGGCACCCAATCGAAAAAAGAAATGATTGGCACCGGAGCTGACCCAATCAAAACCATTCGCTGGAGCTGCCACAGACGCCGCTCGTAAACAACACTCTTGACACAAAATAATTCGCTATCTATTATGGAAAATTTAGTATATCTACGTCCCAATGTCGTCATCGAACCACTGATTGATCGCTGGTATGCATGGTCCCATCTCGTCTCTCCTGCTACCGCTGCCATGAACATCACTGGCAGACACCTGAAGATCATGCAGTCTTTCGTACAAGCACCCCAGATTCACGCTGCCGCCGTCCGCAACCCCAAAATGTTGGGTGGTCCTTTCATGGACATTCCCAAGGATCGCGTACCCGAGGTGCGGGAGCTGATGGATCAAATCAAGGGAGACCGTTCTGAGGTATTGGCTTTTGCAGATGCCATCAAGGAATTGGACCAAATGCTGAAAGAACATCCAGCAGGCTATTCATTGGAAAGTGCTTATGAGAAGGTTCCCGACATCCTGAAGGGCTACGTAGAATTGGTCTATGATCTGAACAACAACCCAACCTACCGATTTTTTGAGCCACTCTTATACGATGGAGATTTGTACGATCGCTCCATGCAAAGCATCGCCTTGTGGATTACCGAAAATGACGAGCGGCCTTTCGTACTCAGTACACCTCGCTTGGATGAGGAAGGCGTATTGCATCTGCCCATCGCCTTCGATGATGAATTCATAGATGCCATCAGTCGAATGAAGCGGGAGCCACAACCCATCAGCAAGGTATTGGACATGCTGGACTTGACGCCCGATCAGGAAGCTTTGTTCCGCACCTTCTTTACGGAGGAGGCACCGCCCAAGTACCAGCGCTATACTGGTGACAAGATTCGGATGCGCTACTTTGGCCATGCCTGTATTTTGGTCGAGACCAAGGATGTCAGCATTTTGGTTGATCCGCTGATCAGTTATTACGGATACTTCCAGGAAGTTGATCGCTTCTCGGATGTGGATTTGCCAGATGTCATCGACTATGTACTCATCACCCACAACCACCAGGATCACATCTTATTTGAGACCCTGCTGCCATTGCGCCACAAGATCAAAAACATCGTCGTGCCGAGAACGTCTGCTGGATCATTGCAAGACCCCAACTTGAAGGTCATGTTCAACAACATCGGTTTTGACAATGTGATTGAGCTGGGCGAGCTGGAGACCATCAAGAAGGCAGATGTCACCCTGACGGGCATTCCCTTCATTGGCGAGCACAGTGATCTCAACATCCAATGCAAACTCTGCCACCACGTTCAGATCGGCGAATTCAAGATCCTATTTGTCGCAGATTCTTGCAACATCGAGTCGAGACTGTACGATCACGTCAAGCGCAAGATGGGAGAGGTTGATGTATTGTTTTTGGGGATGGAATGCGATGGTGCCCCCCTCAGTTGGCTCTATGGACCCCTGCTCACCGAGGAATTGCCGCGGGACAAGGACCGGTCCAGAAGACTGGCGGGCTCCAACTACGAAAGAGGCCGCAATATGGTCGAAACCTTCCAACCAAAAGAAGTCTACATCTATGCCATGGGCATGGAACCTTGGCTTGAATTCATCAGCTCGATCAAGTACACTGCCGAGTCGCACCCCATCGTGGCGTCCGACAAATTGATCGAAGACTGCACCATAAAAGGCCGGATCGCCGAGCGTCTGTTTGGCGAAAAGGAACTGCTCTACAGCAAGCAAGAAGAAGCTGTTTTCGCCTGATACAAGGAAATCAGGCCTCAAATCGACCTTTTGAGACGTATCAAAACCACATTGGGGCGACTCGGGGCCTGCTTTCGCCCACTTTTGTATCGAGGGCACAAATCAATTCATATATCCACCTCATTTTTTAAAAATATTGTAATGAACAATTCAACCAATTACATCATCGTTTTTCTGCTCTTGCTCTGTGCTGCAGGTCTACAAGGACAAAATGCACAGCTCAAAGGAGTTGTCAAAACAGCGGATGGAACGCCCGTGCCCTATGCGACCGTCCAGCTTCACCAAGCAGCAGATACTGCCTTCCTGAAGGGGGCCATAGCCGATGATCAGGGAGCCTTCATCCTCAAACAATTGGCAGAAGGGACTTACCTCCTCAACAGCTCAAGTGTGGGCTTGGAGGATGCGGCTTTGCAGCAGATCGAACTGGCCAAAGACCAGCAATTGGATGTAGGGGTGATTCAGATGAACGTCAGCGCCCAGATGTTGGACGAAGTTGTGGTAAAATCTCTTCGGCCTATCTTGGAGCAAAAACCAGATATGACTGTATTGAACTTGGACAACATGCAGACCCAAGGCAAAAACTCCTTGGATGTGTTGCGATTTGGACCAGGTGTCTTGGTCGACTTTACCGGAAATGTCAGTCTGAACAACCGCCAGGGAGTGGTCATCATGATCAATGGCAAACCTTCCGAATTGGTAGGGGAGGACCTGGCCATGTTTTTGCGCAGCATCCCGGCCAACTCCATCAAAAAGATCGAGATCATTTCCAATCCTTCAGCTCGCTATGATGCACAAGGCACCGGGGGGATCATCAACATCGTCATGAAGCGGGACCAGAGTTTGGGGACGAAAGTATACGTAGAGCAAAACTTTGAATATGGTGTCAACGACCGTTGGAACTCTTCGATTCGATTTGACCACCGCTGGGAAAAAGTCAACCTGTACGGCGACTATCACTACTCCATCGGCGACTGGGAATCCATCAACAGAGGAGAGCGTTTTGCGACCACCAACGGAGAGGAGATTTTATTTGACCAAAACAGTGTGAAGGTTCAAAACTGGAAAAGCCCCAACTATCAATTTGGTGGCGATTACTTCATCGACGACCGCCAAACAGTAGGTGTGTTGGTGAGAGGATTCCGATCCGACAGCGAAGGCCTGACCAATGCCGTATCCGACATCCGCAATGCCAGTGGAGACATTGACTCGGTCCTGACCACCCGCCTGTTCAATCCACACGATCGCTCCTTTGATCTATTCAACGTCAACTACAAGTACCAAGATACCAGCGGCAATGAGTTCAACATCGACTTTGACTACGGCCGCTTCGATTACCGACAGCAAAACGACCTGGACAATGAATTGGAACGCTTCGACGGCGGCCCCAAGTCCTTGTTTGGTCAATACTCAGATGCTGATACCGACATCCGGGGCTACTCTGTCAAAGCCGATTGGAAAAAGCCCATCAACCAAATCTTTACCCTGGAAGCCGGGGCCAAGGCAACCATCCTCGGTACGGACAACTACTTTGATTCCTTCCGGAAGAACTATCCGGAAAATGAAATGATTACCGATTCTTTACAGACCAATACCTTTGAATACGATGAAAGAGTGCTGGCAGCTTATGCCAATTTCATCCTGCAGTACAAAAAGTTTGGCTTTCAGTTTGGCCTGCGTGGTGAACAAACCAATGTGGAAGGCTTGTCGACCGATCTGTTTGGCAACCGCATCCGCAAACCAGATTCCACCTACTTCAACTTGTTCCCATCGGCCTTTTTGACCTACCGTTTGTCCGACATGCACAAGCTGCGCCTTTCGTACAGCAAGCGGATTGCCCGCCCCTACTACGGAGACCTCAACCCCTTCGTATTCTACAACGACGCCTTCACCGTGACCGAGGGCAACCCCTTCTTGATACCAGAATTTACCGATAGCTACGAACTGTCCTATACCTACCAAGATGCTGCTACCTTGTCGTTCAGCTATTCGAATACCGACAACCTGATCCGCTCCATCAGCACCCAGAACGAAGAAGTCATCACGACCCGTTCGATCAACATCGGAGAACTGAACAGCTACAACATCAACCTCAGCGGTCCCACTCCCATCAACAACTGGTGGAGAGGTTACCTCTGGATCGGTGCCTTCGCCAATCAATACGGTGGCGTGGTCGACAATGAGCAATTGAATTACACCCAAATAGGCGTCAACGGTTTCATCAGTCAGAACTTCACGGTCAAGGACTGGAACATCGAAGTATCGGCCTGGTACAATTCACCATCGCAGGACATCATCTTCCGCAATGCCAGCAACGGAGCAGTCAACTTTGGCATTGGCCGGAGCATCCTCAAGGACAAAGGATACCTGAAAGTACGAGTCAACGACATCTTTAAGACCCAGCGCAATGCTTCGGAGGCCAACTTCAGCAGCGTGCGCATGAATAATTTCTCTACTTTTGAAAGTCGTTCTGTCAACATTTCTTTCAACTACAACTTTGGCAATCAAAAAGTCAAAGAGGAACGTAGGCGGGAGACGGCTGTTCAAAGTGAGAGCAACCGATTTAAATAACTCTCCAAAAAAAATCTTTTATGCAACATTTGCGTTTCTTCTGTCTGTTCTTCCTGACCTGCTTCCTGGGGCAGCTACAGGCTCAAATACAGGGCAATGGCCAAATCGAAAACCAAACCCGCTCCTCGGAATTGTTTACCGAATTGTACGTCGACTTTCCGGCGAGAGTAGAGGTGACCTGCCAACAACTGCCCTACATTGAACTGTCTGCCGATGGCAATCTGCTGGACTACATCGCCACCGAAACCCATGGCAACAGCCTGCGCATCAAGACAACGGCTGGCATCCAACCGACAGAGATGGTTTCCATCAAAATCGGGACGGCCTTTCTGCAACGCTTGGAAACGGCAACAGCTGGCGGGCAATACGTGGTCAAAAACATCGAGACTTCCGAGTTTCGACTCATCAACCTCACAGCAGATGTCTCTCTGGAAGGCCAGACAGAAGAATTGCGATTGAGCATAGAAAATGGACAAGCAAATGCCACCGAGCTGATCGCACAAAAAGTGTATGTCGACATCTGGGGCGTGGGCAAGGCGCAGGTGACTGCCAAAAACCTCGTCCACGGCACCATCGCCAGAGACGCCACCTTTACCTACCAAGGCGAGCCGTCCAAAGTTCGACTCAACAAGTCCAAGACCCGCTCTTATGTGGCCAAGGAGGGCAAACAACCCGCTCCCAAGCCAGCACCAGCGCCTTCCACCCAAGGAAAGGAGGTTCCCTACCTGACCATCAAGCTGAAAAACAACAGTGACAAGAAGATTGAGACCGTTGTCAGAGGCCCCAGCGGGCGATCGTTCAGCTATGGATTGCCCTTCCGGCCTGGCCAGGTGCGGCACGAAGAATTTCCGGTGGGAACCAAGGTTTACCTGGTGAGAAGCTTTTTGTTTAACAAATTGCTAGTAGAAGTTAAACAAAACGATGAACAAAAAACACTTTCATTGTTTAATTAAATAACCCAAGTTGCAAGGAAAGGAGGGGCATGAGCTTCCATCTCATCTTCTAACAACTGACTTGCGGCTTTCATTGAATGGGTTGCTGAACAGAATTGCCTTGGGGCGCAAGTGCTCGGTCGAGCCCAACGCCCCAAGCTCTCAATTTTGCGCTCACGATCAAATGGTTTGGCCCAATCGCCAACGCTAAAGAAAGCTATTGCAATCATGGAAGTAAATTTCGACATCTACTCGGTTCTCCTCCTCTTGGGAAGCTTTCAGGGAGTGTTGTTTTTCCTCCTGCTGCTTGTCAGAGGCTTGCGGAGCCACAGCTTATCAGATGGTCTGATGGGCACCCTGCTTTTGCTGCTGGTCGTACAGATATTTCCCTTTATGATCAGTTTCATGGGGTCGTCTCTCATCTGGAGTGACTTGCTGTTTTTCCCTTTCGACATCGGACTGTTACTCGGACCTGTCATCTACTTTTACCTGAAAAGTCAGACCAATGCTGAATTTCGCTTGCAAAAGCGAGACCTTCTGCATGCATTGCCATATGTAATCTATGTCGCATACCATTTGAGCATCTTCGTTCAGGGCAAGCAATATGTCCAGTACTGGCTGGCCAATGTACATTTGTCCTACAACGTACCGATGATCTTTGGTTGTGCCGTGCTTTTGTCCAACTACTTTTACCTCTTCCTGGCCATGCGCTACTACGGTGAATTTCGCCAGTGGTTGGAAGCTGAGTTTTCCAATGCCAAGGAATTGAGCTTGCGATGGTACCGAAACTTTCTGTTGCTTGCCTTATGCGGCATCACCTTGTCCTGGGGATTTTACCTCATCAGCAGTCTGGGCGTCAATCTGACCTATACGCAGAGCTGGTGGGAGTACGTCTTCATTTCGGCCATCATTTACGTATTGAGCATCGCGGCCTACAATCAGCCACAGGTGGTCTATCTGCGATTCAAACCATCTGAATTGCCCAAGCCGGAAGAAAACAAGTTGGCATTGCCCGCGGCAGAGATGGAAGTCATGGGAGCGCAAGTCTTGCAGCAGTTTTTGGACCGCAAGCTCTACCTCAATCCCAAACTGACCCTGAGCCAAATGGCAGCAGATTTGTCGATCAACAGCAATTTGTTGTCCCAGCTCATCAATACTGTTTTTGGCAAAAACTTCAATCAGTTTGTCAACGACTACCGGATCGAAGAATTCAAAAAGGAGGCCCGCAAACCGGACAACCGCCACCTGAGCCTGCTGGCCATCGCCATGAATTGTGGCTTCAACTCCAAGGCGACCTTCAACCGGGTCTTCAAGAATGCATCGGGCTTATCGCCCAAAGAATACCTCAATAGCGCCCCTTAGGGCAGCCCATTCGTCAGACTCTCCAAGAAATAAGACAAAAAGGCCAATCGGTGATACAAACCCTTTGGACTGCCATTTGCTTGTATGGAATCACATGAGCCTACAAGCTGCCATTATTGATTGGCTTTTCTTCACAGGCCACAAATTCACAGCATATGAAATCTTCTGCCAGCATTGCCCTTTCTACCCCAGAACGCTACCGTCTTCCCCAACAATTGGAAAGACACATCAACGACATGATGCAGGAAGCCCTGGTCCCCGGCCTATCCATCGCCATTTATTCCAAGGATGGCATCCTGTTCAACAAAGGAATGGGGGTCAAGAGTCTTGAAACGAAAGAGCCTGTGGACGAACAAACCATTTTTTGTGCCGCTTCCCTTGGCAAACCTGTCTTCACCTACGGCGTGTTGCGACTGGTGGACCAAGGCATCCTCGATCTGGACAAACCCCTGTATGAGTACATGCCGCACAGGGACTTGTTGCACGACGAACGGCACAAGCAAATCACGGGCCGCATGGTCCTGAGTCACACCACGGGCCTGCCCAATTGGCGGGGCGCTCGGCTGGATTTTGAAAGCGATCCCGGCCAGCAATATGTCTATTCCGGAGAGGGCTTTTTGTACTTGATGGAAATTGTGGAAAAACTCACCGGACAAAGCCTGGACGAAATGATGAGCGAGCAAATCTTCGAACCGCTTGGCATGACGCGCAGCAGCTACACCTGGCGGGAAGAGTTTGAAGACAACTACGCGTTTTCCCACGATGAATTTGGCCGGGTGTTGAGTCGCTACAAGCCCGCCGAGCAAAATGCCGCTTTTTCCCTACAAACCACCGCACAGGATTACAGCCGCTTGATGATCGCTGCGCTCAATGGTTGGGGACTGGAACAGGAGACCAGCCGACAGATGTTGTCATCGGCCATTGAATTGGTGCGCTCGGCCTTTGATGGAAGCCGCGCTTGCTGGGGACTGGGATTTGGATTGCTGGAGACGCAGCAGGACCGCTACCTCTGGCAATGGGGCGGACACAATTGGTTTTCGAGCCTGACAGTGGCTTTGCAAGAAAGAGGCCTGGGCATGGTGTATTTTTCCAACAACACCCTGGGATTTGGTCTGGGCAAGGGGCTGCTGAAGTTGTGCTTTGGAGAAGAATGGACCCCTCAGCTGTGGCTGGATGACTATGATTACGAGGCACCGGTCAAGCAGTTGTTTCGCGACATCCGTACAGGGAGTAGTTTCGACGATGCCATCAAACCCTATCTGGCAGAGAATGGCCGTCACCAAAAAACGGAATGGATCAACGAGGAGGCCATGTATACCTTGGGCGAACTGTTGCGCGACAATGGGGCCCTGGAATGGTCCCGACGCATCCTGTATCTCAACCAGAAGGCCTACCCAGATTCTGCCGCTACACAGGAGCAATACGCCTTGGCTGCCCTGCTGTGCCGTCGCCCGGAAGAAGCGGCCCGACACTACGGATATGCCTATCAATTGGATACATCCCGCAAAGAAGCCCTGAAAAATTCTCTCCGCTTGAGCGACCAAGTCCAAGGCAATGTGACCCTGCAACTGGCAGGCCACGACTACGCCCGCTGGATCACCATCGCAGGAGAATTCAACGACTGGAACAAATATGCCGATCCCTTTGTCCGCAAAAATGGACAGTGGGTCTGTCAACTGAACCTGCCTCCGGGCACCTACAAATACAAACTCGTCGTGGATGACATTTGGAAGCTGGATCCACACAATCCGAAAATGGAATTCGACGGCCAACACAACTCGATCTTAGAGGTGGAATAACTCCTCGCACTGCCATATAAGATAAGAACAAGAACTTTTGTGCTTTTTCCCAAGTCCAACTCCCAAGGGCTTGGGCTGCACGCATTTACTGTGTACGTGTTTGCTTGATGACTGTACTCATCTGTGGCTTACCGCCCAACTACCAACGATTCTGACCGTGGGATGATTTCCCGATCCCACGGTCGGGTCTCTTTTCCGAATGCTTTTGCCTGTTTGTCGTCCATGCCTCTGCTGATGCTGTGGTGTTTGGACCTTGGTCTACTGAGTCGTTTGCATCAGTGGAAGACATCTGTTTCGGGCAGCGGTTGGCGACAACTTTTGTTCATCTGCATTTAATTCGTTTGCTATGTTACGAGAATTGATATACACGACCTATCAAGATGGTGTGGAGTCGGTACACATTGGGGTATTTCCCGCCACGGGCAGGTATTTCATTCAGAAGATGGAACGCCGGAGTCCACACATTTTTCAAACCGAGGTAGAAATGCCTCTGGGCAAGTCCTATTATCATTACTTCCTCAACGAGGATTTCAGTCAGCCGGTACAGTATGCGAGCGACAGCCGTTTTGGCGGTGGTTTGCACGATCGGGTTCCGGTCATACAAGAGTCCAAGATGTTTTGCCCATTGGAGTTTTCTCCACAGGCCAAGTATCTGTCGCCCATTGGAGATCAGCTCTGGGAGGTGCGCGCTTTGTCGCATCACGGTTGGATAGAATCGGTGAGTGTGCTGAGTCCCGAAGGTACTTTTCCACTCAAGCGAATTTATCGCTATAAGAACAAGCGCTTTTGGTCGGGCCGGATTGATGCTCGCCAGACGGGCCTGCAGTTTGTCTTGCAATTTGAGGGGAAGGGGCGGACCTATTACCTACACCGCGATTACAAGGTACTGCCAACGCCCGATTTTGCAGAAGGGTTTCGACTCAGTCCGCGAGGAGACAGTCGGGTAGAGACGCGCATTCCCCTGGGGGGGAGTGGGTATCAGATTTATCCCGATAGTTTTTGCCGCAAGGAGATCGAGCCACCTCCCGTTCAGTTCAACAAATGGGGGGCACCGCCCAGATTGTATGATCACTTTGGAGGCAATCTGGCAGGCATTCAATCAAAGGTGGGCTATTTGAAGGAGCTGGGAACAGAGTTTTTGTACTTCAATCCCATCTTCCAAGCCAGAGCAGCCCATCGCTACAATTGTTCCGACTATCGGCAGATCGATTCCTTCCTGGGCACGGCACAAGAGTTCCAGTCATTGGTGGAGGTCGTACACGAGGCGGGCATGCAGTTGATCTTGGATGTGTCGATCAATCATTGTGGAACCGACTTTGCTCCCTTTCAGGATCTGTTGGAAAAGCAACAAGATTCGATCTACAAAGATTGGTTCATCGTAGATTCTTTTCCGGTGGAAGTAGCCGACAACCACAGCTATGCTTCCTGGAGCAATTACAAAGAAATGCCACTGCTCAACTTTGACCATCCCGAGCTGCGCGCTTACATTTTGGACAGCCTTTGCTACTGGGTAGAAAACTTTGACATCGATGGTTGGCGCTTTGATGTCAGTACGGAAATCAGCCCGGAATTTCTCAAAGAAATTACTAAAGCTGTCCGTCAGATCAAACCCGATTGCAGCTTGATTGGAGAGTGCTGGGACAATCAAAACAGCAGCTTGGCCGTGCGGGATGGCCGACTCAATGGGGTGACCAACTTTTCCTTTTACTGGAAAGTCTTGCTGCCATTTTTCGTTTACGACCAAATGTCCGTCGATCGATTGGGCGAGTCCTTGTTGGAAACTCATTGGTCGGTAGATTGGTGGACCATGGCGCACTCCTGGAATTTTTTGGGCAATCACGACACCCCTCGTTTTTATTCCATGCTCAAGAAAAAAGAATACTATCCTCTCGCCTTGGCCTTCCTCTATGCACTGCCTGGCAATCCCATCATTTACTATGGGGAAGAAATCGGCATGGAAGGCTTTGGCGATCCGGAAAATAGAGCCAGTATGGATTGGCAAGCAGCCGAAAAAGGCGGCGAGGTCCAAGACTGGATTCAACGGCTAAATGCCATTCGAAAGAAATACCGTGCCGTATTGGGACGGGGCGATTTGAGCATTCCCATCTCAGATCCCGAACAAGAAACTTTTGTTGTCAAAAGGAGTCTTCACAGCGAATCATTCTACTTTTTGTTCAACTTCGGCAGCGGGGCAGCTACTGTGGAATTGACCGATGGTCAGTTTACGGCTGCTCCTCTGTTCGATGTTTTGGCCAGTCGGCCCTGCCAATCTGGACTGCTGACATTGCAGCCTTATTCGGTCACCTTACTGTCAACTGCAAAATAGTTAGATCATGAAAAACAGAAAAAGTATCCTGCACCTCACATCGGAGGTCAGCCCTTTTTACAAGCGGGGTGGCCTGGGAGATGTTGTCGGAAGCTTGCCCCAATATTTGTCGAAGGAATACCGCAATTGTGTGATCTCCTTTTACTACAACGGACGAATGAAAGGCCTGGAAGAGGCCCAAAAATACCAGTTTTCCATGCCCGTACACGGTGTGGAATATGGATTTTATTACTACAAATTGGTTCGAGACGGCGTCCACTATTTCTTCATCGACATGGAGGATGAAAACGTCTTGGCCGACTCAGAAGGAGGAAGTGGAGGCAGTCAAAAGGGAAAGGGAAGCACAGCTTATGTGGAGGTGCTGCCCATGTCGACCCACTTCTATTTTGCCAAAGCGGCCCTGCGCCTCATCGAGCTGGAAGATGTCCAACCCTTGCACATCTTGCTGCATGACTGGCACGTATGCGGCATCTTCGGCTATGAAAAAATGCTGGACAATTTGCGCCGTCGCTACGACAGCAAGACAACCATCATGATCCACAATTTTGAGTACAAGGGAGCCTTGCTGCCCGATTCGTTTCCCTTCATGGATCCCGACTGCCGCCCTGTGTTGGAGGCCTTGTATCAAAAACATCGCTCTGCTTCTCTCTTGGGGCTGGGCATTGAAAAAGCCGATCACGTGGCGACCGTCAGCAAGGGCTATGCCCGGGAGTTGGAACAGGGATTGGCACCGCATATTGGCTACAAGTTTTTGGAAGCCCGCCCGGATGGGGTATTGGATTTTACCAATGGGGTAGACTACAGCTTGTGGCATCCACAGAACAGTCCCTTCTTGCCAACGCCTTACAACTGGGAGAGCATCGAGCGCAAAAAACAGTACAAAAAAGACATGATCGAGCAGTTCGGTTTCGACGATACTGACGAGCCCATTTGTTTGTTCATGGCGCGGCTCACGCCTCAAAAGGGAATCAGCCTGTTGATGAATTTTGCCGCCTCTGATGAGGAGGGCTTGGCACAGATCGAAAAGGCACTGGACAGCGGTTTGCGACTGGTGGTATACGGCACGCCTTCCAATGGCGAAAATGACCGGATGCATCACTTGTTCAGCCTGGCTCGCAAACATTTTCCCAAGCGATTTTACTACGACGGAAAGTATACCGAAGTCAAGGCACACCGCTACTTGGCCGGAGCCGACATGCTGCTTTCTCCTTCCTACTTCGAACCCTGTGGCTTGGTCCAACTCTACGCCATGGCCTTTGGCACTGTCCCGCTGGTCAACCCCGTGGGTGGCTTGGGGCACACGGTGGATTGTTACCGCAAAGAGCCAGAAAATGCGACGGGTTTTCACCTGCGCAGTTATACATCGGAAAGTCTCAATGAGTGCATGCGATTGGCCGGACAAATTTACAACGAACAGGCCGACCGCTGGCAGGAACTCGTCCAGGAGGGAATGGAACGAGATTTTTCCTGGGAAAAAATGACACAGAAATATCTGACCTTTTTTGAAGCTGACATGGTCATTCAAGTTTAAAAACATCGGTTTGTTGGGACAAGCGATGTCCTGCAGACCATACACCTTTCAAAATTAATCAATCTTATGAGTACTTTAATCGACACCCCCGCACTGAAGGTCGACGAACCCATTGCTTATCTCGAACAGATACCCAAAATCGAACGGGACAACGACTTCAGAGCCTCTTATGTGCAGGCCGGACATTGGGTCATGCACCACTACACAAAAAACAAAAAGACTTTCAATTCCTTCATCGTCGAGCGCCTGCCGTTTTTTGACCGAGAGGTTGGCATGCGCGCTTTGCAAACCATCATAGAACGGCACGACATTCTGCGGACCACGTATGAATTCAAAGAGGGAGAACTCCAACAACGCATCCATCCATTTGAACATTTCAAGGATTCCATAGAAATGATCCGAATGGAGGAAACGGGAGAAGATGCCTCCATCGAATTGGCCCGCATTGCCTACTATACCAATTTCGACCCCGATGGCGGACCCTTGTTCTACATCACGGTCGCAGAGACCTTGGATGATTTTGTATTTGTCATGAACATTGATCATTCGATTACCGACGACTTGTCCAATGCCATTCTCAAACGGGAGATCATGGAAGTGTACCAAGCTTACTTGCAAGGCAAACCCAATCCGCTGCCTCCCAGCCGAGTCCAATACAAAGACTTTGTCTACTGGCACGACAAGCTGCTGAAAAAAGAAGTTCCGGATCGCTTCCTCAGATATTGGAACAGAGATGTGGACACTCGTCTGCCCAAGACAGATCTGAGTACGCATTTTTCCAAGGACCCCATACCGAGAGAATCCTATGAGGTCAATATGAAGCGAATGATCGACCAGTGCCTCAAGCCCATGCCACCAGAGCACGAAAACTTGGTCTATGGCAATTTGGCCAAGCTGGAATTGCGTGAGGCGGATGGCTTCATGTTTTTCATACAGCCCAAACTGTACAAACAGCTCCGGCAATTGGCCCGCGACAACGACACCACTTTGTTCAACATCCTGACCACTGGCCTGCACATGTTGATCTACAGACTGACAGGCAGTCCCGATTCCATCTTGGGAATGAACATGGTCATGCGACACAACGAGGACTTGGTCAACATGGTGGGCTTCATGCTCAACACCGTTTTGTTGCGCAACACCGTCAAGGCAGAGGAGACGATCCACCAAAACATCCAACGGATTGCCTCTGACAACCTCGACGCCTCCGAGCTGGCCTTCTACCCACTCGGTCGGGTATTGCAAGACTTTGATTTCCCCTTCCGCACCATCAGCAAGATATTCATCAACATGATCAACAAGGACGACAGCGAGCGAATCCTGATTCGCAAGTTCAAGCCCAAGCACATGAATCGCCAGATATGGATGTCTTACTTCGATTTGGATTTGCACATTGTCGAACAAAAGAATGGCGTGAGCTTCGTCTGCGAATACGTCAAGAGCGTCTTCCAACCCGAAGACATGGAGAGCTTCTACGAAGGCTACATCGATGTGCTGACCCGCATGGCCGCCGCCGCTGACCAAACGGTGGCAAGTGCGATGGACTGATCAACTATTTTCCTAACGCTGCGAATAAAAAAGGACCTTTCCCGGGATGTACCCCCACGGAAACAGTAGTCTAGTGGACTTTGCTCAAGAGAGTCTTTTGTGCTGATCCTTGGAAAAAAGGGATGGGTACCGAGTGGAAAGTACTCCTTTTTTATTCTCAAACCAGACACCAATCATGACAACGATTTCAACACTCCTCACAAACCACATAGCAACACGAGACATTTCCCGCGCCTTTCTATCCGGCAACAGCCTGCCACTGGTCATCCGACCCACGACCCCCACTGCTGATTTGGGGACTTGGCTGAGCGAACACCGGGCAGAGGTGGAAAAAAGCCTCCTTCGCTACGGCGGAATTTTGTTTCGGGGCTTTCAAATCGACCAAGTCGACAAATTTGATACATTGATGGGCCAGTTCAGCCAGGAAGTCATCCCCTACATGTTCCGATCCTCGCCCCGCTATGCATTGTCCGACAAAGTCTACGTATCGACGACCTACCCCAATGACCGAAAGATCAACATGCACAGCGAGTCCTCTTACAGCTATGCTTGGGGCCGCAAGATCTTTTTCTGCTGCATCAAAGCTGCTCGCCAACAGGGAGAAACCCCCATTGCCGACAACCGCCGCATTTTGGCACGCCTCAGCCCGGCGCTTGTCGACAAGTTCGAGCGACTTGGTGTCATTTACCAACGCAACCTATCGCCCCACGCTGGGCTTCCCTGGCAGGAGGTTTTCCAAACGGATGACAAGCGAGGAGTGGTGGAAGTCTGTCGGGCCAACAAGGTCAAATTCAAATTCAAAGACGACGATTCTCTGACCATCATGTGGAAAAAGCCCGCCATCTATCGGCATCCCGATTCTGGAGAAAAGCTGTGGTTCAACCACTCATTCTTCTTCAATAAATTCAGTCTGTACGAAGAAATGGGACTGGCACCAGATGCGCGCTTTCCGGGACAGTCCTTGTCCTCCAATACCTTCTTTGGCGATGGGTCGAAGATCAGCTACGAGGAGTACAGCGAAATCCGAGATGCCTATGAGGCGGAGATTGTTCGCTTCCCCTGGCAGGAGGGCGATTTGTTGATGTTGGACAACATGCTGGCATCGCACGGCCGAAGTCCCTATGAAGGAGATCGCAAGATCGTCGTATCCATCGTGGAGCCATTTGTGGAAAAGAGATGACAACCAACGAGACAGATATTGATTAATTTGAAAGAGTGGGAAGCCTCCTCGCTGAAGACAACAGCGGGGAGTGCCCACTGCTCTTCCCCAAGCTGTACAAGCATTCAGGTGTTGAAAATCGAAAAAAAACGCCGACCTCTTCCGCCCCGTTTTGGGGTGGAGGTTGTTGCGCGTACAAACGAAAAGCCCAAAGACAAAAGAAATTGTAAGAAGTAAGTTTTGTAGGATAAGAAATTGGGGATTTTGAAGAGCTAGTTTTGGACTAGGATGAAGCGAGAAGCGCAGACATAGCCGTAGCTATGGCGAGCATTCTCAATGAAGTCATCGTTCAAAAGGGGCCTTCTAAAATTCCATAGTATTTACGCTACAAAACTTGAGTCCCAGACTACTTTGTATTGAGTATGTGTACAATCTGAAAGTATCATGTATTTCTAGCTCACATTTTAGAAGAGAGGGCGAGCGTCAGGATGGAGCTTGCCGGAAATGGAGACAGAAAATACGCTGCATCCAAGATAGGAATAAAATAAAATGTATCATAAAGTTTGACCTTTATCCTCATTGCATAACCACTTCGTCACTGACCCCCGTGGTGGCAGGCCACCTTTTCAAGCAGCACTGCCAGACTCCACGGTCGGGTCGATGGCCTGATTCAAAGTGATCCGAAAATCGCTCTGATCGGCCCGTTGCAAGCACAGTTTATTCTTCCGCCCCTCGGCCAGCCAATGGCGCTTGGACCGAGCAAACGATTGAGTCAAAAGTGGGCAACCACAAAATGTCATAGACGAATTGAGGTTGCCTTTCACTGATCTGATTCCGAAGTCCATCTCACATCCATATTTCACAAAAGTGAACGACAGAGGAAACGAACTTGGACTCGTCCGCAAATTCGAATTTGTGTGTTGGTTTTGTTGATTCATGCACTACATGTCCACCACTGCAGTCGTTGATGCAGTGCCAAAGCAATGTCTGAGTAAAAGAATGATCTCAAAAACCAAGTCCAATAAGACGCTGCGTACATCAGCGGATGCCAAAGAGATGACAATCCAAATCGTACGAAAGCTGTCTTTTCAGATCAGTTCCCGTTTCGGGCAATAAAAGTTTGTAATGAATTCCTGAGTATCGTAAAACATCAAAAAGGGGACAAGCTTTATTATAAGATGTCTGATAGATCAACAGGCCATTGGCCTTTTACATAATGAAGTTGTGAGTAGTGTCGAGAATGCTCTGTGAGATTGTGTGGAAAGGTTTTAGCGAAGATGAAAATGGTAGTAATCGAATGATGTTTGAAAAAACACAACCTTGATTCTCGTTGTAACAAAAATAATGCTTTCTCTACAAAAGTCAAATGCAGACGCATAATTTTTTGACAAATGCCCATTTTTCCTCTACGAATCCCTATGTCAACGGCAGATTCATTGTCGTGAATTTCTGCCATTTTTTCTTTTGTTTGTATCGAGTAAATTGCTTTTGATGTTGTCTATTTTATAGACGCTGTTTTTTGCTTTTTCGTTGTATGAACTTGTCTTTTATTTTCGAAAACAACCACCACAGTACGATGAGTCCAATCCCCAACAATCGCCAATCCAACCAGGCATTGGTAGATGATTCCAAGGGACGCATGTTGCCACTCGCAATGATGCCCGCCCAAAAATAGGGATGGGCACTCAACGCATCGGCATTGGCCAGGTAGTCGAGCTTGGCTTGTCGGAGAGCCACGTGTTTGTATTGACCGTTTTGCAAGTGTCTGTAAAAGAGTTGCATCAGCTTGGAAGTAGATTGATCGTTGGCCAACCACAAACTCGTCATCGTACTTTTGCAACCTGCATAAGTAAAGGCACGCCCAAGACTCATCACCCCTTCTCCCTCCGCCAACTTGCCATAGGCCGTGTTGCAGGCGCTGATGACTGCCAACTCTGCCGAAAGTTGCAAGCCGTAAATTTCAAGTGCGTTGAGATAGTGATTGTCCAAACTGTCCTCTGTTTCTGCAAAGTACAAGCCCGACTGAGATGGCTGCTGATCGTCGGCCAGTCCATGCGTGGCCAAGTGGAGGATTTTGCTGTTGGCTGCCTTTTCCAGAAAAGCGGTCTTGCTGGCCTCTTCTCCCACCAGCAATTCTCCTCCCATTGTTCCGGCAGCTTGTTCTACTTCTTGTCGGTTGTACAACAAGGCTTGTGGCTGAAAGCGAAACTCCTTGGCATCGGTGACTTCTGGAAAATCTGGTGAGACACCCAATAAGTTGATGGCGTAGGTTGCCTGCTCCGATAAATAGTCTTGTTCTTGGGTCATGGCATCCATTGACCAAGCATAGCGAATGCTAAAGTCCCGCAGTAAATAGGGGAGTTGCCGAAAATCTGTCAGCCCACTGCGCGCCGCCAGCATCTCAAACGACAGGTATTGCAGTTGCCCGTGAGGGATGATGACCAATTCTTTGGCGGGATTCAGCTCGGATCGAATGGGGGCAATGAGCAGATCGTAAAGGTGGTAGATGGCTTGCTGGTATTCTTCCGCACTTTGGTTTTGTGTCAACAGATTGGCCAATTCTGCTTGTCGCAATTGTTGAATGGACTGCTGAAAAAGACTGTCGATTTTTTGCCGCCGACTGATGAGGCCTGTGGGTGTCAACAAAAAGGTAAACAGATGATCATCGGAATAAAAGTATTCGGCCAAAGCCGTATTGGGACTGATCCACTGCTGGATGAATTGGTCGATGTTCAGAGGAGCGAGCCGGAACTTCAACTTGCGGTAATTGGGATAGCGGTTCTCCAACCGACTGATGGCTTCTTGGTAGGCCAACTCCGCTTCTCGCATCTTCCGGGCCTGTGCCGTATTTGGGCGTTCTGTCATTTGCTCACGAGCCTCTTGCAACTGAGTTTCCAGTACCTCCAACTGGGCTTTGTCCTCTGCAGAAAATCCTGCAAGGTTGCGTGCCGCCTGCTCATTGAGGTGCTGGCGAAAAATGCTGGCCTTGCTCTGCGATGACAGTTCGACAGCTCGATGCAAGTAGTGAGTAGAATCGGTGCGCTCGTACAATTCATACGCCTGCTCAATGGCCATCTTGTACAGGTCGGCGACTTCTCCATTGAGTCTTTGGCGGGAATCTTCTGAGGGGTAACTGTTGCGCATTTGGTCCACCAGCTCAATGGCATTTTCGATGCAGGCCATGGCGGCGCGCAAGGGGAGCAGGTCGGAGGCAGATGCGGCAAGTTGAAGCAAACACTCACTTTTGACCCGCAACAATCGAAGGTATTCCAATTTGGCCTGAATCTTTTCCAGTGGAGGATTGCCATAGACAGAGGGCAGGCGATACCCTTCTTGGAGGACCAGCTTTTCCTGTGCCTTGTTGAGCAGCAGGAGACCTTCTTCTGCTCGTCCCAACTTCATCTTGATCCGGGCCTGTTGGGTCAATGCATCGGCAATGGCCTGCGGAGGGGATTCATCGCTTTGTTCAAATCGGTCCAACACCTTTTGGTAGAGTCGCTGAGCTTCCGCAAAGTTGCCGAGTTCTTCTTGTACCATGCCGATGTTGTAAAATCCACCGACCAGATAGGGATGGGTGGGCGAGAGGGTTTTTTCCAAAATGGCAATTCCTTTGGCGTATTGGACAAGGGCTTCTTCATAGCGGCCCAAGTCTGCCAAGATGTTTCCCAGCTCGCTGTAGGCTCCTCCGGTATTCGAATGACTGTCGCCGGAGACCTTGGTGGTCAGCGATACCACTTTTTCAAAATAGGGCAACGCCTTTTCGTATTCGCCCATCTCCTGCCATGCCCGACCGATGTTGCGATGGTATTTCGGGACACTGGGATGTTCTGCCGGATAGTTCTTCAGTTTGATCTCAAGCGCTTTTTCCGCGAAGTTGACCGCCCGTTCGTAATCCCCCATTTTCCGGTAGATATAGCCCATGTTGTTGTAAACCCGATTGAAGTCGATGCTCTCAGGGGCAGACGATTTCTGGAAGATGTCTTGCGCTTTTTTCAAATACCCCATGGCATCCCGGTAGCGGGCCGTTTTGGCAAAGCCCAAGCCAATGTTCATATACAAATTGCCCATCTCAGACGACAATGGTCCATAGGCTTTCCGGTAGACCGACAAGCTGCGCTGAAAGTATTCCTGTCCCTTTCGAGCCTGGTACATTTGCTGGTACACCAAGCCGATGTCAATCTGAATGCTCGCCAAATCCTTTTCGTCGAACTCCTCCAGCTTTTCGGCCAAAGCCTGCCCGCGTCCCAGCCATTCCAGAGCTGCTGGATGTCTTCGCAGACGTCTGTATGCATGCCCAATGCGCAGGCAAGTTTTGGCGACGTATTCGCTTTCTGGCCCATCGATGTTCTCAAATCCGGCCAGGGCCTTTTCCAGCAACCCAAGAGCTTTGTGGTATTGGCCATCGTAGTAGGCCTCCTTGCCAGCACGGTAATCGGCACGGGCTTGGTCGATGGTATGTTGGGCAGTCAGAGCGGGGAGCAACCAACCGCCATTGGTCAAAAACAAAAGGATGAAAATGATGCGCATGAATTGTTGCTTGATGTGTGCTTGGCTTGGCCTGCGGGAAGTTGCACACTTTCGCGCAGCTATGCAACTTCTCGGCCAGTCTGTTTTACCATCATATCGCATTGGCCTGCAAAAGGTTACCTGTACCATCTCCAAACCTTTCTCACCAACGAAAAAAATTGCCTACTTTCGTTTTTAGAAATAAATTTTTGCTTTTGGGGGTAACCTTGGGAGTCATTCTGCTATATGAATACAATCAGTGCTCAATCACAAGAGGATCAAGACTTGCTGCGCGGGCTGTTGAATGCCGACAGTAGAAAGATCCGGACGATGTACGATCTGGCGCTTCCATCGGTGATTGATTGGGTAAAAAACAACCAAGGCACAGAGGCAGATGCCCGGGATGTCTTTCAGGAGGCCCTGCTGGCCTTGTACCGGCGAATGAAACAAAAGGATTTTGCACTCAGTTGCAGCCTGAAAAGTTACATCCGCATCATCTGTCGCAATCTGTGGTTGAGTCGGCTTCGCAAACAACAACGCGTCGAGCTGAAGGCTCCCGAAGACTGGGCCACCGTCCAATTGGATGCCGCCATGGTCCACCAAACGGAACGATCCGAAAGAGAACAACTTTTTTTGGAACGCTTTGATGCCCTGGGTGAGAATTGCCAAAAGATTTTGCGCTGGTTCTTCGACAAAGTTCCCATGGCCACCATCGCTGAAAGACTGAACACCAGCGAAAGCTACATCAAAAAGCGAAAATTCATTTGCAAGGAAAAGCTGATCAAAAGCATCCGAGAGGATGGTCGCTTCCGGGAATTGCAATAACCCTCAACAGTGAATTATGTCTAAGCAACAAGAGTACGAACAAATCGAACGCTATCTGGACAAACAGATGTCTGTCGAGGAACGCGCGCGCTTCGAGGCTCGTTTGGCCCAGGAAGAAGCCTTGCGACAGGAAGTACAATTGCAGCGAGAATTGGCAGAGGTCCTGGCAGGAGAGGAGGTTCATGAGTTGAGGACCAGAATCAAGGAAGTCGACGAGGTTTGGAAGGCTTCCAGCGGCCGCCCTTCGAAGCCATCGCGATCCATCTTTTCCATTCGCTCCATCATTGGCATTGCCGCGCTTTTGGCCATCGGGATTTTCACCTACACCTTTCTACAGCCCGGAACCAAGGATGCTTCGGAACTCTATGCACAGCATTACGAACCCTATCAACTCCTGCTGGAAGATCGCTCCACCAGCCCTGGCCAGCCCAATGCACAGGACCTACAACAAGCCATTCGAGCCTATCAGCAAGCCAACTACCCCGAGGCTGCTCGTCTCTTTGCTGCCCTTCAACAGCAAGCGCCAGACAATCCCACCTATGCCTTTTACGCGGCACTCTGCGCCCTGTCCACTGGTCAGTCACAACAAGCCATTGATGAGCTGAGTCGGTTGCAGTCGGGAGATCATTTATTGGTGGAACAAAGCCGATGGTATCTTGCCCTGGCCCATTTGCAAGCGGAAAATGTCACGGCTGCCAAGGCCGTTTTGTCACAAATCGAAAACGGGCAATACAAATATCAGCAAGCGCAGAGGTTGTTGAAGGAGTGGGAATAAAGGCTGGATCAACGGGCCTCTTTGTAACTGTGGGCCAACAAGTCTTCCAATCGAATGAATTCCAATGCTTTTTGATGGGTACTCTTGAGTTTGACAGGGGGAGCGACACCCGCCTGGAAGGCCTCCCGCCAGCGCAAGGCACACAAGCACCAGCCATCGCCAGGCTTCAATCCCGGAAAATTGTATTCAGGAAGTGGCGTACTCAGGTCATTGCCCCTCTTCTTGGTAAATTCCAAAAACGCAGAAGTCATTTGCGCACACACGACATGGGTGCCATAATCATCCGCTCCGGTATCACAACGACCATTGCGGTAGTATCCCGTCATAGGGTCGGTACAACAGGACTCTAGTGGCCCACCCAATACATTTTTGGCAGATTTGTCGCGAGGAGTTGTCATAGTCAATCTGTTTGGATTTGTTTTTTGCTTGAAACTCTAACAGCAGTTTGTCGGAAGGGTTCACCAATTTTCAAAGGCTTTCCTGGTACAAGACCATTATATTTGCACTGTTCCTTCATTCACTCAATCACCAGCCATGGAAAAGAAAATTGTTGTCATCGGAAGCTCCAACATCGACCTGATCATGAAAGTGGGACAGTTACCCGAGAAGGGAGAGACAGTGATCGATGGTCATTTCCTGCAGGTCTTTGGAGGCAAAGGTGCCAACCAGGCGGTGGCGGCCGCACGTGCCGGGGGAGAAGTGGCCTTTGTCAATTGTGTGGGCGATGATGCCAACAGTCCGCAGATGCTTCGCAGCTTGGAGGTCGATGGGATCGACATTCAGTATGTTTTTCAAGAGGAGGGCATCGCCAGTGGGCATGCATTGATCATGGTTGGGGGAGAGGGGGAAAACTACATTTCGGTTGCCTCTGGTGCCAATGGCCGACTGGATGAAGCCCGCCTTCGCCAGGCCCTGCCACTCATTACGCAAGCAGCCCTGATTGTATTGCAATTCGAAATTCCCGAAGCCAGCATTGCCTACATCTTGCAAGTGGCCGAAGAACAAAACATCCCAGTCCTGTGGAATGTCGCCCCCGCACTGGCCTTCGACAAGTCGCTCATCAGCAAGGCCCACATCCTGGTGGTCAACGAAGTAGAAGCTGCTTTCCTATCAGGCCTGCCCGTACACGACCCAGAGACGGCCCGCCTGTCTGCCGCCAAATTGCTTCAAAGCGGACTTCGCATGCTCGTGGTGACCTTGGGCAAGGCCGGCGCCATCCTGTATTCTGCTGCAGAAGAAATCCACATCCCTGCCTTTGTGGTCGATGCTGTTGATACCACTGCCGCTGGCGATGTATTTTGCGGCAGTCTTGCGGTGGCCTATGTCGAAGAAATGCCACTCCCAAAAGCCCTCCGCTTTGCATCCGCCGCCGCTGCCATCGCCGTCACCCGCATGGGTGCCCAGCCCTCCGCTCCCCATCGCCACGAAATCGAGGCTTTTTTGAGCGAACGAAAACAATGAGCCATGGTCCCAACAAAAAGTCCGAATGCACTCTTTGCACATTCGGACCCTGTTCTTCTTGGTAAAAGTGCCGTCCCAACTTACTGAATGACGATTTTTTGGCTGGCGCGCAGGCCATTTTCGTCTTGAATCACCAAGAGGTAAATGCCTTTGGTGGCGATGTACAACTGGTTTGCGCTCCATCGCTCAAAAGCCACTCTCTGTCCAATGAGGTCGTACAACTCCATCTGAAGCCCATCAGAAGCAGCTCCTTGGGGCAATTGCAACTCAACCAGTCCACTGGAAGGGTTGGGGAAGGCCTCAAAATCGAGTTCTTGCAATTGCTCATTGGTGGAGTTGATGAGATTGTCAGGCCCTTGCCAGCACACTTCCAAAGATGGGTGGAGGTTGGCATTGGGATGCTCGCTGGAGGCCAAAAGGGTGCCCTTGTAGAAATTGACCTCGTCTGCCATCCGGATCATGAAGCCATTGTTTCCTTCTGAGGAGAGGACAACGTCCTGGACCAGTTGGGTCATGTCGATGTTGTAGTCGGAGGTTCCGGTGGGGCTTGGCGGCACGCTCACTTGATTGGTGGCCGTGGTGGCGGGTTGGTTGTTCCACGTAATGGTATTTTCATCCCAGGCGTTCAGCACCCGCTGGATGTACATGTCGTTGACGCCGGCTGTGTGCGTACTGAAACTCTCGAATGGATCGCTTGGGTTGTAATACAAGGACAAGCCCGCCTTTTCAATGACGGCATTGGCAGGAATGGCGGAAAAATCGAATTCCAGAAAGACCCGCTTGACTGCCAATCGGCCTTGGTTGGTCCAGGTATAGATGTTGAGACTTTCGCGATTGCCATAGTTGCTGTTGACGCCTCCTCTGGGTACATTGTCCCATATTTTGCTGTCCTTGCCTTGGTCGACTCCTGGTTTGAGAAAGACACAGTTGTCGGGCTCACCACCACCTTGCTCGTCATAGGTTACGACCAGCTTGGGGCGCAGTCTGCGGTTGGGATGTTCGCTGGCGGCAAAGAGTACGGCCTTGTAAAAGTTGATTTCATCTACCAGGCGGACCATGAACCCGTGATTGCCCGTGCTGCCCGGACGGAACATGTCTTGCACCAAGGCGGTCACATTCATTTCATAATTTTGGTCGCCCCTGTTGCTGGCTGGCACCCGCAGGCGATTCTGGGTGGTGGTATTGGGTTGGTTGCGCCAAGTGATGGCCATCTCCTCCCAAGGCTCCGTGACTCTTTGGACGTAAAGCTCATTGTTGCCAGTGTGGAATTGAAAGCTTTCGAATGGGTCGGTTGGGTTGTAGTACAAAAAGAGTTTGGCTTGCAGAATGTTGGCATCGGCGGGAATGTCGGACAGGTCAAATTCCAGGAACACCCGCTTGACGGCCAGTCGGCCCTGATTGGTCCAGGTGTAGGCGTTGAGACTTTCGCGATCCCCGAAATTTCTGTCGATTCCTCCTCTGGGCACATTGTCCCATATTTTGGAGTCCTTCCCCTTGTTGGGGCCTGGGCGCAAGGTCAGTGTGGTTTGGGCGACTGCTACTTGGCAAACCAGCAATAGTGCCAGAGCGGATAGTAGATGTTTGAACATTTTCATAGTTTGTAATATCGAGATGAACAAATGAAGCAAAAACCGAAACACCCCAGTCGTTGCCTGCTGGGACGAGTTGCCGTCAATCAATGATGTATATCTGTACTGGTGTATGCGGTCGTGGAGATGGCAATGTGTTTTCACTTGCTTTACCAGACAAAAATAAGGAAAATTGACTGCCTTCGCAAATGGAGTTTGGGGAGGGGCCTCTTTCTGGCCAATCTGCCTTATCTTGCCGGAATTGTGTAAATTTCGTCCCTAAAGAAAGCCACATGTCAGATCAATCCGAAGAATCTCTGGAGGACCTCGCCCTGCGCTTCAAAGCAGTTGTGGATACGGCCATTGATGGCATCATCACCATCGATTCAGTGGGCACTGTGGAGACCATCAATGAGGCGGGGGCAAATCTGTTTGGCTATGAACCCCAGGAGATCATCGGCAGAAACATCAAGATGCTCATGCCAACACCTCATCGGGAAAAGCACGACGGATACATTGACAATTACAAAAAGACAGGCGATAAGCGCATCATTGGAATCGGTCGGGTTGTCGATGGACTCAAAAAGAACGGTACGGAGTTTCCCTTTCGATTGGCGGTCAGTGAAGTGCTGCTGAGGAATCGACGAATTTTTACAGGCATCATACACGATTTGACCAAGGAGAAAGAGGCAGAAAACCAGTTGCTGCAGCTCAATCAAAACTTGGAAAAACGAGTGGAGGAACGAACAGAGGAATTGGCCGAGGCCATCAACAAATTGCTCTTGGAGGTCCAGGAGCGAAAGTCTGTGGAAGCGGCTTTGCGGACCAGTCAGCAAGAACTGAAACAGGCCTTGAGTAAGGAAAAAGAACTCAACGAGTTGAAGAGTCGCTTTGTCTCCATGGCCTCCCATGAATTTCGAACCCCTCTGAGCACCATTTTGTCTTCTGCTGGACTTCTGGGGCGATACACCCTGAGCGAGCAACAACTCAGGCGGGAAAAACACATCGAAAAAATCAAGGCGTCGGTCAAGAACCTCACCAACATCCTGGAGGACTTTTTGTCCTTGAGCAAGCTGGAGGAAAACAAGGTATCCTTCAACCCCCAAGCGCATGACTTCAATGATTTTTGCCACAAACTCATCGAGGACATTCAACCCCTTTTGAAAAAAGACCAACAGCTCGCGTATGAGGGCTTTGACGAGGAGCGAAGCTTTCACTTCGACAAGCGATTGTTGCGCAACAGCCTGATCAATTTGTTGACCAATGCCAGCAAATACTCCGAGGAAGGACAATCCATCCGCATCAAAGCCACCACCGAGAAGGACCATCTGAACATCTCTGTCATCGACCAGGGCATGGGCATTCCGACCGGGGACCAGACCCATCTGTTCACCCGATTTTTTCGAGCCAAAAATGCCATCAACATCAAAGGGACAGGATTGGGCCTGACCATTTTGCAGCGATACATGGACCTGATGAAAGGCCGGATCAGCTTTGAGAGTCGGCAAGGAGAAGGCTCTACTTTTACATTGCACATACCAATTCATTCGACATGAAAACGCTACTCATCATAGAGGACAATGAGGATGTTCGCGAGAACTTACAAGAGCTGTTGGAGCTGTCCAACTACGAGGTCTTTGCCGCGCCCAATGGCCGGGAGGGGGCCAAATTGGCGATTGCCAAACAACCCGATTTGATTCTCTGCGATGTCATGATGCCACAATTGGATGGATATGGCGTGTTGCGAATCTTGAGTGCCCGAGAAGAAACGGCCGACATCCCCTTCATTTTTCTAACAGCCAAAAGCGAACAGGTCGATTTTCGCAAGGGCATGAACCTCGGCGCCGACGATTACATCACCAAGCCCTACGACGATGTGGAGTTGTTGAACGCAGTGGAGATGCGCCTCAAAAAGAGCGAGCGAATCAAACAAACCCAATCGGATTCTGGCGAGGTCTTGAATCGCTTTTTGCAGGAAGCCCGGGGGAATGCTGTCTTTGAGTCCTTGATCCAAGAATGCGAACTGCGGACCTATCGCAAAAGAGACATCATCTTCGAAGAGGGGAGCCATCCGCGACAGGTCTACTTCATCAACAAAGGAAAGATCAAACTCTACAAGTCCAATGAAGATGGCAAAGAAATCATCACGGAAATCGTCAAGGAAACCGACTTCATTGGCTACATTCCCCTGATCCGCAATGCCCCCTACAGCTTGAGTGCAGAGGCTTTGGAAGATTGTCAATTGAGCCTTTTGCCAAAGGATGATTTTTTGAGCTTGCTGTACAAGGATGCCAGCGTGGCGGGACAACTCATCAAGCTGCTTGCCAAACACGTCACAGAAATCGAAGAGCGATTGCTTCACTTGGCCTACGACTCGGTCCGTCGACGAGTGGCCGATACCCTGGTCAACCTCTACGACCGCTATGAAAAAGATGGCCATGCCGAGATCAAGTTGCTTCGCGAGGACCTGGCACAATTGGTGGGCACCTCCAAAGAGACGGTAATTCGCACCCTATCGGAGTTCAAAGAGGATGGACTGGTCCAACTCAAGGGCAGTGTAATCGTCATCGCCGACCGAAAGGCCCTGGAAGATTTACCCTATTGAGGGAGGGGCCAAGAGTTCCTGGTAACTATCGTAGTTCTCCTGATCGAAACAAACGAATGTCACTGCCTCGAACTGATCCAGGTAGGCAAAGGAACGCACTGCTCAACGAAGCCACCTAGGGGAGAGTTCCAAGCCCATGAGATGCCAACAAACAAGGACATTCCAGCTCTGCCAAGAGGCCTATTTCTCAAACTGCTGATTTTTGACATTTTGACTCAAACAATCACCCATGAGCTGTGTTTGGTATCATTGAATCACCCACGGAAATACCAAATGAGATCAACTTTTTTGCTTTTGTTCCTCTCCGCAAATTTGTCATTGAGCACCTTGTCCAAGGCCCAATCCACCTGCAACAATCTGGTATTCAACGGCAGCTTCGAGGAATTCACAGACCTTCCTACTGACCAATGCGATTGGGCGCTGGCCCGAGGCTGGACCAATGCTTCCCGAACGGCCGAGTGTTCTCCCATCAACGGGACACCAGACTACTACCACAGGCGAGGAAATGGGCTGTTTGCTCAATTGCCCGACAACTTTTTTGCCTCCGTTTTGCCCAGGGAGGGAGATGCCTTGATGGGACTTTTGTCCTACGCTCCGTTTTTCACCGATGCCAGGGAATACCTCTCCACAGAGCTGACTTGTACCCTGATACCTGGCCAGAGGTATACCTTCTCCTTCTATCTCAACCAGGGCACTCCCAACATCGGAGGGTTTTCTACCAACGGACTGGGCATGCAACTCTCTGTCGGGCCCATTTTTCAGCCCGATGGATGCAATTGCCCGATGGAAGAAGGCAGCCCCCAATACCTCGTCCCCGATGTGGTCGACGCCCAGGATTGGCAGCAGTTTACTTACACCTTTGTGGCAGATCAGCCATATGATCATTTGACCTTGGGCTGTTTTTTGACTGATGACGAGATCACCGCTCGCTCCTTTGGACCCGCCAACAGCCTTCCGACTGGATACTATTTCATCGACGAGGTCTCTCTAGTGGCCGAAAATACAGTCGATTTTGTGGTGGACCTGGGGGACGACATCTCCTCCTGCGATGGCACAGCGGTCAGATTGGATGCAGGCGACTTTGCCTGTGCAGAATATTTGTGGTCCACGGGGGAGACGACCTCTTTCATCAGCCCAAGCAACACGGGCATCTACTCGGTCACGGTGACGGATGCTTGTGGGGTGACGCAGACAGACGAAGTCGCAGTGGTGGAAGGCCAGCCGTCTGTTGAATCCATTCGGGAATTCATTTGCCCCGGAGAAACGTACCGACTTTATGGTATAGACTACACAGAGCCGGGCAATTACACCAGCCGAATTGACAATGGGGGAAGTGATGGCTGCGATTTGTTGGTCAGTCTGGAATTGGTGGCCAGAGAGGCGCCGTCTTCCTTTCAAGCGCAGCGCATTTGTGTGGGAGAAAGCTATGTCTTCAATGGCCAGGAATTGACCCAGAGTGGGCGTTACCAGGAAGTTTTTCCCGCTGCATCTGCTAATGATTGTGACTCCATTGCCATTTTGGAGCTGAGCGTAGAGTCTGTGGTGGAAGAGAACATTGCAGTCCAAATCTGTGAGGGGGAGCAATACGAATTGAACGGACAAGTCTACGACCAAACTGGTCAATACACCCAAGTATTGTCCAATGCAGACCCCGAGGGTTGTGATTCTCTTTTTCGCTTGGATCTAGAGATGGTGCAGGGACAAATCACATTGCGCGACACCACCTTGTTGAGAGGCAGCAACTACCTTTTGCAACCCCAGCTAGAGGGCGGCATCGATGAGATTGCAAGCATCCAGTGGGAGCCCTCCCAGGGCCTGAGCTGCGACAATTGTCTCAATCCCACCTTCTTTGCCCAGAGAAGCTCTGGCTATCGTTTGTTGTTGGAAGACATTTTGGGTTGCACCTACGAGGCGAGCATTGGCATAGAAGTCAATGAGGTCAAGGTGTACATTCCCAATGCTTTTTCGCCCAATCAGGATGGGCAGAACGAAGAATTTTTCCCCTTCTCCAAAGAGGGAGTGGCAGAAGAAATCGTGCGTTTTCAGGTCTTTGACCGATGGGGTAGTGTGGTCTTTGCCAGCAACAATGTGCCGCTCAATGATGCCAGTTATGGGTGGGATGGAAGGATGAATGGACGGGAGTTGCCTTCTGGAGTCTACACTTATTTCATGGACATTCGGCTGAGCAATGGAGAGCGGAGGGCCTTTCGAGGCGATGTGTCCCTGTTGCGCTAGAAAGAGTAGCCAATGGCCAGATTGGGGTTGATGTCTCGGAATTGGTAGTTTTTGTATTCCTTGAACAACCAATGACTGTCGCCCGGCACTTCTGGGTCGATGAAGGGTTTTCGCACCTTGACCCCAAAGTCGAATCGAAACAAAAAATAGTTGAAGTCGAACCGAATGCCCAGTCCCGATCCAATGGCCAATTGCTTGAAAAAGTCTTTGCCAAATACAGCATCTGGTCCGCGATCGTCTTCGCGAAGTGTCCACACATTTCCCACATCCACAAAGAAGGCACCCTCGATCACACTGAAGATGGGAAAGCGCCACTCTTGGTTGAATTCAATCTGAAAATCTCCGGCCTGGTAAAAGATGGTGTTGTTTCGATTGCTGTTGTTGACGGTCAGGCTGTCAAAAAATGCGCCCGGACCCAATTCCCGAATCTCCCAGGCCCGAATGCTGTTGGCCCCACCAGCGGCAAACTGTTTGACATAGGGCACTTCCTGGCTATAGGGACCAAAGGGCGTGGCAATCCCGATGTTGAAGCGATGGGCAAGCGTCAATCGCCTGGACAAATCCCAATAATGTCGAAGGTCGAGCTGAAGCCTGACGTATTGCTCAAAATTGGTATCTCCCAGCTTAAAGGCAGTGCTGTTGCCACTGATGGCGTTGGCCAGTTGGTTGATGCCCAAAATCTCGGCGCCCGATACTTCCAAATTGAGGTTGAAGATGTAGGAACGGCCAAATTTGGGCTTGCCGGCATAGTTGAAGTTGAGGTCGCGAAACAAAAAGCCAGTGAACAACTGGTTGGTAAAACTGCGGGCCAGAAATTCGTTGTCGTTGCGAATGGTATCAAATCGGGCCTGAAAATCGGGCCGCAAATAGTTGGCGCCGATGGTATTGATCCGAAACCGCTTGCCATTGTCCAACTTCAGATCATAGCCCACAAAGCCATTGAAGGAGTTGTAGTTGTAAAAGTCGGTGATGTTGACGTAGCTGTAGTCGAAACTCAGGCGCGTTTTGGATTTGTCCCTGAGTTGGTTGTAAAACTCGGGGCGAAGCAGATTGAGTCGATTGGTCAAGCCCCACATCAGGTTGAGGTCCTTGAATTTGGGGATGAAGACCTCTATGCCAGGCGATAAGTTGGACGAGTAGATGAGCTGGTCGCTGTTGGTCAGGTTCCACTCCACACTGGTGGACAATCGGGTATTGAGGATGACCGCTGATCGGAAGAGGTTGCGGTTTTTGTAGTTCATGTTGAAAGAGGTCCCCAAAAGGGAAATGGGCGTCTCCGTGATGCTGTAGGAAGAGTTGTTGATTTCCGCATCGAAGCCCGCCACACTTTTCTTGCGAGGCGTGAGCTGAATCTCCACATTGAGCTTGTCGGCCTGAATCGAATCGGGCAGGTACTTGATGGAGATGAACTTGTAGATTTCCAAGTTGCCCAATTGGTTGTTGGTACTTTGCAATTGTTGGATGCTGTACAAGTCCCCCTGGCGAATCTGTATGGCCCCGATGATGGTTTGTGGCCGCACGATGGACTGGCCCTCTTCCAGCCGGAAGTGGATGCCTTCGATCATGCTGTCCCGGATGCTGCCTCGGTAGGTGGGGTCGTAGCGGGGCGTCACGCTGATGTCACCGATGGTATACAGGCGATGAGAGCTGGTGTCTTTGGGGGGCAGGATTTCGTACAAAATGTTCACCTTGTGCTCCACGGTGTCGTAAAAACCGATGGGGGAGATGAAGTTTTTGTCGAAATAGGCATAGCCCATGTTTTGCAATTTGCTGATGATCCGACTCATCTCCTTGTTGAACAGACCTTCGCTGACGGCCTTTCCCTGCTGCAGTTGCGACTCGTCCTTGGTCTCCCGGAGGATTCGCTCGATGCGCGGGTCGCTGCTGGTGTAGTCGATGGTATCGATGGTGTAGCGCGGATTGGTCGATACGAAATAGGTCACATAGGTCTTGTGCTTTTTGTAGGTTGGTTTGTAGCTGACCTTGGCGTCGAAGTATCCCTTGTTGTGCAGGTAGTACTCCATGGTTTTGGCTGTGGACTCCGACAGGGAGTTGTCGTAGATGCTGGGCAATTCGGCCACATTGTTGCGCAAAAAGCGTTTGAACCAACTGGTATCGCTCGGGGCATTGGTCCGGTAGTAGTACCACCTGCCGAGCCGCATGGGCGTGAACAAGAACTTTTCGTTGGGCTTTTGTTTGTAGATGGTGCTGAGTTCGTAGCGAAGATTCCGCTTGTTTTTGACCGATTCGCTGTTTTCAAAAATGATGGTATTCTTGTCCAGGAAGGTTTCTCCGGGCTTGAGGTATTTCTTGGTTCCGCAGGACGTACTGGATAGGAGCCAGGCAAATGCCAGCATCCAAAGTAGAAAACGAAATGGTTGTTTTTGTAAAAACAATGGCATAGGCCTGCAAAAAATTTAGCGGATACAAATATCTTTACCGCTCAATATGGTAATAGTTGCAACGAATGCTGTCAAAAAATAAACTCAAACTGGTTCGGTCTTTACATCACAAGAAGTACCGACAAAAGTATAATAAATTCGTAGTTGAAGGAGAAAAAATGGTTCTCGAATTGCTCCAACAGCACGTATTTGAAGTCGACAGCATCTTTGCCACCGAATCATTCCTTAGAACGCACCCCCAAATTGAGAAATTTCATCCTAAGAAAACAATAACAGCCAGTCGGGAGGAATTGGGGAAGCTCTCCGCCCTCAGCACTCCGTCCGAAGTATTGGCCGTGGTAGAATCGCCGCCCACAAGCAAGCCACCCACTGACTGGGAGGGCTGGTCATTGTACCTGGACGACATCCGCAATCCGGGCAACCTGGGGACCATCTGGCGCATTGCCGATTGGTTTGGCTGGCCCTGTGTCTTTTGCAGCCCCGAATGCGTCGATGCCTACAATCCCAAAGTCCTGCAAGCTTCCATGGGGGCTTTTCTGCGGGTGCCTGTATATGTATTGACAATTGAGGAGATCAAGGAAATGCATCCATCCAAGTCCATCTGGGGCGCGGATGCCAGGGGGAACAACGTTTTTGCCGATTCTCCTGGAGAGGGTGGGGTATTGGCCATCGGCAACGAGAGCAAGGGTCTGTCGGAGCGGGTTCGGACGGTTTGTCAGGGTTTGTTGGCCATCCCAGGTGGAAAAGGCGGCGCCGAATCTCTCAACGCCGCCATTGCCACTGGAATTCTCTGCGCGCAGTTGTCGCAGTCTCGCACCGATCCCTAGAATTGGTAATCCAATCGCATGCTGAAGCTGCGCGGCACCTCCAACACACCAGGCCGATTCATGTACTCCTCATTGAGCAGGTTCTTGACAATGAAGGTGGCCTTGGCCTTGGGCGTAAATTGGAAGCCCAGACGCGCATCCATCACATGAGAACCCGACTGATTGGCATCCCGAAAGTCTTTCAAATCCGGTACGATGGTTTCCAACACCAAGTCGATGGCCTCGATGTTGCTGTTGTAAATGTGTCCCACGCCCAGCGACCAACGGCGATATTCTGCCTGTACGTCCAGCTTGGCCGAGTGCTTGGAGCGGTATTTCAAGATGTTGTAATCCACAGAGGAAGAGTACAACTCATCTTCGGTAAACTCTTGAAATTTGGGATCGAGATAGGTGTAACCTCCCAAGACAGATAGGTCCACTTGCCCCACACTTCCCTGTCCGGCAATGCTCACTTCATAGCCCTTGATCCTCGTTCCTCCCACGTTGAGGGATTGGAAAGCAGGCTGGGGGAATACCTGGGTCAGGCGAAATTCCATCATGTTGTCGTACTCTGTCCAAAAAACAGAGGCATCCACATAGCCTGTCCAATTGGAGATTTTGAAACCTTGCTTGATGCCTACCTCTGCGGACCAGCCCGTTTCGGAAGTCAGGCCAGGGCTGGGCAAGATGAGGGCCGCTCCTGAGACGGTGGAAATGAACTTTTCAGCAATGGTTGGGAATCGGTAGCCCTGGCCCCAAGAGGCGCGGATGAAGGTGGCCTTGGTGGCCTGAAAGTTGGCACCCAGGCGGAAGACGGGCTTGGACTCGACCTGTTCCGCTTCGTCGATTTCTACCAGCTCACGACCCACCAAGATGGTGGTTGGGCCAGAGATTTTGTTGCGTTCATAGCGCAAACCACTCGTGATGTTGAGTCGACCGAAAAACTTTTTTTCCAACTGCAAATAGGCCGCTGCATTGTCCGAGTGGTAAGAGGTATCGCCGTACAATTCTGCTGTTACGTTGGTGCGACTGGCGACGATGCCCGCTGTGGCCACGAGTCCAATTTGGTCCATTCTCTTTTGTGTCTGGTATTCTCCATAGTAGAGTTGAGAGCCGTTGGACTGGTTGCCAGAGACATTGTTTTGTACGTTGTAAAAACGGCCTTGGACTCTGTGCCGCCAGCCATTTTTGGCCAGGAAGTTCACATAGGGGTCTATGGTATAGCGAAAGCGATCCGAATTGGATTCGGTGCTGGGATCGCCGATGTAGGCATTGGGACCGTTGCCACTCCAATAGAAGTAGGACCGTCCGGAGCCGCGGTTGAAGTTGCTGTTGAAGCCAGCCGTCAAGCGATCGCTGAAGCGGTAGCGGGTGCTCACGGTCAGTCGGGCATTTCGGTTGAAGCTATTTTTGACCACCCCACCATTTCGGGTGATGCCAAATCCACTGGTGACCAAGTCGAGTTTGTTGAATTTTTGTTTGTGTTGAAAGCTCAGACCGACCTGGTAGGGAGCCTTGTCCCACCATTTTTTGCTCGCATCGCTGGGGGTATCCCACATTTCGACGAAGGTGGAGATGCGGGTTTCTGGCTCTGCTTTGGCGTAGCCGGTGCGCACGTTGATGATGCCGTTGAGGGCCGAGGAACCATAGAGGGCCGAGGCAGCACCTTTGATGATTTCGACCTGTTCGGCATTTTCCAGGGGCACATCTCCCCAATTGGGCAGGCCTGCATCGGCTTGGAGGGCGGGGATGTTGTCGATCAACAGCAGCACGCGACTGCCCGCGCCATAAGACCAGCCCGAGCCTCCCCGGATGTTGGCCTGTCCGCCGACAAAGGAGACACCAGGGATTTTTTGAAGGGTCTGATCAATGGAGGTCGCATTGGTGGCCTCGATTAGCTTTGGTTTGAGGATGTCCATGGAAACGGTGACCTCCCCGAGTGGTTTTTCGTACTTTCCACTGGTGACCGTGGCCGTTTCCAATATGTTGGCCTCGGCGGCCAGTTGCAGCTCTATGTTTTTGACTTCTCCCGTCTTCAAATTGATGTTTTGGCGCTGTTCGCTGTATCCGATGTAGCTGACCACCAGGAGGTGTTTGCCTTCGGAAAGTTCCAGCTGAAATCGTCCATCGACATCCGTAACGGCACCCGTAGAACCCACCTGAATGGTAGCTGCTATGAGAGGTTCTCCATTCTCTGCATCGAGAATGTAGCCTTGCAGTTGAGCTGTTTGGCTGTAGAGGGAGCAGTGGAAGAGGAAGAGTAAAAGGCTGAAAATCAGTTTGTTAGTAGTAGTGTCTTTCATGCAGAAAGGGTTTGGAGACTCATCAGTAAATCACTCGTGGGCATTCGACGGCCATTGAACGATTACTAAAAATACAATATTGTTGAATAAAAACTAAATGGGCTTTGAAAAGCCTACACGGTGGGTGTTAACATGAAATGATCGGCACAAATATACATAATAATTGTTATTCTCGTAGCGTTCATCAGAAGTTTGGCGTCTAAAGGGAATAGAATCCTATTTTTTCATTTACTTTGCAAAAACTCACACTCGAAATTAAAAATATCTGATTATGAAGCAACGCTTACCCTTATTTATACTCCTTTTGTTGTCTTTCTTCCAGCTGCAGGCACAGACCTGTGTGCCGGATGCAAACGTGGTAGATTCCTCTGCTTTCGTCCTGCCAATTCCGTTTGACTCCACCACCATGGAGGGAGGCATCAAGGACACTGCCTGCATCAATACCTACTACGAGACGACCTTCACCTTCGAAATTCCATCGGTTTTGAGTCTTGCAGGTTTCATGGTTCGGGTGGATTCCCTGGAGTTGGATCCGGACAACCCGATGTCTGTCAGTGGATTGCCAGAAGGCATGGAATACTCTTGCAATCGTCCGAATTGCCGCTTTATTTCTACCGAAGACTCGACTGGTTGTGCGCTCTTGTTTGGAACGCCCACCAGCAACAATGAGGCGAATAGAAATTACGAATTGGGGCTGACCGTCCGTGCTTACACTGCCATTGGGCCACAGGACATTGTCTTTCCAAACCCAGATTTGCCAAATGCCGATGGTGTATACAGCATCTACTTGGCAGAGGAAGGCTCTCCAAGCTGCAGCATCGTCAGCACACGCGACCTGATCAAGGAGTCATTCTCCATTCAGGCCAATCCCAACCCCGTGTCTTACTACACCCAAATTCAGGTGGAGGCCCAGCGCGACAGCGAGTTGGAGTTGATGGTCTTCAACGTATTGGGACGACAAGTGTATCAGCGCAACATCCAGGTATTTGAAGGTACCAACTCCTTTGAGTTTGATGCCAGTCAACTGCCAGAAGGCATGTACTTGTATGCCATTACCGACGGCAAAAACATCTTGACCAAAAAGATGATGGTCAACCGTTAGATGTAAGCTATCAGGAAAGAAAAGCCGGGAAAGTCCTCTGCTGGAAAATGCCGAAGACTTTTCTGCTTTTTCTTCCTTGACCCAGGCCAAAGAGCCATTTTACGCCCCCTAAGACGTTATTTACAGTGATTGTTGCCCGCCCTTTTGAAGTTGGCAGCCACCACCCCAAGCTCCACTTGTAGAACATCCGGCGATCAATTCGATATTTTCATGTATCTTTGATCCAATTACATTTCTTCCACCACATCCTATCCCACCCAGTCGTTGGAATGACCTGCAGCAGGTTGTTCTGAGCTTTGTTTTTTTCATCAAAAAGACCTCCAATGAAAAAAGTACCTCTACTTTTTGCCTTCTCTTTTGTCCTTGCGTTGTTGTTGAACCCTTGGTCTGTCCAGGCCCAGAGCGGTTGTCCGGATTGCATCATTGAATTGCCAGACGACCTGGGAGAAGATACCATCTTCCTGGCCAATGTACCGGCGGGGGAGCGTGGCATTTACTACGATCAGGACATCAGTTTTCGACTGCCCAAGACCACCAATCCCGTGGCAGCGACTGACCCGGATGTTCCGGCCAATGTCAACATTCAGGAAATTACCATTACCCGCATCGCCAACTTGCCTCCAGGCTTGAGTTGGGAAGTCAACCAACGCACCTTCGATCCCTCTGATGAGACAGACGGCTGCATCAAAATATGTGGTACGCCATTCATCAGTGGCCAGTTTGAGATTGAAGTCATCGTCAACGCCAAAGTGACCATTTTCAACCGAGAGGTTACCCTCGGTGTAGATATGGAGATATTGCCCAAGAGCAGCTCCAACGATGGATTTACCATTCTCAACAGCACTGGTTGTGGATCGACCATGGCCAGTTTTACCAACAACATTTCCAGCAATGGCCAGCCAGGCTTCAGCTACGAATGGGACTTTGGCAACGGCAATACTTCCATCGACGAAAATCCCCCCGCCCAAAGCTATTCTGAGCCAGGCGTCTATGTCGTCACTTATCGGGCCATTGTGGATACGACTGGCTACATCCTGACCAACATCGAGCTGATTTCTTCCAGTTGTGATGACCTGATCGGCGACCCAGACATCGTCTTTGAAATCGAGGATCCGGATGGCGAGCCGATCTACGAGTCGCAGGAATTTACCAATACAGCTCCGCCCATCGATGTCAATGTCAACATCCCATTGGCAGAAGGCAACTACCTCATCAAGGGAACCGATAAGGACAGCGGACTGGAATTTGGCGATGACGATTGTGTGACCACCAACTTCAACCGCCTGTCCAATGACACCCTGGAAGGAGACAACTATCGATTGAAATTGACGATTGTCAATCCCAAGGATACGATTGAATACAGCGATACCGTCATCGTCTACGAACTACCATTGACCCCTCAAACGTCTACTGATGGTCCGACCACTTTTTGCCAGGGCGATTCTGTGGTCTTGAGCACCTTATCTGTGGGCTTCTACCAATGGTATTTGGGCGACTCTGTACTGCAAGATGCGCAGTTTCCTGAGTTGGTGGTGTACGGATCGGGGAATTATCGAGTCGAGGTGACCAGCGAGGAAGGCTGTCAGGTCTTATCCGAGGACGTGATGGTCACCGTCAACGAATTGCCGGATTCACCCAGATTTACCAATGAGCGCAATGAGTTGATTTTGGAGGAGACGGTTGTCTTGCCGACCAATTACAGCTTGCAATGGGAGTATGAGGGGACCATTTTGGAAGGGGAGACCTCCGAGGTTCTTTGTGCGACCCAATCGGGTACCCACACCCTCATTGTGACAGATTTGGACACGGGTTGTAGTCGGCGATTTGGCCGCTCGATTGTCATCGATCCCGACTTTGATTGCACGGTGGGAACGGCGGACTTGGCAGGAGGGGAGCTGCGAATTTTCCCCAATCCCGTCCAGAATTTTGTTACCATCCAAAGCAATACGACCGATGTACTTCGCTTGCGTTTGTTTGATCTGATGGGCCGACAGTTGCTCTTCCGCGAGTATGACAATGGTGCGCAAGACATTCAACTGGACATGACAAGCTACCAATCGGGCATCTATTTGCTCCTGTTGGAGAGCGATGGTCAGCAACATACTGAGCGGTTGGTCAAGCCGTAAAAACCAATCGCCAATCGGTTACAGTCGACTGCTTTGCGGTGGCTGTAACCGATTGTGATGGCCATCCACAGTCAAGGGGAAACATTGGGTGGAACATCGACTTGGGTTTTGAGAAAGATCGTTCCGGACGTTCTCCCCATGGGCCTGTCTTCAAACAAAACATCGCAGTGAAATCTGATGGGATATTCATAGCAATAACTCTGTCGATTGTGGCAGTAGTAAATGGGCCCGCCCAAACTTTTCATGGTGGAAATGATCTCGTAAACGGTGCGGATGGAGACATCCAAGCGATTGGCCAATTGCTGGGGAGAGCCAGTGGCTTTGCGTCGGATCAGGTCGTGTACTCTCTCCAGTCTTCTGATTTGTTCTAGAAATTTCATAAGCTCTTTTGTTTGATGGTCGCAATGATTTGTTCGATTGTCCGTGCTGGAGATGATTCAGTCATCACTGATGGAGGCAATGGAAAATCAGCCCCAAGGAAGGCGTTTGCCTGTTGAGCATGATGTGGTCGACAGCCGAATAGAAGCATGGTGAACTGTGAATGATGGCAGTTCTTGTGTCGCTTGTGTACAGGAGCGACAGGTGAAACTGATCAGCAGTTGCACGGCATTTCGAACATCCTTATTTGTTGCTGTAGCGAGCGTATGGCCAGAGAGGTGAATGGTACAATGGTTGGTAAGTTTTGAGAAAGGTGAATGACAAAAAAGATAAAACTTACGCCATTTACACAAAAACGATCTCAGCTGGCATTATGTTCTGCACCTTAACAAATTATTTTTTGGAGATGGTCCTTGTCATCGACTTGATGGTTAAGGGGAGGTACCCAAACAATATGGGGATGTGTTTCTGCGTGTAAAAAGCAAACACCACACAATATGGGAAAGAACAATGTACCAGTCGTTATTTTTTTGCTATTTGCAGTTTGCCTTGCTGGTCCGTTGGCTTGGGGGCAGTCAAATTCCAATGGCTTTACTTTTGATGTCTGCTCTGTGGAAAAGGCATCAGAACCATTGGAAGAAATGGGAGCAGGTGCAGTTGTTTCGAACTATGTCCGCGCCGGAATCGAGGGTGCCAGAAGAGATGAAGATGGAGAGATGCTTTTGCCTACATTGCTATGTACTTCCACAGGTGATTCCAAAAGATTGGTTCCAGTTCCAATGGGTGCCAATGCCTTTGCCCATGCCGTATACCAGGCCTATGCAACACATCGTCCGTTGGTCATTTCACCAGATGTGATTTGGTTGTTGATTGTGCAAGGTCTTGCATTGCATATTCAAGAGAATGCAGAAGACTTGAGGAGTACGTTTGTCGATCACAAGGGACAATTGAACCTGGATGTTAAGAGAATTGAGTTCCACCCCAGAGTTGTAGAATATTGGGAAGGTATTTTTCCCGAGTTTGCCGGAAAGATCCAACAGAAAACCAAAGAAGATATCCTGTCATTGGTTGCGCCAGAGTTCTCCACCACGGGAAAGAAAGAACGGATCACCTACCAGATCAGTTTGATGGACGCCATGAGTCCCTATTTTCAATATTCAGTGACCATCGTTTGTGGCATTCCCAGCATTACGGTGGAAGGGAGTCCGGAGGATTGGGCCATGATCAAGGCACGACTCAATCAGCTTGATCGCTACGGACTGGAGTGGTGGACAGATCAGTTGCGCCCCGTCATTGATGAGATGGAAAAAGCTGCTTCCGGGACTGTCAATCGGGCTTTTTGGGAAGACATTTTTGCCAAACAAGAATACAATATCACTTGTGGAACTGATCACTTTTTCACAGGCTGGATGCTGGATTTTTTCCCTTATCTCAAAGCTGGTCAAGACTCATTGGGCAATATGGCATACATTCAGAATCCTGTGCTGACAACAGAAAAAAGAACGCATGAGGTATACAAGTCTATCAAATTGGATTTGGAAGATTTGCCTCAAGGGTTGTCCAATGCAAAGGTGGTGATAAACAACAATGGAGACTACAGTATCTTCAATTTCCAGGCAGGCTTTGTCGGCATACAGCAGGACAAAACCACTCTGGCCTTGCGACCAAACATCGATTGGTTTGTCATGGATACAAACGACGAACCAACTCAAAAAGAACTTGAAATCTACCACAATAACAGGGGGCGATGAGGACGATTTCTCAACGGCTGCCACCTCGGGATGCCTTGGGCAAAAAGTTGCCGTCATCACTTTTGTAGCCCAATTTTTTCATGATGGCATTTTGGTCTTCCGGATAGATCAAGCCACTTGGCAGATCGATCTTGTTTTTCTTCAGCCATCTGTACAAAGTTGTTCGGGAAATATTCAGTTCATCAGCAAACTCCTGTCGGGTTTTGGGCTTGCTGTCGTTCATTTCTTCTGTAGCATAGTTTGCCATCTCAGTTTGAAGGAAAAAGTAGTGCTTGTTCATTGTAACGTGAAGTTAAAAACACCCAGCTGTGCATTGCGAAAGGAGGCAATTCCTTCCGTGCATGTACACTTTAGATTTGTGGATGTATAGGCCTTAAAATTTCTCTTGTTCAAGAGCTTGTCAGAGATTTTTCGGTCAATGCTTGCCATTTTCTGGTGGTGCCCATTTGTTGGATGGACAGTCGTTTTGCCAATTAAAAAGCAGGCTGCTTTTTCCTCAAAAGTCTGACAATTTTCAGTTGAAAAACACCGGTAAAGTTCTGCTAATTTTTACCATTTATTGGTAAAGCACAGGTACTCTTTGTAACTCATCGACAGGCGATTAAGTCAAAACAAATTTGTTTCTTATTACTGCGATTAGAATGAATCAGCGCTCATTCGGTTGAATAATGTCTTGCTCTTGTCCATCTATTGACTATGTAGGTCCGTCAATATTGGTAGACATTATTTCCTGTCGGATAAACCGGATACAAGGATGCTGATGACCCTCAGAGAAGCGATAAGGAGATTCGACTTGTCCAAAGCAACTTGAAAGTAATTTCAACATCGTTTATTACGACGCCAATATAGGCCATAATACGTTAAAACTCAAACCCAATGCAGGATATTGTTTGCAAAGTGCCTCCGAATGAGCAGGAATTGTACCCCAGCAAATGAATGCTGCGTCCCTGCTATGCGTAATGAGAATATTATTGCATCAATTGCATCCCAATTCGTCTTTGGCTCTCTGATCGTTGAAAGGTGTGCATTGGCCAGACAGCAGTGTCTCAGGCTGGTAGCGCATCAATTCTGGATCGTGCAAAGAGTTGGTCAAAAAGCTGGTGATGTCCCTGATTTCTTGGTCCGTCAAGCGCAGTGGCACAAATTCATCAGACAATCTGTTGGCCGGGACATTGGTGTTTTGTGGCCACGCCCGATTTTTGTATTCCACGACCTCTTCGATGCTTCGGAAGCTGCTCCCGTGACCGTAAAAAGGCGAGTCTTTTAGATTGTACAGTTGAGGCGTTTTGAACTGGAACAACTCTGCGTCTACCTTGGTGAATCCACCGCGACCCAGATTGGCTCCGGATTCAGCCGAGGACTGGAATGTTTCTTCGGAGCATTGGTACAGGTCGCCCATTCCCAAAGCGTGAAAGGTCATGCTACTCAGCGCCGGGCCTGTGTGGCAAGAACCACATTGCGCTTTGTCAAAAAACAATACGGCACCTCGCTTTTCGGCCTCGCTCATGGCGTTCTTTTGTCCCTTGAGCCACTCTTGGAAAGGAGAGCGGTTGGACAGCAGGGTGCGTTCGTAAGCAGCAATGGCCAAGCCAGCGCGCTCGCGATCGTAGCGATCAGATTCCGGGACATCGGGAAAGGCCGCGTCGAAGAAAGGCTTGTAATTGGTTTCGGTGATGAAGTCGGGGTCGATGACCAGTCGGTGAACCGTGAGTCCGGCAATGGCTTGCACTTCGACACCTTCGTAGCCGAGTTTGTTGACGGCAATCGGCGTTCCATCCTTCCACTGGCTCTCTGTGCCGATGTTGACGCCTGTCGCACCAAATTGGCCATTCCACAGCATATTGGACTGGTAGGCCACATTCAGCGTAGATGGACTTCGGATGGGTTGGACATCAAGTGAATCGCCGGGATACATGTTGTCTCGGATGCGGCCTTCGCCATTGAAGCCAAGGCCGATGCCACCATCGCCGATGCCCTGCAGGCGGCCGGCCTGAAATCCGGCAGAGGCAAAGTGGCAAGAAGCGCAGGAAAAGGTTCCTTTGCCAACGTCCATTTTGGGAGCCAGTGCCAATCCAGTTTCGTGGTACAGCATTTCACCCAGGTCTACCTTGGCTTTGGTGATGGGATTCAAGGGATCTTGCGGAATGCTGGCATAATCGTCGCTTTCCGGCAGTTGGAAAAACGCCTGTCCTTGGCCGTTGGAGGCCACCACCAGTGCATTTTCCAGCAAATCATCCAATTCGGTCCCGCCATCGGGATCTTTGTCTTTCTTACAGGCTGTTAGGGAGGCAATTGACAGCAACAGGCACAAAAATTTTACTCTTGTCATGATACTCGCTTTTGATAAACAAGGGGAAATGGTTGAGTTTGTACGTGTGCGACCTTCTTATCGACCTTCATTCGTTTTGGTCGTGCTCAGAATCCATGCATTTTACCGATCATCAATGGGAACAGCCTTCTTTGGAAGGAGAGGGAACTGTGATCAACCATGGCTTGGGTCTATGCTTTGAGCATCGCCTCTTCAGTAAGGGGAAACATTAGTAGCTCAAAGACTGGAATCTGAACACCGCTTTTCAAAGGGTTTGGGAAACCTTCTTCGTCTTTTCTAATGTCTTAACGACGACAATTCAAAAATTGTGCCCTCTGAGGGGCAATATTTACCAGAAAAATGAAAAAAAGATGGCAGGAAAAGATTTTTTTCTAGTAAGTATGTTGTTTTTCAAGAGTTTAGGGGGCCTATACCCATGTTGCGGACCAAAACAATCTCCTCGTTAAAGCGTTTCCTTTTTTTACCAGGCAAGCACCTGGTCAAACCATACATTTCCAAATCTTTGAACCAACAAATGAAAGACATCAAAACGCTGGGCGAGCTCAAGGCTACGTCCTATAAAGCCAGAAGCATAAAAGATGAGTTGCGCGAAAATCTCATAGACCGTTTGCACAACAAAAAGACCGTCTTTGAAGGCATCTTGGGATTTGACGATACTGTGCTGCCGGATATGGAGCGCGCCATTTTGTCCCAACACAACATCCTGTTGCTGGGCTTGCGTGGACAGGCCAAAACCCGCCTGGCCCGCCTGATGGTCAATCTGCTGGACGAGTGGATGCCCATCATTGAGGGAAGTGAACTCAACGATGACCCATTGCAGCCCATTTCCCGCTATGGCATCGACAAGGTAGCCGAAATGGGAGACGATACGCCAATCCGTTGGATTCATCGCGAGGAGCGCTATGTGGAAAAGCTGGCCACACCTGATGTCAGCGTTGCAGATTTGGTGGGCGACATCGATCCGATCAAGGCAGCAGCCCTGAAGTTGCCATATTCCGACGAGCGGGTGATCCACTTTGGCTTGATCCCTCGTTCGCATCGAAGCATTTTTGTGATCAATGAGTTGCCCGATTTGCAGGCCCGCATTCAGGTATCGCTTTTCAATATGCTGCAGGAAGGAGACATGCAGATTCGCGGCTTCAAACTGCGCTTGCCACTTGACATACAATTCATCTTTACGGCCAATCCCGAGGATTACACCAACCGGGGCAGCATCATCACACCTCTCAAAGACCGGATCGAAAGCCAGATTTTGACCCATTATCCAACAGACTTGGAGATTGCCAAGAAAATCACCCAACAAGAGGCTCGCTTGGCAGGCGACCAAAAGCAGCGGGTGCTGGTCCCCGAGGTATTGAAAGACTTGTTGGAGCGGATTTCCTTTGAGGCCCGCGAGAGTGAGTACATCGACGAGAAGAGTGGGGTATCGGCTCGATTGAGCATATCGGGCTATGAAAACTTTGTCAGTACTGCCGAGCGACGCATGTTGCTCAACAAAGAAAAGGCCACGCGGGTGCGCATCACCGATCTGTGGGGCGTGGTCCCGGCCATCACTGGAAAGGTAGAATTGGTATACGAAGGAGAGCAAGAGGGACCTTACAATGTCGCCATCAATTTGATGAGCAAGGCCATCAAGACGGAGTTTCTCAATTACTTTCCCAATCCGGAAAACCTGAAGCGTGGCGAGCAGCGCGATCCCTACGGAACCATCCGAGCCTGGTTTTCTGGCGGCAATACCATTGAATTGCTCAACGACACCAGCGACAAGGCCTTTGAAAAGGCGCTTGACAAGGTAGCGGGGCTGTCCAAGTTGGTGGATGGGGTCGATGGCCTTCCCAAGGAGGATCGCTACACTTACATGGAGTTGGCCCTGCATGGCCTGGCCGAGTTTCAGGTGATCAACAAAGACATTGTGGATTCCAAGTTTTCCTTCCGCGATTTGTTGGCCAATATGTGGGACGACAATTCGTTTGAGGACAATTAGATGGAGTAGGGGACAACTTTTGTCCATAATTCTTATCTTGATGAGGCAATTTGAACCATCTATACTCCTTATGTATCAGATGTTCACTTTCGGTGATGCAAAACTTTGATTGTACTGTTTGCATCACCGAAAAAATGGCCTGAAGCATCATCTTACAACCCCAATGAATATGAGTGCAAAAGATTTAAAAGTATCGATCACACAGATCATTGGGCAGATCAATGATGCCACTGTATTGGAGGCCTATTTCGAAATTTTGAAGAACTTGATCAAATTGCAGAAAACCCAGGTCATCGGTCATGACTCGGCTGGGAATCCCCTGTCAGGAGAAGAATTGGCAGTAAGAGTAGAACAAGCAAGAAAAAGGATCGAATCAGGACAGTCAATCAGTGACATCGACTTGCGGAAGGATTCTGAAAACAGGAAGTAAGGATTTTGTACATCTACCACAACAGTCAACATCCCGATAGGTTGGTGGACTTTTTTGAGTAGAACATTACCAACATATTATTGATCCCGGAGCATCCTCGATGCGTTTGAGATTCATTCTCCCCTTTGCACATGCGAATCCCATCACTTTTTCTACCTTTGCGCCTTGCAAATGCGCTCTGATCAATGACAATTGTTTGGCAACTCATTTTTGGAATCTGCGTACTGGGATTGTTTCACACCTATGTGTTTTTTCCCCTGCTGATGCGTTGGCTGGCCAGGGGGCGCAGTCTCAATCCCGAGCGCTTTTCTCCGGATGACCAATGGCCCAGTGTGAGCGTGATCATGGCCGTTTACAATGAGGAAAAAGTCATTCGGGAGAAAATGGACAGCCTGCTGGCGTTGGACTATCCCACAGATCGGCTGCACATCTACGTCGGTTCCGATTGTTCGACAGACCAGACCAATGAGATTCTGGCGGAGTACGATACCCGCTTTTCCCAAGTACACATCTATCCCTTCCATCAGAGGCGGGGCAAACCCGGTCAGGTCAATGAAATTGCTGCCGACATCAGCACGTCCCATCCTCCATCAGCGGATCATCTGTATTTGATGACGGATGCGAGTGTCATCTTGCCCCCGGACTGTTTGCGGACCATGGTTCGCCATTTTAAGAACCCAGACATTGTCTTGGTCGATGCCAATATGCTGGCCAAGGGTTTGCAAGCCAAGGGGATTTCTCGCTCTGAAGACCAATACGTCAACCGAGAGGTGCGTCTCAAACAGTGGGAAAGCCTCTGGAGTGGCCAGATGATCGGGCCTTTTGGCGGCTGTTATGTCATCCGGTCCGACTACTTTACTCCCGTTCCTCCCAACTACTTGGTCGACGACTTTTTCATCTGCATGAAGGCCCTCGAAAAAGGAGGCAAAGCCATCAACGATTTGGAGGCGCGATGCTATGAGGGCATTTCCCATTCCATTTCCGAAGAATTTCGCCGCAAGGCCCGCATTTCGGCGGGCAATTTTCAAAATTTGCGCAGCTTCCGCCACCTGGCCAATCCCTTTCACAGCTTTTTGGGCTTTGCATTTTTCTCTCACAAAGTTTTGCGATGGTTGGGACCCTTTTTTATTATCTTCGCATTTGTCAGCTGTCTGCTTCTGGCGGTGACTGGCAACAAGCCATACCTTTATTTGTTATACCTCCAAGGAATTGCATTATTTGTGGTTCCAAGCCTGGACTGGCTATCCAGAAAACTCAATGTCAACCTTTTGTGGCTGCGGTCCATCACCTACTTTTTGGCAATGAACGCAGCTTTGCTGAAGGGATTTTTTAAATACTCAAAAGGAATCAAGACCAATGTATGGCAACCAACCCAGCGTAACTGAGTCAGAAACTAGGAATGAGCAGGGATTTGCTCTGGATACCATAGAAGATGCCATTGCCGACATCAAACTTGGCAAGGTTGTCATCGTCGTGGATGATGAAGATCGCGAAAATGAAGGTGATTTCATTTGTGCCGCCGACTGCATCACGCCCGAGATCATCAACTTCATGGCAACCCATGGCCGTGGCTTGATCTGCACGCCCATAGACGAAACCCGGGCCGATGAATTGGACCTGCCCATGATGGTCAGCACCAACACCGCCTTGCACGAAACTGCCTTTACAGTTTCCATCGATCTGATCGGTAGAGGGTGTACCACGGGGATTTCTGCCTACGACCGGGCCACTGGCATCAGAGCACTCATCGATCCCACCATCAAGGGAAGTGACTTTGCCCGCCCTGGCCACATCTTTCCCCTGCGCGCCAAAACGGGGGGTGTATTGCGGCGGACAGGACATACTGAGGCGACCATCGATTTGGCGCGACTGGCTGGATTTTCGCCTGCAGGTGTATTGGTAGAGATTCTCAATGAGGATGGCACCATGGCCCGCTTGCCCGATCTGAGATTGATTGCCGAAAAGCACGATCTGAAGATCATCAGCATCAAGGACTTGGTGGCCTACCGGATGCGGACGGAGCGCTTGATTCAAAAGGAAATGACCATTACAGTTCCCACCCGCTACGGTGAGTTCGATGTGGTGGCCTATTCCCAAAATCCAACGGGAGACATCCACATGGCCATTCGCAAGGGCAGTTGGTCGGTAGATGAGCCGGTGCTCGTGCGGGTCCACTCGGCCAATGAAAGTGGGGATTTGCTGGCGACTTTGGTGGACAATTTCGATTTGCACCTCCAAAAGTGCCTGGAGGCGATCTCCAAAGAAGGTAAGGGCGTGCTGTTGTACATGCATCATTCGGAAAAATCGGGTGCCATTCTCAATCGACTGAAAAACTTCAAGGCCAAGCTCAACGGAGAAAGCGTCCCCGAGCAGCCCATGGATCAGCGCGATTACGGAACGGGCGCACAAATCCTTCGGGACCTGGGCGTGCGAAAGATTCGCCTGATGACCCAAAACCCCCGCCGTCGGATTGGTTTGATTGGCTATGGATTGGAAATTGTCGAGAACGTCCCTTTTGACCAATGAGACACGAACGCAAATACAAAGTAGACGACATCAATCTCGCCGTGGTCAAGCAGGTTCTTCGCTTGCATCCTGCTTCTTTTCGGCCCTTGTATCCCGATCGACAGATCAACAACATCTACTTCGACAGCCCGGACCTGACGACCTATCGCGAAAATGTCAACGGCATTTCGGAGAGAAAGAAATTTCGCCTTCGCTGGTATGGAGATGACATCCGTCAGATTGAAAACCCTCGCTTTGAGATCAAGAAAAAGAGCAATCAGCTGGGCAGCAAGGAAATCCTACCGGTAGCGGCCTTTTCCCTGGATGCTCTGGAGAATGTGACGGCGGAGGTCAATCGACTGAGTCGCAACACTGCCGCACTTCGCCCTCGCTTGATCAATGCTTATCGTCGGTCTTATTTCGGCACCTCTGACGGTCGATTTCGCATCACAATCGATGAGCAGGTGCATTACTTTTCGCTCCTGACAGCCCGTCGCTTTACCCGCTTCAACATCTCGGACCCAGCCATCATTGTGGAGCTGAAATACGATGCAGAGGAAGATGGGGACAGTGTGCAAAAGGTCATGCAGCATTTGCCCTTTCGCCAGACAAAAAGTTCCAAGTATGTCAATGGAGTGAATATGACTGCTTACTAAGCCAGGTCTGTCTAGAAACGAGGACAGAGAATGGATTCGTCCTCGAAACTTCCGATGTAAGTTGCTGAAAATTCGAAGGCATTCTGTGCGCGGCCCACATTGCTCACCGAGTTGAGGTTGAGGTCGTAGCTGAAGCCCAAGGAAACATTTCCCAATTCAAAACCCACCAAGAAGATCAGGGCATCCAAGCCCATGGAGTTGTCCTCGTTGCTGACGGGCCGTACCCAGCTGCCCAATTGGAGGGCATTGCCGTTGTAGTTGTTCAAACCGATGCGAAGGTTGGTTCCCGTGTTGACTTCCAGGTGTGGTCCCTGTTTGGCGATCAAGGCCCTGGGGACGAGAGACAGGCGGTCGTTGAGCGGAATCTGGGCCGAAAACTGACCAGAAATTTGCATGTACAACTTGTCTTCCTCGATGATCAAGTTGGCATTGTCTTCCGGATAGAAGGAAATGCGAGGTTGCAAAAAGTGGTGGAGTGCGAAGCCCGCGAAGAACTTTGCCCCGTTTTTGGGAGAGTAATTGTAGTTCAAGCCAGCGGCAAAATCCGAAAATGCAAAATTGTTTTCCGGCAGGTCTTCCCTCGTGGCCATGTTGAAGGCATTCAGATCGTTGAACTGATCGTCGAAGGTCAGGTCTTCATAACTGATGCTTCTTTGGGCCAGCCCGGCCTGGATGCCAATGGAGAGAAATTGCTTTTTGTCAAAGTCCAATCCCTTGTGAAAAGCCGCCGAGAGGGTCATTTGGTTGGTGGTGAAATCGAGGCCTCCTACTTTGTCGTTGTAAAAGAGCAGGCCCACGGCAAAGGCATCTTTGTAGCGCGAGTCCAGCACCATGTCCCAGCGCACATCGGCCGCGCCAGCAAAGGTCACATAGGGGGCATCCAAAACGCCCCGCCATTGGTCTCTGTAAATCCCATACACTCTGTACCGGCCGTCAAAGGCCCCCGTAAGAGCGGGGTTGAGCGTGAGAGGACTGGCGTAAAATTGGGTGAAGTGCTTGTCTTGTGCAGAGGCCGCACTTAGGATGGTCAGCATGAAAGCTGCGAGTAAAAACTTTTTCATAAGTCTCGGATGTGATTCCGCAAAGTTACATAAAGCAAATCGAATATCGGGCATATCTTTGTGGCCGATGCAATACCAAACGAAGGACAAAGCATCAGGAGTATGCAATCTGTCAAACTTAACTTCAAATGGCAGGCCATATTGGCAGTTTTTTTGTAATTTCAAGTCTGTAAATGCATGAACGACTCAATTGATCGCACAAGCTCACTCACAACCACCAACCCACTAAGATGAATTTTGGCATTTGTCCCCTAAGTGTTGTTCCTCTCAGAAGCAGTTCTTCTGACAAGAGTGAGATGGTCTCCCAACTGTTGTTTGGGGAGATGATAGAATACCTGGAAAAAAAGGGAAGCTGGCGACGGGTCCGCTGCATTTGGGACAACTACATTGGCTGGGTGGACGACCATCAAATCAAGCCCATTACCCACGAAGAGTTTGAGCGATACAGCAGTCAGTATGCCTTCAGTTTGGAACTTTTGCAAGCTGCCATGGGCGACGGCTACTACTTGCCGGTAACCCTCGGTGCCACACTGCCCAATTACGATGGCATCCGCTTCAGCCTCAATGGATCTAGCTACACCTTCAGCGGCCAGGCCATTTATCCGTTGGAAGTCAAGCCCACAGCCGATTTGATTCTCAAGATTGCACGTCGCTATCTCTACGCTCCCTACTTGTGGGGCGGCCGCTCACCGATGGGAATTGATTGTTCGGGTTTTACCCAGGTCATTTTCAAAATGGTGGGCATCAACCTGGCCCGCGACGCCTATCAACAGGTCGAGCACGGACAGCTCATCGATTTCATGGAGCAAGCCGTTGCTGGTGATTTGGCCTTTTTTGAAAACAATAAAAAGCGCATCACCCACGTCGGCATCATCATGCCAGAAGGCCAGATCATTCACGCCAGTGGCCGGGTTCGGATCGATCGGATTGATCATTATGGCATCTTCAATGAGGAGCGGCAGAAATACACCCATCGTTTGCGGGTCGTCAAACGGGTGCTGCCCGAAGTTTCCAAAGACAACAATTCTTCCCACCAGTCAAGTACTGTTGCCAGCAAGCAAATCGACCAGATCGAGTTGTTCTGATCACTGCAATGGCTGTCTCAAGTCTGAATGAATGCTTCCAAACGCTTTCTGATGTTTGCTGGAAAAGGAGCAGACTTTCTCAATTTGCGATCCAGGTGAACCACTGACAGGCGGCATTCTGCACAAGGCGATTCATTGCCCAGTATGTACATTTGGTGAAGGGAGAAAACGGAAGAATTTCTGACTTCTTCCAATTTGGACCGGACGATGATGCAGTCGCCGGGCAGGACTTCCTGAAAGTACTTCAGCTTTTGTTCTACCGTCACCATGCCGCGATTGAACTCATCAAAATAGCTGCGATCAATGCCAGCCAAGGCAAACAAGTGCCAGGAGGCTTCTTCGAACCTGCCAACGTAATTTCCGACGTCCATGTGCTCGTTGAAGTCGCAATGAGAAGGGAAGACGAGTCCTTTGTAAGTTTCAATCCACATGATGTTGCTGTTTGTTGGTCCAAGATACCAAAATGCAAATAAAGATCAGCGCGAGAAAATGATTTCTACCCGTCGGTTTTGCTGTCGGCCTGTTTCATTGTCATTTCTGGCCAGTGGCAGGTTTTCTCCCTGGCCCCTGGGCCGCAGTCGGAATCGGGCAATGCCTTTGTTGACCAGGTAGTTGGCCACGGCTTCGGCCCGACGCATTGACAGCTCCATGTTGTCTCTGCTGCTGCCGATGTCATCGGTGAAGCCCGTGATGACCGCCTTTAGATTGGGGTTTCTTTGCATCCAGCCCAGGACTTTGTCCAATTCCTCACAGGAGGAGTCGCGCAGTTTGGCTTGGTTGGAGTCAAATTCAAGATTTTGCAAAATGATTTTGTCGCTGAGCGGGGGAGAACTCGGAGGGCGCATTGCCAAGGAGGAATCCATTGGTTGGGCAGCGGGAGCGGGAGTGGCAGGAGGTGGGGGAGTGATTTGGGTAAAAGAGTGGCGAACGCTGTCGAGGGAAACCCGCCGAATGGCTGCCGCCAGATCATCACAATTGACGGTGACATCCAAGGGGCGGAGAGAAACTTGGTCGATGGCATATTGGACTCGTTTGCGTGGCCTGTATGACTTGAGGTACTTTTTGTACTGTCGGGCATTGATGGGGGTGATCTGTGTTTGGGCATCGGGGAGGAAGTTGCCAAGGATGAGTACCCGCTCGTTGCCTTGGGCCGTAAATGTCACAGACAGCTCTGTCCAGGTCTCCTCTCGAAGCGATTCCGGAATGGTCAATTCCAAATGAGTCGATCCGCTGTCCTTGTCGATTCTCTTTTTGGAAAAAAGGTGTTTGTCCACAAACAAAGCTCCGATGTGGCCCAGCCGAAACAAATCAGTTTTGACTTGTAGGCGCAGTTCGTACGCCTTTCCCTCCTCCAAGGGGCACAACAATTCTGTTTGGGCATATTTTCTTTCCTCGGCCTTGGCTTGGTTGAAGAGCAACAGACTGATGTGGCGCTGATAGGCAGTCGTTTTGTGAAAGCCAAACAATTTGCTTCCACAGCTTCGCCAAGCTTTGGGACTGCAAGGTTCCTTGTACTGGTGGCAACTATTGACCTGTTCAAAATCTCCATTGGCCAGTAGGTTTTGGGCCGTGGTGGCAGGGGAGGCGAGTAGACAAAAGAGCAAGAGCGAGAAAGAGGGCAGGGTGGCATTCATAGGATATTGAAACGAGGGGCAGCGCCAGGGAATTTTTCGCTTGGCAAAATTTAGCGCTTGTACAGCAAAAAAGACCTATTTTGCCCACAAATCGATTGGCCAATGATCCAAATACGACCCGAAACTCCCGCAGACTTCCCCAACATTCGCCTTCTGTTGCAAGCCGCCTTTGAAGGACAAGAACACAGTGACCAGAGTGAACATCTGTTGGTCGAACGCTTGCGCCAATCCCCTTCGTACCTCGCTTCTCTTGCCATGGTGGCCGAGAGAGAGGGACAATTGCTTGGGTTCATTTTGCTGACAAAGATCTCCATTCTAGAGGGGGAACGGCGCTTCCCATCCCTCGCATTGGGTCCGGTTGCCGTCTGGCCAGAGTGGCAGGGCCAAGGCATTGGGGCACAGCTCATAGAGGCGGCTCACCAAGAGGCCAGACAACTCGGGCATTCTTCCGTCGTATTGTTGGGGCATGCTGACTATTACCCTCGCTTTGGGTACCAGGCGGCTCACAAGTATGGCATTCGTCTTCCCTTCGACCTTCCTCCGGAAAACTGCATGGTCTTGCCACTGACAGAGCGAGCCTTGGATGGCGTGAGTGGTGTGGTGGAATACGATGCGGCCTTTTTCGCCTGAAGGACCCTTGTGACTGCGCTGCCAAGTGTAAGTATTTGGCATTCAGGAGATGGCCGGGTTTTTGCTGGTTTATGCTTAGCCCAACAGACAAACCGTCCTCCTGTTCCCAAATGCTATCACCAACATGCAGTCTAACAACTTGATGAAATACCTCTGTCTATTGCTGCCGATGCTGTTTGGATTGGGAAAAGTTTCATTGGCCCAACATCAAAAGATCGACAGCCTTCGCTTCTCCTTGCTGGAAAGCACTCCGGATTCCACTCGTTTCGACATCCTTTCTGAACTGTCAGCTCAGTACAAGTACATCGATGCGGATACCTCTATGATGTATGCAAAGCAGTCTTTGGAATTGGCGATGAAAAGCAATTTGCCCATTCGAACCATTCAGGGGTACAACAGTGTGGGCTATCGCTATTTGGAAACGGGAAAGCTCATCGACGCCCTGAAGTACTTGCAGGAAGGGGAACAGTTGAGCGTGGAGCTGAAGGACAGCATGCATTGGGCTTTGTTGTCCAATCGCGTGGGATTGGCGTATTGGCGGATGGGGCGGAATGAAATGAGCATCAAGAAGTTTCACCAGGCCTATGCGCTGGGAAAGGTCGCCGGAGATGACGAACTCATCAAGCAGGCACTCAACAACCTCGGTTTGGTCAGCATTGACTTGGGACGCAACGACGAAGCCATTCGCTATTTCGGGGAGATAGAGGAACTGTCGATCAAGAGAAAGGATCGGATTGGCATTGCCATGGCGCGGATGAATACGGCCACGGTTTTGTTTCACAAGGAGGACTTTGAAAAGGCTTTAGAAGGCTACGAAAAGACCTTGGAAATGCTCATAGAGCTCAACAATTATCGCGGAATCACCATCTCGCATCTCAACATCGGAGAGACCCTAATGAGATTGGGCAGGTATGCCGAGGCCATCGTGGCTGTCAACACGGGCTTGGAACTTTCTGAAAAGCATCAACTTTTGGATGGAAAGGCGTTTGGTTTGGCGGTAAAGGGAATGATCTTCATGCGGCTCGATCGGCCGGAAGAAGCCCGCACTTGGGCCAAGCAAGGTTTGGAGCTCAACAAATCTTTGGGGATTCCAGACCGGAATAATAACTTCTACACGACACTGGTGGAGGCATCCGAAAGATTGGGTGATTTCGAGAGCGCGTATCACTGGCAAAAAATGTATTCCGACGAGCGCGATAGTCTGTTTACTTTGAAGCGAGACAAGGAAATTGCACAGTTGGAAATCAGTTTTCAGACCAAGCAAAAGGATGCAGAAAATGATTTGTTGAGGACAGAGCGGGAAAGTCAGACCCTCCTTCTCAAGCAACGCACCCGCTTGGCCTTGCTGACAGGCATTGCGGTCTTGTTTTTCATGATCATCACTTGGCTGTTGTACATCGGTCGGCAAAAGACCAAGAGCATCAATGTATTGCTGGAAAAAAAGGTCAAGGAGCGCACTGACGAATTGGAGGAGATGAACAAGCGATTGCTGCGGTCCAATGAAGAACTCAAGCGCTTTGCCTTCATCGCCTCGCACGACCTAAAGGAACCGCTGCGGAATATGGGCAGCTTTTTGTCCCTCATCAAAAAACGGCTGAGCACACAAGCCGACAAGAGCTTGTTGGAATACCTTGGTTTTGCAGAGAAGAGCAACTACCAGATGGTGGATTTGGTCAACAATGTACTGGAATACTCCCGGATCGAATCCCGTCCAAGGGCCCGCATCGAAAGAGTGGATCTCAATCTGGCAGTGGGCGAGATACTGGGCATGCTGGCCGAGACCATCAAGGATCGCAATGTAGAGATTTATTGCAGCAACTTGCCCGACATTTACTTCAGTGGGTCCGTCATCAGGAGCGTGCTGAAAAACCTCATTGAAAACGGCATCAAATACAACCAGAGCCAGCGGCCCACCATCCACATCGAAGCCCAATCAGGTGGTGGCCAGTTTCAGCTCAGCGTGACTGACAATGGCATTGGAATTTCTCCAGAATTTCACCAAAAGATTTTCCGCATGTTTGTCCGTTTGCACAGTCGTTCCGAATACAACGGCACGGGCATGGGGCTGTCCTTTTGTCAAAAGTTGCTTCAAAACAATGGTGGCCGGATTGCCGTCGAGAGCAAGGAAGGGGAGGGAAGTCGGTTCATCGTGACCATCCCAGCAAAGATCGCCTTCCGAGACGAACCATCAGCCGACATCGACGAGGGGGTCACCAATCCCAAAAACATCACGACCAATTAGTGGCATCCATCTAAAGACACAAGGCCATCGGACAAATTGCGACGGCCTTGTGAGGTAATTTCTTCTAGCAATATTCTGCTCAGGGCTCTGCGATCAATAGTTTTCCACTTCCCAAGTGCTTTCCCCTTGTTGTAATTCTGAAAAAATAGAGTCCCTGTCCCAAATCTTCTTTCTCAAACTCGATGCGATCCCCAGAGAAGGCCTGCGTCCTGATGAGTCGCCCGCTGGCATCGTACAGCTCCAGTTGTCCATCGGCATGACTTCCCCCTGGCAGTTCAAAGCTCGTGCTGTTGGCAAATGGGTTGGGGAAAACCCGGATGGAGGAGGAAGGACTGTCCAATTGGACCAGGCTGGAAAGAACATCAATCCCGTAGGGTTGTCCGATGGTGTGAAAGACTTCATTGGTTCGAATGGGGGCATTGAAGTCGAAGTAAATGTCGGCAAAATTGGTGATTTGATTGCCATCGGGTACGTCTGGGACCTGTGAGATTTTGAAGTTGACAAAGCCATTGGAAGCTGGTTCGTTGACGTTGCTATCTGGCAGCAGAATGTTGTCGAATCGGAAGGTCAGGGTTCGATTGTTGAGCTGCCAGCTATAGTCGTGGCTTGAGGTGCCCACTGAAATGCTGGCCGGATCGAGAAAACCGGACAAGGTATCTACGATGACCACTGTAAAGGCAGTGTCTGTGCCGGTATTTTGGAATCGAATGCGGTAGTCAATGTCGGTATTGGCCCGCAGAAAATGTTCTTCGAGGACACCTTCGGGATAAGCCGTCTTGTCGTTGGGGTCATAGGAACCGATGTTGGCTTGACAATCTTGATCAGATGCCAGGGCATTGCTCGACAGGGGAAGGCCGTTGAGAAAGCCAGTGCTGAAGCCTCCTCCTGCATTCTCGCCACAGCCCTCAATGCCAGCGGTGTATATGCCCAGCTCGGGAAATCCGGGAAATCCGACGGTTTGCATGTGGTAGGTACTGCCGTTGGCGGCCACGCGGACTTCCATGCTCTGTTGTGCATTCAGCAAAAAAGGAGGTCGGTTGCTCGGCATCATCACATGGTCTTCGATGACGATGTATGGAACGGCTTGGCTCATGTTGGCATCACTGCGATTTTGGATGGTGAACAGCACAGAATCACCTTCGCAGCTGGCCTCTGTGACCAATCTTGGTCGGCTTTGGATCGGAGCACAGATCGTATCGGGATAAATGCGAATCTCGGTGCAATGAGACTGGCCCAGGCTGGCATCACAGCTCACGGTGACACCCACCCGGAAGTTGGCACATTCGCCCGCTGCCATGCTGCCAATGTCGAAGCGGATCAAGCTGTCCGATATTTGGGTGAAAGGAATGGAAGCGGTATCGAAATCCAGAAAATTGTCCAGTACCAATTCCAAGCGAACATCATCCGCCTGAGCGGTTCCCTGGTTGCAATATTGGACCTGATAGGTACTGCTGAAGCAACGGCGCAAAAAGAGGGAAGAGATGTCGACCGTCATCAGGGGACAATCCTGGGCGGCTGTGGCTGCAAAGGCTGCATTGGTGGCACCGGGGACGCCCAGGTCTACCAAGGGGAGAGTCGGCGTACAAACGTTCCATAGGTAGTTGGCGGGAAAGGCGGTCGCTTGGGTGGCTGTTGGTGGAATGAAGCCATTGTATTTTCCATCGAAATTTGTTTTGACAAAAAAGCTGTCTGAGGGCGTGTTGATTTTCAAAATCCACTGAGCGAGGCCTGGCTCCCCTGGATCGGCTTGGCAGTTGCCATTTTGATCGGCCTGGAGGGTGATGGTCCCCAGGGACAAATTGCTGCAACCGGAGACAGTGGCATCTCTGTAGAGGACAGACCAGGTTTCCATCCAGTTGTCTGCACCAAATGCCCCTCTGTAGCTGACTTGTTGGAAAAAAGGATCGCTTGGGACACTGGCGCCGGAAAGAGCAGGACTGCCAGCTTGTGGGCGAGGGTCCAGGCACCCTGTGGTGGCATAGCAAATGGCTGTCAGCTGCGGATCGACGAGGGTGGAATTGCCATTGCTGATCAGGTTGCCGATCACGTTTTGTTCCTCATTGCCTGTCGCCTCTTCCACTAGGATGATGTCTTGGATGGTTCCTCCATTGGGGAAATCAAACCAATGGTTGTTGCCAATGACGATTTCGCCGCGCAGCAGTCGGTCATAGGTGTTGGAATTGTCAAACTGATCGGCTTCCAAAACAAGGCCTTCTGCTGGAAAAGACTGTATGATGCTGTTGACGATTTCTCCGGCCCCTCCATCTCTGAAGAGGATGCCCCGGTTGGTGTTGAAGACTTCGCTGTTGCTGAGGAAAGTGAGGTTGCTGAGCGTGGGATTGGAAAAGATGGAGAAATTGTCGGGTTTGCTTCCGTCCACCTCCAGGCTGTAAGAAGATTCGCTGGTGGGATTGCCATTGTCGATGCCAAACCAAAACTGCCCCTGGCCTACGTAGCCGATGTCAATGTCGAATCCATCGTCTCCACTGTAGGCAGAGATCAGGTAGCGGGTATTGACAGCCCCACCCAGGAATTCAAATCCATCGTCTTGGCAGGCATAGGTTTCCACGTATTCCACCACCGTATTGCGACCTACCCCTGCCAGTGTCAGGCCATTGAGTTCTGCACCTGGAGAGATGCTGGCACCAGCGTGGCGGATGGAGACATATCGGAAGGTGCCGGAAGAATCGTCGTTGTTGCTCCCTCCGAAATCGTCTACTGTACTCGTATCGGGGGTGAAAAAGGAGATGGTGGGATTCTGTTCATCGCCCAAGATGCCAGTGCCCAAAATGGCGACACCACCCCAAAGGCCCTTGTCTTCTGCTGTCAGATCATCCGGGTCGTTGACATCGTCGATCTCACTGGTGAAAATGATGGGACAATTGGGTTCGCCCAGTGCGTTGATGGTAGCGCCTGCCGATACGAAGAGGGCAGAGGTGAGGGCACCGCTGCTCGGGAATTCGCGACCCCGAATGATGGTCCCTGCCTGGATGTTGAGCGTACTTCCCGCTTTGAGAAATACGATGCCGTCCAGAATGTATTGATTGTCGTTGGTCCAGGTATAGGTGATGCCTGGCTCAAGGCTGCTGTCGTTGATGACCACAGATTGGGTCTGTGAGATCACAGGAAGGGCCAAGGCGAGTAGACAAAGGAGGAGCAAGTAATTTTTCATGATTGATGGTGGCTTAGGTACTATTTTTTGTTCAAAGAATTGCGTTTTGGATCAATTGGAATTCCATACTGCAAAAATGGAAAATCGAGTCAGCCTTTACAATTACAAATTCCTCAATTTATAAAATGATAATATAGAATTAACTAAGGTAAAATGTTGATTAACAGTTTTTTGTGATATTATTGTATAATAATTTTGTTTTGTCAATATTTGGTATTTTATGCAAGACACGCAGCTTTTTGCCCTTTTGCGAAGCCTGAATCCCAAAGAATTGCGGGAATTGGGGAAATTCCTGCGCTCCCCCTTCTTCAACAAGCGAGAAGATGTGGTTCGAATGTTTGAGTTTCTGCTGCCGCGGCTTCACAAGGAACGCTTTGCCTGGAAGCGAGAGGAGGTGTATGCGAAGGTGTATCCAAAAGCTGTTTTCAAGCCCCAGGCATTCCGGCAGTTGTCGAGTTGGTTGCAGCAGTTGATTGAACAGTATTTGGCGTATCAAACGATTTTTGGAGATGGCCCAGAGGTAAAGATTCGCTTGGCAGAGGTGTTTCGCCAGCGGGATCTGTCTCGTCATTTTCAAAAGGCCATTCGCTATGCAGAGGATCGCCTGGAAAAGGTACCCTTGCGCAATGCCGATTACTACCAGCAACGCTTTGAGTTGGAAAATGAAAAATACATCGCTTCCTCTACTCGCCGGATGACGCCTCACAATTTTCAGTCGATCTCCGACAATCTGGACTTATCCTTCATCATCAAAAAATTGCAGCAGGTTTGCCTGATCGTCGCGCATCAGACCGTCTACAAGATCGAATACGAATTGGGATTGTTCAAAAGTGTCTTGGCCTACATCGAGGAAAAGGGGTTGGAGCAAAATGCCACCGTGGCCACTTATCTGTCGTGCTACGAAGCCCTGACACAGGAAGATGGGGAGCCCTATTTTTATCAGTTCAAGGAGTTATTGGTCAGCCATGGCAGTCGCTTTTCGCAGGACGAGCAGCGAAATCTTTATTTGTTGGCAGTCAATTTTTGCATTCGCCGTTTGAACGAAGGAGCGATGAAGTTTGCCAAGGAGGGCCTTGAGTTGTACAAAAATGCACTGGCTCTGGAAGTGCTCTTGCTCAATGGCATCCTATCGCGTTTTACCTTCCGAAACATTGTGGCAATGGGCCTGAAAGTGCGGGAGTATGATTGGGTGGAGTACTTCATTGAGCGCTACCAAAACAATTTGGAGGCCGAGTTCAAAGAGAGTACCTATGCGTTGAGCATGGCCACCTTGGAATACAGTCGCCAGAGGTTGGGGCAGGCGTTGGCGCTCTTGCAGCGGGCCGATTATGAGGATTTGTTGATGAACTTGAGTGCCAAGACGCTGGCTGCCAAGATTTATTTTGAGTTGGATGAGGCTTTGTTATTGGACTCCCATTTGCAAACCATGCAGATTTTCATTCGCCGCAAAAAACTGTTGGGGTACCACCGCAAAAACTACCTGAATTTCATTCGCTACCTCAGCAAAATCCTCAAGCTGTGGCCTGCTCAAAAGGACAAGTTGGGGAAATTGGCCGATGCCATTCGACAGGAGGAGGTACTGACAGAAAAAGCTTGGTTTTTGCAGCTCTTGCAAGCCTTGTAAATCGATGGGCATGGGGTAGGGAAATTGTACCGCTTCATTTTCTTCCTCCGATTTGTAAGAGCATGGAATCCCGCTTGTCTCGCAAGGATTGCAAAGAGCTGTCGTTTTGAATGTTTATGATGTTGGCCATGGTGACTGCCTGTAGCCTGCAGTGGTCTTCGTTTCCATTGTCGCAGGACCGTTTCAGGGCTTCGAGCAGTTTTTCGTGTAGAGCGAGATTGTTTTCATCATATCCGACGGCCTGCTGGTAGCGAAATACAGCCTCAAAATATCTCTCATCGTCGAAAGCTGCATCGCCTTCCTTTTCCGTCTTTTTGGCAGCCATGTACAGCTTTCCAAGTTCAATCCCTCTTTCTTCCACTTTTCGTTCTTGTGCCCATTCCTGCTGTTTCGCCTCTCTGATCTCTTCATATTTGTCTTTTTTTGATAGGTAGATGAACAATGGGATGGCACAGAGAATGGCACATGCGGCCAGGAAAATGACCTTTACTGTTCGGCTGTTTTCATGCTCTTTCCGAAAGCCTCTGGACGACAAGTCGAGCTTGTTGTCTTTGGTGACCTTTCGGTCTCTGCCAAACTTGGTTTTGTTTGTGTTTTTTCTTTTCATATTCTTTGAAGCATGAGAAGTTAGACCATCTTTACGATGATTTCTTCCCGGTGTTTGTTCAGGTAATCGATGGCTTTTTCTGTGCCGTTGAGTTCCAGTTTGAGGGTGTGGTTGATTCGTTGGAGGCTGTGTTGTTTTCCTTTTAGGTAGTTGAGTACGCTGTTGATTCTTTTGATGATCATCCAGTCGGAGATCAGGCGGTCGTAGTAAATGTCGTGGAAGTATTGGAATTCTTTGAAGTCGCCCCAGCGCTTGGTGGATTTGATGGCGCTGATGTCATCCAATTCATCTTGCAGCTCCAGCAAGAGTTGTTTGGCTTTGTAGGAAAGCTCACTGGCTTGGTCCAGGTAGCGATTGTTGGACTCTCTCGTGGCGGAGGTGATGGGGTGGTGTGGTCCCCAATGAGTTTGGCCCCTTGCCTTTTCGAGTTTTTGGACCATTTGGTTGAAAATCTCTTGGGTCTTCAGACAGACGATCATCGCCTCTCGGACTTCTCTTTTGTAGGCAAAATTTTCGTCGATTTGCTTGCTGATCAACAGCAGTTTGTCTTTGATTTGGGGGTAGCGTCTGCCGATTTGGTATTCTCTTTCGCTGATGTATTGGGTGAGTTGCTTTTTGGCTTCTCCCTCCTTTTGCACCTTTTCTTCCAGTACCTTTTGCTCGAACTCCAGCAGTTCGATGGTCTTTTTGTGTTCTTTGTATTTGAGGACGGCCACTAGGTATTCCTGTTTTTCCAATTCGTATTGCTCCTCCTTATTGCCTAGAAAGGAATGAAACAGGGACTTGACAGACAAGCGACTCAGCTTGTCGACATCTTGAGAGGTCTCTTCGAGTTGGCGAGAAATGTGTTGCAATTCTATTCGCTCAACCGACAGTCTCTTTTTGACATTGGCCAGGTGTTTTTTGGCCATTTCGATGCTTTTGAGGTAGGAGATGAGTTGTTCCAGTTCTTGTAATTTTTCCATAGCTCGACTGTTGTGATTTGTTTGTTGAATCACAAGATACGAGACAAACTGGAAAAAACATCTTCATTCGACAAAGACCGAGGGAATATAGATTTTTGTCGAATTTCCCTTTGCAATTCAATGGGTTAGGCAGCTGGATTCTCCTTTTCAAAATAGAGGTAAATGTACATGGCAGCCCCAAAACTGGCGGCATCTGTGGAGGTGAGCCGGAAACCATTCTGGGCGTATTCATCCAGCTTTTCTTGGATTTCCCTTTTTGAGTTTTTGGCAACGTGATTGAGGTCAAGAGTAATTTTGGAATGATAAATCAGTGTCTCTATTTTGTATTCTTTCATGTGAGAAGGTTTTGTTGAGGTGGTAACAGACGACGTTTGATTAGGGTTTAGGAATCTTATGGGTTGAGGGAATTATTTCAGCATTCCATAGAGTTCCTCATTGAAGTGGAGCTGATCGATGTCGATGGTGTCGAGTTGGGCTCCCATGAATTGTGTGATTTCGGATAGCTCGTGTATGAGCATTCGAAGGGCAATCGGTTCGGCATATTTGCCATATACACGACTTCGGTATTGCTTGTCTGCCGTTGTTAGGATGATGGCATTTGTCTGGTCATCGGTCCAAGGCGCCGTGTAATTGCTTTCGACATCTGGCCAGGAGACATTTTGGATCTTGTTGCGAATGATGTTGAGCCGCCGCTCTGAAATTCGTCCAGCGAGTGCCCATTCTTTGGGATTGACAACTCTTTTGAAATAGACATTTCCCTCCTTGTCCAATTCTAGGTAGATGACAGGGCAGGGGCCGTAGCAGTGGGTGACCTGCAGGCCGATTCGTTCAAATGATTCTTTGGACTTGGGCAGGATTCTTTGGAGCTGGATGGTCTCGGAGCCGTATCGGTCAATCAATCTTTGGGTCCGATTGGGAAGTTGGTCGATGGAGGCGAGAGACAAGGTATTTTTCTGGAAGCTGACGATTTTGAAGGCAAAGAAAGATGGTTGAAGACTCCGCATCTCATCCAGTGTTCTGTCATTGTGTTTTTTGCCGACGAACAAGGTGTCTGAAGAGATGTAGTAGGGGGTGAAGTTTTTGAAAGGCATCAGATAGGAGCAGGTATCCTCAGAAAAAGAAAACGTCAGCACTTTCTCATTTTGGTCTGTGGTATCGCGCTTGGTGGCCCAGTCACCAATGATCTCGATGGGGTATTGGTCGCGTTTGATTTCGCTTTGGCAGCTCAGCAGCAGCGCAGCGGCCAGGAAGGGGAGGAGGAGTTTTTTCATCTGTGTTTTGGTTTTCATTGCTTTTTTCATCTGTTTGAGCTGGCAGTCTCGTATTCTTTCAGTTGTTCTAATAAATCGGCAGATTTCAAGATTGGTTCCCATTCTCGCCCTGAAAAGATCAGTTTGTGCAGTCGGGACTCTTTGTTGTCGATGTGAATGGCTTGATACAGGTAAAAAGACAGAGCGGATAAGAGCAAGAATGCAATCAAATTGATGCCTCCGTAGACAATGGGCGATTGCTTCAGCGCCTCCAGGCTCATCCAGCAAATTGACCAGAACGGCAATTGTCCAACGGATAGTCTGGCCATGTTGTAGCTGGAAATCTTGAGTTTTGCCATGCTTTGTTGCACCTCTGCGATGTCCTCCGCATGGTTGATTTTGGACAGCAGGTACAAGTGGTAGACATAGCCGGAGATGGTGGCCAGCATGATTGCCCCGATGGCTCCAAAACCGAGCATTGCGATGTAGGCCTGCGCTTGGTAGGCAATCCAGGCGATGAAACAGATGATGGCCGTGTAGGGAATCCCGATCACCAACAGAATGCTTTTGGGGAGGCGCAGGGCGTTGATGGTGTTGTGCAATTTTTGCTTGGTGATCTCATAGGCCATGGTCTTGTTCAGGCTCAGCATCTCGTCCATTTTTTGGTCGTATGATTTCCAGATGTTCATCAATTCTTTGTCAGTCATTTGTCTTTGATTTTGGGGTGGATTGAAATTTGATTCGCAAGCTGTTTTTGATCCGGAACAGCCTCGTCCCTACGTTGGTGGGACTGATGCCAAGAATTCCAGCGATCTCTTGGTGCTGGAGTCCGTCGAGGTGGAGCAAGATTAAGGCCTTGTCCATCTCCTTGAGTTCTTGGATGAATTGGTTGAGCAATTGTAGATTTGGGTCCAATTCAGAGCGCGCTTCCCAGATCAGTCGGTCCTCGTGTTGTTGGAGAAAATCAGAAAAAGACGTGGGTTGGTTCAAGCCTTTTCTGTGGTATGAAATGGCAGTATTCAGGGCAATTCGGTACATCCATGTGGATGCTTTGTAATTGCTGTCGTACTTATCGAAGGAGGACCAAAGCTGCAGAATGATTTCCTGAACCAAATCCTGGTGCAAGGCTCTGTTTTTACAATACGCATTCACGATTTTGTAAATCAACTTTTTGTTGTCGTCGATGAGAGCGAGAAATGTTTCTGTCTTGTGATCCAATGGTTCTTTTCTTTACTACATGATTCGAAAAGATGTTGGATGTATCACACTTTTGGTCGGATTTTTTTCAAATGAGTTCAAAAAGCAGGAGAAATGGCACTTTCTACAGCCAATTTGAATTCGACTGGCTTGTCGAGAAGGATGCCAATGATGGTCAAGGTACGGGGCAGGGATGGCACTTTATTCACACCAAGAGGAAAATACAAGTCTTTGGGGTACATCTGTAAGAGCGAGAAAATAATCAGGGAGAAAATCCTACCTTAGCCTCCCTTTTCCTGGCAAGGCTTGGCAAGAGGGGATTCCTGCAAAACTCACAAATGTACGATCAATGAAAGAACTGGTTTTCATGGAGCATGATGGCGCCATAGACGATCTACTCTCCCAAATTTTGCTTTTGAGCATGCCCGACAAAGAGCTCATCGGCATCAACATCACACCAGCAGATTGCTTCTTGGAACCAGCGGTGGAAAGTTCTTACAAGATATTGGAGCTGTTCGGTCGCACCGATATCCCCATCGGTTGTTCTGACTACTACGGTGTCAACGCCTTTCCCAATGAATGGCGTGCCCGCCCCGAAGTCATCAACGCTCTGCCCATGATGATCAATTTGCCCAAAGGCCCCGATCCATACACCGCCCCACACACGGTGGATTTACTCATCGGCAGCTTGCAATCCGCCTCTCGGCCCGTCAGCATCCTCATGACGGGCCCTTGCTCCAACTTGGTCATGGCTTTGGAAAAAGCCCCATCCATTCAGCAGAAGATTTCCAAAGTCATTTGGATGGGAGGAGCCTTCCGCTGTCAGGGAAATGTCCAAAACTTTCAACACGATGGCACAGCAGAGTGGAATGTTTACTGGGACCCCATGCGAGCGGCCAAATTGCTGACCTATGAACTTCCCTTGATTTTCATTCCACTGGACGTCACCAACCAAGTTCCCGTCAAAAAATCATTCCTGTCGGAGCTGGCACGTCAGGCCGAGTATCCGATTTCCAATTTGGCGGGCCAATGCTGGGCCTTGACCATTGATACCATTCCGACCTATCATTACGTTTACTTTATGTGGGACATTCTGGCCACCTCCTACCTGGACATACCAGAAGCTTTCCAACTGGAAGACATCCGACTTCGCATCGGCACCCGTCCACCAAACGCTGGCCAGACCTATCTGGCCGATGATGGTCATGCGGCTCAAATGGCAGTAAAGGTAGACGTAGATCATTTCTATGAATATTTACTGGAGCGATTGAGGAGGTGAAAATGACAGTTGGGGAAGAAGGTGGCAAGATGCTTTTCTGTTACTCATCAAAAAGCTGGAAAACGAGTATGTTTGTCTTTTTACCCCCTACAAATGCTGTCGCTCTTCTTCGATCCAGGACCCAAGTTTGGTTCCTCGCATTGCTGCTGTGCTGCGGCATGTGGACCTCTTCCAATGCCCAACCTGGCGGTGGTGGTGGCTTGCTCATCCGCTCCCTCTTTGATGCCGAAGGCCAGCCCCTCTCTCCCCAAAACGACCAATTGCACATTCGGCTTTTTGAAATAGAGGATACCAGCCAGTTGGCAGTTGTGTACCAAGAATTGACCGATATTTTGGGACTCGGTGTTGCTGGGCGTTATCATCCACACGGTAGGACGGACTCCATGAGTTTGTATTTGCCTGCAGACATTTGTGCCAATATGATGTTTTACCCACGTCGAGATCCTTGTCCTTATCGATATGGGACCAATCAGCGACTGTTGTTGGTCCACCAGCAAGACAGCATGGTGATCGACTTTTGGGGGGTGATGTCAGAAAATGGAGCGGGCAACACAGAGTTCATTGACTCTTTGTGCTTCCTGCCAGGTTACTTTCGCTATCGTTGCTTGGTGGATCGTTGGAAAATGGAAGGCATTCATCAAATGGAATATCAACAAAGGAGTCTCTTCGAATCTGGGCTGACTCCCCATACATTGGCACAGTTGGCACCGTTGACTGTATTTGAAAAATATGGTCCCATTGATCCCTCGCTCTTGGATGAGAATCGATTGAGCGGTCTGTTTTTCCTCTGGCGTGCCGCTCGCAAAAACAGGGCAATGGATTACGAGGAGAGCCTGGCCTCCATCCGTCAGTTTCATCTCAAGGGATTGGAGGGGTATGAAGAAGAAGTGTTGGCAGTTCAGTCCAATGTCTATTGGAAATTGGGCCAGCCCGATACTGCCTTGGTCTTGCTGTCCCGTCTCATCGATCAGTATCCCGACTATGCCTATCATCGAAGGCGAATTGCGATCAACAATGAGCTGAAAGATTGGCAAGCCGTTCTCCAAGATTATCAATTTCTCATTGATCACGACAAAGGCAACATTCGCCATCTCAAACAGCGAGCCTTGTTTTACCGCGATCAATTGGGGGAGTATGCCAATGCCATTGCCGATTTGTCGCGCATCATTGCGTCTGACCCCAAGAGCCGCAAGTATGGGATTCCCATGCAGTCCTCTTATCTGGGCGATTACTACTTGGAACGAGCCAGGGTCTATTACTTGGATGGTCAAATGGACGCAGCGGTACGAGATTTTCGAGCAGCTCTTGGTGTGAAGTATTGGTACAATGGAGCCGCCTATCCACTGCGTGTATTGGATACGATTGTGCAACGCCATCCAGAGGAAGCAAAGTTGTACTTGTGTCGGGGAATGGCACGGACGCAGGCTGCGTATGCCCCGTCCAACTTTGAGATGACCAGTCAGCAGATGTATCGACTGGCACTGGAGGATTTGGACGAGGCGAAGCGGCGAGGGGTGGAGGATGTCATGCTGGGCTTGTTTGAGGCGTATTGCTACATGCGGCTGCGGCAGTGGGAAAAGGCACGGCAGCTGTTGGAGCCAATGGGAGAGAAATGGCCTTCCGATCCTCGGGTTCATTATTATTTGTATGAGACGAAGGCACAGTTGGGGCTTTACCAGGAGCCGAAGGACAAGACTCGGGAGTGGGAGCGGTATTTGGCCTGTCGGAAGAAGTGGCAGTTTGATTATTAGCAGGTGGTGTCCAGAGAGTTGGGGGGGATGGTGTTTGGCAGTGGCGCTGTGGATGGTCTTTCGGGGGCTGTCAGTTGAGGTGGGGGATGAGATGGGGCTTTTGGGGTGGGACCCGCCCTCAAGACGACCCCAAAAGCCGCCTCCTTTTTGGAACCGCACCCAAGCACAGCTCCGCCAACCCAAACCTGGACTGATTTGCCCAACATGGTTACAATGTCTACTCAATCTTCCCGCCTGCGCAGCCCGGAAAGTTGATTTTTCTCTATAATAGGACACGGCACCTACCCAAATTCCATAAAATTGAGAAGACATTTTTATTTTTTATATTCGATATTAAAAATTTGAATACTGAGCAACAGAGAGTTGTGAGTTACATGCGAAGAAAAAAAATGTGTTCGGAAAATATATTTATTTTTGTTATTTGAGGTGGTGTTTCACCTTTTTAGAGCTCCGTACCCCAAATGGATCAATGAAGCTTGTACCAATTTTTACCCTGAATCTGCAAGACGCAGCATCCAATCCCTACCAGTCCTGATTTTCTGAAAAACATCCACCCATCACTTCTTCTCGAAAATGCCAAACAGCTCATTGCCAAGACGAGGCTTGATCGAGTTGTAACATTTTTCGAAAACCTTCACTTCAAACAAAGGAGAAAAATACCCCAAGTACTCTTCCTTGTCGCCGCCAAATGGCCGTTTTTCTGTATCGCCCGTCAAGGGAAAATCAAACCACAGACCCACCAATTTGCCTCCTGGCTTCAACAACTCGTGCATTTTTTGTGCATAGGCCTGCCGATTGATCGGGTGGGGTGGGAAGGAACAAAAGAAGGTTTGCTCCAAAATCAGATCGTATTGACCGACGTGCTCAAAGAAATTGCCTTGCAAAATTTGGTTGGAGGGAAAGTCTGGCACCCGTTGTTGCAGGGCTTGCAGGGGAGGGGCGGCGATGTCGAGGACATGGACCTTGCCGAAGCCTTCCCGAAACAGGTACTCTGCCTCATAGGAGTTGCCCGCACCGGGGATGAGAATGCTGAGGTCTTTGGAAGAAAGTTGGTCAACGTAGTCCTTCAGTGGGGGAGAGGGAGAGCCAATGTCCCAGCCTGTTCGCTGATCGGTGTAGCGCTGTGACCAATAGGTATTTTGAGCTTCTGTGTTGTCGACGTCAATCATCTTTTGGGAGGTTTTACCTTCTCAACACCTCAGCCTTCAAATCGTTTTGCCATTCACCAATCAATGTCCAATGTCCCATCGCGAAACTGCTCCAACAAATCCGTGATGTTCATTTGGCTCAACAATGGCAAGACTGCTTCCATGGCAGATGGAAAACCCGCCAGCAATCGCATCAGCTGATCGAATGCAAATCGGAAGCTTTTGTCTTTGAGAAGGTCGGACAGTTTTTGCTGACAAGCTTTTTGGATGATTGCTCCGGCCAGTTCGTTGGCTGCTTCCATGTCCAGGCCATCCAATTGATACCAATTGTCTCCAAAACATCCCCGACTCAGGGCCAGCTCCGGACCGACTGAACCATAGACCACAAAGGAAGCGCCGTTGATGCGAGACAGAAAGTCGATGATGCGCTTGTCTTCAAAACCATGTAGATTGTCGAGCAAGAGACCATAACTTTCCTGATTGAGTCGTTCCAGTACTTCCACCCGCCTGTCTGCCAAGGCTTTGTTGCGCACGGCCGCCCATTGGGTTGGTGCAAAGACAAGCTTGCCAAGCCGATCGACAAATTTGGCGTGCGAAAGAGGGCTGCTTCGAAAATCGAAATAGGCCAAATGGAGCACTGAACGAAAGCTGGTACTGCCCCACCATTGGGCCAGGTATTTGAGCAGGGTTGATTTGCCAACCTTCACCATGCCCCTGACCAGTAGGTGGTTGTTGGGGGGACTGAGCAACTTTTCAACTTTGAGAATGTCCAAGTCGCGGCCCTTGAATCCATAGGTTGGGGGCGAAAAATGATACAGCCGCCTCTTTTTCCGGTTGACAGCCTCCCGTTCCCGAGCGGTGAAAGAACGCAGTTTCAGTTGGACATCTCGGTTTTTGTAAATGATCGGCAGCGCCCAGTCCTCTAAATCAATGGGGGTATTGAAACGGGCCAGTCGCTCTTTTTCGTCAAACAATCGGGACCGGCCAAAGGCAATGGCTTCTTCCAAACTTCGATTGGCAAACAGTTCTTGGTAGAATGTTTTCATGAAAGCCACCGTCGCCGATACGCTGACACTGTAGCGCATGGCCAGCACCAGGTCCACCCCTTGGTCAAGCAAGAATTTCCCCAAACTGGTTTCATCTTCTGTTCCATCTTGTTTGGCCGACTGGCAGGCATTGAGAATGCAAACGGGGATTTGTTTCTCCTTCATCAATTGTGAAATGTCTTCTGCCACTGTTGGCTCTGCGAGACCCTTTTCTCCCGATTCAAAATGCAAAAAAGCTTTCTTTCCTTGAAATGGCTTCAGATCGTACTTTCCCCAACGCGATTGATAACTCATCGGCGCTTTGCCATAGGAATAGGCCCCGCTGTACACCACCTTGCCCTGAGCCTTGCGGGTTTGCAAATCGATGTAACTCAGGACTTCGCCATGAAGGTCAAAGTGGACAATGTGGTAGTAGCCCGACCCCATGCGATCTAGCTGCTCTTTGAAAGCTCGAAAGGTGCCGGGGCGCAGGACGTGGGGATTGACTTGTATGCCTGGCTCCCGACTGATCAGCTCGATCAATGGACGCTGTACCGTGCGGTAGTCTATGTCGTTTTCCTCACTTGGACGTGCCGACACCAATAAGAGGTTGACCTGTGGATGATCTCCCACCCTGGCCCGGATGCGCGAGCTCAGCTTGCTGTTTCGATACATCTTGGCACCCGAAGCAACCAGGGGCTTGCCGGGAAATTCTGGCGAACGGAGCGTTTCCCAAAGGACGGATTGAAACTCCAGCGATTGCCCCAACAGTTCGATTTGCAGTTCAGACATCCCCTCTGCATTGATGCTTTCGTAAAAGAGGTTTTCCACTGCTGGCTCGCCAAATAGCTGCTCAAAAAGTTGGGTGCCATAGTCACGGATGTAATCCCTTTCGATACGGGCGACCCTGGTTTGGGCAGTGAAGGGCTCGCGCAGAAAGTCTTCGAAATACCACTCCAAATCTATGTCGGCATCTTCTGTATGAGGGGTCTGGACAGTTCGCCTGAAATGCTGTTGCTCATCAAATACCAATTCCAGTTCGAAGGATTCTGTTCCCTGGTTGGAATGTTCTATGATTTGGATGTGCATTTGCTTGAATTTGATGGGAAAAATGCGACCTTACTCCGACTTTTGCCTAGCGCTTACCAGCATGGAGTCGTTTGGACCAATGACTGTCGAGCCGTTGCAGCAAAGGGATAAATATACCAAGAGCTTGTACAGAATTTGGGATTATTTGCGAAAATGAAAGATTTTGGTATCAGATAAGTGATATTTTGAAAGGCATAGCCTAGCTATGGCTTGAAAAATTCGCGCGATATGATGACAAAAGGCCTGCCTGCCGGACAGGCAGGGTCATTTGCAGCATCAAAATTTTAAATCTGAACAAGCTCCTTGATGAAACTGAAAGTTCCGCCTCCCATTTTGTTTCTCTCCACTGGCCTGATGATGTTTCTCACAGCCCGCTATGTTCCCCTTGGGCAGTGGTCGTGGAGCGGGGCAGGGATTGTCTCCAAACTCTTTTTTGTCTTGGGCTTTTTTTGTGCATTTCCCGCCACCTGGCAATTTCGAAAACTTCGCACCACCATCGATCCGCGAAACCCGCAGCAGACGTCGACCCTGGTGCGCACGGGCCTGTATCGCATCAGCCGCAACCCCATGTATTTGGGACTTTTGTTGGTACTGGTCGGCTGGTTTTTTCACCTTGGACAAGCGGGCAACCTGCTTTGGCTTCTGGGCTTTGTCATTTGGATGAATCGCTTTCAGATCAAAGCAGAAGAGGAGGCCTTGGCCCAAAAGTTTGGGGCAGAATATGAAGAATACAAAAAGCAGGTACGACCTTGGCTATGAGGGAATCCAAAAAAATCAACTGTCATAAAATCCAAATAAAACATCGTAAAATCCATTGAAAGCACTATATTTATCATATCAAGCTTCAAAAAATGTGATGATCCAGCTATTTTACATTTGGAAAAATGGAATGGCAACGGAGCACTCAACGACAGCTTTTTACGCACAAATTTGCAGCATAGATGCAGACATCGGGAAATCAAAAAGACCTCTCACAGCTGGAAGCCCTCTACAGCCAGTACTACCAATCGCTCTACGATTATGGGTTTGGTCTGTGCCAAAATAAAACACTGACAAAAGACTGCATCCAAGAGCTGTTTTTGACCCTCTGCGAAAAGCCCGACCTCATCGGATCCATCCAACACAATCGCAACTACCTGCGCGTAAGCCTCAAACGCTCCATCCTCAAAAAGGCCAAAGCCGAGCGCAGACAGTTGTCGATGGAAGTCAGTGAAGTGGCCGACATCAGCATCCCTTCCTACGAAGAAATGCTCATCAACGCACAAGACAATCTGCGCCACAAAATTCGACTCAAGAATACGTTTTCGAAACTCAGCCTGAGCCAGAAAACCATCCTGACCATGCGCTTCTACAAAGGCATGTCCTACGAAGAAATTGCCGATCAATTGGGCATCGCCAAACGCACCGTCTACAACCAAATCCACGAAGCCATCAAGCGAATCCGCCAAGCCCTGGCCTGATATTTTTCTCTTTTTTTCTTCCGTTCCGTCTGTAAATTGTTGACTCGGAGAATTCATTGATTTTCTGCTGACTCGCCCGTTTTCATTTGTCACCTCCATGGTTTTTTTGGTCAATTTTTTCTCGAAAGCATGGTAAATGTTTTGCCTCGCCGACTCTATATTCAAAACATGCAAATGGAAAATCGCTTTGAAACAGTAGAAGATTTTGCCGCAGATGAAGATTTTCAGGACTTCTGCCTGAAACCCAATTCTGCACGTCGGGCCAAGTGGCGCCAGTACATGAAAGACCATCCCGAGCAACTCGACATGATTCGGGAAGCTCGTCAGTTGGTTGAAATGCTCCACGTTCCCCTGGCACATTCTTCTCACACAAGTCGGACCTCAACATCCCCCGCCAAAAAACGCTCTTGGTGGCCCGCAGTGGCTGCCTCCTTGCTTGCCCTTGTTGTGCTGGGCATTGCCTTTCAAAAATGGCTGCCGTCCACCGCCGCTGTTGCGCTGCAGCAGGAGCGCATGAGCCTCACCGGAGAGATGGGCAACACCACTTACACCTTGCCCGACCAGTCCAAAGTCGTGCTGCGAGAGGGGGCAACCATCTCGTGGATGAATCCCTGGACCAAGTCTTCCAAGCGAGAAGTTTGGCTGGAGGGAGAAGCATTTTTTGATGTCCAACACGATCCAATGATCGGCCAGGCCAGTTTCGATGTCCATCTGGACGATGGCAGCATTCAAGTGCTGGGGACCAGTTTTTTGGTCAAACCTCAGCCAAAGGATTTGAGCATTTTATTGGCAACGGGCAAAATCGCGTACCGCTCCCGTGGCAATACCTATCACCTCAAACCCGGCGACCATTTGCAGCAATCCACCAGCTCCATCTCCATCCAACACGATGTGAATGTGGAGGACTTTCTGCTCTGGCAACAAAAAGGCATTTCTTTCTCGGGAGAAACGATCGCGCAGGTCGTTCGGCAATTGAATCAATCCTTTGATCTCGACATTCGCATCGGTCGGAGCGATCTGCGCAATAAGAAAATTTCTGCTAGTATTTCTCAAAGCGATCCACAGCTGTTGCTGGAGGCCATCGCTACGATTTACGACATTCAAATCATCCGTCAAGGGGACCAAATAACTTTGAAATGATGAAGCAAAGCTACCTTTTATCAACCTGTCTTCTACTGGCCATTTGGCTCTGCTGTCCGTCAATGGCCCAAGCCGGTCAATTGCAAACCGCTTCCCAGCCACTGCAAAAAATCAGTCTGGACAAGGCGTTTGACCAATTGGCCCAAGACTATGAGATCAACATCATCTACGATCTGGACCAGGTGAGCAAATACCGGGTCAGCCCTCCGGCCAAAGACAAAAACGTCACCCAACAGATCAAACGCCTGATCGCCCGGACGGATTTGTCTTACAAGAAATTGAACGATGCCACCTTCGTCATCAAGAAAAACAAAAAGACAACGGCAGTGCCTTCTCCGGCAGTACCCAAGAAAGAAAAAATTACCATCCGGGGAACCGTAAAGGATGCACAGAGCTATGAACCCCTGATCGGAGCCAACATCATCGAGCGCAATTCCAGCAATGGCGTCAGCTCCGACATCGATGGCAATTTCAACATCGTCGTGGAAGAGGGGGCTCTTTTGGAGGTGAGCTACATCGGGTACTTAACCCGCATGGTCAAAGTGAAAAATACGCCCAACCTGACTGTTCTCCTCAAAAAAGACAACAACCTTTTGGACCAAGTGGTCGTCATCGGGTATGGATCCCAGAAGCGAAGTGACCTGACGGGAGCGGTGGACCGCATCGGAATGGAGGAGTTGCAGCAGGTACCTACTACGGGCTTGGAGCAAGCCATCCAAGGACGTTCGGCTGGGGTGTACATCACCCAAAACAGTGGGGCTCCGGGCGGTGCCTTGTCAATCCGCATCCGGGGGACTGGCTCTACCCTTTCGGCCGAACCCCTCTACGTAGTGGATGGCATTCCCATCGTCAACGACAATGCCGGTACTTCTGCCAATTTTGAGTCGGACGGAGGAGGCCAGTTCACCAATGCCCTGACCACCATCAACCCCAATGACATTGAATCCATCGAAATATTGAAGGACGCTTCTGCCACTGCCATCTATGGGGCAAGGGCTGCCAATGGGGTGGTCTTGATCACGACCCGCAAGGGCAAGGAAGGACGTGCCACCATCAGCTATGATACTTATGTTGGGCTCCAACAGTTGTACAAAAAAGTAGACGTGATGAATTTGCGGCAATATGCCGATTATGTAGACAAGGCCAACTTTGGAGACATCGAAGAATTTGAGAGGCCAGAGTTGTTGGGCGAGGGCACCGACTGGCAAGATGCCATCTTTCGCGATGCCTACATGTTCAACCACCAACTGTCACTCACCGGAGGCAATGAAAAAACGCGCTTTTCGCTGACCGGAGGCCTTCACCACAAGGAAGGCATCGTGCGCGGATCTGACTTTACGCGCTATTCTGCCAAACTCAATGTAGATCACAGCTTCAACAAATGGCTGAAAATTGGCAGCAACATCCTGACCAGTCGCACCAAGGAAAACATCACCTTCAACGACAACAGCAATGGGGTCATCTATACTGCTTTGCTCACGCCACCCATGGTCCCGGCTCGCAACCTGGACGGCACCTTCGGCACGCCACCCCAAGGAGAAAACGTCATCCTCACCTTCGACAACCCACTCGCCAATGCCTTGGAAACAGATGATGTCAACCGCAAGAATCGCATCCTGGCCAGCATTTATGGAGAAGTGAAAATTTTCCCTTGGTTGACCTATCGGACCGAACTTGCCACCGACCTGCTTTATAGCAATCACAACACTTTTTGGCCTTCCTTTGAACGGGGAAATCTCTCGCGCAAATCGAGGGTGCGACGGGTCAACAACAACAGTGTCTACTGGATCAACAAGCATTTGCTGACGTTCCAAAAAGAATTTGCCGAAAAACACAATGTGACTTTTTTGGCTGGCTATGAGGTACAGGAAGGAACCTACGAATGGCTGTCTGCCACCCGGGACAATTTGCCAACCAACGAATTGCAGGAACTCAATCTGGGAGACGCAGGTACGCAGACGGTCAACGGCGGGGCAGGGCATTGGGCTTTGCTGTCCTATTTCGGGCGCTTGAATTACAGCTTCGACGATCGCTTCCTCTTCACCGGAACGCTGCGGGCGGATGGCTCCTCTCGCTTTGGCTCCAATAACCGCTACGGACTCTTCCCCTCGGCTGCCTTTGCCTGGCGACTGTCCAACGAAAGATTTTTTGAAGATGTCGACAAGCTGACCAATCTCAAGCTGCGCATTGGATATGGAGCGGTGGGCAACCAGGAAATTGGCCTGTATTCCTTTGCCACCAATCTGCGGGCCATTGAGCTGGCATTTGGAGATCAATTGCTCACAGGTTTTGCTCCCGACAACATTGCCAATCCAGATGTCAAATGGGAAAGCTCCATCCAAGGAAACGTCGGTGTGGACCTCGGTCTGTACAACAACCGCTTGGAAATCATCCTGGATGCTTATTATAAAAAATCCAAAGACATGCTGCTGCCGGCCATCTTGCCTTCCACGGCCGGAAGCCTCAACGCACCTTTCATCAACATCGGTGAGATGGACAACAAAGGAATTGAACTGACCATCAACACCCAAAACTCAACGGGCGCTTTTGGCTGGAGCACCGCCTTCAACCTATCGGTCAACCGCAACGAAGTGGTCAGCCTGGGCTCGGCGGGTTCTCTGACGGGCATCATCCAGCGATTGCCCCTGACGCGGACGGTCGAGGGAGCGCCCATCGGGCAATATTATGGCCACCAAGTGGACGGCATTTTCACTTCTTTGGAGGAGATTGCCGAAAGTGCCAAGCAGGAAGACGGAACTCGTCCCGGAGACCTCAAATTCAAGGATTTGAACGAAGATGGCATCATCGACGATGCTGACAAAACCATCATTGGCAGCCCACATCCCGATTTTACGGCCAACCTCATCAACGACTTAAGTTGGAAAAATTTTGACCTCAACATCTTCATTCGAGGCGTCTTTGGCAATGAAGTCTACAACATGCTTTACCGCGACTTGGCCGGAACAGGTGCCTGGCACAATCAGGCCATTGCAGTGACAGATGCTTGGTCGTCCAAAAATACAGAAGGCACCCAACCTCGCATCGACGGCAATGATCCCAACCAAAACCGGCGGGTCTCGGACCGCTTTGTCGAGGATGGCTCCTACATCCGCATTCAGAACATTACCCTGGGCTACAATCTGTCTCAAAAAGCCTTGGAGTGGTTGCCAGTCAGCAAGCTGCGCGCCTACATCAGTGCGCAAAACCTGCTGACCTTCTCCAACTATTCTGGCTACGATCCGGAAATCGGTTCGTTCAATCAAAATCCCGTTCTCAACGGCGTGGACAATGGTCGCTTTCCCGTGGCTCGGTCCTACACCTTCGGGATCAATGTCAATTTTTAACCACCTCCAACAGTCAAACTGCGATGATGAAAAATAAATTGTACCTCGCCATTCTGTTGCCAGTCCTCTTTTTGATGGCTTGTCAAAAGGACTTTCTGGAGCGCAATCCTTTGGATCAAATTACGGAAGACAATTTCTACAATACAGCCGAGGATGCCCGCCGGGCCATTCTGTCTTGCTATGCGCCCATGCAGGCTGTCAACTGGTATGGAAAGTCTTGGATGATCACGGAAATCCCCGCCGACAATTCTACGACGGGTGGCAACGATCCGGACTTTTCGCCCATCGACAATTTTACCATCAATGCCGACAATGTCCCCAATGCCGAGTTTTGGGCAGAGCACTTTCGACTGATCACCTATTGCAATCAGGTATTGACGCAGGTGCCCGACATTCAAATGGACGAACAGGAACGAAACAGCATCCTGGCCGAGGCTGCCTTTTTGAGAGCATTTTCTTATTTCGACCTGGCTCGCATTTACGGAGATGTTCCCATCATTACGGTTGTTCCCAGCTTGGACATTGATCTACTTGTCTCTCGCGATCCTGTCGACAAAGTGTACGAATTCCTCATTACTGATTTGGAGAGAGGGATCGAATTTTTACCAAGTGCCTATGATGGATTGGATGTTGGACGAGCCACAAAGGGAGCCGCTCAGGCGCTGTTGGTGAAAGTATTTCTCACGCTGGAACGCTTTGATGAAGCCATGGCACTGAGTCGCGAGATCATCGCGAGCGGACGCTACCAGCTCATGGGTGACTTTGCTGGCAATTGGCTCAAGCAGACAACGGACAACAATGCTGAGTCAATTTTTCAAGTGCAATATGCTGGATGTGGACCCGTTGGAACGGGCAATGCTTGTCAAGCTTTTTTTGCTCCTTGGGGCCAAAACATCACCAAAAACTCTGATGGCTGGGGCTCTCAAATTCCCACCGGACCAAACATCGACAATCCGGGAACCACCATCCGGGATGTCTTTACAGACGACGATCTGCGACAGTACCACACCATCATGACTCCTGGCGATTATTACCCCATGATCAACCCATCTGACGGTGGCTATACCTATCCAGCAGCCGGCGCTTCCCGCAGCAGCACCAGCATCAAAAAATATGTCATCGGTGGGGGATCAGATGTGTGTTTTATGACCACTCCTCAAAATTTGCACGCCATCCGCTATGCCGATGTTTTGCTGTCGCTGGCTGAGGCTTCTTGTCGGCGCAACGGCGGCATCAGCGTGACACCGGACGTGCTCGACGCCTTCAATGCCGTGCGGGAACGGGCGGGACTGGAAGCGGTCGGTTCTGTGACCACCGAGATGGTCTTTGAAGAACGACGCAAAGAATTTGCCTTTGAAAACCAGCGCTGGTTCGATCTGTTGCGCCAGGGAGATGTGGTCAATACAATGCGCTTGCACGGCAAAAACATGCAGGATTACCACAAGCTTTTTCCGATCCCATCAGAAGAATTGGCCATCAATCCCAATCTGAAACAAAACCCAGGATATTGATTGTCCGCTAAACCTGAATCAAAATGAAATACAATTTCATACACTATATCTTTTTGAGTCTGTTGGTGACGCTGTCGGTTGCTTGTAGCAAAGAGGCACCAGAGGTTGTCACCTACAGTCCTGATTTTGGTCCGGCAGAAACCCTGATCACTGTGGAAGGCATGCACTTTGACGAGATAGAGGCTGTCAATTTCAATGACGGGGTTCCGGCCAATTTCAATCCCTCTTATGGAACGTCGACGGCGCTTTTATTTCGGGTGCCGGAAAATGCGCCTTTGGGAGACAACATGATCAAGATAGAAACCAAAGGTGGGGTGACCCAATTCCCATTTCGCGTGACCCTAAAGCCGCCTGTCATCAATGATTTTTATCCCGAATCGGGAGACATTGGAGACTCTGTTGTCATCATTGGAGAGAATTTCTTTGAACCGCTGGAAGTCTTGTTTTTCGACAGCATCGCAGGAGAGGTTGTGTTTTTGGCGGAGGACTCCCTGGTGGTCAAAGTACCGCCGGGCGTGCAAAAGGGCCGCATCAAGGTGAAGGCCAACGGTGGTCCCGTCCAGACAGCCAAGGTGTTCTTCACCACCACCGAATACCTCGTCAACGATTTTGATGGAAACGGTTTGCGGTCTGAGACAGACAAGTGGTTGTTTTACGGATTCATTGACCAAACGGCGGCCAATGCCATTCACAACAGCCAACCAGCCCCCATCAGTGGCAACTTCCTCAAGATCACGGGGCGCGATCAAGGGTCTGCCTGGATTGGCGGGACCGAGCACCATTCTTTTGATCTCAATGTCTTTGACGTCTATCCCATCGAGAGCGACATCAACAACACCTTTTTGCAATTTGACATCAACAACAATGGAAGGGATGATACCCACCTGATCATCGTTCTGGCAGAACGCAACGGATCGCCCAACGATTTCACCGAGCAGATAGCAGTAGACTGGGATGGATGGGATCAGGTCCAAATCCCCCTCAATCGGTTTACCGATTTGGACAACCTGACGATTGACCCCCAAAAAATTCGCACTGTCAAATTTCACTTGATCAACAACAATGGCGTTGCTGGCAAACTAGAGGCCAACATCGACAATGTCAAGTTCATACAAATCAATTAATTAAAAATCAACTCAAACTAAAGTCATGAAAAAACATCTACCTGTTTTACTCTTTTGCTGCTTGTCCTTCCTACTCCACGGACAGGTCTACCTAGAGCAGTTCGAAGATGGAGTTGAGCAAAATACTGCAGCTGGTGATGGCTACACAACTTCTGAGGCCGATGGCGAATGGACCATCACGGGCGACGGCAGCGGTGGTGCCTTCGTGGTGACCAGCTACGCGCCTTTTGACGAAAACGGTGATAGAATCACCCTCGACATGACAGAGAACAACAAGATATTTGTCCGCGCCAAAGCCAGCAACTTGGGAACCCAACTGCGCATGGATGTGGTGGATGCCGACGGCTTTGCCAGCACCCTGGGCAATGTGACCAAAACCCTGGTCAGCGATTACGTGGTCTTCGAATACGACTATACCGACAACTACAGGGATGGTGGCTACGGTGGAACATCTTGTGACATGGGCCCTTGCCCGGTAGATGGCTCCAAGATTGCCGAGCTGCACTTCTACGTCAACCCCGGCCAGCCTGGCTTTGCGGGTACGGTCAAGATCGATTTCATTTCTGTGGGAACGGAACCCGGCGTGGGGCCAATGTCCGACGTCTGGCAGGTGCATTTCGATGGCGACAGCACCATCAACTTCATCACAACATCGGATGGATTTACTTCTGAGTTGGAAGACTCCAAGTGGAGAATCACAGGAGATGGGACCAACGCCATGTGGGATCCCATGAGCATCCTGGTCCACAACGAAGCCACCTTGGAAGAAATTGACATCGATGCCAGTGGCAATGACAAGGTATTTGTTCGCATGAAGTCAACCATTGATGGAACGGCTGTGCGGGTAGACTTGCAGGACATTAATGAAATGGTGACCACTGCCGGAAGTATTACCAAGGTCATTACCACCGAATGGGAAACCTATGAGTTCAACTACGCAGGCTCTTACTCCGATTTGGCCTTTGGAGGGACCGGCTGTGACGTGGGGCCTTGTCCGGTGGATGCCGAGCGCATTGCCAACATGATCATTTTCGTCAATCCCGGTGTGGAAGCCTTTGCCGGAGAAGTGGAGATCGAGTACATTTCCTTTGGTACCGCTCTGGAGCAAAATCCAGGTGGAGAGCAAATTTTGGTCTACGGTGATCACTTCAGTGAAGAAAGCCCTTATGTCAATACAACAGGGGCCTATGACATCAGTACGGACAAGTCCATCCTGACCATTGTAGGAGACGGAACAGATGCACCTTTCTCTTCCATCGCATACACCCTGCACAACGATACGGCTGCCATTGTATTGGATGCCACCGGCAACGACAAGATGTTCTTCCGCGCCAAGTCTTCTGTTGACAATACCTTGCTGCGGGTTGACTTGGTAGATACGGCTGGATATGTGACCTCTTTGCCCTCTTTCACCAAGCTCTTGACAACCGACGAATTCACGACCTTCGAATTGGACTTCCGCGGCAATTATACCGATGGTGGGTATGGTGGGTCTCCTTGTGATGCTGGCCCCTGTCCTGTAGACGGCAAAGCCATCGAAACTGTCCTCCTGTACCCCAATCCTGCCGATGGTGCTTTCAACGGAACATTGGAAATTGACTATCTGTCTTTTGGTGCGCCGATGGAAGAAGACATACCACAGTACAAAGACCACTTTGACGATGCCAACCGCCAATTCATCGGAGATGCGGATGGATTTACCATCACAGAGGAAGGAACCGAAATGGTGATCACAGGTGATGGAACTGGAGGTGCTTATGCCGCTTTTGCCTACACCTTGCACGATGCTTCCACAGGTGATGCGGTGACAGTTGACATGACAGTCAATGACAAACTCTACATCAAAGCCAAGTCTACCGTAGACGGTGTGCCGTTCCGCATAGATTTGAAGGATGCCGACGGATTTGTGACCACAGAACCATCTGTTGTCCGCCAAGTAGGGACAGAGTACAGTGTCATCGAATACGATTTTGCCAATACCTATTCCGACGGTGGCTATGGTGGCACGGCTTGCGACATGGGCCCTTGCCCTGTTGATGGGCAGAACATCATCGAATTTTTGCTCTACCTCGATCCCGACAATGGTGGCTATAATGGCACCTTTACCATAGATTGGATTTCCACCATCAAGCCTTTGGAAGAAGATCCAGGACCCAGCCTACCAGAAGGAATCGATGCCTATGACGATCAGTTTGAGGATGGCAAGAATGACTTTGTGAGCGATGAGGCGGGCTTGGTCAGCAGCGAGGCCAATGGAGAATTTGTGATCACAGGTGATGGAACTTCTGGTGCCTATGCTCCGGTGGCGTATGATCTACACCTGGCAGATACTGCTGTCATTGTCAACGCAGAAAAGAATGATTTCAAACTGTTCATCCGCGCCAAGTGTACCAAAGCGGACATGCCTCTCCGGGTAGACATGCGGGACAGCCGTGGCTACATCACTTCTTCTCCAGGTGTACAAGTCACCGTACCTGCAGACTTTGCCATCCTGGAATTGGACTACTCTGGCAAGATGAGTGACGGTGGATTTGGAGGCACTCCCTGTACCAGTGGCCCCTGTCCGGTCGACGGCAAGCGCATTGGAGGACTGGACTTTTACCTCGATCCAGGGGTTGGAATGTTTGATGGAGAATTGGTCATCGACTGGGTGTCCTTCGGCAAGCCTTTGAGCGTGAATGTCCTCGATCCAGAGAAAGTCGAAACCGTCAAGCTATTTCCAAATCCGATGCAAAGTGAATTGTACTTGCAAATCTCTTCTGTGGTCTCAGGTGATTTGAGCGTGGCCGTATTCGACATCAGCGGTCGTCAGATTCGCCAACTCGATCTCGGACGCATCTCCACTGGAAGCTCGCAAGAGACCTTGCCATTGGGCGATCTGGAACAAGGTCTTTACCTGATTGATGTACGCATCGATGGACAGCCAGTTGCCCTCACCAAACTTGTAAAAAGATAACACTCTCAGTAATTTTGACCCGACCGGAGCTTTCCAATGGAAGGTTCCGGACGGGGATTTTTCCACTTCTTAAACCCACAGGTCGATGAAAACAATTTGCTCCCTTTTACTGACCGGACTTTTTGCCATCAGTCTACATGCTCAAGATGCCTATCACCAAGCCTTGTTGGCATTCTTGCAAAACGACTATGGGGTAGAACCCAGTAGCTATGTCCTCTACGACAATGAGGCTGCCATCAATGACGATTTGTTCATCTACGGAGCCACTCGCTTGACGACCACTGCTGTCAGTGGGCAGACCTATTCTACCGTCTTGACATACGAAAATCCCTCGGCCCAAAGTGCGCCATGGGGAGCGGGTACCGGCATTCGCAATCAGACGGCCATTGGAGCCAAAGACATTGTACTGATCAGTTTTTGGGGACGTCGCTTGTCGGCCAGCTCTGAACTGAATTTGTTTGCAGAAAATGCCACGACATTTGAAAAGGAGGTTTACTTTACCCTCGAACTGGAGTCAGAATGGAAGCGATATTTCATTGCCTACGAATCGGCAGATGCCTATGCAGCAAACGCTTTCTCGATGGGCTTTCACCTTGGGAGCATTGCCCAGGAATTTGAGATTGCTGGTTTTACCGTCCTCAATTTTGGAACGCAGTATCCCTTGACGGATTTGCCATCTGACATTGGGGCGGGAACCTACGGCGGTCACGAAGAAGATGCCCCCTGGCGTGCCCTGGCAGCCTCCCGCATCGAATCCATCCGCAAGGCCGATCTCACGGTGACCGTACTTGGCGATGATGGCCAGCCATTGGAAGGCGCCGAGGTAGAAGTGGAAATGCAGGAACACGCCTTTGGTTTTGGTTCTGCTTTTGTCGGTTGTCGCTTTCCAGGCAATCGTTGTTACGATGCCACCTATGTAGAGAAAATCACCAATCTCGATGGGAAAGGGCATGGCTTCAACGTAGGGGTGACAGAAAATGCGCTGAAGTGGGATGCTTGGGAAGAAGAGTGGATTGGAAGCCCAACAGAGACGATTTCTGCCGTTCGCTGGTTGTCGGACAGGGGGATCGACATTCGCGGGCACGCCATGGTGTGGCCGGGTTGGCAATACCTGCCGGAAGATTTGTCTGACAGACGAGGAGAGCTGGACCATCTCCGGGAGCGAATCACGGATCGGATCAATCGCATGTTGATGGACCCCAGTTTGTCCAGTATGGTGACCGAGTGGGATGTGCTCAACGAAATCGCCGTCAACCGGGACTTGGAAAATGCCTTTCGGGCAGATCCGGACTACAGCACTGGGCGAGAGGTGTACAAGGAGATTTTTGACCAAATGGAAAGTGTCTCTCCCAACACCCTCAACTATATCAACGATTATGTGACCCTGTCGGGAGGCGGTAGTGGCCAGGCAGTGATCAATCGCTACAAGCAATACATCGAAGAAATCATTGACAGTGGCGCCAAGGTCGATGGCATCGGCTTTCAATGCCACATCGGTCTACAGCCCACTTCCATTCTTCGCGTTCAAGAGATTCTGGACGAATTTTACCAACGCTACAACAAGCGGATGAAGATCACCGAATACGACATTGATGGCAAAGTAGACGATGCAACTGAGGCCAAGTATTTGGCCGATTTTCTGACCATGGTGTTCAGCCATCCTGGTGTGGATGCCTTCATCATGTGGGGATTTTGGGACAACAATCATTGGAAGAGCAATGCCCCCATGTTCGCCTCCGATTGGAGTTTGAAACCATCTGGACAGGCCTTCATCGACAAGGTCTTCAAGGAGTGGTGGACAGAGGAAATCCAGCAGTCGGGAGCAGATGGCAAAGCCGTATTCCGACCTTTCAAGGGAATACACAAGATCACGGTGCGCAAGGATGGCCAGGAGGTGGTACAGGAAGTTGAGCTCAATGGCGATGACAACATCGAGATCAGTTTGATGACCAGTTCTCAGCAGGACTTGGAGCAGCCGATGTTTCAGTTGTCACCCAATCCAATGCGCGATCAACTGTTGATTGAATTTGCGGCTCATTTGCCTGCTGCTCAGTTGGACATTTACAGCATGGACGGACGCTTACAGCAAGCATTTCGCAACATTCAGACAGGTGAGAGCTTGTCCCTTCCGTTGCCGGCGGGCATGTATGTGGCACGTTTGCAGGCCGGAGTGCATCATTTTGTCCAAAAGCTCGTAATAGAAAAGTGAGATAATTGGCCTGTGTGACCGATTCTCTCAAATCTACAAGCTAAGCGAAAAGTTAACAACAGTCTATTTATCAATTTTAGGCGCGAGATGGAAGTTGTCTTCTATCTCGCGCTGCTTTTGTGGGACTTACTGGTTCAAGCCATTGATCCCCATGACAAAGCTGTAGTACAAGTGCAGGGCAATGAAAGCGCGAATGCCTTGTTCATCGAATTGATTGATGTCCAATAGGGCATAGGCCATTAGGCCGGGGCTGATATCGGGAACACTTTGGTATTCTCGCAGCAGGGCCTTGAGATCGCTGTGCTTGGTCTCAGACACGAGGCATTGAAAAAAGATGGAGCGGGGATTGACCACCCAATCGTCTCTTTGCTGACCAATCTGCGGTGTGTCAAAGCTGCTGGGACTTTCTATGATGGCTGGATTGGTGTGGGGGTTGGCGTTTTCCTTGATCTTGGATTGGCGTTCCCACAGCATGAAGAAGATGGATTGCTGTTGCAAGAGCTGGCAGGATTTGACGCGTTGTGGTGCCGTGAAAAAGCTTCGGGGCAAGCTCATGTTGCGAAGGTCCTCGACATACCTCCGATAGTCGGCATCTGTGGGTTCAGCCATGAGCTGGTATTGGCCTTTAAGGTTGTCTTCGAAGCCTTGGACCAATTCTTGGATCGGATCGCTGCTCGGACACAAAGGCGCCATGTCGTTTTGTGCGATGGTCAAACCAGAAAAGAGCATCAAGACAAAGGCGGCTGCAAATCGAATGCGTAACATGTTTTCATCAAATTTTGGACGAGAGTGATAAGTTTGTGTTCTAAGGATCAGTCTAGTATGTGGCTTTCGTGTCCATCCAAGCTGATGGTGTTTTTCTCTTTCCAGTACTCCCGAATGCCTTCCTTCCCCTTTTTCTGGGCCCAATTGCGCAAAATGCTGCGATCTTCCTTGTATTCCATCACTGGGACGCCAAAACCACAGGAGGTCTGGACCAGGTCGACTTGCATGTCCATGATTTGTCGCCTGCCGGGGATGTCTGGAAAATGTTGGGAGAGTTCTTCAAAAGAGTCATCTCTTTCGTGCAAGGCCTTGGCCGAGCCGTAGAGCCGAAGAATGAGTGGATTGCCCTCGAAGGCAGTGAAGAGGATCGTCATTCGATCACTTTCCAATAGGTGGGTGGCCGTTTCGTTGCCACTGCCTGTCAGATTCATCCAGATGATCCGGTTTGGGCCCAGTACCCGAAAGGAGTCCATGCCTTTGGGAGACAGATTGATGCGGCCTTCGCGCATGGCGGTGCCCACAAAAAAGATTTTCTGTTCTTGGATGAATTCTTGCAGTTGAGAAGTGATGCTGTCGAGTCTTTTGCCCATGATCTTGAATGCTGAAGTAGGTTGGTGGAATGAAAGCGTACAATTTGAAAACGTTTTTGTCATCTCATTGTTTTATGCCTTAACAGTAGGATTGACAGACAAGTAAAGAAAGTCTTGAACGGATGGCATCTATTATGGTCTTTTTAAAATGTCCATTGGAAGTAAGGATTTTCGTATATTAAGCATTCTACTACCAACGTATCAGCGTAATCATTTACTGGCAAACAGATTTTTACTAAAAAATGCTACTGATTCTGATGCAGCCCAAAGGCTGCTGGTAGACTTGTGCATCAAAGATGCCAAGTAGGCATTTCTAAATAAAAAACCACCTGATATGAAGCAGTCTTTCTTTGTTTTTGCTCTTTTGTCATCGGCCTTTTTTGCCCAGGCACAAGATGAAATTACGTACAGCGAACACATCGCTCCCATCATTTACAGCAAATGCACGAATTGTCACAGAGGAGGGGAGATTGGTCCAATTTCTTTTACCAGCTATGAGGAAGTGTCCGAATGGGCTGGCATGATCAAGTATGTGACACAAATCAAATACATGCCACCTTGGCCGCCCAATCCTGAGTACAATCACTTTGTGGGAGAACGGGTGCTGGACGAAGAGGAAATCCAAATGATCAGCGACTGGGTGGATGCCGGGACGCCGCGCGGTGATCCTGCGAAGGAACCTCCCTTGCCCCAGTTCACCTCTGGCTCTCAGGTTGGGACGCCGGATTTGGTGCTCTCCATGTCCGAACAATATTCCATCGAAGGAAACAACCGGGACGATTATCGGGTCTTTGTCTTGCCGACTGGCTTCACAGAAGATACGGAGATTGCTTCCATTGAATTCCGGCCAGACAACAAACGGGCTGTTCACCATGTGCTGATCGCCTATGATGTCAGTGGCAGGGCGGCGGCCAGAGATGCCCAATCGCCAGACGTCTACGGCTATCCCTCTTTTGGCGATTTTGGGATCAGCGAAGCGGTCCAGTTGTCTTGGGTATATGTACCGGGAATCAGCCCAGTTGTTTACCCCGAAGGCATTGGCCACACCATTCCCGCTGGGGCCGACTTGCTCATCCAGGTCCACTATGCACCGCTTCCCACTGATGAGGTAGACAAATCGAGTGTCAACATTTTTTTCAAAGATGCCAGTGATCCCATCGAGCGAGAAGTCAATCAGGGATTGGTCTTTCCAGAGCTTTTGCCCAATGGCTTTTTCGATTTTGTCATTCGGCCCAATACCAAACCCACTTTTACAGCCCGAGGCATTGTGGTGGGCAACCAAGAAATTCAGAACATTCCCTTCGACATCAGTTTGATCAGCGTCTTGCCACACTCTCATTACTTGGGCAAGTCATATGAAATATTTGCCGTGACACCCTCTTTGGATACGCTCAACATCATCCAGATTGAAGATTGGGATTTCAACTGGCAGGGCTCCTACACGATGGAGCGCATGTTGAAGATTCCGGCTGGCTCGCGCCTGTTTACCATTGCCTCCTACGACAATACGACCGACAATCCCGCCAATCCTTCCAATCCGCCGAGGACTGCCACTTGGGGAGATGGATCGCAGGACGAAATGTTGGTGGCCTTCTTTTACTTTGTCCCTTATCAAGACGGAGACGAGGACATTGACATGGGGGGCGGCACCATTGTTTCTACCAAAGATGTGGTGGCCGACAATGGCAACCGCTTGCTGCCACCCATTCCCAACCCGACCCGGGGCCAGGTGGAGCTGACCTTCTCTCTTCAGCAAAAGGAGAGCTTGCAGTTTGAATTGTACGCAACAGATGGGCGCCGCTTGCAGGTGATTGCTGGGGAAAGTGATTGGCCTGCCGGAGATCATCAATTGTCATTCGATGCATCTGCTCTGCCCAATGGTGCCTACTTGGTCCAGATGAAAGGAGCCAGTTATGTATTGACGCAAAGATTGGTTGTCCTTCGTTGACCTGGGACATTTTTCTCATCAAAACTGACAACATGAAGCCCATCATCAGCCTTTTGCTCGCTCTTTTGTCCGTCGGCTCCTTGTCCAATCATGAGTCGGCAGCGACTGGAGAGGCCATTCGCGTCTATGTTTTTTTGCATGAATCTTGTCTGATCAGCCAACACTATACGCTGGACCTCAAAAAGTTGCACGAGCAATATGCATCGGAGCGGATCGTCTTCGAAGGCATTTTTCCCAACAAGAGTTCCAAGGCCGAAAAGATAGAGGCCTTCAGGGAAAAGTACGACATTCCCTTTGCGCTTAGCTTAGACCATTCCCAGGAGGTCACCAGACAATGGGATGCTGAGGTAACACCAGAGGTCGTGGTGGTGGCCCAGGAGAGCCAAAAAGTCCTCTACAAGGGGCGCATCGACAATGCTTACTACCGGGTGGGCAAGCGGCGACAGGTGACCACCACTTCTGAGCTGAAGGATGTCTTGGAGGCCATCAGCCAGGGAAAGCCGGTGACCACCAAGTCCAGGACTGCCATCGGTTGTTTCATTGAGCGGATTCGTTCCTAGGCTAGGCCACCTCTTCCCCCAAAGCAGCCTCCCACAGTCTGTACCAGTCCTCATGACTGAGATGGATGTCGAGGGCTGCTTTGGCACTTTCAATTCGGTGGATTTTGGAACTGCCAAGGATGGGGATGATGCCTGCCGGGTGCTTGCACAAAAAGGCCAGCAGCAATTGGTCCGCAGAGGCTCCATAGGTCTCGCCAAGTTCTTCCAATACCTTTTTGATGGCCTGGTATTCCGGTGCCGTTTCGGATGCGAAGATGGCACCCCCTCCGTAGGGCGACCATGCAGTTGGCGAAATGTTGTGCCGGATGCATTGGTCCAATGTCCCATCTTCAAAAGCAGATCGTTGGAAGAGAGAGACCTCTATTTGGTTGGTGACCAAGGGCGTAAAGCTGTTGAGTAGATCAAATTGAGAAGGGGTAAAGTTGGACACCCCAAAGGTCTTGACCTTGCCTGAGCTGCGGAGTGTTTCGAAGGCTTCGGCGATCTCGTGTGGATTCATCAGGTAGTCGGGCCGGTGGATCAGCAGCAAGTCCAGGCAATCGACCCCCAAATAGCGGAGGGAGTTTTCGGCAGATTGCAAAATGTGCTTCCGGCTGGCATCGTAGGATTTGATTTTGTGCTCGGGCCGATTGTCACAAACCAGGCGAATGCCGCATTTGGTGGTGATCTGTACCTTATTTTTCAAATCAGAGCGCCGCTTGAGTACCTCCCCAAACCGCTCCTCTTCTGTGTAGTGGCCGTAGATGTCGGCATGGTCAAAATCGCACAGGCCCATGTCCACACAGGCGTCGATGAAATTTTCCAATTGCTGGGTATCGAGATTGCTTCCCCAGCTGCCCAGCCGCATGGTTCCGATGATGAGGGGCGAGAAGGAAATTTGTTCGTTGCTTTGGGTGCTTGTGTTGGCCATAGGTGTGCTTGTATTGTGTGCAAAAATGGGTGAATAAAAAAAGCCATTAGCGGGAGCTAACGGCCTGTTTTTCTCGGCGGAGGAGGAGGGATTCGAACCCCCGGTACGATTTCTCGCACGCCGGTTTTCAAGACCGGTGCATTAAACCAGCTCTGCCACTCCTCCTTGAGCGATGCAAAATTATCATTCTATTGTGAAATGTGCCAGTATTTTGCCAAAAAAAATTGAAGTTTATCAATTTTCACAAAACACATCTGATTTCCCCCTCCATTTATCTATGTTTTTGGCAGCTCATTGAGAAAAGTCGGAACTTGCTGTTTGCAACAAAGTACCAAGCCTATGAAAACATCCAACCAACTACTCGACGACGATTTGCAGTCCGATTGGGGACATCTGGTCCTCAACCCATCGGACATCCTCTGGCGGGGAAGGCCTTTGGGCAGTTATGCGCCCCTGTTTTTGGAACGAGATTTTTACTACGACGCACAGTCCGGTGCCATCGGCATGCTGGGCTGGATGTTGGGCATCGCCGCACTCATTGCTTTTTTGTTTTTTGGAAGTTCTTCCAATATGGCCCTCATCGCCGTCCTCGCCATCACCTTTGCCATGCTCCTGGTTCCGGAACTGGTCATCCGTCACAATCGACGCCATACCTATTATGCTTTCACCAAGGATCGGGTGCTGTTTCACGTCAGTTGTCAGCACAAAACTTACTTGCGGGCCCTTCCGTTTGACAAAATTGCTCGCATCACCTATCAGGAAGAAGAGGGTGGGTATGGGGTGATCCACTTCGTGCCCATCGGTGATCCGGATTTGGAAAGCCTCAATTTGACCAATGGATCGAAAAGGCATTATCCAACTTTTGAGGCCATCAAAGAGGTGCGCCAGACCTGGAAGCAACTCAACCGCATTCACTCCCAAGCAGAGGTACAGCAAGGGGTACGGAAAAACATTGCCGCCTACAGAGCAGAGGAGAAAACAGCCAAGCCACTGCCCATTCGGATTCCCACCCTTTTCTTGACCTTCTTGGTCATTGGGTTGTTTGCCTACGGAATTGATTTCTATTTGCTTCCCACTCGGACCATCACAGATCGGCTGGTCAGCTTTACAGAGATTGGAGTAGACTATGATGGAGGCACGAGTTTTCGAACCCAAAAAGGACTGACCTTTGGCGTGTCCCGACCTTTCATGTCTCCGCGTTATTCAGGTGAGTTGATCATTACCCATTCGCCCATCTTTCGCTCTGTCAAAGATGTCAAGTACACAGGCATTTCCTACCAACACAATCTAACCAATGACCTGAACAACATGGGGCTCTATTTGCATTCCCTGACCTTTCTTGTCTTTCTGGTCAGTCGAATTTTGCTGTTCTCCGAAGAAAATCGGGCCAACAAGGAATTGGTCACCAAAGTATTCATTGCTTCGGGACTGTTCTTGTTTTACAGCCTGTTTGTCTGGTATTGTTATGGGTGATGTCAGTTAGTTTTTGACAAATCTTGCCAATTGTTGTTTCTTTCCGTCTTGGAGCCGGACCCAATACAGGCCAGGTGCCAGGTCTGCAACGTCCCAAGTGATGGTTTGCAGATCGCGGGTGCCCTGCAGCTGTTCTTGTCGGATCAGGCGGCCTTCATGGCTGTACAAGCTGATGCGGGCATCCGAGTTGGCTGATGAGTGGAAGGCCAGTTGGAGAAAGTCCTTGGCGGGATTGGGAGACAATTGGAGGGAGGCCGGACCAAGGGCATCTTTTCGCTCCAGGCTGATGATGTGTGAATGTTCCATTTGTCCCATGAGGTCTATCATTTTCAAGCGATAGTACGTCAGGCCACTGCTTTTGTCCATGTCGGCAAAGCGATAGGATTGACTCGCTGCAGAGGAGCCCTGAGATGGAATTTGTCCGATGGTCTCAAAGCGATTGCCATCCAGTGATTTCTCCAAGTCGAAGTAATCGTTTTGCCACTCATTGGCTGTTTGCCAGCGCAGTACATTGCCCTCCTCGGTGGCAAATCCTTCAAAAAGATCCAACTCCACTGCCAACGGGCTCAAACAGGGAATGGTGTACAACTGGGTGACCTGTTCGCCACAGGTGGCTTCGCGGACATAGACTGTTTCCGTAGCCAAGTTGGCGGTCAGGGTATTGCTGCTTTGCCAACTGGCACCGTCCAAGGAGTATTCCAATACACCAGAACTGATGCTTGCGTCCACAATGATCTGGTCTGTGGAAGTGGGGCAATTGTCAGTGATGTTGTTGATGACAGGGACGGGGCGGTAGTCGTAATCTGCCACATTGCCTTGGTCGATGGCATAGCAAATGGGCAGCAAATTGCCTCCACATGGCCCTGGAACCTGCGAGGCATTGCCATTGAGTACGTTGATTTGGCCGATGAATCCGGCGATGGAATTGGTGGAGCCTGGTACGGGATTGAACTGGTCGAAGACCAACAGCATGTCATTGAGGTTTTGGATGTCAGAACCCTGTGAGATGCCTGCTGCCATGAGGTCGGCGCACAAATCTGGAACAACGGCCTGCACCACTGTACAACAAGGCACAAAGAGAAAGCGATTGTTGTACAAATCGTCGATCAGGTTTTGAATTTGCCCCAAATCGTAATTGACAGCAGTGACCCGAAACTGATCTCCTGGCTGGAGTCCATAATTTGTCGGGTTGATGGACGTGGTGGTGGAAGTACCGATGATGGCTGGGCCGAGCATTTGGGCCACGGGAGCGGTGGCTGGGTCGTTGTCATCGTCGATGTAGTCGTCTGCAATGACGTTGGGATTGGTGATGATGTATTCGACGACGGGCGGATTGTTGGAGTTGGTCGATACAATGGTGGTGGTGCCGCAAACGAGCGGGCTGGCAGGTGGCGTCATGGTACTTGGGCTGCTTCCTGCACAGGAAAGAGAGACTTGCGCGGTCAGTCCAATGGGCAGCAAAAGGAAAAGAATGGCCAGGAGTTCATGGTTTTTCATATGTGGAGGCGTTTTGATTGTTCAAAGCAAGATACGAAATTCGCCATGTTTTTTTATCTTCCCCTCAAATGTTGACAAATGAAACAAACCAGCATTCGCATCGCACAACGCTTTTGTGGCCCGCCTGATTCTGGCAACGGCGGCTATGTCTGTGGCATCCTGGACGAGCAAACTCCCTATGTATCTGAAGTCACTTTGCGCAAACCTCCTCCTCTGGAAAAAGACCTGCAGTTGGTTTGGAAAGAAAACGAACTGTATTTGATGGACGGAGAGGCATTGGTCGCTTCTGTCCGGCCAGGGTCCCTGGACCAGCAAGCTCCGCCCACTCCTGGCTTTGCACAGGCGCAGGCAGCGGCGAGTCGGCACATTGGCCACCAGACTCCCACGGCTTTTCCCACCTGTTTTGTCTGTGGCTTGGAGCGAGCCGCCAAGGATGGATTGGCCATTTATGCAGGTCCGGTAGAAGGGCAAGACATTTACGCTGCCCCTTGGGTTCCGGATGCTTCTCTGTCGGATGATGGGACGAGTGTGCGACCCGAATTCATTTGGGCGGCCCTGGATTGCCCGGGTGCTTATGCGGCGATGGGGCAGGAGACGATGACCATTGTCTTGGGGCGCTTCACCGTAGAGTTGATGGGTGGGGTAGTGGTTGGAGAAAAATGCACGGTGGTGGCCTGGACCAAGGGCGTGGAGCGCAAGAAGCATTTTTGTGGGACTGCTTTGTATGGAGAGACGGGAAAGCTGGTGGCTGTCGGGCATGCTACTTGGATTGCGTTGTCCAATAATTGACATATACTCAATCCAAAGTGGTTTGGGACTTCGTCTACCTTTTTCTTTTGCTCCAACTCTGCCCTACCTCCGGTAGGCAGGGTTTGAAAGCCTCGCCGATGCTATGGCATCGCCTACGTTTTCAGCCTTGATTTGGAACAAAATAAATTCGTTTTACTCGCCCATACCACTATGTAATGAGTATAGACATCCCATCCAATCAGTAGACTGGATGGGATGTTTGTCAAAGGCCTCCTGACTCTTCTTCCTTAGATCAACTTTTCCAATATTTTTTTCAGCTGTGTATCGGCCCTGGTACTGCCTCGCAGGGCGGAGTTGATGGTGCGCGTCAAGGCCTTGGCAGTCGTCACGGATCTGCTGCTCAACTTCTTTTTCCGCTTCAGCAAGTTCAATGCTGCCTCAATACTTTTTTCTTCCACAACGAAATTCCCTTTCTGGACGCTGTAATTGATGCGAACGGGGGTGGTCCCTACTGTAAACGCCACACTTCTTTGGGGTGCAAGAGCAGTAGATGGCATCGCTTGACTGAGTTGACTCAAGGAAACACTTTCACCCAATGGATCAGAAGCGATGAAGTCGCTCGTGAGGAAATCCTGGAACGGAGCATTGAATCTCGCATGGGTATTGAGGAGTTGTTCTGCTTGTCCATTGGCGGTGTTGATGCTGTAGGCCAATTGGTCAAAATCCAGATTTGTTTGGACAGCGGGGTCCGTGAGGTCAAACTGTGGATCGATGAAGGTGCCCCTGTGTTCGGCCGATACGAGAATGCGGGCCGATGGGGGAGAAGCAAAGCGCAGGGGGTTGAAGGAGGGGATGTCAGAACTCAGAACAAGCTCTGTATACCCTCTGATGGCCAAATCGGCAGGAGTAGGGAGTACGCTTGGAATGTTGGGCAAGATGGCCAGGGTGGCAGTTTGACCGGCGGGTAGTGGCAGGCAAATGACGTAATGTCCCAGTTGTTTGGTGGCGATGAGTTCCCCCGCGCTTGCCATGGAAGTGGTGATGAGATTGTCTTGGGTGATGTCGTAGACAACCGAGTTGTTGGTAGCGGTAAATTCTGTGTTGGGGCTGTCAGGTGGAATGGTTGCCTTTGAGGTTCGGGTGCGAAAAATCAATTTGATGTCGCGGGATTCCAAATTGGAGATTTCCAAAAAGTACCCTTGGACAGCGACCCTTGCGATTTCACTGGCAGGCCCTCCGGTTGGTGCGATTGGTTTTGCAAGAAGTTCGAAATTGCTGATGATTGCCATTGCAATAATGTTTTGATGAAAGAATTTGATGACAAAAGGCGTTGGCATTGGATGACCACAGCTTTGTAAAAGCCATAAAATCATCGTTCTGCTCAACGCCTCGAAGAGCAGTTCGACAAGTGTGTTGTCCATTGAATTCACCCAATGCAAGTGATCCTGAAGAAGACCGCATTTCTACCCAGAGATGATCCGAATGGAAGATGAGGTGGTTCTGTCAGTCAATGCAAAGCGATTGGGTGCAGGAGGAAAAAATCCGTCTGTCCATTCACTTGGACCCACAAGTTGGAATACTTGTCTAGCTACAATGTCAGAGATTCGAAGGATGGTTTTGTCTTTGTCAGTTGCACAAATGAAGAGTCAGTCAATTCAGTTTGTCATTTTGGTAGTACCCTTTTTCGTACAACTGCCTATCAGTACAATGGAAGGAAAAAATGCGTTTTCAAAAAAAAACACTTTGATGTGATGGTACACAAGGTAACAATAATTTTTCAATTTTCCCAAGCAATGTTTTTTTCATGCTTTTTGGAAGATGTATTAAAAAAATTTCTTTTTTGAAAACTTTTGCGTAAATTTGAGTTCGGGTTTGAAAAATGTAAAATCCCTTACATCGGAAAACCCATTTTTTCTTCTCTATATACAGTCAGTAAATCTCACAGTAAAAAATACGATGTTCTTCGGACCAGGGAGAATGACCAAGTTGTCATCTTTGTCGTTCGAATGCTTGAATGAAGCAAAGTCATTTGAAGATGCATTTGTCACATCTGACTGCTGATCACTTGTCGAATTTGTTATTCGTTTTACGGTCGTTACGTGTTGCTTTTGTAAATAATATTGCTATGAGGATGCAGTATGAGTTGTAATTGATATATCGGGCCTTTGATGGCTTCGATGACTGTATCTTTACGACTTGTAGCAGCAGCATTTCTATGAATCATTTGTTTGCGAAGAATGGCAATTGTCCAACTTCGTACCCAATATTTTATTACCTCATTTAAACCACCATCTCTTATGTTAGAAAATGGAAAAGACTTCTTTATTTACCGCATGGGTAAGACGAGAAAGAAACACATCAAGGACGCCAGAAGTGGACAGGGCAACATCATGCAAGACGTCCGTCAGGCCATGGAAGAAGCCGATGAACAGTTGGGTGAAAACCACGGCAAAGTCATCGTTCCAGTTGTCGTCACTTATCAGCGAAACGAGGTCTGGGAGGCATGGTCTCTCTGATGCGTTTTCCATTGACAATCAATTACTAACACACACAAAATTCCACTAAAATGAGTTCTACTCCAAAAGTCATCCGCCTGGGGATTTCCAGCAAAAATGACATCAAGAAAATGAAAAAAGGCTACGGTCCGCTCGTCAGTGAAATTGAGCAAATTGCCGCCATGACCAAAGCCACCAATCGAGATCCGGACGGCAAAGAAATTCACCCTGTCGTATTGGTATACCGAGAAGAAGAAAAAAAGGAGAAAAAGGAGAAACGCTTCTTTATGAAATTCGGTGCCATGAATAAGGCCAATAAAAAGTGGCTGAAGAAGATGGGCTGGATGTAGTCTTTCCAGGCCACATTCCTTACTGAAGTTGATTTGTACGCTTGCTTCTGTAACAAGGCGTTTTCTTTGTTACAGCCTGCGGAAATGTGCCATTTTTTGAATTCCAATTCTAGATGCTGAAACGGAAATATTACACAAGCCAACTGGTGGAGGAGGCTGACAGGGAAGCGGTTGAACTTCGACCGAGTCGCCCGCCCAGTCGTTTCCGCAACTTTCAGTTTGTCTTTCGCCTCTTGCGTCTGCTGTTTCACATTTTCTGGGGCAGTATCTTGCGTAAATTGGACGGCAGACAAAAGGCCCGTATGACTCGAAAAATGCTGGAAGACTTTGGTGGACTTTGGATAAAAATTGGACAACTTTTTTCCATGCGAACCGATCTGTTTTCCATGGGATTTTGTGAGGAAATGGCCAAGCTCCAAGACCGAGTACAGGGTTTTTCAGAGTCGGAGGCCATCGCCATTGTGGAGCGAGAATTGTGTGCAAGCATTGGTCAGGTATTTTCCATTTTCAGTTCACAACCCATTGCGGCAGCTTCGGTGGCGCAAGTCCACAAGGCCAAAGTCCGAAAGGAGCAAAAGTGGGTGGCCGTCAAAATACAACGACCCCATTCTGACCAATTGCTCAAACAGGACATGATGCTGTTCAAGCGACTGGCGGGCCTGCTTCACCTGTTGGGAATGGGCAAGAAATTGGTGCTGGACGAAATCATCTGGGAGCTCAATCAGCTCATGGCAGAAGAGTTGGACTTTCGATACGAAATTGCCAATATGAAGCGGATGCGAAAGATGCTCAAACCACAAAGCATCTACGTACCCAAATGCTTTGACTGTTACAGTGGCAGGAAAATCATCGTAATGGAATGGCTACAGGGAGTGACGATCAGTGAGTACATCAAGGTCGTCCGAACGGAGCCAGATAAAGCACGCGATTGGGCAATTGAAAACAAGATTGATCCCCGCAAGGTCGGCAACAAATTGATCTTGTCTCATCTGCGCCAAATCTTTGAGGAAAACCTCTACCACGGCGATTTGCACCCTGGAAACATCATGCTGCTGGCGAGAAATAAGGTGGCCCTGATCGACTTTGGCAATGTTGGATCTTCGGATGTGGAATTTCTGGAATTGTACAAACAGTATTTGTTTGCCACCTATACCAAACAATTTGCAAAGGCAGCAGACATCTTGTTTTTGATGATGCCCAGTGTCCCACCCATCGATCTGACCTACCTCAAGGGCAAGGTCATGCAACACCTCAAAGTCAACGACATCAAGTCCTTCGTCAAAGGTTTACCGTTTCGCGAAAAGACGATCACAGGAAGTGCAGAGGGCATCGACCAGTTTTTTCTGGAGGCTGGCTTCGAAGCAGACTGGTCCCGACTCAAAATTGGCAGGGCCATTGGCACCCTCGACCTGACACTCCCTTTCCTGGACCCCGAACTGAGTTACTACAAGACATTTGACAAATACGGCCGACAGTACCAAAAGCGAAATCGGGTGAAACTCCTGCGCAAACTGGCGCGGCTCCCCGAGCTGATGGAAGAACACGCAGCCTATGTCCTGCCCAATATCCGACGGGATGCCATAGGTGTCAAAGGAACCCTCAGCAAAGCACAAGCCTTCCTGGCATGGCTCCTCCGCGGGTTCTCCCTATCGCTTTGGTTGGTCTTCCTGTTTTTGCTTTGGACCTACCTCTCCCAACACCATGGCCATTGGTTGGGTGAGGAAGAAACAACGCGAGATTGGCTGGGACAATTGGTTGATGCCTTTCCGCAACAACATTTCACAAGCTGGGTCTTGATCATTGGCATCGTCCTATTCGTCCAACTGTCTTTGCACAAATTTCTCAAACAGTACAAAACAGCTGAGGCCATCTACCTGCGCAAGTAATCGACTGACACAATTGTTCGAGCCATTCGACACATTCGTTAACCAGCTCCGGCTGCAAGTTGACCAGACCTATGCATCCTGAAAGACTACAAAAAATCTTGCAACAGATCTCTCAGTATTTGGAAGAGGAAGTTTACCCTTTGGAGAGAAAGTATTTTCACATGGGCTTTGAAGCGCTCCTTCCCGAGCTGCGCGAACTACGCGAGCAAGTCAAGGAAATGGGATTTTGGGCGCCCCATCTTTCCATCAATCATGGTGGCATGGGTTTGAGTTTGTTGGAGTTTGCCCAGCTGAGTGAGGTGCTTGGACAAAGCCCTTTGGGACATTATCTTTTCAACTGCCAAGCCCCGGACATTGGAAATATGGAAGTGCTGATCAAGTATGGCAGTGAAACACAGAAGCAGAAATTTTTCCAGCCCTTGGCCAACGGCATCAGCCGAAGTTGCTTCGCCATGACAGAGCCCCAATATTCTGGTTCCAATCCCACCCGCATGGGCACCACAGCCGTTCGGGACGGCACAGATTACCTCATCAATGGTCGCAAGTGGTTTACCTCCGGAGCAGACGGTGCCGCGTTCGCCATTGCAATGGTGGTGACCAGCCCGCGCACAGAAAAGCGCCACATGCAGGCCAGCCAGATCATTGTCCCAATGGATATCCCCGGCTTGAAAGTCGTTCGCAACATCTCGGTCATGGGCGAAAGAGGATCAGATTACGCCAGTCATTCGGAGATCATTTTTGACAATTGTCGGGTACCCACTTCTCATCTTTTGGGAGCGGAAGGGGCAGGATTCGTCATTTCCTTGGAACGACTCATCTACGGACGAATTCACCACTGCATGCGCTGGATTGGCATTTGCGAGCGGGCCTTTGATTTGATGTGCCGCCGTGCCATCAGCCGAAAAACCAGTGACAAGGAAGTCCTGGCCGACAGCGATTTGATCCGCACCTGGATTGCTGAATGCCGCATTGAGATCAACGCCACGAGAGCTTTGGTCCTGTCCGTGGCAGATAAAATTGATCGCCAAGGAGTCTATGCCAGTCAGGAGGATGTCTCCATCATCAAAGTGCATACGGCCAATGTCTTGCAAAAAGTCCTCGACCACGCCATTCAATTGCACGGGGCCTTGGGCATGACAGACGATACCCCTTTGGCCTATTGGTACCGACACGAAAGGGCTGCCAAGATATACGATGGCCCGGATGAGATTCACAAAAAAGCCATTGCCAAAAGCAGTTTGCGCAAGTACGGCTTCCCAGCTCGACGCAAGGAAGCTGTTGCCACAAATGCAGTAGAGAATGGCATTTGATTTTGACACGATAGTTTTCAAAGACGGTCTATGGTAGAAAATATTTCCATCGAAAAGCGGGTTTCCACACTCCATGAATGCTTGATCCAACAGGCGCAGGCCCATCCCGATCGACAACTGTTTTCCTTTCTGGCAAAAGGGGGAAATGTCGAGGAGGTGAGCTATGGCCAATTGCATGAGGCAGCTTTGTCCATTGGAGTGTATTTGCAAGTAAACTGTGAAAGCGGCAGTCGCATTCTGATCCATTGTCCCAACGATTTTTCTTTTGTCAAAGCCTTTTGGGGCTGTTTGTATGCGGGGATGATTGCCGTTCCTGTTCAGGAAATCCAACGGGCTGCGACTGCCTCCCATTTTTTGTCCATTGCCGATGATGCCAAGCCCGCGATGGTGCTCACGACTCCCTCGGGCAGAAACAAATTGGAGGCGTGTTTGCTGTCCCAAAAAGAACCGACAACATTGCCTGGTCCATGGACAATCACCTCGCTCGACCAGATTCCCCAGCTGTCCAATGCCACCGTCTCACTGCAACCTTCGACAGAAGACATTGCGTACTTACAATACACCTCTGGTTCCACCGCTCGTCCCAAAGGCGTCGTCATCAAACACCAAAATGTCTTGGCCAACATCGCGGCCATCAACGAGCGGGGCCAGCATGGGCCGGAGGACCGCATCGTCTCCTGGCTTCCCTTTTTTCACGACATGGGATTGGTGTACGGGGTGCTCCTACCAGTGGTATTGGACGTGCCAACCGTCATTCTAAAACCCTTGGCTTTTTTGCGGCAACCCCTTCACTGGCTTGCCACCATTTCGCGCCATCAGGCAACGCATACCGTGGCACCCAATTTTGCTTATGATTTGTGTGTCCAAAAAGTCGATTCACAAAATCCACCGACTCTTGATTTGTCTTGTCTGAAAATTGCCTCAGTGGGGGCGGAGCCAGTCAGGGCCGAAACCCTTGCGCGATTTTCCGAGGCATTTGCTTCGGCTGGATTTGATCCAACTGTCTTTTCCCCTTCTTATGGACTGGCAGAAAATACCTTGATGGTATCGGTCTTGGCGATGGACCAAAATCCGTTGCATTTTTCAGTTGATCGCAATTCTTTGGGGCAGGGCATTTGGAAAGAGGTGGAGCCGGGTTCAGCCAACAGTCAGATACTGATGGCTTGTGGGCGACCGTCGAAGCAGACGGAAATCGTTCGGGTTCATCCGGAGAAAGAGACCCTTTGTGGGGAGGATGAGATTGGAGAAATTTGGCTGCGCAGCCCATCGGTAGGGGTGGGGTATTGGCAAAATCCGGCTGGTAGCAAAGAAAAATTTGGCGCTTACTTGAAAGAGGATGGACGAGGGCCTTACCTGCGGACGGGTGATCTTGGCATCATCAAAAACGACCAGGTCATCATCACTGGTCGACTGAAAGATTTATTGATTTTTCGAGGAAGAAATTACTATCCCAACGACATTGAATCAGCCGTCCAGGAAATGGATGCCAGTTTGCGACCTGCGAGTTGTGCGGCTTTCTCGGTGCGGGTGGATGGGGAGGAACAGTTGGTACTTGTTCGGGTGGTCCGTCGGTTGAAGAGAACATCTGAAGAGGCGCGACAAAAACTTGTTCGTCAAATTCGCTCTTGCATTTCGGAGCACTTCCAATTGCGGGCTCACAGCATTGTATTGGCAGAGTCAGCAGCTTTTCCCCGTACCTCAAGTGGCAAGGTCCAACGCACTGCTTGCAAACAAAAGTTCCTCGAAGGCAAATGGGACCGGGCCTTTGTGTATGAGATGAGACAGGAGATGGCGGAGATGGAGACATCGGCACAAGATGCTTTTTCGGATGTCGGAAAAATACTTTGCACTTGCATTTCTTCTGCCTTGTCGATTCCCCTGAAAAAGCTCGACCCTTCCGTTTCTTTGTTGTCCTTGGGCATGGATTCACTGGGAGCTGTTGAACTGTCTCAAAAACTGCGGCAACAATTCGGGGTAGACATTCCCCTGAGTGACTTATTTGCCTTTCCCACCCTTCAGTCCTTGATCGATTTGGTAGAAAATTCGGAGGGACAACGAGAAGCGTCACAAGAAACCAAAACGGCAAAAGACCTCATTCCCGGACAGCCAACCGATGCTTTTCCCCTGACCAACGTTCAGCAAGCCTATTGGTTTGGAACAAACAAGGGAATCACCTTGGGCAATGTATCTGCCCGCATTTATTTGGAGTTGGCAACCCATGAAATTGACGTTTTGCAATTGAGCCAAGCGTGGAACCAACTCATCCAACGGCATGAGATGTTGCGAGCAGTCGTCCTTCCTGACGGCACCCAAAAAGTCCTTCCTTCCGTCGGTCTATATCAGGTCAGAAACCATCTGTTGTCAGACGATTCTGTCACCACTTCTTTGGCATCTCTTCGCGAGCGGATGCTGTACGAGCCCAAAGACCTGCAACAATGGCCGCTTTTTGAATTGGCACTTTCTACAGATCAACAAGGAAGGCAAAGACTCCACATCAGTTTGGAATTGCTGATTGCCGATTTGAGCAGCGTGAGGATACTGATGAACGAATTGCAATTGGTCTACAAAAATCAACAGCACGAGTTTCCACTTTTGTTGACAAGCTTTCGACAACATGTCTTGTCATCCGCCCAGCGTGAACAAAGTGTGGCGTATCGCAAAGCCAAAGAATATTGGTTGGGGCGTTTGTCCCAGTTGACGGGTCCGCCAGAGCTGCCAATGCAATGCCCTCCTGCCGCCATCACTGCCCCTCGATTTGGGCAGCGAAAGTGGAAGTGTCCAACAGCTGTTTTGACCCAACTCAAAGCGAAGGCAAGAGCCAGAGGATTGACCTTGTCTTCCGTATTGATGACTGCCTTTGGCGAGGTGTTGCTGCATTGGGGACAGTCCAATTCTTTTACCCTCAACCTGACCCTCTTTGCCAATCGAACTGAGACAGACAAAAACCGACTGGTTGGTGATTTTACGTCCCTCTTGCTGTTGCAAATGGACATGGATGGCCAAGCGACTTTTTGGGCCAATGCCAGAAAGGCGCAAGATCAGTTGATGCAAGACATGACCCATCGCAGCTATGGGGGCGTGGAAGTATTGCGGGAGTTGACCAAGGCACAAACTGGCCAGCAAGCCAGCCTGATGCCTGTGGTATTCACCTCTCATCTTTCAGAGACTGACGAAAATGCATTTGCTCCGGGTTTTGGACCTCTGCTGTTCAGCCTCAATCCCACCCCACAGGTTTGGTTGTCTCTGCAAGTCTATCAACTGGAAGGAGAGGTATATTTGTCATTGGAATTCGTCGAACAATTGTTTGCAGCAGCCATCATCGACGACATGTTTTCTGCCCTCCTTGCCTTGCTGCAACGCTTGGCAGAGGAAGAAGATGCTTTTGACCAAGTCCAGGGAGAATCCATGACGCCTCCAGAACAAATTCGCCTCCGAGAGGACATCAATCATCCCACTGGAACATTGCCCAAAGATGATGAAAGCCTGCTGACTTTTTTCCGACAATCTGCGCAGGTACATCCCAACGCCACTGCCATCATCTGTCCGGATAGGGAGTTGACTTATGCCCAGTTGGATGAGAAACGGAGAAGGCTCAGCGAGACCTTGTGGCAGACTGGATTGAGGCATGGCCAAAGGGTAGGGGTCATCTTGCCCAAAAGCTGGGAGGCTGTCAATGCGATCTTGAGCATCTACAGTTTGGGAGCGGTCTTCGTTCCCTTGGACCCCAATTGGCCGGAAGCGCGATTGAAGCTCATTTTGGAATCAGTCGAAGCCAGTCACATTTTGACGTCTGGGCGTTTTCACCGAAGCAATTCTTGGTTGGGGAAATTGGGGACTGTCATTCAAGCTGATGCCGAAGCCTTGGAGATGCATCCTTTACCGGAGTTGGATAGAGTTGCTTCCATTCGCTCCACAGATGTTGCCTACATCATTTTTACCTCTGGGTCAACCGGTACGCCAAAGGGAGTGGTCATTGAGCATCGGGCCGCATTGAATACGGTCTTGGACATCAACCACAGATTTGGCATGCAACCCAAGGATCGCTGTCTGGCCATTTCTTCACTCTGCTTTGATTTGTCGGTCTACGATGTTTTTGCTCCCTTGTCGACTGGTGCGGCCCTTGTGATGCCCTCGCCATCTGCCCAGCACGATCCACAACATTGGCTGGCGTTGATCCAGCAACACGAGGTATCGATTTGGAATTCTGTCCCCGCCCTTGCCCAGATGTTGACAACGGCTGTCGGTGGGCTGTCGCAAAGCTTGCCAAGTTCTCTGCGCTTGTTTTTGTTGAGTGGCGATTGGATCCCTGTCGATCTACCTGATCAGATTCGCGCTTTGGCTGCTGGTGCAACAATCATCAGTTTGGGGGGTGCAACCGAGGCATCCATTTGGTCCATTTTTCATCCAATTGACAGCGTTCAACCCGAGTGGACCAGCATTCCCTACGGACGTCCCTTGGCCCATCAGGCATTTCATGTTTTGGACCGAAATCTCCGGCCTTGTCCCAATGGCGTCGCCGGGCAGCTCTACATTTCTGGTGTGGGCCTTGCCAAGGAATACTGGAAGTCAGAACAGAAAACGAATGCTGCCTTTTTTGTCCATCCCGAGAGTGGAGAGCGATTGTACAAAACGGGAGATTGGGGGCGCTACGATGCCCAAGGTGTCATTGAGTTTTTAGGGCGTCGAGACAAGCAGGTAAAGATCAATGGCTTTCGGGTAGAGATTGCCGAAATTGAAAATCACCTCAAAAAAGCGGAAGGGGTGGAGCATGCCATTGTACTGGTCCAAAAGGATGAACGTCAGCATCGCTCTTTGCATGCCTTTGTGGAATTTCATCCGACATCCAATTCTCGTTTGGAAGATGTCAAAAAATACCTCGCCACCCAATTGCCGCCTTACCTCTTGCCTGCCAAATTCCATGCTGTTGATCAATGGCCCCTGACCAGCAATGGCAAAATAGACCAGAAAACTTTGCTAGCCTGCGACACTCCTTCCGAGACTACCAATCATCCAGCCTTGCCACAAGCCACCAATGCAAAAGAACGCGCCCTGGCCCAGATCATATCTGATATTTTGGGAAGGACCAAGATTGGGATGAACCAACGACTTTTTGAAATTGGAATCACCTCCATTGACCTGGTCACCATCCAACGCGAGCTGGACCAGCGCATGGGGCACCAACTTCCCATCGCTTCTTTTTTTCAGTACCCTTCCATCCGGGAATTGGCCAATCACCTCGGCAAGCAGGCCGCTCCATCCAGGGATCGGAAACGACTGCAAGAGAGAGCTGCAAAACGAAAACGACTTGTCAAAAAAGTCTATGTCAAAAAGAACAACCCCAAATCATGAATATCAATCACAACGAACAGACGCAAGCCAGTGACGGGCTGGGAGACATTGCCATCATTGGCATGAGCGGGCGCTTTCCCGGTGCCAAAGACATCTACTCCTTTTGGTCGACCTTGCTGGCAGGAGTGGAATCCATTGCCCGTTTCAGCGAAGAGGAGTTGATCCGCGAGGGAGTTGATCCCGATTTGATTCGACAACCCAACTACGTGGCCGCAGCGCCCTTCCTGGAAGATGCCCTCAGTTTTGATGCTGACTTTTTTGGCTTCAGTGCCAAGGATGCTGCCCTGACCGATCCCCAACATCGCCTCTTTTTGGAGGTGGCATGGGCTGCCTTGGAAGATGCTGGGTATGGAAAAACTGACCCTGACTGTTCTGTCGGACTCTTTGCCGGAAGCAGCTCCCAGGAGCACTTGCTGCACTTGCTTCGCGACCTCCACTACAACGATTCTGTGGCTGAATACCTGCGAGTCTGGTTGGCCAATGACAAGGACTACCTGGCCACTCGCACCTCTTACAAACTGAACTTGACCGGACCGAGTGTGAATGTGCAAACGGCCTGTTCCACTTCTTTGGTGGCCCTGAGTCTGGCCTGCCAAAACCTGCAGCTGTACCAATGCGACATAGCGCTGGCAGGGGCTGCTACGGTGGCCCATCCACTGAAGGAGGGGTATTTGTATGAGGAAGGTAGCATCCTGCCGCCGGATGGACATTGTCGACCCTTCGATGCAGGAGCACAGGGAACCATCTTTGGGGATGGACTGGGAGTTGTAGTTCTCAAGCGCTTGGAAGAAGCAGTAGAAGATCGGGACCACATCTATGCCGTCATCAAAGGGGCGGCCTTCAACAACGACGGAGCCACCAAGCCAGGTTTTGCTGCCCCCAGCACCAAGGGACAGACAGAGGTCATCGACATGGCCCATGCATTGGCTGACATTGATCCCTCTTCGATCTCCTACATCGAGGCGCACGGCACAGGCACCATCATGGGCGATCCCGTGGAATTGGAAGCCCTCCAGAATGTCTTTGGTGGCCAAGGCATTCCACTGCAAAGCATCGCCATTGGTTCGGTAAAAGGAAACATCGGGCATCTCAATGCAGCTGCTGGAATTGTGGGACTCATCAAAACAGCCCTGGCACTCAAACACAAAACACTTCCTCCCAGCTTGCACTACGAAAAACCGAATCCTTCCTTCAACATTGCCAATAGCCCATTTTACATCAATACCCAGCAGCGGGAATGGCGGGCTGAACAGAAGCCACTTCGCGCGGGCATCAGCTCCTTTGGGATGGGGGGGACCAATGCGCATGTCGTCTTGGAAGAAGCTCCGCTGACTCAGAGGATTGGCAGCAAGTTGGAGGGTCCACATTTGTTTACAATTTCTGCCAAAAATCCACAAGCCCTCTCTCGTTATGCAGAACGCTATTTGGCACATTTGTCCCAGCACGGAATTGGGGAGGAAGACCTAGCTCACTTTTGTTACACAGCAAATATTGGGCGAACTCATTTCCAATTCAGAGCATCATTTGTTATCTATTCAGTAGATGAATTGCGGGAACAATTGTTGGATTTTTTGTCGACTGGAGTTGCGTCAGAAGGTAAAAAAGATGTAGTGCCAAAAGTTGCCTTTTTATTTCCAGGGCAAGGGAGTCAATGGGTTGGCATGGGCCGAGAGTTGTACGAAAGTGAGCCACAGTTTCGCCAAACCCTGGATGACTGTGCCGCCCTATTGGATCAACACTTGGAAGAAGCGGTTCTGGATGTTTTGTTCGACAGGGATGGCAAAGGACAATTGATACAAGAGACTGAATACACACAGCCGATCTTGTTTGCCATAGAAGTTGCCTTGGCCAGCTTGTGGCAGCATTGGGGTGTGCAGCCCGATGTACTGCTCGGTCACAGTGTCGGAGAATTTGCGGCTGCTTGCATTGGAAATTATTTGTCTTTGGAAGATGGAGCCCGGTTGATTGCCCAGCGGGGAAAACTGATGCAGCGCAAGACGGCTGATGGAAAAATGCTGGCGGTTTTGGACTCGGTGAGTGAATCCGAAGCGGCTGCGGCTGGCTTGGAAATCACGGCTCGAAATGCGCCTCGACAAACCATCCTCGGAGGAGCAGCCAAAGATGTGGAAGCTTTCGCAGCTGCTTGTACTGCCCGCGGATTGACGGCCATTGAACTCAAGGTAAATTGTGTCTTCCACAGCAGTTGGATGGACCCCATTCGAGAAGAATTTGACGAGTTGTGCCAAGGATTTCAACATCGAGATGGCGATATTCCCTTTCTCTCCAACCTGGAAGGCAAGCTGGTCACTGCCGATGTGCTCAACGATGGCTATTGGGGGCGGCATCTTCGCGAAGTAGTAGATTTCCAGGCTGGTGTCAAGGCATTGGCACAAATGGGCTGTCAGTGCTTCATCGAGATTGGTCCGGGGCGAAAGCTGCAGGGATTGGTGCGCAAGCAAATCAGGGGAGAGGTTGATTGGCTGTCCAGTTTGCACAAAGGGCGATCCGACCGAGAGGTGATCCTGGAAAGCCTTGGTCGCTATCATATCCAGCAGGATGTGAACTGGGAGGCTTTCTATGAAGGACAAAATCTGCATCGCCTGCCATTGCCAACGTATCCCTTTGAAAAGCGGTACTTTGATTGGCCCGGACGCAAAACCACTTCCAAGACCGCTGTGTCTGCCAAGCCAAAAGAAATGATGGCCCGGGGAAGGTCACTCATTGGCCAAAAAGTACAATCCACTTTTTTTGAGCAAACCTTGTTTCAGTCCAGCATCGCCACCGACAGCCTCCCTTGGTTTGTCGATCACCAGATTTATGGCCAAGTCATCCTTTCTGGCTCTTGCTACATTTCCATGTCCTTGGAAGCAGCTCGTCAGTGTTTTCCTTCTGGCAAAGGGAGTTTGAAAAATGTCATCTTTCCCAGTCCCTGTATATTGGAGCCAGAGGCCAATCGGCAAATACAAATGGTGGTGTCGCCACTGCCGGAGTCTACCTCCCTGCGCATGCAAGTCGTCAGCACCACCGAGGTCAAGGACCTCACCAAATCCTCTTGGTTGCACCACTCAGATGCGCTTTGGACAGCAGATGATCAGCAGGTCTCCGTATACACAGGTGCCGATCCGAGGTATCTGAAAAAGCTCAAAAAGAGATGTCCGAATCTGGTATCCAGAACAGAGTTGCGCGACCGCCTACAGGCCCACCAAGTTCATCTCGGGCCGGGCTTTCATTGGGCCAACGACATCTACACCAACGAGACAGAAGCCATCTGCAAAATGATCTGTCCGGACGAGATCAAAGATTTGTCTGACTACCCCTTGCATCCCGGATTGGTGGACTCTTGTTTTCAGATGTTGGCCGCCTGTATCACCCAAGGAAGTGATGCCACCTTTGTGCCTTTTCGGATGGAGCAATTCCGTTTTCATGGCTGTGCCGATCAACGCGAGTTGTGGTGTTGTGCCAGCCTGCGCGACGAGGTCCATCCGCAAATGGTATCCATTACTGGGGACATGGAATTGCGGACATCGGATGGATCATTGGTGGCGGAATTCATTGGATTCGAATCCCGACGGGCAGAGGCCAGTTCCTTGTTGAAGTCCATTCGCACTGCCAGTCGGCAAGATTGCTATGAACAAGTTTGGGAGGCCAAAGAGGGACTGTTGTCAGCCGATTCCGATTTGGGAGTCGAGGGCAAGTGGTTAATTGTATCAGACCATCAAGGCCTTGGGCCAGCCTTGGCCAGGCAGTTGCAAGAGGCGGGAGCAGAACCTACGTTGCTATTGGACCAGGACGATGAATCCAGCACCGATTCTTCGCTTCCTCGTGTCAAGTTGGATTTTGGAAAAGAAACAGAGTTGCATGCCTTCCTGAGTGATTTCAACCAAGCAGATTCTTCTTCTCCCTTGCGTGGCATTCTTTACCTTACAGCTTTGGACATGCCTTCCAATGAGACCAATTCCATTTCGCAAAACGAGCTGGAGGCGGCCTTGTTTCAACTTTGTGGACGCGCCTTAAATTTGGTCAAAGCAGTCGAAAAAATTGTTTGGCACAAGGCACCCCGACTCATCATGCTCACCCAGCAAGCACAGCAAGTCATCGAAGGCGATGTCCAGCATCTGTCCTTGTTTCAAACCCCATTGATTGGACTCACCCGAGTGATTTTATCCGAACTGTTCAACCTGCCCAGCTTGTACATCGATTGGCAGCAATCAAGTCGCAAACCGATGGAGGATGCGGCCTTATTGATGCGTTTGCTCAACTGTCCGAACAACGTCTACCAAGTGGCTGTTCGGGCAGGGACTTGCTACGAACCACAGTTGTCGAGACACAAGATGAATCCTCCCACAGACGTCCTTTCCATCCAGCCCGATGCGAGCTATCTGATCACAGGAGCCTATGGATACATCGGCTGCCAAACGGCTTTGATGCTGGCAAAAGAGGGAGCTAAAAACATTGTTGTGGCCAGTCGAAATCCTAAAGGAGGACGGTCTTTAGCACTCCGCGAGGAATTGACACAAATGGGGGTTCAGCTTCACTTCATTCAAACAGATGTTTCCGATGCCCAACAAATCCAACAACTGATCCAAACCATCAAAGAAGAACTCCCGCCACTGAAAGGGATCGTGCATGCAGCGGGTGCCATCGACGACGGCATCCTCTCCCGACAGAATTGGGATCGCTATCGAAACATCTTGTTGCCCAAGGTCGTGGGAGGCTGGTATTTGCACGAGTACACCCAAGACTTGTCGCTTGATTTCTTTGTTGGATATTCCTCCATGGTAACCCTGTTTGGTTCGCCTTCGCAAAGTACCTACGCTTCCGGAAATGCCTTTTTGGATGGCTTGGCCCATTTTCGCCAAGGTCGTCAGCAGCCGGCTCTGAGCATCAATTGGGGCCCTTGGGATGGCGAGGGAATGGCGGGTAGTTTGAACGAGGGAAGTCGGCAAAGACTCCATCAGTTGGGACTCGATTTCATTGCGGCAGAAGAGGGAATGGATTTCCTTCGACTGGCCTTGTTGCAGGGTCGGGCACAGTTGGGATTCATCCAAGTCGACTGGGCGACTTTCTTCAAACGCAATACCAGCGAAGCACTGGAATCCTTTTTGATACCTCTTCGACCCACCGATCAATCAGGGCAAGAAAATGCCAGGGGGTACTTGCAAAAATTGGCAAAATTGGACGCCACCTCTCGTACAGAAGCCTTGCGCCAAGCACTGCAGGAAATGGTCAATGGCGTGTTGGGCAAAGCAGCCGATGAGCATGTCGATCCGGAGATGAGCTTCTTCGACATGGGCTTTGATTCGCTTGCTGCTGTCGAACTTCGCAACCACTTGGAAAAGGCAGCCGGGCACCCCATCAGCAGCGTGGCCATTTTCAACCACCCCCGACTTTGCGATGTCATGGACTTTTTGAGCAAGGACATTTTTGGCTGGGAAGTCATGGACACAAGTGCAAACCAAATTGTCGAGCAACAAGAGGTTTTGCCACCCTCTCAAGAAAGTCCGCAACTCGCCTCTGAATTGGAAGAACTTTCGGTAGATGAGCTGGCCAGTCGACTGGAAAACAAACTGAAAGGATTGGAAGAAACAACCCAATATACCCCTTGACCTATGCACAACAATCAAAAAGAAACGGATTACGCAGCCTTGCTCAAGCGATCCCTCCTGGAAATGGAGCGATTGGAAAAGCGCGTGCAGCAGTTGGAATACCAAAAACGAGAACCCATCGCCATTGTTGGCATCGGTGCCAGGTTTCCGGGAGGAGGAGAAGGTGTGGAGGCTTTTTGGGACGCTCTCAAGACGGCCACCAATGCGATCAGGGAAGTGCCTGCCAATCGCTGGGACAATGATGCCTATTACGATCCTGATCCCAATGCGGCGGGAAAAATTTACACAACAGGTGGGAGCTTTTTGGATGATGTCGATCAATTTGATGCGGCCTTTTTTGGCATCTCTCCCCGGGAGGCGAAAGAGATGGACCCTCAGCAACGATTGCTGTTGGAGGTGTGCTGGGAAGCCTTGGAGACTGCCAGTTATGCCCCCAATTCTCTGAGCGGCAGTGCGACGGGGGTATACATGGGGATCATGAACCAGGATTATTCTCGACTCAGCGATGATTTTCGGCACATCAACATGCACAGCGGAACGGGCAACGCCATCAGTGTGGTGGCAGGCCGCTTGTCTGATTTTTTTGGATTTCGCGGTCCTACCATCACCTTGGATACGGCCTGCTCGTCTTCTCTTGTGGCTGTGCATTTGGCTTGTCAAAGTTTGCGTTCTGGCGAGTGCGAGCGGGCCTTGGCCGGAGGGGTCAATCTGATGTTGTCGCCCATGGCAAACATCGTCGAGTGCCGGGCGCACATGCTGTCACCCAAAGGCCATTGCCATACCTTTGATTCAGCGGCCGATGGATTTGCGCGGGGAGAGGGCTGTGGTGTCGTGGTGTTGAAGCGACTGTCGGATGCCTTGCGCGACCGAGACCACATCTGGGCTGTCATCCGCGGCAATGCTGTCAATCACGACGGGGCCAGCGGTGGGCTTACCGTACCCAACTCCAATGCACAGAGAGCCTTGATTCGACAGGCGTTGCAAATGGCGGGCGTACAACCGACAGAGGTGGCGTATGTAGAGGCACATGGCACAGGTACTCCTCTGGGTGATCCCATTGAAATGACGGCCTTGGTGGCGGAGTACGGAGCAGATCGGACGATGGAGCAGCCCTTGTTGATCGGATCGGTCAAATCCAACTTTGGTCACTTGGAGGGAGCGGCAGGGATTGTGGGTCTTGCCAAAGCCTTGCTGTGTTTGTATCATGGAAAAATTCCGGCCAACCTGCATTTTTACAACCCAAATCCACACATCGCCTGGGACAAAATTCCCGTAGCCATTCCTACCGAATACAGAGATTGGCCCGAGGGGAAGGACAAACGAAGGGCAGCGGTGAGTTCGTTTGGCTTCAGTGGGACCAATGCACACATGGTCTTAGAAGAAGCCCCCCACTTGTCCTCTGATGGTCGAAAAAGGCATACAGAGGGAGAGGCACTGTTGTTGACACTATCGGCCAAATCTCCTGAGGCATTGGGACAGGTCTGTGAACGATTTGCGCACTATTTTACCCAACACCAACTCACTGCTTTGCAGGCTGCGGATGTCTGTTATGCAGCCAATATTGGACGGGTAGACTTTCCCCATCGAATGGCCTTTGTAGCAGAAAATCCAGCCTCTCTTCAGAAGCAATTGTCTGGAGGTGATGCAGCTGAACAATCCCAGGAAAAGAAAGCGGGCGTACTTGCCAAAACTGTTTTTGTCTGTCCGGATTTCTCAAGGGAGGATTGTTTTCTGGGAGCTGCTTTGTACCAATCGGAGCCAGATTTTTCTGCTGCTTTTGATCGTTGTGTGGAGTTGTTGAACCGATTGGAGGAAGGGCCTTGGGTGGAGCGATTGCTGAGTTTGACAGATCAAAAAAGTCAGAGTGAATCTGCCTTGTACGTGCTGCCTCTTTCCTTTGCAAGCAAATTTGCCTTGGCCAGTTTGTGGATGAATTGGGGGATTCGGCCCGCAGCAGTGATGGGTTGTGGAACAGGACTTTATGTGGCAGCTTGTTTGTCAGGTACCTTGGCCTTGGAAGATGGACTTCGTTTGGCATTGGCTCATGCTCGCCATTTGGAAAAGGGAGAAAATCTAGTGGATGATTTCCCACAAGTCGCTGCCGATATGTCTTATGGAAAGGCCAAACTCAAATGGTTGGATGCTCGGACGGGAACGACTGTCCAAATGGAAGAATTGGGCGAGGCATATTGGCGCTCTGCTGTGACTGTCAATGAATTGCCCCAACACATTTTGACTGGATTGGAAAAGGAACATCAACTTGTCATCTCTCTGGATTGTCCCGATTCCCATAAAATGATGCACAATTTGGCTGAGTGGTACGCCTTGGTAGACATCGACTGGAAGGCCTTTTATCGACATGCTCACAACCGCGCAATGCCATTGCCCACCTATCCTTTTGAGCGAAAGTCTTATTGGCTGGATTTGCCAAAGCAAGAAGAGAAACAACTGCAAAAGAATTTCCAAAATGGCGTCCAAAAAATTGGCAAACAAACGCTTTCTGACTCATCAGACAGACAACCGTTTTGCGAATGGACTTGGCAGGCATTTGACAAGAAGCAGACCAAGCCAAGTGCGCAGTCTTCCGATGGTCCCATTTTGTTGTTCATGGATGAGAGGGGAGTTGGAGAGCAATTGGTGGCAGCATTCGGCAAGCAAAAAGTTGCTTACACACTAATTTACAAAGGCAGAGAAAGTAGCTCGCAAGACCAAAGAAAAAATGGCATTGATTGTCACCATTGGAAGGGGGATGATCAAAAAGAATTGCACCATCTACTCAGTACAAAAGTCAATATTTCCGATTACCATCGGATCATTTATTTGTGGGGGGTAGATGCTCAAGAGACAACTTCGATACAGGCGACCCAGTCAGCATTTTTGTTGTTGAAAACTGTGATGAGCTTATCCCTTCATCCCAACGTTCGACTTTGGTTTTGTACCCAGGGCGCGCAGGTATTGTCAGGTGATGAACAACCCATCCCAGCGGCATCCTGGCAGGCGCCCTTGTGGGGATTGGGCAGGGGTATGTCCACCGAGTTTCCCAATATTCCAGTCAGCCTAATGGACATGGAAGGTGGCACAAATCAAACCATCATCGACAATGACATCTTGCCACTTTTGCTGAGAGAAGAAAGAGAAAATCAGTTTGCCATTCGTTCCGTTGGGGCATTCGTTCCGCGTTTGAAAGAACTCACGGCAATCGCTTCCGATGTACCTTTATCCATTTCATCGGAGGGGAGTCATCTGATCACTGGGGGCAATGGAGGCCTGGGCAGACGCTTGGCAGAATGGCTGAGTCACAAGGGGGCAAGCCAGTTGATTTTGATGGGCCGAAGCATCCCCGAGGCCAAGGAGTTTGAGCAGTGGAAAAGCCGACTGTCTCCATCCACCAAGGTCTATTTTCAACAAGCTGATGTTTCGGATGCGGAAGACATGAAACGGTTTTTTGAAACGACTGTAACACAGTTTCCTCCCCTAAAAGGCATCTATCACCTTGCTGGTGTATTGAACGACCAATTGCTGAAGGACCAAAGTTGGGAAGCCGTTTCCAGCATATTGGATGCCAAGACAAAAGGCAGTTGGCATTTGCACCAGTGGAGTCAGTCGTTGACTTTGGACCAATTTGTTTTGTTTTCTTCCACTGCTGCTTGGATCACTTTGCCAGGACAGGCTGCCTACAGCGGTGCCAATGCTTTTCTCGATTCCCTGTCTCGTCACCGACAACAGCACGGCCTGCCTGCAACCAACATCAACTGGGGACCTTGGGCCGACATTGGATTTGCTGCCTCCGCCGAAGGAGCCAAAAGCATCCGCGCCCTTCAGCAATTGGGCATCCAGTCATTGACAGCACAACGGGCAATGGAATGGATGGAAATGGGCTTGACAGCTGGATGGAATCAATTTGGAATCATCGAAGTGGACTGGCAGGTATTTGCCCAGTCTCCTCTTCTACAGGCACATGCCCCCATCCTGTCGCTGCTGGCCAAAGCGGAGCAAAAAGAAAGTGAGATTTACCAAGAGTGGAAGAGCTTGGCAGCAGCCGAGAAAGTGACGTTCTTGGCCGACTACATCGAACAGAGCGTCCGTCAAACCTTGAAGTGGCGCCGCGATGCTGCCTTGGATCGGACGAGTTCTCTGTTGGACTTGGGGATGGATTCGCTGATGGCCATGGAGATGATGAATGCCGTCAGAAAAGACTTTGCCATCGACATCCCAATCAAGGCATTGATAGATGGATCTTCCATCGAAAAACTGTCCCAATTTCTCAGTTTGGAATTGGCGAGAAAACAGGCCATGCAATTGGCTTTCGCCTCCTCTGAGCCCGAAGAAGAAATGGACGAAATGGTCATTTAGTTCGCAACAATTTGGAATGCATATGAGAACGCTGGATCAACTGCTTCACCATTGTACAGATGCCCACATTCAGTTGTGGGTGGAAGAAGGACAGTTGCGCATCCGTGCGCCCAAAGGTGCATTGGACAAAAGGATTCAAACGGAGCTCAAATACCACAAGTCCAACATCTTGCAGCTCTTGACGGAGCAGCAACACCAAAGTGGCCGTCAGCAGATTCTTGCTCGCATGGATAAAGGGGCTGCTGTTTTGTCTTTTGCACAAGAGCGCATTTGGTTCATCGACCAATTGGCGCATGAAGATCGGTCGCACCACTTGAGTCGCTTGTTGTATTTGGACGGAAACGTTGAGCGAAAGTATTTGGAGCAAAGTTTTCAAATCATTGTCAATCGACATGAGATTTTGCGGACCAATTTTCTGCAACAAGAAGAACAGGCTGTCCAAGTTGTTCATCCCCAACTCGACTTTTCATTGGCCTACTTTTCACCAACTGAAAAAGATCGACAAGATATTGATAAGTGGATGCAGGAGTTGATGGCAACAGAACTGCAAAAGCCGTTTGATTTGGAAACGGATGTATTGCTACGGGCCCTGTTGTTGTCGGTGGGAGAGAAGGAGCAGTACCTGTTTGTTGTCATGCACCACATCATATCCGATGGATGGTCCAGTGCTCTTTTCATCAACGAATTCATCAATTGCTACAAGGCTCTCCTGAACTCCGAGCCTGTTCGCTTGCCTGCTTTGACGGTTCAGTATGCCGATTACGCCCTCTGGCAACGGCAGGCCTACGAGCAAGGGCTGTTTGATCGTCAACTGGCCTATTGGACCGAGAAACTGACGTCCTTGCCCAATTTGCAATTGCCAACTACTTTTCCTCGCCCCCTTGAATCAGAATTTCGAGGAGCGAATCACTCTTTTGTCTTACCGACATCTTTGGTTTCAAAGCTGGAAAAATTGGGTCAATCGCAGGAGGCGACCTTGTTCATGACTGGGCTGGCAGCTTTTGCCGTTTTGTTGCATCGCTACACTGCGCAGACTGACTTCGCCATTGGCAGTCCCATTGCCAACCGCAATCGACCTGAGATTGCTCCCTTGATGGGCCTGTTCATCAATACCCTTGTTCTGCGGCAACAATTGGATGGAAGCACTTCTTTTGCAGAGCTTCTTCGACGGGTCAAAGCCACTTCCTTGGAGGCTTTCGAACAACAAGATGTCCCTTTTGAAAAGATTGTCAATGCCTTGGACATCGATCGCGACATGGGGCAGAATCCCTTATTCCAGGTGATGTTTGCCTTGCAATCCAAACCACCCTTTGACCTGCAACTGCCGGGGCTGAAGATGGAGCTTTTGCCAGTTGAATTGCAATCGACGCGCTTTGATTTGTTTTTGGAGTGGACGCCAACAGAAGATGGGTACCGGATCAGTTTTGAGTACCGGACCGATTTATTCGACAGTGCATTCATCCAGCGAATGGGAGGGCATTATCAGCAGCTTTTGCATCAGATTATCGACAAATCCGATCTGCAGATTGGTCGATTGGACATCCTACCAGCACAAGAGCTGCAACAAATTTTGACTTCCTTTAACCCAAGCATCCAAAAGACTTCTCCGACTCAAACCATTGTCCAACTCTTTGAAGAACAAGCGAGGGAGACGCCCGACAAAATTGCGCTGGAATGCCAAGGGGATCAGCTCACTTATGACCAGCTCAACGCAGCAGCCAATCAACTGGCCCATCATCTGTTGTCGGCAGGACTTTCCATCGAGGAGCCTCTGGGAATTTGTGTGGATCGATCCATCGAAATGATCGTGGGGATGTTGGCCATCCTCAAAGCGGGAGGCGCCTATGTGCCGATTGATCCTTCTTATCCGGAGGAACGGATTGATTTCATTTTGTCGGATACCTCTTTGTCTCGACTTCTCTGCAAACAAAAATATGCCTCTCTTTTTGAGGACCGAAAAGAATTGCAAGTCACTTTGCTGGCGGCAACAGTTGATCCCCATTGGGAGATGTCGACGGAAAATCCTGAACTTACTTTGCTGGATCACCAGCTCGCTTACATCATTTACACTTCTGGCTCCACGGGTCGTCCCAAAGGGGTATTGGTGGAGCACAAGAGCGTGGTTCGACTGGTCAAAGACCAAAACTTTTTTACTTTCTCCGCTGCTGACCGATGGCTTCCCACCGGGTCAGTGGCTTTTGATGCGTCCACTTTTGAAATTTGGGGAGGCCTGACCAATGGTGCTTATTTGCACCTCTGTTCCAAGGACGAATTGCTGGACCCCTCTACGTTCAAATCTGTATTGCAAGAAGAAAATATCACTTGCATGTGGATGACTTCGGGCTGGTTCAATCAAATGTTGGACCAGGAGTTGGATGCGTTTTCGGGTTTGTCGACTTTGTTGATTGGAGGGGAAAAGTTGTCGGCGTCTCACGTCCGCAAGCTGAAGGCAGCCCATCCTGATCTGCAAGTCATCAATGGGTATGGCCCGACGGAGAATACGACCTTCACGACTTGTCATGTGATCGAAGAAGTGAGTGGTGACAACATTCCGATTGGTCGGCCGCTGAATCAAACGACTGTGTACATTTTGGATGGGAATGGTCAGCTATGTCCCATTGGGGTGCCGGGTGAGTTGTATACTGGGGGACTGGGTGTCGCTCGGGCCTATTTGAACCGACCGGACTTGACAGCGGAGCGATTCGTTTCGGATCACATCAGTGGTCGTCCTGGTGGTCGTTTGTACAAGACGGGAGATGTGGCGCGTTGGTTGTCAGATGGGACGATAGAGTTTTTGGGACGGACGGATGACCAGGTGAAGATTCGGGGATACCGGATTGAGCCTGGAGAGGTAGAGGTGGTGTTGCAGGAGTGCGAGCTGGTGCGCCAGTGTGTGGTTTTGGCCCGTTTGGATGGCCGAGGGCAGAAGCGTTTGGTGGGCTATGTGGTTTCGGAAGGAGCGTTTGACAAGCCAGCTTTGACGTCTTACTTGGAATCTCAATTGCCGTCCTATATGGTGCCCTCAGTTTTGGTGGAGATGTCTTCTTTTTCTTTGAACCAAAGTGGGAAGATCGACCGCAAGTCCTTGCCCGATCCCAATGCGAGCGAGCAGCGGATGGAAGACTACGAAGGAGCGCGAGATGAGACAGAACAAACCTTGGTAGACATTTGGCAGAGCTTGCTGAAGGTGGAGCGAGTGGGCATTCATGACAATTTTTTTGAGCTGGGTGGCGACTCGATCATTACGATTCAATTGTGCAGTCGAGCCCGTCGAGCGGGTCTGGGCCTTCATCCAAAGGATTTGTTTCAGCACCAAACGATTGCCCAGTTGTCGAAGGTTCTGCAAGCTGCGGATCGCGGCATTCGGGCAGAGCAGGGATTGCTGCGTGGGCCGTCGGGTTTGCTGCCGATCCAGCAATGGTATTTGGAACAGGAGTTGTCTGACTTTTCCCACTTCAACCAATCGGTCTTATTGGATGTGGATCAGTCCTTGGGTGCCAATGAGTTGGAAGCAGTGGTGAAAGCATTGGTTGAACAGCACGATGCCCTAAGGTACAGCTATCGGAAAGGATCGGATGGATGGGTACAGGAGTATGGTGGGCATGTGGAAGGCTTGCAGGTGGTGGATTTTCGAGGGCTGGATGTGGAGGAGGAATTGTCTGCCAAGATCACGGCGGAATGCGAGCAATACCAGAGAAGTTTGGATTTGGAGAAGGGGGAGTTGTTTCGAGCTGTGTGGATGCGCCTTCCCGGCAAGTCAGCCAAGAATCGCTTGTTTTTGGTGATTCATCACTTGGCGGTAGACGGAGTATCGTGGCGCTTGTTGTTGGATCAATTGCGAGAGGGCTTGGAATCCTTGGCTGAATCTGGTGTCCTCAATTTTGGGCAAAAGACGAGTTCACATCGGCAGTGGCAAGCTGGCTTGTTGGAGCAGTCCAAGAAGTTATCGATTTTATCACAACAAGAATATTGGCAAGCTCAGTTGAGTGAAATTCCCAAGCTGCCAGTGGATTTTTCGTCAAGCCCATCAATACAAAAAGATGTTCATACTCTTTGCAAATCTTTGTCGGCTGCACAGAGTGAACGACTGCTGCAAGAGGCCTTGGTGGTGTACAACATTGGGGTAGAAGATTTGTTGTTGACAGCTCTGGTAGAGACTCTGCAGGAATGGACAAGCGAGCCACGGGCACTGATTGGTTTGGAAGGCCATGGTCGAGAGTCCTTTGATGAGAACTTAGATGTAAGCCAGACAGTGGGTTGGTTTACCAATCTTTATCCTGTTCAATTACAATGGGAGAAAGAGGTGGAAATGTCTCAACAAATCAAGTCGATCAAGGAACAGCTTCGGGCGGTGCCGGGCAAGGGGATGGGCTATGGTTTGCTTCGCTACTTGCATCCAGATGTTGCGGTTCGCCAAAGCATGGCATCCAATGATTGGGAAATCATTTTCAATTATTTGGGACGCTTTGACAACCTCTCGAAAGGAGGTGATGGATTGTCCTTATCAACGGAATCGACGGGATCGCACATTGATTCGACACATCCTTTTCGCCACAAGTTGGAAGTCAATGCACGGGTAACGGATGCTGGATTGGAAGTTCATTGGAGTTATTCTGAAAAGGAGTACCGTGCGAGTAGCATAGAACAGTTGGCAGAGAGTTATGTGGTGCATTTGGAGAGATTGATTGACCACTGCAGTTCTCAGACTGACAAAAAACCCAGCCCATCTGATTATGGTTTGGGTGGCCAAGTTGGGGTTGCAGACTTGGAAAGTTTCCTATCACAGCATGAGGAAAGAAAAGAGTGGACATCGCTGTATTCGCTGAGTCCAATGCAAGAAGGAATGCTGTTTCACCAACTATACAATGATCAATCAGAAGCCTACAACGAACAATTGCTGGTGGACTTTCCGGAGGGCTTGGATGTCGCCATTCTTCAATCGTCTTTGGCACAGCTCGTCCAGAATCACAGCATCTTGCGAACGGGGTTTTATGCAGATGACTTACCCATTCCAGTACAAGCAGTTTTCAAACAAGCGTCCATTCCAGTAGACGTCATTGACCAACAAGAGCTGTCGGAGACTTCTCAGCAGGAGTCAATGGAAGCCTACATGAAAAGAGATCGTCAGCGGGGCTTTCGCTTTGAGGAAGCCCCATTGATGCGGATTGCCTTGTTCCGCTTGTCGGCCAATCACCATCGGATGCTGTGGAGTTATCACCATTTGTTATTGGACGGCTGGTCCCTGCCAATTTTGTTTGAAGAGTTGTTTCGGACCTATGAAGCCATACTGTCGGATCAAGCGATGCCCGAGCCAGTGGAGGACAAGTATCAATCCTACATTGACTATCTCAAGGGCAAAGACAAGCAAACGGAAGCCTTGTTTTGGAAAGGATATTTGGAGGGATGGGAAGGTCCAAGTCTGTTGCCCTTTGTCCCACAATCAAAAGATCGCAACAAAGGCAGTGGCCCAATCCGAGAGCTGACATTGAAGCTCGAAGAATCCCTAACCAATCACTTGCAAGACTATGTACAGTCCCATCAATTGACGATGAATATTTTGGTGCAAGGAATTTGGGGTTTGTTGCTGTCGAGGTACACGGGGAAGAAAGAGGTGTTGTTTGGGGTGACGATGTCGGGTCGGCCAGAGGAGTTGCCGGGTGTGGAACAAAGGGTTGGTTTGTACATCAATACGATTCCCTTGCGGATGCAGGTGGATGCAGAGGTGGAGATGGGTGAGTGGTTGCAATCGGTGCAGTCAGGTCAATCGGACTGGCGGGCCCATCAGCACAGTTCTCTTCGGGACATTGGCAAGTGGGCTGGTGTGTCAGGAGAGTTGTTTGACAGTTTGTTGGTTTTTGAAAACTACCCGATCAGCGAAGCGCTGAAAGGAGATTGGTCGCTCAAAGTGGGCTCGGTGAGCAGTGTGGACAAGACGAATTATCTGCTGACCTTGATTGTCCAACAGAGTCGGGAATTGGAATGTCGACTGAGTTACAATTCGGCCTTGCTGTCGGAGGAGGAAGTGAGACGAATGTGTGGTCACTTGGAAAAGCTGCTGGAAGAGGTGGCATTGGGATCAGTGCAAAAGCTGGGTGAGTTGGAGGTGGTAACGGAGGAGGAGCGTCATCAAATCGTCGAGTTGTTCAACCCGGAAGTCGAAGAAGGAAGATCATCAAAGACGGTGGTGGACTTGTTTGAAGAACAGGTGCGAGAGCGAGGCTCGAAGCTGGCCTTGGTGAGTCCGGTGGAACAGCTGAGCTACGACCAGCTCAATGAGCGGGCCAACCGACTGGCGCATCATCTGCTGGCGGGAGGTGTATCGCTGGAAGAACCAATCGGGATTTGTATAGATCGCTCGGTGGAGATGATGGTGGGCATTTTGGCAATTCTGAAAGCGGGAGGCGTGTATGTTCCCATCGCGCCGGATCATCCCAGGGAGCGGATCAAAGATGTGATTGCCGATGCCAAGCTTCGTTGGATGCTCACGGATTCGAGCTACCAACATCGTTTTGAGGAACAAGCAGAGCTACAACTTTTGGCATTGGACAATTGCAAAAATGTTTTGGCAACAAGTCCAACAACCAATCCGTCCTTGGCCTTGGAAGAAAACAATTTGGCCTACATCCTGTATACCTCCGGTTCGAGTGGCCGGCCCAAAGGAGTCTTGATTGAACATCGGGGGATTGTTCGCTTGGTGATCGGACAAGACCATCTGGACATTGGACCAAGTGATCAGCTGCTGCCAACCGGAGCCCTTTCGTTCGACGCCTCCACCCTTGAAATTTGGGGAGGCCTTCTCAATGGCGCCTGCCTGCACCTATTGCCCAATCAAGAATTGCTTGACCCAAACACCCTGCAAAAAGCCATTCTTGATTTTGACATCAGCTTCCTGTTTTTGACAACCGCTTGGTTCAACAATGTGGTCGAATCCAATATTGATGCCTTTGGCAGTCTGCGATTGTTGGTCACGGGGGGAGAGGCCATGTCTGCTTCTCACGCCCGCAAAGTCCGCCGTCACCATCCTGCTCTTCGACTCTACAATGCATATGGCCCCACAGAAAATACCACCATCACGACTTGTCACTTAGTGGAGCAAGTCCATGGCGATCAGCTTCCCATCGGACGTCCCATTCGCCACACCTCTGTCTACATACTGGACGACCAGATGACCATTTGTCCCATCGGGGTGGCAGGAGAATTGTACACCGGAGGAGCAGGGCTTGCCCGTGCGTATCTGAATCGGCCCGAGCTTACAACAGAGCGATTTGTTCCCAATACCATCACTGGAAAACCGGACAGTCATCTATACAAAACTGGTGACTTGGCCTGTTGGCTTCCCGATGGCAGTATCCAATTTTTGGGACGCAAGGACGACCAACTCAAGATACGAGGATTCCGAATAGAACCCGGTGAAATAGAAGCGGTGTTGCAACAGTCCAAGCTGGTCCGACAAGCGGTGGTGCAAGCATGGACAGATGCCAGAGAACAAAAACAGCTTGTTGCTTATATCGTCCCCAAAGGAGTCTTTGACCAGAATGGGTTGCGTCAGTATTTACAAGACAAATTGCCAGTCTACATGCATCCCTCTTTCCTCGTCGAGATGGATGCCTTACCGCTGAATCGAAGTGGAAAGATCGACCGCAAAGCCCTCCCAGACCCAACACCTCATGCGCAGCAAGGCCAGCAATTTGCAGCAGCCCGTGACCAAGTAGAAGCTCAGCTGACGAGCATTTGGCAAGACGTTCTCAAATTGGAAAAAGTTGGCGTCCATGACAATTTCTTTGAGCTCGGCGGTGACTCCATCATCACCATCCAACTGGCCAGCCGAGCCAGGGCAGTGGGACTTCATCTGCAGCCCAAGGATTTGTTTCACCATCCGAGTATTGCCCAATTGGCCATCCTTGCCAAGAGACAGTCACGACATCTTCAAGCGGAGCAAGGGATACTCAAAGGGCAATTTGCTTTGCTGCCCATCCAAGGGTGGTTCTTTGAGCAAGCCGCTTCCAATCCATCTCATTTCAATCAAAGTATCCTATTGGAAGTGGACAAAGCCATTTCTGCCGAGCAACTTCAAACAGTCTGGCAGGCATTGGTTCAGCAGCAGGATGCCCTTCGCCTCGTTTTCAAACAAGAAGAAAATCAATGGGTCCAATCCTACGATGACCAGCTGCTTCCTTCTTTGGACGTGCTCGATTTGGATTCTGTAGATCGACAAGGGAGGAGCATTTCCGATCAAATCACTGCGCACTGTAGCCGCTGCCAAAAAAGCTTGGACATTGTAAACGGGCCATTGCTGCGGGCAGTCTTCATGACAACGCCCTCTTCAGAAGTCCGCAACCGATTGTTGTTGGTCGTTCATCACTTACTGATTGATGGAGTATCTTGGCGAATTTTACTGACACAATTGATCGAAGCCCTGAAGGCTGTGCAGATGGGTAGGGACATTCAGTTGGGAAACAAAACGACTTCCTACCGTCAGTGGCAACAAGGTCTGGCAAGCTATGCACTCCATCCTGCCATTCAGGCACAACGCTCTTATTGGAAACGTACCTTGGAAAGGAGCCAGCCCTTGCCAACAGATTTTGGCGAAGCCTTGTCGCTGCAAAAAGATGTGCGCACGGTACAACTGTTTCTTTCCCAGGCACAAACACAACTATTGCTGCATCGAGCCAATGCGGCGTACCAAACACAGGTTGACGACTTGTTGTTGACAGCTTTGGTCATGGTGATTGCTTCGTGGTCTGCACAGGAGGAGTTGTTGATCGGCTTGGAAGGGCATGGACGAGAGTCATTTGATGAGCAATTGGATGTCAGTCAAACGGTGGGCTGGTTTACCAACCTCTATCCGGTCCGGCTGCAGCTTTCGACAGAGCGGTCGTTGGACTGGCAGATCAAATCCATCAAGGAGCAAATTCGGGCCATACCTGAAAAGGGCAGGGGTTATGGCTTGCTGCGCCAGTCCTTGCCAAAAAAGGACTTGGAGTTGGTCTTCAATTACTTAGGGCAGTTTGACAATGTATTGGGAGAAGAGGGAGATGTTCAATTGGCATCTGAATCTGTCGGACCCAATTTGGCCGATACTTTTCCCTTTTCTCACAAACTGCTGATCAATGCTTCTGTGATGGAGGGACGTTTGCAAATTTCTTGGAGTTATTCTGTCAAAAACTACAGAGCAGAAACCATCGAGCAATTGGCCACCCAGCAGATCGAACAATTGATGGATTTGGTGGATCATTGTGTATCAAAAACGACAAGCATTTCAACGCCATCAGATCTTGGATTGGCTGCCCACATGAGCTTCGAAGAACTAGACGAATTTTGGGACAAAGGCCAGCGGCGGGAACAGCTGGAGGAGGTGTACGCCTTGAGTCCCATGCAGGAAGGGATGTTGTATTACGATTTGTACAATGGTCATTCTGAAGCTTACTTTTTGCAGTTGATGGTCGAGTTTTTGGACGAACTGGATGCTGTTGTTTTTCGTCGGTCTTTGCAACAGTTGCTGTCCGAGCACAGCATTTTGCGGACCGCTTTCTTTCCAAATGAGTTGCCCATTCCCGTGCAAGCAGTTTTTCGGGAAGTGGACATTCCCTTTGAAGAAATTGACATCCGCCAGTTGACACCCAGCGCACAAAAAAAGTATGTGGATCGCTACAAAGCGAAGGATCGGGCAAAGGGATTTGATTTGACTCGTCCGCCTCTCATGCGCATCTGCCTCTTCAAGCTGGGCAACCATCGATCTCAGATGGTGTGGAGTTATCATCATTTGTTGTTGGACGGATGGTCTCAGCCGATTGTTTTTGAGTCTTTGTTTCGCCATTACGAAACCTTGAAAAAGGGGCATCCACCTTTGCCAAAAGAGGAGGATCGATACCGGGCCTACATTCAACATCTGGCTGCGAGAGATGGCCATGCCGAAGAGGAATTTTGGAAAAAGTATTTGGTACAATTGGAGGGGCCATCCTTATTGCCCTTTGTCGAACCGACGGAAGATCGCAACAGTGGGATTGGGTTGAGCAAAGAAGTTGTGTGGGAATTTGGAGAGCAATTGACGACAGAGGCTCAGGCATTTGCTCAATCACATCAACTGACGCTCAACACCCTCATGCAGGGAGTATGGGGCATTCTGCTTTGCAAATACACCGAACGGGAGGATGCTGTATACGGGGTGACACTTTCTGGGCGGCCCGAGCAGTTGTCTGCCGTAGAGCGCAGGGTTGGTTTGTACATCAATACCATTCCGTTGCGCATTCAGTTTGCCGCGGAAAAAAACATTGTCGATTGGTTGCAGCTCTTGCAACAGTCACATGCCGAAGCCAGGGTCCATCAGCACAGCTCGCTCAGTGATGTCCAACGATGGAGTGGCATTCAAGCTGATTTATTTGACAGCATCTTGGTCTTCGAAAATTATCCCATTGGCGAAGCCCTATCCAAGAATTGGTCTTTGAAAGTGGGAGAGACCCGGGCCTGGGACAAGACCAATTACTTGTTGAGCATCATCGCAGAAACAGGAGACAATTTACGGCTGAAATTTGTCTACAACAGCAACTTCCTCAAGCGCAGCGATGTGTTGTCGATCAAAAGAAATTTTGAAAAAGTACTGCAAGACATCCTCTGCCAACCAAGTCGGTTACTCTCCGAACTTTCACTCTTGAACCAGCAAGAAAAGCAACGGATTTTATTTGATTTCAACGATACCACTGTCTCTTACCCAGCAGAAGAAACTGTCCTCGATTTGTTGCTCCAACAATTCGCAGAAAACCCAAATCATATTGCCATCCGATGTGGAGAAGACTGTATGACTTATGGAGAGTTGGATGAACGCTCCGGGAGACTCGCTCATCATTTGCAGCAACGAAAGGCCCAATCAGGGCAAATAGCAGAGACTGATTCTTTGGTAGCGCTTTGCACCGATCGATCTTTTGAGATGGTCATTGGTCTGATTGGAATTTGGAGGGCAGGGTCGGCCTTTGTCGCCATTGATCCGACTTATCCTTTGGAGCGAATTCGGTACATCCTGGATGATGCAAAAGCAGAGATGTTGGTCGTGGATGCGAGCCATCGGCAAAAGGCCTTGGAATGGCAAAAGGAAACAACACATTTGAAAACGATTCTTTGTCTGGATGAGGAACTGTATTCGGACGTTGCCTTTGCTCCCATCAAGCTGCGACCAGATCAGTTGGCCTATGTCATTCACACCTCTGGCTCTACCAATAAGCCCAAAGGGGTGATGATTCCGCATTCTGCTTTGCACAATTTCATTTCCTCCATGCGTGGTGATTTGCAGGCAGATGCTTCCATGAAATGGTTGGCGGTTACCACCATCAGTTTTGACATTTCTTATTTGGAAATCTTTCTGCCATTGGTGGTTGGTGGGCAGTTGGTGATCGCAAGTCGGACTGCAGCAGCAGATGGAGAACTTCTCAAGCAATTGCTGGCCCGAGAAACGCCCAGCCATCTGCAAGCCACACCTGCTGGTTGGCAAATTCTTCGCGATTGTGGATGGGAAAACAACGAACAGCTCCAGGCCATCACCGGGGGAGAGGCCATCAGTGAATCGCTGAAAAATTGGTTGACGTCCTTGGGTGGGGCAAGGGTTTGGAATTTGTATGGTCCGACGGAAACCACCATTTATTCTGCTTTGGAGTCATTGTCAGCCGATAGAAAGGTGAGCATTGGTCGTCCCATTGCCAACACCCAGGTGTACATATTGGACGCCTACAAAAACCTTCTTCCCATTGGTTTGAGTGGAGATTTGTATGTGGGGGGAGCAGGATTGGCCAAGGGGTATCTGAATCGCCCGGATTTGACGGCCAAAAAATTCACACAGGAATTCATTGATGGTGATCGGCAAAGTCGGTTGTACCATACCGGTGACAGAGCGCGCTGGTTGCCAGATGGGCGACTGGAGTTTTTGGGGCGCGCAGACGATCAGGTCAAGATTCGAGGATACCGAATTGAACCCAAGGAGGTGGAATTGGTTCTGTTGCAATCTGGCTTGGTCAATCAATGTATGGTCATGGCAAAGAAAGATGCGGTGGGCATGCAGCAATTGGTGGCTTACTTCATTCCATCTACGGACAACGCAAGTACAGCAGCTATCGTAACTTACCTGAGTAAGCACCTCCCTGCCTACATGATTCCGAGTCTCTTGCATCGAATGGAGGCATTTCCCATGACCCTCAATGGCAAAGTAGACAAAAAGCAATTGCCAGAAATTGGATTGTCAAAGCGAGTGGAAACTCCCTATTTTGCTCCGCAAACAGAGGTGGAAAAACAGCTGGTAAATATTTGGAAAGACCTTTTGCAATGCCAGCGAGTCGGAACCAAAGATCACTTCCTCGAACTGGGAGGACACTCTTTATTGGCTGTGAGATTGTTGGCCCATATCAAAAAAACATTTGATCGAAATTTGTCCATTGCAGAGCTGTACCAGCATCCGACCATACAGCAATTGGCCCGCTACATTGCCGAGGAAGAGAAAACTTCTGAGCAAATTCTCATTCCCATCCAGCACCAAGGAACGAAGATACCTATGTATTGCATGCCCGGAGCTGGCGGAAGCATCTTGCCGTTTTACTCCTTGTCGAAAGCCCTCGGTCCGGAGCAGACTTTGTATGCCTTTCAATCGCCTGGATCGGATGGGCAGTCTGCTCCCTTGAAGAGTGTGGAGGAAATTGCCAGTTGCTTCATCGCCGAAATGGAGAAGGTGCAAGCAGAGGGATCATATCGACTGGCAGGCTATTCCTTTGGAGCCTGGGTGGTTTATGAAATGGCATGTCAACTCCGGGCAAAGGGACAGACCGTATCGGAATTGATCATCTTGGATGCACCCGTGCCCACATCTGCCAATTCATCCAAGGTGGTGTCGAAAAAGCGCAATGAGTCAGAGTGGTTGCGTGAGATTGCCCAAGTATATGCAGGCTTTTATGGCTTGGAAAAAGAACTGCTGACATTGGAGTTCATGTCAGAAAAGTTGGAAGACAACATTCAGACTTTGTACCAACAGTTTGACGCCTTACAGCTTCCTCTTTCTCATGACCAACTCAGAGGGTTTGTCCATGTCTACATCGCCAATCAAACGGCCAATTACCACTCTAATGTCCAAGAACCATTGGATGTCCCCATCCTTTTGTTCAGAACCTTGGAGTCCCATCAGATGGAATTGGATTTCAATTGGCAGGCATTGACCAAGCAAGCTGTGGAAGTCGTTGAGGTAAGTGGCCATCACCTCAATTTTTTGACCGAGCCTCACGTCCAATCTGTGGCCCGTCATCTTCATCAAACAACACCCATTCAAAATCCAGTCGAATGATTGCAACATCCAACCAGCTACAAGAATTTTTGCAACACTACCTGCCGCGTGCTGGCGGATCATTCTCCATGGAGCGATGCACGGGGGGACGTTCCAACGACAGTTTTCGCTTGCGATTGGGAAAGGAAGAAGTCATCCTGCGTTGCCCACCAGAGCACATGGCAGCAGACGGAACAGCCCATGATGTGGCCCGCGAATATTTCATTTTGTCCCGCATTTTTCCAAGTTTTGGATTGGTCCCACGGCCAATGGTTCTTTGCGAAGATGTCTCCATCATGGGGCGACCCTTTTTCATCATGGAATTTGTGGATGGATTGATTTTGAAAAATGACATTGATCATTCAGTGCCTTTCAAAGAGGAGAGTTTTCGGTCCTTGTCCCAAAACTTTGTCAATGTCTTGATTGACATTCACTCACTGGATCATCGCTCCATGGGATTGGATGTATTGGGGCAGCCCAGCGGCTACGTTCAACGGCAGATCAATGGATGGACTCGGCAGTACGGTCGGCTGACCAAAGCGACGGGCATAGAACTTGCTTCGCTGAACCAAATGTTGGATTGGCTCAACCGACAGCAATTGTCAGAAAGCAGCCCCTGTCTTGTTCACAACGATTTCAAATACGACAATCTGGTATTGGATGTAGAAGAAGGAAAGGTCGAAATTACAGCGGTGTTGGACTGGGAGTTGGCCACCATTGGTGACCCTTTGCTGGATTTGGGCGGGAGTTTGGGCTATTGGGTAGAGGCGGGCGATCCTGCTCCTATGCAAGAATTGAATTTCAGCCAACGGCCCGGCAACTTCAATCGCGAAGAATTGATCACCGCTTACGGCCGCTTTCGATCCGTCTCCAATCCGGTGAGCTTGTACATTTTTGGCTTGGTAAAAATTGTCTGTTTTTCCCTACAAATTTGGCTGCGTGCGTCCCAAGCAGGTACACTGACCCAAGAAGATGACCAACGGATTCGGACATTGCTCAAAGCCATTGGAAGAAATGGACTTCGAGCAGTGGAATTGGATCGGGTATCTGATTTGTAACGCTCTTACTTTTCTTTCATCCCCAGAACTTCTTTTGACAAGTGCATGGCCACCAGCATATTGGGGGCATCGACCACTTCTGCGATTTGCAAATCGCCCGCCAGGGAACAAAGTGCGTAAGCATCGTTTTTGCTCAGTCCGTGTTCTGCCACCAGGTAATCGACCATGTAGCCCGTTGCTTTCTTGGCCGCCTCATCTATGGTGGTTCCAAAAGCTGTGACCGCATATACCTCATCGGTCTCGTACTCCGGTTCGCGGATGGACCGCTTTCCCTTGATCAATTCCAACTCGAAAACGATTCGGGAGGGAATCTCTATGGCCGTTCCGCAGACTTCTCCCATGCCTTGGCAAGCGTGGGCATCTCCAATGGAAAACAAGGCTCCCTCAACAAAGACCGGAAAATAGGCAATGCTTCCCTCCACTAGATGTGGGTCATCCATGTTGCCTCCATTGGCCCGTGGTGGGATGGTGGACAGCAGTTCCTCCGTAGCGGGAGCCACCCCCATGACACCGGGAAATGGCCGGAGAGGAATTTTGATTTTATCGGTAAAATCCACATGGGTTGCATCCTTGCCCAAGGCATAGGTCTTCAAATAAGGCTCTGTGAATTGATCTGCCAAAAAGCCAAATCCCGGCAAGATGGCTGTCCAGCCCCAATCTCCCAGCTCGACTTTGTGCAGGGTAACTTTGAGAACATCTCCCGGTTCTGCCCCTTCGACAAAAATCGGCCCCGTCAATGGATGGATGGGATCGAATGTCAATTTGGCCAAGTCTTCTGGGGTGGATTCCAGATTCAGTTGCCCATCGGTTGCTTCTTCGGTCTGGGCCTCGATGATGGCTCCGGAAGCCACGGTGAGAACAGGTGGGATCTTGCTGCTGAATTTGCTGTGTGTCTGATCGGCTGACAATTTGTGCTGGGCTTGGGGTGTGTCGGGAGTCGGTGTTTGCTCAGCGGTGGCCTTACTTGCAGAATCTGCCTTGGAGGGCTGTTGGCAGCTCGGACCCAGAAAAGCAATGATCAAAAAGAAGATGCCCAATGCAGCAGGCATCCTGAGATGCAGGGACGAATGTTTCATGTTGGTGGTCGTATGAATGAATAATGTGTGTGGCTAATGTAGGGAGAAGATGGCGGGAATGCAAGGGCAGGGCAGATGGAAGCTCGGCAGTTCCCTAAATGAGACTGGTGGAATACTCCTGATTTTGTGGGCTTGCCTTTGATGGTGTAGGCATGGGATGGGGAAGTCCCTACTTTTGTACTGTCGATAAAACATTGAACGACACGAAATGATCGGTGTGCAACTTTCCGTCATTTTTTACCAAAAAATAACTACATTTAACATGACAGCTTACACGAAAGTTTCTGAATTTGAAGATGCCATCCAGCCATATCTGAGCAGTGGGATGGATGTGACGATGCGACAATTGATCGTAGATTTACTGGTTTATTCCAAAGAAAAGGAAAAAGAAAAACAAGAGGCAGCCAATCGGCCGATGCGTCCCAGACCAGTGGCAAGTGCTGCGTATTTTAGGCAACAAATCCAACCGCAGTCCCTGCTGCCAACGGGCCTCAGTCAGCTGGTGACTGCATTGATTGATTTTGTCGAAAACTTAGAGCAACAAATCCAATCTCTACTGCAAAATGAATGCTAACAAAGTCTTACTCGTTTGTTTGGCCATCCTTTTGGTCGCTTCCCATTGCGTCAGAAAGAGTGCAAAGGCGAGGTTGGTGGATACTTCCTTGGAATTCAACCAAATTCCCGATAGCATTCGTTTGCAGGCCGAGTCCCACAGGGATGTGGTGGCAGAGGCCAATTACTTGCTCGAAAAATGTCGACAATTCTGTGAAAATCATCCTTCCTTGACAGCTGCGTTGGCAAGTCGGGTCGAACGATTGTTGCGAAAAACGGATCATACATTTGAATATGCAAAGGCCCTGTACTGGCAATCGTGGGTGGTCAATGAGCAGCAACCGGAAAGCGTTGCCTTGCGATCGGCTGCCGTTGACCTCAACATTTGCAAGGAAATTTTTCAGAAAAAGCAGGCCCACATTTGGTTGGTTCGCAGTCTGAATTTGCTGGCCTTTGTCCACTACAATTTGTACGAAGAATCCACTGGGAAATCCTACAACGAGGTGGCCATCCAAGTGCTGCAAGAACAGAAATTAGACGACCAGGCACAGCCCGAAGAATGGGGCAACATCTACAGGGTACAAGGCAATATAGAATTGTATACTTCGAGAAGAATTGATACGGTACTGGCCTATTTTGACAAAAGCCATCGCTGTTACACGCAACTGTCAACTCCTTATTTGCTTGCTCGTTTGCTGATGAATTATGCCATCGTATACGACATGCGTGATGAGGTACAGAAGTCTGATTCCATTTTTCAAAAAGCTTTTGCGATGTATCAGGAGTTGGGGCAGACGGAGCGATTGTCAGAGGCCTATTTGAATTATGCCACTTTCCAGGCCAACCGCTTCAAGGACACAAAGGAGACCAAGTGGTTGGAGATCAGTAATTTGTGGTTGAACAAAGCCTTGTCGCTCCAACCGGAGAACAGCGCGGAGATTTACTTTCAGTACGGAGCCAATTACCACAACTTGGCCATTTACCGGGAAAAGAAGGTGTACTACGATTCGGCGGCGCTCTTGTACCAGCGGGTACTTTCCATCGGAGTGGCAGAGAAAAACACAGAGTATTTGAAAATGGTTGCTACGGAATTGAGTAAAATTTGTCCCGAATTGGAGGAGGACATTTGTACACAGATTTTTACGGAAACCACAGATGCCTACCAGAACATTTCCGATACGACAAGCCACATTCTAAAGCATGCTGCCTGGGTCATGGAACAGTTTCAACGAGAAGAGGCCAAGCGCGAAAGACGACAAATTTTGCTCGGTGGACTTTTGGTGATTTTTATTTTATTGACAATTTTTTTTGTGACTGGTCAACGCTCGAAAATCAAATTGCTGCGGACGCGGATGGAATTGCTGCGAACGCGAATGGAGGCCTTGCGATCGCAGATGAATCCACACTTCATTTCCAACAGCCTGAATGCCATCGACTCCTTGGTCAACCAAAATCGAAACGAGGAAGCCTCAGAGTACATCATCGACTTCAGTCGGCTATGCCGCTTGGTCTTGGCCAATTCCAAAAAGAAGTGGATCAGTCTGCAGGTGGAGTTGGAGACCATTGGGTACTATTTGTCTTTGGAAAAATTGCGGATGAAAAACAAGCTGACGTACGAGCTGAAAGTAGGGGAGTATTTGGACCAAAAAAAAATCATGGTCCCTCCCATGCTCCTCCAGCCTTTCATTGAGAATGCCATCATCCATGGGATTCAAAACAAACACTCGCCAGGAAAGCTGCTCATCTCCATTGCACAGTTGGACCACAACCTGCTGGAATGCCACATTGAGGACGATGGTGTCGGGCGCAACAAGGCCAGGGCATTGAGGCAGGAATCGATATTGGAGCATGTTTCCTACGGCATCCACATCACCCAGGAACGCATTGATTCTGCCCAGCAAATGGAAGGAAGCAGCATCCAGATCATTGATTTGTACGATCCAGCCGGAGTGGCCAGCGGAACCAGGGTCGTTCTCAAAATCCCCATTACCCACCAATCCAATAAAGCATAAACCATGAGATCAATCATTGTTGAAGACGAAGAAGAGGGCATGGAAAATTTGGTCCTCAAGCTTCAGAAAAATTGTCCCGAAGTGGAGATCATCGCCAAGTGCCAAACCGGAGAAAGTGCCATTCGGGCCATTCGAGACAAAAGTCCCCAATTGGTATTTCTCGACATTGATCTGGGGTCGACTTCCGGCTTCGATGTGCTCAATCGGGTGCTGCAGATACCGTTCGAAGTGATCTTCACCACGGCTCACGACGAGTATACCATTGAAGCCATTCGCCACAGCGCGGTGGACTACATTCTCAAGCCCATTCGACCTGCGGAGCTCAAACAAGCGGTCGAGCGGGCGGCGGAGCGCATCAAAACCTCCAGCAGGATCAGTCGCATTCTCATCCCGGACGGCAACAATCAGATCGTGTTGCACACTCGGAAGATCATGTATTGCATCGCTGACAATGTCAACACATTCATCCATCTGACAGAAAAGAGTCGGCCCATTTTGGCGGTGAAAACCCTCAAGTCGGTCGAGAGCATGCTGCCCAAGGATTTGTTTCATCGAATATCGAGATCGGCAGTGGTGAACCTGGACTATGTGGAGGCCTTTCATCGTTCCGACGGCGGCTATGTAGTGATGAATGATGGCAAGCGGTTGGTTGTCTCCAAGCTGCGGTTGAACGATTTTTTGCGGAAGCTGGGAAGCAGTTTTTGATGCTTCGGATGCGAACAATCCATCCAGCTATTTACCAAATGAAACCCGACCTTTACTAAACCAATTCGGTACTTGACCAAGCATTTGACCAGAAGTCGACAAATTGTTGTTATCATTAAACTCAACAAATGCCACACAATTGAAGAGCCATTGTCCCGGTGATGGCAGTATGAGTTGATGCAATGAATGAAACAAACGAACTGGAAGAGCAGAATGAAAGCTGGTACAGATGAGCCAGTGAGACTGTTCAATGAACAGCCTACCGCCAGAAGGTTCTCTGGCGTTGAGTACAACATCCCATCCGATGACTTCTACCGCCACACATTGGTCTGATGGACCGTCAGTGGGCACACCTTTCGGCTATTCACAAGCATAGCCAATACAGTTGAGGCGATTCCCGGCCCGGCTGAAACGATGAACTGTTGCGAAAAGGCAGTCTGCGATCAGGTGACCAAACATCACCCACGATCCAGACATTGCTTTGGCAACTTCAAATGGAGACGACTGTTATGGATCGAAAAAAAACGCAAAAGGCTGCTGGCTTTTTCGACCCTCCTGCTGTGCAAAACAATCCCAGTGCGGGAGGACGAAGCTATTTTCTTGGGATCGGCATCAATCGGTACAACAACTTTACGGATTTGAACAATGCCGCCCGTGACATCGAGTGTGTTGCAGAATTGCTCTTTGAAAAATACCACTTTGAGCAAAGTCTTCACACCAAGCTTTTGTTGAACGAAGAGGCTACCCAAGACAACATTTATTCGAGCATCCGACATTTTTACGATGATGCTATTTTTACCAAAAACGATCGTTTGTTGATCTACTTTTCTGGCCATGGCTATTTGGACAAACGAACAGATACAGGCTATTGGATTCCGGTAGATGGGCGGGTGAACGCTCCGCATTCTTTCATATCTAGTCACAGCATTTGGGGATGTGTTCGGGTGATGCCGTTCAAGCACATACTCATCATCAGCGACAGTTGTTTCAGTGGGTCTCTGTTGGTGAAGGGAACCCGAAATGTACGAGGGGCCATCGAGAATTGGGATCGATACAAATCCAGATTTGTCTTTTCCAGTGGAAAGGAAATGGTAGACGACGGAGAGCCGGGGGGTAACAGCCCATTTACCGCCAATATCCTCAAACAACTTCAAGGGAATCGAAAGCCTTTGCCCGTCCAAAAACTGGCTTTGCAGGTGACAGAAGAAGTGGCTTTTAATCACGCACAGCAAGCGGCCATTGCCCCTTTGTTTCAGACGGGGCACGATGGGGGGCAGTTCATATTTTTTCCCAAAAACCAGGACAAGGGAATCTTTCAAAACGCCTTGGCCCAGAATACGATTGAGGCCTATCAAAAATTCATTGATGAATTTCCGGAGAGCCCACTGAGGAAGGAGGCGGAACATAAAATGAAAGCGTTGCAGCGAGCGCGAGAGGAGGCTGCCTGGGGCAAGGCCAAACAGTTGAACGAGCTAGAAGCATGGAAAACTTTTTGCGAAGAGTTTCCGGCCAGCACGTTCACTGACAAAGCCAAAAAAGCCATTGCCAGAATTCAGGAGGAAAATGATTGGGGAGAAGCCAAAGCCCTCGATACATTTTTTGCCTACCAAAAATTCATTCGGCAACATCCCGATGGAGAACACATAGAAGAGGCAAAGGATAAGTTGCAGTTTTTTCAAGACAAAAAAGAAAAGGAAGAGTGGGACAGCATACAGGCATCTCCTTCCATTGCCGTCATCCATCGCTTCCTGAAAAAATATCCAAATAGCATTTACTCGGCTGCTGCAAAGAAACTCAAGTCGAGGCTGACGTACGAGCAAGCATTGAAAGCCTGTAGCAGCAAACGCGATTATTCACGATACCTGGCCAACAAGGACAATCGATTTGCCGACCTCCGCAACAAGGCATTGGAACGACTGTCCGTTCTGGAAGAGCAAGAAGATTGGGCGCGGGCCAAACGGATTGATACGATTGTACTATATCACAAGTACTTGGACAAACACCCCAAGGGACTGCATGCGGCGGAGGCCAACCAACGTCTCCATCAACTCGATCCCGATGCGGTTGATCCATTGGGCAGAGAAGGGAGGAAGATTCTTTCCGTTTCTGTCAAAGACAAGGAGGAGCCATCCAAAGACATTCCTTCTCCACTGCATGGTCTGATGCAGGACAAAGAGAAGGCAAGCAAATGGATCAAGGATAGAGTTTTTTCGAAGGCAATGCAGCTGGTGAGATCATCCGGACGGAGACTTGTCCTGCTCCTGATGCTGAGTTCCTTCTTGTCAGTTGCTGCCTTTTTTTGTATGCCTTTTGTCAAAGAGTATCGCGCCTTCCATACTGCCAAACAAGTCAATACCATTGGGGGCTATGAGTCTTTTATTGGTCGGTTTCCCGAAGGGAGATTTACAGCGGAAGCCAGTCAACGACTCGGTCAACTTCGGGGCATGCTGGGAACCTACTTGAAGATCATTGATCCAATGAGAGGGCTGGAACATTATGGGGAATTGAAGCGAACATTGATCAAAGCCATCAAGATACATCCCGATACCTTGGCATTGAGGGAAGAACTGCAGTTGTTGGATCAAAAGAGTTACATAGAAACGCTTCTCGACATCAGCGACATCTATGAGCAATTGGAGGCCATCGACTCTGTGAGGTCGGTTGTGGCCAAGATTCGACTGCTTGATCCAGAGAACAAAAACATCAAAAAGTACGAAAAATATTTCACCAATGAATCCCAATAAACTTGCAGTTCTGGTGATGGTCATTCAGCTATTTGCTTGGATTTCTCTACAGGCTCAACCCTGTCAAGAGATCATGGAGGAAGAGAGAAATTGTTGGACTGTTTGTCACAACACCGTCAGGGACATTTACGATGAATATGTCGAGACAAACGATACCTCTTTTTTGGTCACAGCTTCTGTGAAAGTCAAAATCTGCCTGGCCTGCCCATCGGAATGCTTGTCGTCTACTGATTCCAGCATTCAGGCTGTCAACAATTTGAGAGAAATCATCGAAGCAGAGTTGGAGAGATTGAGGGGGATGGTGGAAAAGGCGCCTGATGCTGTTTCTCCTCTCCTTCAACAGGATACTGACCCCGACAATGACGGCATTCCTTCTTCTCGGGATCGTTGCCCTCGGAGATGGGGAACTGGCATTCGTTCGACCCTGGGCTGTCCGGACAAGGACAGAGATGAGGTATTGGACTGGAATGACATCTGTCCCCACACGCCCTTTGGTACCAGGGTCAACAAAGAGGGCTGCCCGGATGATGATGGCGATGGCATCAGAGACAGTTTGGACCAATGTCGTCAGACATCTCCTGGCACCCTGGTCAACAATGTTGGCTGCCAAGATAATGACCAGGATGGAGTGACAGAAATTGATAGCAGAGATCGCTGTCCCAATACCCCACTGGGTGTACATGTAAACCGGGAAGGTTGTCAGGATGATGACAGAGATGAGGTGGCCAACAAAATGGATTTGTGTCCCAATACTCCTTTGGGTGTTCCTGTGAATGCCAATGGTTGCATCGACCGAGATCGAGATGGGATTACAGAATGGCGGGGAGAGGACCAATGTCCCAATACGCCGTTTCATTGCAAAAATGTATCGAGTCGAGGTTGTTGTGATTCGGATGACGACGGGGTAGAGAACAGATACGACAAGTGCAAGTTTGAGGCGGGCAGTGTGGATGCTTTTGGCTGTCCGGATCGAGACGAAGACAAGGTCCCGGATTATTTGGATGTCTGTCCCGATCTGACAGGAGAGACTTTTCTCAGTGGATGTTTGTTGCCAACCTTTGAATTGATCGAAGAAGGTGTATTCACCTTTGATCGAAGAAAAAAAGACATTGCTGGTTTTGAAATGAGTAAGGGAGAAGTCACCCAAGCTCTGTGGAAAGCAGTGATGGGGTACTTGCCAGATCGGATACTGGACGGCTACTGTGGTGACTGTCCCATCATACAAGTAAGCGTAGCTGAGGTTCAGCAATTCATCCGCAAATTGAATCAAGCGTCTGGAGACAACTATCGCCTGCCCTGGTTTTCGGAATGGTTGTATGCAGCTTGGGAGGGGCGTCGGTGTCCGCATTCATTTTCTGGGAGTGATGAATTGGGAAATGTTGGTTGGTACAAAGAAAATTCCAGGGGGCAGCTTCCCGTTGGTCGGCGTTTGGATGCCAATGATTTTGAACTCTACGATATGTCGGGTGGGGTGTGGGAGTACGTGCAATGGGAAAAGAAATTCTCCCGCGATTCTTACGGAAAGTATGTCGCCATTGGTTGCTCCTTCATCAGTTCTCGACAGGAATGCCATTGGACAGATTCCAGTGTCACCTTGGTGAATGTGTCCCGAGAAGAAGAAGACCGAAAGAAAGGACGAAGCATTGGATTTCGCTTGGTCCGAGAATGAAAAATTGTCAAAAAAAATCGCTTTACCCATACCAAAATTTATATGATGAAGAAGAAAAATTACCATCAAACCATAAGATCTTTCCTATTGCTGCTGCTATTGGTTGTTTGTTCATCGCCCACCAAAGCACAAAAAGCAACTGTTCGCGGTCAGGTCATTTCAAAAGATAAATTGCCCTTGATCGGTGCAACGATTTCCTTGCCAGAGCAAAGTCTTACTGGAACCACAACGGATGAAAACGGCTATTACTCTTTGGAGATTCCTCCCGGAATTGTTGACTTGGAGGCCAGCTATGTCGGATACGAGGCCAGGAGAAAAAACAGCATTGTCCTGCTCAAGGACACCACCTTGACCATTGACTTCATTTTGGTGGAAGATTTCTTGGAAGCCGTCGTCGTCATCGGATCAGTTGGTGACAAGGGCCGGATTGGGACAGATGCTCCCGCCCCGGTTGATCTATTCAAACTTGATGAGTTGAAAACGAGTGCCCCGCAAATTTCGCTCAATCAGCTCTTGCATCACATGGCCCCTTCCTTTACGTCCAATACCCAAATGATTTCCGATGGAACCGACCACATTGATCCGGCTTCTCTGCGAGGCTTGGGCCCCGATCAGGTTTTGGTTTTGCTTAACAAAAAACGGCGTCATACCACCTCTCTGGTCAACGTCAATGGAACCTTTGGAAGAGGCAATGTGGGAACGGACTTGAATGCCTTGCCCATGGCTGCCATTGAATCGATCGAGATCTTGCGAGATGGGGCTGCTGCACAGTATGGTTCTGATGCCATCGCTGGTGTGATCAACTTAAAGATGCGAGAAGCGACGGACGAGTTGCAAGTCATGGTGCATACGGGAGGCAATTTCACTCGTGCTGCGAGTCCCGAAAAGAATGTGGATGGAGAAACGGTAGAGTTGAGTGCCAACTACGGCATGCCCTTGGGAGCTGAGGATCGGGGTTTTCTCAATCTGACTGGCGCCCTCGAATTCAGGGGGTGGACCAACCGAATGCAGGAATTTGGCGGAGACATTTTCAATCGCTTCAATGCCATTGAAAGAGCCGTACTCGAAGGGGATAGTGGCTTGCAAATGGAGGACATGAACTTGTCCAATATTCAGGATTTTTCGGAGCAGGTTTTGCATTTTTCTCCTGAGACAAAAGCACTTCTTACCAGTGCCCCTACGATGGATTCTTTGTACAACTTATTGGCAATGGATGCGACGGATGAAGAGTTGGCTGCACGTGGGCAAAGTCGGGAAGACTACAACATGCGTGTGGGGCAGTCGGCACTTCGAGGGGGAAAGTTTTTTGGAAATTTTCTTTTGCCTCTCAATGATGAGGTGGAGCTGTACAGCTTCGGGGGCATCAGTTTCAGAGAAGGACGATCCGACTGTTTCCAGCGGCTGCCTAATGAGGCCAGGACGTATACGCCTTTGTATCCAAATGGGTTTACTCCCAGCCTTCGATCCCAAATTGGAGACAAGTCATTTGCCTTTGGCCTACGGGGAAAAGTGGCCGATTGGGATGCGGACTTGAGCAACACCTTTGGAAAAAACGACTTCACATTTCTCGTCGACGAAACGGCCAATGCAACTTTGGAAGGTGGCTCGCCCAATTCCTTCAACTCTGGTGGCCATTCCTTTCAGCAAAATACGGGCAACCTCAATCTATCGCGTTTTTTCGAGATGGGTCAAATGGAGGGTGTGACAGTAGAATTCGGAATGGAGTATCGGTTTGAGCGATACCAGATCAATGCTGGATCAGAAGAGTCTTATGGCAATTACGACATCGATGGAGAACTGGTGAATGCCAATACAGCCGATGGGGAATTGGTACATGATCCACTAAACAGAACGAGGCCCCAAGGTGCGCAATGCTTTGCTGGTTTTTTGCCACAAAATTCTGTAGATGCCCGACGGTCCAGCATGTCTTTGTTCTCTGGTGCAGACTGGGAATTCAGCCCAGATTGGTTGCTGTCAACCGCAGTCCGATTTGAAAACTACAGCGACTTTGGATCAACCTTCAACTACAAATTGGCCTCCCGTTACAAACTCAGCACAGGTTTTGCCATCAGGGCGGCGCACAGCACAGGTTTCCGTGCGCCATCTTTGCATCAGATCAACTTCAGTCGGACCAGGACGATTTTTACCACCCAAGGTGGAAGGACAGTTGCCGAAGAAGAAGGTGTGTTCAGCAATACGTCTACGGCTGCTCGCTTGTTGGGCATTCCAAGTCTCAAGCAGGAGCGCTCTCGAAACTACAGTCTTGGTTTTAGTTCAACCGTCAAAGAACTCAGCCTCAAGTTGACAGTGGATGCGTATTGGATCAACATTCGAGATCGCGTTGTCCTGACAGGGTCTTTTGCACCAGGAGCAGACCCTGCACTCCAGGAAATATTCTCTGATTTCGGTGCCACCCGCGCTACCTTTTTTGCCAATGCAATTGATACGAAGTCAAGCGGTTTGGACATTGTGGCAACCCATCGGTGGCGCCTGGATGACAACCGGATCATTACTACCGACTTGGCTGCTACCTTTTCCAGGACAAGAGCGGTGAGGGGCGAAAATGGAGATGTAAAAGTCAACTCCTCCGAAACATTGAGTGAAGCCAATCTAGATTCTGTCTTTTTTGATGTCACCAGCCGTCAATATCTCGAAAAGGCGGTGCCTCGTACCAAAATCACATTGGGCAACAGCGTCGAGATGAAGAACTTTACCTTTTATGTGCGGAATACCTTTTTTGGATCGACAGAGGAGGCCACCAATATCGAAGATCCGAATACACCGGAGGATTACAGTTACAGCGGGCGGCTCATCACGGACATGAGTCTTACCTACAAACCCAATCGGATGTGGAACATCACTGTTGGCGCCAACAATTTATTTGACATTTATCCAGAAGAATCTGATCCTGCTTTTCAGTCTGGTGGACGGTTCATTTATTCGCGTCGATCCCCTCAGTTCAATTATGGTGGTCGTCATCTGTTTGCGCGATTGCTTGTGTTGCTGGACAACAAGAGTCAGTTGAGAAGGTCGGACAATTACTGATGTGTGCTGTCCTTGGGGGTTGGTGGGAGAGAAGGCTGCCTCAATCTGGGAGGGATCAAAGTATGTTACATTAGTGAAATAAAAATACTTGCTCAATATAATTTATTTTTCATTATGTGAATTGCAAGAGGTTGTAAATCAGATTATTGTAAATTGATTTTGAATGATTAAAAAATAAATGTGTTGAAAATTTATGGAATTTGTGGGGGTACCGTGTCCTATTATAGACAAAAAGCTGCGTTTTTGATCCTAGGAAGCGGTTTGTCGGAGTAGCCATACATTCCCATTTGGGCAAAACGTCCAGGTTTGGGTTGACGGAGTTGTGCCTTGGGGTCGGCTTCGAAAAGGGGCGGTCTTTGGTGGTCGCCTAGAGGGTGGGCCCCACCCAATTTAGCTCCCCTTCACCCCCTCCCAAAAACCCCAATTTCCAACACCCGCAAATTCCATTTTATCCAACACGCCATTTACAAATTCATTCCTTTCATCTACTACTACCAAAACCATGAGAACCATCTACGCCCTATTGATCGGAATCAACGATTACCCCATCGCCAAGCTCAACGGTTGCATCAACGATGTATTGGCCATTGATGCTTTTTTTGACCAACAGTCTCGCGCCCCAGAGAATCCTTTTCACTGGAATCCCAATTTCCTGTTGGCTCCCCAATCCAATGAAGTTTCACTTCTCCAAGATCGAAACATTTCCCATCGACGCCCCACGCGACAAAACATCATCAAGGCCTTTGAGCACTTCTGGACTGCCAACTGCGAAGAGGGGGATTGCTGTTTGTTGTACTACAGCGGACATGGATCCTACCTACACACCACCGCCATACCTCTGTTCAAGGAGTACGAGCCTTCCGGAAAATTGCAGACTTTGGTGTGCCTGTCAGAGTCGGCATCATCTCTCGACGTTTTTCATTTGCTGGACAAAGAACTCGGTTTTTTGATCTCTGAGTGCTTGTCAAAAACAAGTGCAAAACATCGCCCTGTCTCTTTTGTGTCGATCATGGACTGTTGCCATTCTGGGACCAATACGCGTCATTCCGCTTTGGAATCTATTCGAATGGACCATCGATCAGAAATGCTTGCACCAGCGCAACCACATGGATTTACAAGAGATGGAAATCACTTCTATAAAAAGTTTCGAAACGGGCAGGCGGGTGTGTTACCAGGAGGAATCAATCACGGTCGATGGATCAGTCTGGCGGCTTGCCAAAGTGGAGAGCCAGCTTACGAAAAGCGTGGAGAGGACGGCACAAGCAGGGGAGTGTTCAATCACTTTTTATTGAAACTCCTTGCTGAAGGTAGAATGACAATGAGTTATCGAGAGCTGATTCATCGGATTCGATTTGCCGTCCGGGAGGAGACAGAAGGAAAGCAGGTTCCCTGTTTGGACAGTACCTTGGTAGAGGATGCCAATTTGCCATTTTTGCAACAGACAGCGGTTGGGCAAAAAGAATTGGAGATTTTTTTCAGAGAAAAGCCTAGCGAAGAATGGCTGTTGAACGCAGGAGCAATCCATGGCCTACAGGTAACGACAGAATCGGATGCTCTTCTTTTGCAATTGCCAAATGGATCAAAACGCCACGTCAAAATTGTAGAGATTAGAACGGCGGAATCTGTACTGGATGCTCGCTGCTTTTCAAAGGAGGACCAAACGAATGGGCGACTCAAGGCAAGGGTACTGTCAGGATGTTTTTCCAATACCTTGGTTGGGATTGCTTCTGCAGTTCCGCATCTGGAAAAAAGGAAATTGCAAAGAGTTTGGATGAATGGGTCTTTTTCTCATCTCAACCTGACAGAGACTGTTTCAGATGCTCCCTTTTGCATCCAATACGAGCAGAGGAGTGGGGAAGAGGGGCGGTGGGCATTGTACAGAAAAGAGACGCCAACTATTCTTTTTGAACCAGAAAAACTGCTGCACAAATTTTTGAGTAATGTCGAAAAGGTCCTCAGAGCTGAGTCCATCATCCAACTCCAAAACCCACACAGTAGCATTCCTTCGGAGGATATACAAATGCAAGTCAGTACCTTGGAGGGAGTTGAGTTCTCGGCATCAACGCTCAACGACATTCCCGATTCCTCCTATCAATTGCATCCGCTTGATTGTGGTGACATCAGTGTTGCATTTCGTAAATTGGGAGCAAAAATCTGTCAGCCAGCCATTCGGGTCAAGCTGCTCCATCGCCGCCCAACCGAGCACCTATATTGGGTGGGAGCCTTGTACTGTGATTCCCGATTTGGCATTACCGATCAGTACCTACCCGTACAGCTCATGGGAAGGCAGTATGCACATTTTCTTGAATTGAATTTTCGTCGGCAGCAACAATCACAAATCGAAAGTTGGCGGGCCATCCCACTGGCCATTCCGCATGATTTCCAACTGTCCACACAGCCCGAAGAGATCACAGATCATTTGTTGATTTTCATTTCCGATGCGTCTTCCCCTTTTGATCTGGCCCACTTGACACAGTTGCCCCTCCACCATCTTGAATCCAAGGGGGCGCAGTTTACAGAAGAGCTGGTTCCGTTGGCTGGAAATTGGCTTGTCAAGAAACTGGCGATTCGCATTCGGATGTAAATTTTTCCTCTCCATTTCCCCCGTTTTTACAGACTGAACTTTCCTCTCCAACCCTGATTCTTTTGAAAAATGCCTCTATCTTCTAGGAGCATTTTCTCACAAGCATTCAATAAAGTTAACCATGAAGTACCTCATCCTAGTCCTAGCCTTTTCCGTCTCCTCCGTCAGCTTGTATTCCCAGAAAGTCATCAAAATGAAATCGACCGCCTATTCGACCAGGTCTCTCTCATCGAGTGGCAATTGGTCTGATTGGTCCAACTGGGAGAAGACAGAAGTGCTGATGGTCTTGAAAAATGAAAGAATCACCATTTACAGCAAAAGAAAGCAGGAATATGATATCATCAAATACTATGATGAGTATGTAGATTCAGACGGGGATTCTGTTCTGAAGTTGCAGTGTGTTGACCAAGATGGTGACATGTGCCACCTCAGGATCATCAACCGAAAAAGTGGAAAGCAGCAATTGTATGTCGACTTTTCCAACATCAACTGGGTGTACAATTTCAGGAAAATGTGAGCTCGTTTGGGAATTTCTTCTCCTAATGGCGGTCCATTGATTCACAGGGGTCTTTGGTGATGTAAATGCCATTTTGGGCCCCAATAAATGGTACATTTTTGGGTGCTTTCCTCTCCAAATTTGCCAAATATCGAGGAGGGAAATACAATCGACTCGCCGAAAAATGAATCCCAGCGAGTCGACGACGTGATGCGAAGATCGAATTACTTCACAATCAATTTCAGTGTTGTGACTTTATCGCTCACCTCACTGGCTACTTCTACCAGGTAGAAGCCTGCCTGCAATTCAGAGATGTCGATGGTCGTATTGAGTCGATCAAACGTGAAGGTTCTCATCAACTTGCCGGATTGGTTGAAGATGCGAACTTGCTTTCTGCCATATTCCATGGAGCGGATGTTCAGCTCGTTGAAAGCCGGGTTGGGGAAGATGGAGACCACCTCCTCGATGGCTTGTCGGATGACAGTGTTGTCTTCTTGCTCGTCGCTGCGCTCTGATATGACCCTTGGTCTGCCGCCGATGGTCACTGTGTAGCGCTCTCCACCTACGACCTCCCCGTTGACTGTTTGGACGAGATCGAAATTGAACGCTCCCTCTGCTTGGGTTACTTGTGGCACCACTTGTATACAGACTGCTTCGACTTGTTGGGGTTGAAACAGAAGGCCGTTGATGCTGGCTTCTCTGCGGTCAATTCGGAAGCTGCCGTCTCTGTTGGCGGTGAGGCCTTCCGTACGGCCGCGGCGGATCATGGTATTGAGTCCTCTGGATGCCGACACATTGATTTCGGCCAATTCGAGCAGTGCAGCATCGCGTTCGCTGGGGAAAGAAACGAAGAAGCCTGCATTCTCCATGGCGCGTTTTTCGAAGTTTCCAACAAATACACAATCGGGATCATCTCCGCCTCCTATGAGTCCTTCGATGTCGTTTTTCAAGGAGATGTTTTTCCAGACGATGTTGTCGTTGTTGTTCACATTGCTGCCGAGTGCTCCGGTCTCTGGGAAAGCCATTCCACCTGGTTCTTCGATGCGAGCCAATAGGCAAAAGTGCTCGTGTGATCCATTGCCAATCTGATTGACGAAAGGCTCGTAGTCATCTGGGTTTGGTGGAAACCATTCAAATTCATAAATGGTGAAATCCTGAATGATCTCAGTGGTGTTGCCATTTTGGTTGATGTCAAATACATCTGCGTAGTCCTCGTTGATGGAGCGAAGAGGCTGGCTTCCGATGGGACCACCCGCTGGTAGGTTGATGGGAGAAGGGAAATTGCCTCCTGTCCATGGGAATACCCATGACAAGTTTGTGGATGCTTTGGCCCAGTACAAGTTGGCTGTACCAACTCCGTCTTCGTTGGGCATGTCGCCATCGTTGCGCACCTTGAGGTAGACATAGACCGGGTTGCCACTGACAAACTCAGGGCTTTCGTGCGTTTGGTTTTGGAATCCATCATTGCTGTTGCGCACCCAAATGTCATCACTGACCCACATCACAGATTTGGGGTAGGGTTCGTTGGATACGTCATTGGCATCATCAGCACTCCACACATCAGAGGACAGATTTTGGCAAACCTCTTGGTGGCAGTAGTAAATGTCATCGATCCAGGCTTGCCACAACCAGTAGATGGCTGTACCAGGGGCAGTGGCGGCATTGGCCATGCTTCCACCGATGGCGGCGTTGACCTGATCGTATTCAGACTGCAGAGGGGCGGAGAGGATGTTGGCATCCGGGAAGTTGCAGAGAGAAACATCGTCTGTAAAGGCAGTAAAGTTGTAGAAGAAGTTGCTGTTGTTATTCGGGTCTTGATCAGCCAGTGGCGGGAAAACAGAGCTGGGTGTCAGGATGGCTGACCCATTGAAAAATTCGTTGGGAATTTGGTTTGTCGGATCCCATTTTGGCAGGGGGACATACTGGGTAAAGCCACGGGACTGAAGGTATTCTTCCAATCCTCGAACATAGGCGCGGTGCCAAGTCAAAAACTCTTCCATGTAGTTGAGGAAGTTGCCGGGGTTGATGCTGTGAACTGCCACGTTGGGATAGCGATTGACACCAGATGCAGCTGGATTGAAACCCACGTTGAGGTAGTCCATGATCAAGTCACGCAGTTCTGCGCGCTGGGCAGAAGAAAGACTGTTGATGTCTGTTCGTCTGCCATCGCACTGTGCTGACATGCTGTGGACACTGGTCAAAAAGACAAGCAGTAAAAGTAGCTTTTTGAAAAGGGAAAAAACTTGCATTTGAATGTGTTTATGTAGTTAATAAATGAAATCGATTGCGTTGCTGGATTGCGTTTTGCAACTCATTTTTTCTACACTGACAATGCAATGACGTTCTCTTTTACAGTTCGTAAAAAAGTTCTTGTTTTCAATAAGATGTGCGGTGCATGCTCGCACCTGTACAGGAGTGAACCGACTTTGATGATTGGTTATGCCTAGACTTGAGAGGGCTCATGCGCGCACCTGAGCCCGTCTTTCCATCAATGGAGAAAGAAGGTGGTTGAGACTGGCAGACAAGCAAAGGCTACCCGTCGCATTGGGCTGGTTTTACCCGAGATTCTGAAACTGTGATTTGATGTAAATATACTTATGGTCTCTGTAACATCAGTCGATGCTACAGAAGGAATGTAAAGAAAGAGTGCAGGCGGAAAACGTGAATTGATTGGATCAGCTTTGGAAAGTATTACTAGCTTTATCTAGAAGTGAATTCGCCTCAAATATAAGGACATTTTATTCTTGTATCAAATTTATTTTTCGGTTTTGTTTTGTCATCTTGTAGTTTTTGAAAATATGATCTCATCCTGACATTTCTCCCCTTTCTGTATTTCTATTGTTTTCCATTCAGAGACCTTGTTTGTCAATTCATTTGTCAGAGAGTTGATTCGTCTTTGGTCCAAGAAAAAGCCGAAAACCACAGAAGGGTTTTCGGCTCAACAACCGTACATACGGTCAATTATCTAGCGCAGTAAAGTAAGTAGCTTATTGTACGATGAGTTTCAATGTTGAGACGTCCTTGGTCACCTCATTGGTCACCTCAAGCAGGTAGAAGCCTGTGGGAAGCTCCGAAATGTTGACAGTGGTATTGGACTGATCAAAGTTGAACGTTTGCATCAACTGTCCAGAATGACTGAAGATGCGGACCTGCTTGTTGCCAGACTGTTGTGAGAGGATGGTGATCTCGCTGGTGGCAGGATTGGGGAAGATGGAAACCAAGCCTTCGATTTGTCCTTCAACGATTTCTGCAGACTCTTCGGAGTTTCTCTCTTCTACAATCACGTCAGGTCCTCTACGCAGTGTGATGGTGTAGCGTTCCCCTCCGACAACTCGCCCGCGTTCTGTCTGAATCAGGTCGATGTTGAAGACGCCAGTTGTGCGCGTGGACCTGGGGACGATTTGCAAACAAGCTACTTCCACCTGTTGGGGGGCAAATCTCAAGCCGTCGATGCGGGCCTCCCGGGCAGTCAGTTGAAGGGTTCCATCTCTCAGGCTGCGGAAACCATCCCGGCGAGCGGTCCGAACCGCGCGGTTCAAACCTGCAGAGAAAGAAAAGTTGATGGCTGCGACATTCAGCAATGCAGCATCTCTTTCCGAGGGGAAATTGACAATGAAGCCAGTGCTTTCCGTTTCCAGCTTTCCAAAGTTGCCAACAAATACACAGTCTGGATCATCGCCAATAAGGCCTGGTACGTCGTTTTTCAGGGTGATGTTTTTCCAAACGATGTTGTCATTGTTGTTGACATTTCCAGCGAGGTTGGTCGTTTCTGGGAAGGCAAATCCACCTGGCTCTTCGATGCGCGCCAATAGGCAGAAGTGTTCATGGGAGCCGTTGCCAATCTGGTTGACAAACGGAAGGTAGTCATCTGGATTGGGAGGAAACCATTCGAACTCATAGATGGTAAAGTCCTTGATGACTTCCGTGGTGTTGCCATTCTGGTTGATGTCAAATACATCTACATAGTCCTGATTGATCGAGCGAAGTGACTGTGTTCCGATGGGACCACCCGCTGGCAAATTGATCGGAGGAGGGAAGTTGCCCCCAGCCCATGGAAATACCCATGACAAATTGGTGGATGCCTTGGCCCAGTACACTGTTGCTGTCCCAACGCCTGGCTCATTTGGCAAGTCACCATCGTTGCGGACCTTGAGGTAGACGTAGACAGGACTGCCCATGACATACTCTGGGGTTTGGTTTGTCTGGTTTTGAAAACCATCATTGGAGTTGCGTACCCAAATGTCGTCGCTTACCCACATGACAGGTTTTGGATACGGCTCGTTGGACACATCATTGGCATCGTCGGCGCTCCACACATCAGAGGTCAGACCCAAGCAAAGGTCTTGGTAGCAATAGTAGAGATCGTCCAACCAACTGTGGAAAAGCCAAAAGACGGCCGTACCAGGGGCAGTGTTGTTGTTGTTCATGCTGCCACCAATGGAGAGGTCTACCAGGTCGTGTTCTATTTGCAAGCCACTTGCCAGGGCATCAAGGCTGGCGAAGTTGCACAAGCTGGTATTGTTTTCAAAAGCAGTAAAGTCGTAGAAAGGGAAGGGAGAAGCTGGGGTCTGATCGATGAGGGGAGGGAATGTTGTACTTGGACCCAAGACAGAGGCGCCATTGAAAAATTCATTTGGAATGGCAGTGCCAGGATCCCATTTGGGCAGTGGCACATACTGGGTAAATCCACGGGACAAAAGATAATTTTCCAATCCTTGAATGTACGCTCTGTGCCAGGTGAGAAACTCCTCCATTCCGTTGAGGAAGTTGGCAGCATTGGGGCCGTATACTGCGACATTGGGATATTGATTGACACCAGAAGCGCTTGGATCGAAGCCTTCATTGAGGTAGTCGATGATCAAGTCCCGCAGTTCCACCCGTTGGGCAGCTGTCAAGGAGTTGATGTCTGCTCGGCGGCCCGGGCACTGCGCCGATACACTGTAGAGGCCCATCAACAAGATGAGTGAGAAAAATAGCTTTTTGCAAAGGGGAAAAACTTGCATCTGTACGTATTTTAAAGGTGAATAAAAGCATGCATGGCATGGCCCATCTGAAGCATGTACATGATCAGTTGGATGAAAGTAGTTTTGTGCCAGATTGGCCATGTGATTGCCTTTTCGTTCTGGATGGTGTTCCCAAGTTGGTGTAGAATGATTTGGGGATCCATCTGGTTTCCATCTCTTGGAAATGCCTTGTGTCGTACCAAAATATTCTTTGCAATTATCGCCTTGGTGTGAATAAAGGTCAGTGTTGTATTAGCCCATACCAGGATGTGGTGGGAAAAGCATTCCTTGGTTACTCTTTTTTAAAAATGTGGTTTTTCGTTTTGAAGAAAGAATGTGTGCTAGAAAAATATTGCACCCATTTCAAAACTTTGCGTGCCAACGCCGTCCATTAACAACTGATGCTGCGAGTTTTCATTGGATCGAATCAACAGATGGCACTGCTTGACCGGAAATTTAATTGACAGAATTAAAAATGAATTTTGGCGGAATATCTATTTCTGCCATAAAGTTGTTGGTGGAATGCAGCAATAAACTTTTTCGTTGTTACTAGTACAAATTTACAAAAAAACGCATGCTAATTCATGTGCAATTTACAGTTTTGTTTGTACAAAACTCAGTTTTTCAATCTCGTTGTTTGACTGTAGCAATCCTTGTTTTTCCATACCGCGTCTGCTCGCATTCCGAAAGGCACCGGGCGATACATTTGTCATCTTTTTGAAAAAACGACTGAAGTAGGCCTGGTCATTGAATCTGAGTCGATAGGCAATTTCTTTCAGTGGAAGATCGGTATTGGAGAGCAATTGTTGAATGTGTTTACTCAAGCGTTGGTTGATGAGCTGACTGGGAGAAAATGCATAGACTCTTTTGCAAATTTCATTTAAGTATTTTGGGCAGATGTGCAACAGGCGTGCATATTCTTCTATACTTCTTTCTGTGGTGAACTTTTCTTCTACCAACTGCGAAAAACGATGAGCCAGCACATGTCCCTCTGGAAGATCAACTGGTTTTTTTTCACCGGCCATGGCATCTGCGAGCTTCAGCAGCAGAAGGTTGAAGTAGACCAAAATGTATTCTCTCGCATAAACTTTTTCTGTGGCAACGGACAAGTCCTTCATCTGTAAGAACAATGCCCATATCTCGTGAAAGGTGGCTTTGTCGAGCTTCAGGTATGGTTGTGCTGAATGGCCTTTTTGCAAAAAAAAGGTGAATGGAATGGGTTGATCTTGCAGCAGTTTTCGAGGCTGAAAAATCAAACGACCCCATCGAGCATGTTGCGACGGTTGCACCATACAGTGCTTTGCTTTGTCAATGAAATGAACGGAGCAATCAGTGATCGGGTGAGAAACTTTCTCAATGAAACTGTTTCCACCACCATAGAGGTACAATGCAATTTCATAGCAGTTGTTTTGGCGGGTCGAAATGTTGTTGCTTGAAGATTGTCCACTCGTCAGTTCAATATACTGTAGTGGGCCATCATTTTTCATCAGTGCATGTAAATTGGGTTTGCTGTGGTCATTTTCTCGTACTTTCATTTTTTTTGTTTGAATAGTTAGGATGGATATAGATGGGTACCAGGTGATGGTCAGCACATGTGACTTACGCAGCATCAAATTTTGGGACATTTGTAAGAGCGATGCCCTCAGGTAGTCCTTTTGCACAGCAAGGATGCCTTGCTGAGAAATGGATGAAATGTGAAAGCCTTATCTGTGCTCCCCTTGTGTTGGGAAATGCTTGTAGTACCTTTTACTCTCATGAAGTCCAAAAAGCATTTTTTGCTGCATCCACCATTGGACGATGATGCATTGTCAGCTTTGTTGGTTCATGTCTTCTGTGTAGAACTTGGGCGGCCCCAAATGCGGTGGAACATACCATGGGGAGCCGGATGGAACTGTGGTGATTTGACCGATTACACTGCTTCTTCAACAATATTATCCATTCTTGGTTGTAAATTGATCCTCTTTTTTTGCCCCCCATATACTTGTTAATTTAGCACGCAAAGTGGTCAATTCAATTGTAGTCTTGCCTATGCCGCGGGTCTACCTTTGTCCTGTACGAATTTTGATCGTAAGACAATTTTGGAAAAAATTTATTCACCAAAAAAATGAATTCCTATGAAATCTCTGATCAAAATGTTGTGGGTCTTGGCCCTGATTGTGACCATTCACCCACTCTTCGCAAACGACAGTGACCCAAGATGGAGATTGGAGCCCATTGGAGCCAAAAGCTTCGCCGTTTACCTGAACATTCCCGTAGAATGCACCGCCTACATCCGCGTCATGGACGAGCAAGGCAGTGTCCTTCTCCGGAAGCGCTACCAGAAGGTGTCCCGCCTGTCCAAGAAAATCAACCTTTCCAAGCTGCCTGCAGGCACATACCATGTCGAAATAGAAGATCGACTCAAAATCCAGTCCTACCTCGTTGAAATGGGAGGCAAAGAACTGACCATCGAGCACGAGCCAGAGGCCGACTTCTTCAAGCCGATTTTCTTGCAGAAAGGCAAGTATGTGGACGTATGTATGCTGTTGCAGGAAAAGGAAGATGCCAGCATCAACATTTTTGTCTTCTCAAGCCAAGGCAGGTTGATCCGGCAGGAAATGGTGGAAAACCAGGCAACCTTCGAAAAACGCTTCGATGTCTCCAATCTCAAAAGAGACAATTACAGCTTCGTCGTACAGATCGGTGACCGGACCTTCGTCCACGAATTGAACCTGAGATAAAATGAACCGATGGAAAAACTGGAGGGGACTGTCCGATCGAGGATGGTTCCCTCTTGTCTTACCAGTACGAGAAAGATCGCACTGGATGACTTGGACCTTCTTTGACTTCTATGGGGCAACTCCATTACATCATCTGGCGAGTCTGAATGCATCCTTTGAAATGGGGACGATGAGAGAAATTGCAGTGATATTAGCAGAATAAAAATATCTATATAAAATAATTTATTTTTCACAATATGACTTGCAATGATTTGTAAACCAAGGTGTTGTGAAGTTGATTTAAATGATGAAAAAATTAATGTTTTGAAAATTTATGGAATTTGGGTAGGTGCCGTGTCCTATTATGGACAAAAAGCCAAGACGTTGATCCTGGGAGGCAGTTTGTCAGATGGTCAAAAATGATCCCATTGAGCAAAATCGCTCAGGTTTGGGTTGACGGAGTCGTGCCTGGGGTGCGGTTCCGGAAAGGGGCGGTCTGCGGTGATCGCCTAGAGGGTGGGCCCACCCAAAGCCCCAACCCAACCCCAAACCCACCCAGCTCCCACAACCCCAAGCCATCCCAAAACTTTTTTCCCATACCCCCATTTCCACCCGCAAACCCTTTTTGGTCGCAAAACAAGCGCGAATATCATCCACACTTTTCCGGCAAACAACGGTATTTTTGCTAAATTCAGCCCGCAAACACAAAACCTTGAAAGAGACCATTTTCTACACACTCAACAAACCTAAAACGATCGTACTATGTCAGTAAGAAGCGAATCTGTTATGTCGCTTACCGGAATCGGAGCATCCGGTATGTCAAAGGAGGACCTGTCAGCCCTGTTCAAAAAATATCTCTTGAATGGCATTCATGGCATCTGTTTCAGCTCATACGTGGAAGGGCAGGAGCCGGGAACCATCATCGGAGAAGAACAAATCAGACGGCGCATCGAGATCATCAAACCCTACGCAAAGTGGGTGCGGACCTTCTCTTGTACCGATGGAAACGAACTCATCCCCGCCATTGCCAAACAAAATGGCATGAAAACCATGGTGGGCGCCTGGCTGAGCGACGACAGGGAACTCAACGAGCGGGAAATCACCAACCTGGTACAGATTGCCAAAGAAGGTCATGCCGACTTGGTCGCTGTGGGCAATGAGGTGCTGTACCGCAAAGAATTGACCGAAGAGGAGCTATTGCAATACATTCATCGGGTAAAAGAACAACTGCCTGGTGTTGAGGTGGGATACGTAGATGCCTACTACGAATTCAGAAACCGCCCCGCCATCACCGAAGCCTGCGACGTCATTTACGCCAATTGTTACCCATTCTGGGAAGGATGCCACATCGATTACTCCCTGCCGTACATGAAAACGATGTACCAAATGGCAGTCGATGCAGGCAAAGGCAAACGCGTCGTCATCAGCGAAACGGGCTGGCCAAGCCAAGGCACCAACTTCAAAGCTTCCGAGCCTTCCTTCGAAAACGCCATGAGGTATTTCATCAATACCCAACAGTGGAGCACCGAAGACCAGATCGAGGTCATGTACTTTTCCAGCTTTGACGAATCCTGGAAAGTCGGCGACGAAGGCGATGTGGGGGCCTATTGGGGGATTTGGGACAAAAAGGAACAATCAAAATTCACCGAGCTCTAGTCATCGATCCAAGAGAGGATGCCTACCCGACAGAAGGAAGTGGAAGACGACAAAGAGATCGCAACTTGAATGAATTCTTATGAATCGCTACAAAGATTTGGGACTGGACATCGGGCCAGCCATTTGTTATTCTGGATACAGAGAGGGGCAAAGCCCCGACGTGCAAATCTATCCGACTTACGAGCAGATCAAAGAGGATTTATTGATCCTGCAGGAACGCTGGGGGTTTCTCCGCCTGTACGACTGCAGCCAACACGCGGAAACAGTCCTGGAAGTCATCCAAAGAGAAGGACTCGACTTCCAGGTCATGCTGGGGGCTTACATTGCCGCGGAGGTCAGCAATCCCAATTGTCCCTGGGGAGGAATGCATTCAGAAGAGACCCTGGAGCGCAACCGCAAAGGGAATGTGGAGGAAGTTGACAGATTGATCGAGTTGGCCAATCGATACCCTCGCATTGTCAACACCCTTTCTGTTGGCAACGAGGCGACTGTGGAGTGGACCGACCATCTCGTACCCGTCGAAAAGGTGGTGGCCTATGCCCAAATGGCAAAGCAAGCCACCGAGCAGCCGGTGACCTTTTGCGAAAATTACGAACCCTGGCACGACAAGCTGGCTCCCCTCGTCGAAGTACTGGATTTCATCTCCATTCACACCTATCCTGTCTGGGAGTACAAGTCAATTGGCGAGGCGATGGACTTCACCAAGGAGAACTATTTTGGGGTGGCCAACAAATATCCCAACAAGCCGGTGGCGATCACCGAGGCGGGCTGGACCACCCATTCCAATGGCCGGGGAATCAAGCCAGATAATGTCAACGAAACCTTCCAGGAGACCTATTTCCACGACCTGACAAAATGGAGCGAGGAGGAAGGCATCCTGACCTATGTTTTTGAGGCATTTGACGAACCCTGGAAAGGCTCTCCAGACCCCATGGAGCCCGAAAAGCACTGGGGGCTGTTCAAGGTAGACCGGACGCCCAAACAGGTGATGAGACCCCATTATCCAGAGTTGGTACAGGGCTAGGAGGGGACTGCTGAAGAGAGGGGAGGATTGGTCTTTTTTGCAATTGCAGATTTCGAGCGTTGGCTCAAGTCTGTAAATCCAACTCGATGCGAATTCACTTTTTCCAGTGACTTGCCCTTCGACTCATTTGGAAAAAGAACGCGGAAATACTGCTCTACACAATATTTCTGCGTTTTTCAGTTGTCTTTTTCTCAGGTCAATCGGAGAGGAGACTGTATTTCTCAAGCTGGAATCAACCAGTGTCTTCCCCAGATCAGATGAACTCCAGAATGCTGCCTTTGAGGTGTTCGGTTGCCTGGGTGTAGGCAAAGACTTCTTTGGGACGTGCGCCGATCTTCTTTTTTTCCAGCTCAGCTGTAATGGCCAGATCGAGTTTTTTGCATCCCAACTCTTTGGCCCGCAGCAAGGTCTTGAACAAGATTTGCTTGTAGGTCTTGTGAGTGTATACATACTCGTAGTCCAGACCCACGATCAAGGCGTTGTAAACATCGTCGTGGACATGGCTGAACATCACCGCGACCAACACATCGGATTGTGGTGAGGCATCCGGCACATCTTGCCCTTTAAGATACAAACGTATGATGTCGTATTCGTCGGATGTACACATCCTTTTGAAATACTCGTAGGTCAGTTTGAATACATTGAGATCGTAGGATCTTTCGTAGACTTGCTCGTAGAGCCGGTAGACGCGTCTCATCTCTTCCTCCGATGCAGGCTTCTCCACCGAGGTGATGAAGTTGGATTCGTAGCGAATGATCTCTTTGCGCACGTTGTAGCGATACTTTTGGGGCAGGGATCGAAGGTATTGATCCTGATCCTCCCAATTGAGTTGATCGACCTCCATGTTGTTGGGCAACTGGAATTTGGTAAAGCCCTGGTCCAGCATTTCACTTTCAAACTCAAGGTCTTGTTTCCCATAAAAATCCCGGATCATGATCCGGGTGGCATCGGTCTGTTCCAGGATTTTGTTGAGGTAGCTGATCATGGTCGACAGCGCCTCTTTCCAATCCTTGTGCCCATGGTCTATGTAGACGTGATTGCCTTTGGTGATCAAGGTTCCCGTCACCACTGTTTTGGAAGTCAAGTAGTATTTGGAATTTTCCTGACGCAGGTGTTCAATCTTTTCAGATACGTAGGCTGGGTGAAAGATGTCATCCTTGACCAGGGCAACGGTAATGGGCGTTTGCAGGACAATGTCCCCCAATTGGTCTTTGATGGTCAGATAGTAAAAATCCCATTTGTTCTCTGGACTCATTTCTTTGGAGTAGACCTCCTCTATCAGCGCAAGATTGCCATAACTTAAGGTGCCGTTGCGGGAGAATTTTTCGTTCCATTCCGTTTCGTCCAGCTCTTTGATGGAGCGGTGGAGACCCACCTGGAGATGATCGGAAGACTGCTCGACTCCTCTGTGTTTTTCCATTTTGAGTTGGAAGGGAGGAATTTTAAAGATTTTTGAGATCGTTTCATAGCTGACATCTTTTTGTACAGTGACCTCGGCATATACCTCGCACAAGCTAGTGAGCATGGCATTGATCTGCTCCTTGCTCAGAAAGGCATTGATCATAAAACGGATGCCACTTCTCCTCATTGGTACGGCGGGAAAGGAGGCCGTATTCAAAAAGAATCCCATTTCCTTCATCTTGGCAATGATGTCGTAGCAAACCTTGGGCAGCCCCACGGGAATGAAAAATACAGGGCTGTCACTTTTGGTGAGCTGTGGAAGGCCCAAGTCGTCGAGTCGCTGGTTGGTGTATTCAATGAGCTGAGCCAGCCGTTGGTGCATTCCCTTGATGTCATCTGATAAATGCAGCTTGGCAGAGGCGATGGCCGCCCCCAGCATCGGCGGTTGGATGGGGCCGGAGAATATGTAAGTTGGTCCACAATTTCTGACTTTGCGTTCCATCTCTTCATTGGGAAACAAAATGCATCCGCCAGCAGCCCCAAAGGATTTGTTGAGCGATACCGTCAAGATGACTTTGTCTTTGTGCTTTAGCTGACTGCGAACCACACCACAACCATTTTTGCCTGTCCAACCCATGCCATGCGCATCGTCAATGTACAAATGGAACTTGTCGTACTGCTCCAACAGGTGGTCCAGTTGTTCAAAAGGGGCATAATCTCCAAACATGGAATAAACGCCGTCCGCAAAATACCAGATCTTCTCATGCTTGTTGTAAAGCTTTTTGATCTTGTATTCCAAAGACTCCATGCAGTTGTGACTCACAATGTGTACGGGAATGTTTTTGACCTTCAATTGCTGTACGGTCATTTGGATGCTCGAATGAACTTGTAGGTCCAATATGACCGCATCATTTTTGCCCACGACGATGGGAATGGTCGACAAATGTCCCAGCGTTGTAGTAGCCGATACCAAGGCTGGCCGACCAAATATTTGTCGCATGAGCTGTTCCAACTCTTTGTACAATTCAATGGAAAGGTAAAGTCTGGAAGAAGAAAATTGTGTGCCGTATTTCTTCACAGCATTGATGACACCTTCTTGAAGGACAGGACTTTTCTCCAACCCAAGATAGCTGCAAGAGCCAAAATTTGTCATTTCATTGTCGTCGATGACAATTGAGCTATCTGCTGCTCGGGAATCTGCGGAAGCGTAGTTGTGGACCAGTTTCCGTCGGAATCCGTCCTCAATCATTTGATTCAACGTATCAATCATGGTTTTTGCGATTTTTGATATAGTAGTAATTATTCGCTCACTAGCCATTTGGCAATAAGCATACCGATGTTGAGGGACGACCGCGCCAGTTGTACAGCGTGTCAGCCTTGATTGTACGTTGTATGTTGATTCTTGCTCGAAGCCCTAGATGGGCCGCGGTGTTGTTTGCAATAGTAGCAATTATGGTACCATATGAAGTTGAAATGCAAGAGAACGTTACAGAGGCTAAACTGCTGCTGACTCGGCAAAGCCAGTGCAAATTTTGTTGTCTGTGACCTTCTTGGTTTTGAATTGATCAGGTGTTGTTTCGCCAGTCCCGAAGGGTACATCTTGCTCTTGTGTAAGCAATGGAATGGCTTCTGTCAACTTCCGGTAATATATAACTTGTCGTGCAGATAGACCTTACATTTGTCAATTAATTTTTCTGTGTGCAGCGTTTTTCTTTTGTCCTCTCTGTGGATCAACCTATTGGCCGACGCCCCCCTGCAGCCCCGCATACTCCCCCAAATCCGGCACCCGCATCCGCAAGCCCTCCAACAGCTGTCGAAGCGTACTGTTGTTGTGGACATCGAAGTCCTTCAAAATGGCAGTCAGACGATGAAAGAACGTCTTCTTGGACAGGTTGCCCTCTGCAAAGCGAGATGCCTCGATGTACAGCGGAAGGATGGGCAAGTAGTTGGCGTTGCTGCGATAGGCCTTGTCGCGCTCTTGGAGGCGGTATTTTTGGATGGTCTTGAGCAGCTTTTCAAAATGGCCTTGTTGAAAAATGGTCTCCAGGTAAACGGAAAAAAACAAATGCCAGCGGTACTGGAGGATTTCCTTGGCGTAGGCCTGCAGGAAGGAGTTGCCATACTGCTCGGCATTTTTGCTCAAACCATTTTTGTTGAGGGCCTCCATGTAAAAGGCCACAAAACTGATTCTGTTGTGAAAATTTTTGGTCCGCTTGGCTTCGACAGAGGCTTTCTTCATCAGTTCCAGGGCTTCCTGGTTGCGCTTGAGGCGTAGCAATACGGCGCAAAGGTTGTTGGCATAGAGGAGGTAGTCGTGAGTTTTAGCCCTTACCGAGAGATAGCCGTAGTAGGCCGCTTGCTCGTATTCCCGAAAGTGAGAATGGAGCATCAGCAGGTTGTTGTAGTAGTTGACCAGCAGGCGTTTGGAATAGTAAAATCCTTGTGCCAGTTTTTTGTCCAGATAATCAAATTTTTCCCGCAAGGAGTCGTAGCGTCGGTAGTTGTAGCAGATGAAGGCGAGCCGGACCAGGGCCATGTAGCGAATTTGGCCTTCCAGGTTTTCGTTGTAAAAAATCTCGGACAACCAGCCTTCCCATTGCTCGGATTCATCGCCTTTGCCAGAGTATTGGCCCACAATGGCCAGCGAAGCTTCGTGCAGTTTTTCTTTGATCTGTCGGGTCTGCAGGTAGTTGGCTCGATGGCTGTCCAGAAAATCGTTGGTCAGCTGGTGGTCGGCATAGCGAAGGCGGATGAGCAGAAAGTGGCGGTAGTGCTCGATGAGTTCGTAAAATTTGGAGAAAAAATAGGAGGGGTGTTGGTAGTTTTTGATCTGTTTCAGCAAGACTTTTTCTTCGGTGATCTGGATGGAATCGGTCATGATCTTTTGCTCCCAATCCAACATTTGGCTGAATTGCTCGTCCACGTCGATGGCCTTGAGGCGGGTCGAAATCCAGTTTTGTAAGTGGTTGTATTTCCGTTTGTCAATAGAGGTGTTGTAGGGGGTGAATTGGTCGATGTGATGCGCATTGTAGTTGACCCGTTGCAAAATGTCGAGTCGGTCTTCGTCCTGAAATTTTTGGACCGACAGCAGATAGGCCGTTTCATTGGGAAGCAGCCGATTGGTGAAGTCCGTAAATTTGCTGAGTGGTGAACGCATCCTGTTCGTTTTCAAAAAATGAGCCCTCCGTCTACATTGAGCACCGTGCCAGTGATGAAGGAGGCTTCTTCAGAGGCCAAAAAGAGGTAGGCATTGGCAATGTCTTCTGCCCGGCCCAATCTCCCAAGTGGCGTTTTCGATTCCATGCCTTCCAAAATGTGTGCAGGCATGCTTTGGACCATTTCTGTCTGGATGAAGCCGGGTGCAATGGCGTTGACGGTGATGCCCTTGCGACCAAATTCTCTGGCCCACACCTTGGTCATGCCGATGACCCCTGCTTTGGCCGCCACGTAATTGGTCTGCCCAAAATTGCCATTGTGTGCCACCACAGAAGCGGCGTTGAGGATGCGCCCCCAAGCATTGTCTGCCATCAGCGGATAGATGGCCTTGGTGCAATTGAACACCCCCGTCAGATTGACATCTATGACCTGCTGCCACTGCTGAGCCGACATTTTCTTCAGGGAAGAGTCCCGGGTGATCCCCGCATTGTTGACCAAAATGTCGATGCGCCCAAAGTCCTTGGCCACGAGTTCCGCCGCCGCAACAACAGCTGCTGCATCGGCTGTATTGACTTTGTAAAAGCGAACCTCAGCCTCCTTGGAAGTCAATGCCACGGCGGCTGCCTGTCCAGCTTCCTCATCGATGTCCCAAAGTGCCACAGCGGCCCCTTCTTCGATGAATTTCTGAGCAGTTGCCTTGCCAATGCCTTTAGCTCCACCTGTGATGATGGCGATTTTGCCTTCTAGTCGTTTCATTTTTTTTCTTTTGAAGTGAATTTAAAACACGAGGGATCACAGCGACTCGCAAATCGAAATTTTACGGGGTGGACTTATCAGGAAGTTTTTTTGCAAAATACTGAATAACAGTTGATTGAAATTGTAAAAGCAGTAGTAGACTTAGCTGTAGCAATTTAGCGAATTCTATGACAAAGCCAAATGAATGATCCCTATTTTTACCACAAAAAGGTCATGAAAAATTTCCTCCTGTTGCTGTCCCTCCTCCTGTCTGTTTTTTCAAGCACTGCTCAAACCTCATCTTCTATGTCAAATCGGTCTTTCCCATTCGAAATCCACAACATTTCCCTTGCCGATGGCATGGACATCGCCTATGTCGATGAGGGAAAAGGCAGTTGCACCCTCTTGTTCATTCACGGCTTGGGCAGCAACCTCAAGGCTTGGCAAAAGAACATCGCCACTCTGCGCAAGGACTACCGCTGCATCGCACTTGATCTGCCAGGCTATGGCCAGTCTGTGGGCAGCGAGACCTTTGCCTACAACATGTCTTTTTTTGCTGCTGTCGTCCGGGAGTTGATCGACAAATTGGGCTTGAAAAAGGTGGTCTTGGTTGGCCACTCCATGGGGGGGCAAATTGCCTTGCACACGGCTTTGAAAGACACAAGAAAGCTGGAAAAACTGGTCCTGGTTGCCCCGGCTGGCTTTGAGACCTTCACAGAAAAGGAAAGAGCTTGGTTTCAGACCATTTTTACCCCGGCCATGTTGCAGGCGACTCCTGAGGAACAGCTTGTCAAAAACTTTCACTTGAATTTTCATCGCTTTCCCGAAGATGCACAGTTCATGATCGACGACCGATTGCAGCTCCGCCAAACACCTGCCTATGCAGCCTATTGTGCCATGATCTCAAAATGTGTCCAGGGCATGCTCAACGAGCCCGTCTTCGACCAGCTTCCCAATGTGAAATTGTCGACCCTGATCTTTTTTGGAGACAACGACCAGCTCATCCCCAACGGGTTTCTGCATGCTTCTCTCACCACCTCAGAGGTGGCCCGGTCTGGACAGGAAGCACTGCCAAGGGGCCAACTGAAAATGCTTCCTGAGGCTGGGCACTTTGTCCAATGGGAACAAGCCGAGCAGCTCAACAAAGCCCTGAAGGAGTTTTTGAAGTGAGGAGCTGGCTTTTTCAAAGAGTGAGTCCACAATTGACTTGTATTCATCTAATCCGCTGAAAAATAAGTGTTTATGAGATCGCGGATGCTTTTTTGGGGAAAAGTCCACCCATTTGGATGGTCCTTCTCGGTTTTTCTTTCTCTAGGCCCATTCTATTTTCATGTCGTCAAATAAAATTGGCATTGCGACTTAAATGGGTGAAAAAAATTTTGTGCTTGCTACAAGTTGCCCAAATTTTCTAAAACCAAAGTAAACTGCATTCGTTATGAAAAAAATCTTTACGTGTACGATGATGATTTTCTGGACCCTCGCCTTGTCTGCTCAGTCGGGAACCATCATGGGCACTGTAACAGCCGCAGAGGGAAATGAACTGATTGGCGCGAGCGTTCTGCTCAAAGGAACCATCAAGGGGACGGTCACCGATCTCGAGGGCAAATACACCATCGAGCTGGAAGCCGGGACCTACACCCTCGTCGCCAGCTATGTGGGCTATGCAGATCAGGAAATCGAAGTCAGTGTACAGGCTGGCCAACAAACAGTGGGGGACTTTGCGCTCTCCTTGGGCACCGAGTTGGATGAAGTGGTGGTATCGGGATCGAAAAAGAGGGAAAAACTCACCGAAAGCCCCGCCACCATCGAAACCATCCACGCCCGCGAGATCGAGGAGTATGCTGGCAATCCCGCCGAACTGCTCGCCCGCCAAAAAGGGATCGACTATTTCAGGGCTGGCATTGCCACTCCCGCTTTCAACATCCGGGGGTTCAATTCCAACTTCAACTCAAAGAACTTGCAGGTCACCGACGGCCGATTTTCGACCCTCATCGCCACCGGCCTGCCCATGGGCCCGCTCAATACCACGATCAAAGAAGACATCGAACGGGTGGAGGTCATCCTTGGCCCCAATGCCACCCTCTACGGTCCGAATGCACACAATGGCCTGCTCAATACCATCACCAAAGACCCTCGCACCTCTGAGGGAACCACGGTGGTCATCAATCCCGGCATCAGTGGAGATGGCAATGCTTTTTTCTCTGGTCGCTTGCGGCACGCACAGGTGGTGGACGAGAAGTTTGCCTTCAAATTGATGGGAGAATATACGACGGCTACGGAATTTGAATTTTCGGATTCTGTCTTCATCGACCGGGTAGGGGCCATTGATTCACTGGGCAATCCAGTGCCAGATGGCGTCCGGGAAGGATACAACGAATTTGAGCTGGATGATGGCGTGGACTTTCTCCGGGCCGAGGCTGCCTTGTATTTCACACCGGTCGAAGATTTTGACATCATCCTAAATGCGGGCTACAGCAACAGCAATTATTTGTCACCGACCAATGTCGGCCGAAACCAAATCAAGGATTGGTCGATCAACTACTATCAATTGCGCTTTGCAGGTAAAAATTGGTTTGCACAGGCCTACTATACCCAAAGTCGGACGGACAGCACCTACGCCATCGACCAGCGGACCAAAAACTACTACGCCGCCATCGACAGAGGAGACACAGAGTCCGATGCCCGCCAGAGTTCCTACGGAAATGGCGCCCTGTTTCAAGATGATTCCAACCGTTTCAATGCAGAGGCGCAGTACAACAACAGCTTTGGCTCCCTCGACGTCATTGCCGGATTTCAGTACCAGCGAGACGAGGCCAACAGCTTGGGAACCTACTTGCTCGACGGAGGGGGAGAAGACCCCATCAAAATCAGTCAGTTTGGTGGGTATGGACATTTGACCTACCGATTTGGCGATGGGTGGAAGACCCTGGCCGCTGTCCGGATTGACAACCACGAGGTCTACGGTACCAATGTCGTCCCCAAATTTGGCATCCTCAAAATAGGAGAGACGGGCACCTGGCGTCTGACCTATGGCCAAGGCATTGCCGCACCAACAATCCTCAATCTATATGGCGATTTGTTTGCCGGACTGATCTTGGGCAATGCCGAAGGATTTACCCTGGCAGATGGTTCGAAGGTGGAAAAGCAAAAGGTGGAAAAGTTGCAGACCATTGAATTGGGCTACCGAGGACAGGTGGTCAAAAACAAACTCTTCATCGATGCCAACGGTTACTTCAACCTATCCAAAGACTTTCTGAGTCCGCTCAGCATCATCGGGGTGGCTTCCCAGCGCGGTGATACACCCATCGAGGAGGTGCAGACGGGCATCGGTGTCTGGGGCGGTTTGGTTGGTACCTACATCAACTTTGGTGAGGTAAACACCTACGGCTTCGACTTTGGCGCGACTTACTACATGTCCCCTGAACTAAGTGCCACCTTCAACTACTCCTTCTTCGACTACAGTGTAGACGAAGACAATCTCGACAACGACTTCAACGGAGATGGAACGGTGAACTTTCTCGACATCCTCGTCAATGCGCCCAATCACAAATTTGGCATGGGGCTCAACTACAGTTCCAGCAAGTGGTTTGGAAACATCTTTGCTCGTTGGGTGCAGGAATACGACTATTTTTCCAGCTTTCAGATCGCTTCCAAAACCCATGAGGGCTTGACCTATCGGGGCGTGCCCATCGTGGAAAACGCCCGCAGTGCCGATACCTTCAACTATGGCCCACTCGGCGGCTTTGTGACAGTGGATTTGGGTGTGGGCTATCGGGTCAGTGAAATCTTCACCATCTCTGCTGCAGCCAGCAATTTGTTCAACCAAGAGCTTCGCGAATTCACCGCTTCCGCTCCCACCAGAGGCCTGTACACCTTGGAGTTGCGGGTGAACTTGCCAGGCCTGAGTAAGAAAGAATGAGTCTAGCCTGGACCTTATTTGCGATCTATCTACTCGGCACGGCCTATCTGGGTTGGCTGGGACATCGCAAGACGGATGACTTTGGGAGTTTTGCCATCGGAAAAGGCGATTTGTCTCCCTTGCAAGTTGGGGTCACCCTGGCGGCGGCAACCGCCTCGGCAGCGACCTTCATCATCAATCCGGGCTTTGTCTATGTAGACGGCTTGAGCGCCTTCATGCATCTGGGGCTGAGTGTGTATCTGGGCTTCGTATGCATGTTGGCCATCCTGTCTTTTCGCTTTCGCAAAATGGGGGCAGAGATGAATGCCCTCACCATTCCCGACTGGATTGGCAAGCGATATGGGTCGAAAAACTTTTCGCTCTATTTTGCTTTCATCAACCTATTGACATTTGCCTTCATCGTATTGCTGGTCGGCGGGATTTCCATCGTGATGCAAAAGCTGTTGAGCGTATCCAACGTCGCTGCCTTGGTCATTACCCTGACCTTTGTCACGGGTTATGTTCTCTTTGGCGGGACCTATGCCCACGTTTTCACCAACATGTTTCAGGGCTTTTTGATGATCGGCATCAGTCTGATCGTTTTGGGGTCGGGGGTGACATGGATGATGGGAGCGGATGGGTTTTTGGAAACTTTGCAAAACGAGGACCCCCACTTGCTGTCCCTCGTCAACCCCACAAGCAAACTGTACAACGATTGGTTTTCCACCTATGTGTCGGGCTTTTGCATTGGCGGCGCGCTGGTCTGCCAGCCACACATTCTCATCAAGGCTTTGTATGTCAAGAGCGACCGGGATGTGCGAAATTACATCCTGGTTTTTTCTGTGGTCTTTTTTCTGTTTTGCCTCTTGTTGCTGGTGGGCTTTTGGGCCCATGGAGTGGTATCGCCAGAGCAATTGGTGGATCCACAAACGGGCGCTTTCCGACAGGATTTGGTGATGACCGTGTACTTGCAAAATGCATTTCCCGATTGGCTGTTCACCATCATCAGTTTGGTCTTGTTGGCAGCGGCCATGTCCACTTTGGATGGACTGTTGGTGGGCATTTCCACCATCACGGCCAATGACTTGGTGGTCAATTTATTGGATAGGTTTGGGAGCGGTCGGCTTTCAGATGAGGAAAAAATGCGGACGGCTTTTCGGGTCAGTCATGTGGTCTTGGTGGTCATTGCGGTCTGTACCTTTGCGATGACTTTGAACCCGCCCAAACTCCTTGGCATTTTCGGGCAAGTGGGCGTCTACGGCCTGGTCTTAGCGGCGGTTCCGCCCTTGCTGACGGGGGTGCTGTTTCGCAAGGTATCCCTGGCCGTGGTCTGGTCGATGTCCATTGCGGCTTTGCTCGTCCATTTTGGTCTGTTTTTCTTTGGCAAAAAACTCTTTCCCGATAGTCATTTGGCATTTGGAAATCCCGGCCTGACGGCTGCTTTTGGTCTGCTTTGCAGCGTCCTGCCAAGCCTTGCCATTCACATTTTTAAAAACAAGTCTCATGCGTAATGCAAGCATCATAAGTTGTGGGGCCTATGCTCCGGAACGAGTCATTTCAAATCAATTTTTCAACGAACTCTTGGAAGAAGATGTGGACACCTGGCTCCGGGAAAAAGTCCACATTTACGAACGGCGTTGGAGTGCCGACAACGAAAGCACCGCCGACCTGGCCGAACAGGCTGCGCGGACAGCCCTCAAGAGAGCGGGCCTGCGGGCCGATCAGTTGGACTTACTCATTGTCTCCACCGATACTCCAGAATTCATTTCGCCTTCGACGGCCTCGGTTGTGCAGCACCGCCTCGGCGCAAGCAATGCGGGTACCTTTGATGTCAACACGGCTTGTGCTGGTTTTGTCACTGGCTTGGACATTGGCTCGAAGTACATCCGGGCAGATGATCAGTACCAATATGTCTTGGTCATCGGGGCCTATGCGATGAGCAAGTTTTTGAATTTGAAAGACAAAAAAACTGTCACTCTTTTCGCCGATGGAGCCGGAGCCGTTTTGCTGGCTGCTGATTCGACCGACCAACGCGGTTTTTTGGCCAGCGAGCTGATTTCCAAAGGGGAGTACAACGAATGGATGGGCATCTATGGCGGGGGCACTCATCTGCCCGTCAACGAGACCGTCCTTCAACAACACGATCACCAATTGAAATTCGTCCACAAATTTCCCAAGGAATTGAATCCGGAGATCTGGACCCAAATGGCGCACAATCTCTCCCGGCGCATCGGGGCATCGGCAGAAGAGGTGACCCGTTACTTCATCACCCAGATCAACATCAACGCCATTTGGGAAACCCTCGATCGCCTGGGCGTCAGTCGCGATAAGGGGCATACCATCATGCACCAGTTTGGCTACACGGGTTCGGCATGCATCCCCATGGCCTTCAACGATGCGTGGGAAAAAGACTTGGTAAAGAAGGAGGATTTGGTTTACTTTATTGGATCGGGAGGAGGATTGGCTTTCGCGAGCGCAGCATTTCGATTGTAAGTTTTGTAGAATAAGTAATTGGGGATTTTGAAGAGCTAGTTTTGGACTAGGACGAAGCGAGAAGCACAGTCATAGCCATAGCTATGGCGAGCATTCTCAATGAAGTCATCGTTCAAAAGAAGCCTTCTAAAATTCCATAGTATTTACGCTACAAAACTTAAAACTTTGACACAGTGACAAATCAATTTGATTGGGCGGCCAAATGGGCTTTGTACAGCCCACACAAACTGGCTTTTGCAGAGCATGAAACGGGGCGGACCCTGAGCTTTTCTCAACTCAATCGCCTGGGCAATCGACTGTCGTTTCACTTGATGGAGATTCAGCAGTTGCAAAAAGGTGACCGCATTGCCGTGCTGGCAGAAAACTGTCTGGAATACCTCATCTTATTTGCTGCCGCCCAGAAAACAGGTGTCATTCTGGTACCATTGAATTATCGATTGGCAACCGCAGAAATTGATTTTCTCCTGGAAAATTCCAGCCCCAAACTCCTCCTGTTCGATGCCAAATTTGAGGACAAACTGAACAGCTCCCAGTCCCGAAAAAACATTCCATTCCAACAGTCGATGGCAGAGCTTGCCGCCTTTTGCAGAGAGAAGACAACAGGAGCAGAAGATGAATTTGTCACCCAAACAGGACTGCAGGAAAGTGACCCCATTTTCGTCCTTTACACCTCTGGCACCACCGGCTTTCCCAAAGGCGCCCTCTACACCCACGGGATGCTATTCTGGAACAGCATCAATACCTCCCTGTCCCTCATCATCAACTCCACGAGTCGCAGCATCAATTGCATGCCTCCCTTTCATACCGGGGGCTGGAATGTGTTGCTCACACCCTTTTTTCACCACGGCGCCTACACCTGTTTGATGAAATCATTTGATGCAGAAACGGTCTTGCAACTCATCGAAACAGAACGGGCAAGCATCTTCATGGCTGTTCCCACCATGCTCCAACGGATGGCGGATTTGCCTGCCTTTGCGCAAGCAGATTTGAGTTCTCTCCACTATGTCATCGTAGGAGGTGAGCCGATGCCGATTCCCTTGATTGAGCAGTGGCATGAAAAAGGCGTTCCCGTTCGGCAAGGGTTTGGAATGACGGAGGTGGGACCCAATTTGACCTCGCTCCACCAAGAGGATGCCGTCCGGAAAATGGGGTCCATTGGCCGTCCCAATTTCTATGTCCACACAAAGATCGTGAATGAGCAGGGAGAGCCCTGTCGACCCAATGAGGCAGGAGAGTTGTTGCTGCGCGGGCCTGTTGTCACGCCGGGTTACTGGCGCAACGAAGAGGCCACCCAAAAGACCTTTGAAGGCGATTGGTTCCGGACGGGGGATCGGGTGAAGCAAGACGAGGAGGGCTATCTATTTGTTGTGGACCGAATCAAAAACATGTACATCTCTGGAGGGGAAAATGTCTATCCCGCCGAGATTGAACGAGTCCTGCGCTTGCATTCAATGGTCAATGAAGTGGCTGTCATTGGAGTGCCCGATGCAAAATGGGGCGAAGTGGGCAAGGCCTTTGTCGTTGCCAAAGAAGCGGCATCCGATGCAGACTTGCTGGCGCACTGCCGAACCAAACTGGCCAAATTCAAAGTTCCCAAATCCATCCACTTTCTCGAAGAGCTTCCCAAAAATGACAGTGGGAAAATTGACCGGAAGGCGTTGAAATAAGAGCCTGTTTGGAATTTAATAATTAGGCTTATTTGTACACTGATCCGCTTATACTTCCTTCCCAAAAGCCCTGCCTGCCGGTAGGCAAGCTCATTTAGCTACGGCTAAACTCCGGTTTTGGGGCGTCGTCTAAACAGATCATTGAACAAAGCGCCGCAAAGACCAAATTTCCAAACGTGCTCTAAAAAATCCCCACCTGTTTGGAAGCAGGCGGGGATGGGACTAGGTGCAGTAATTTTTGTGTTTGACTGGATTTGTATTTAGTTGGATTTGCTGTTAGTCGACGCTCAATTCTGACAAGGCGCCCAATTTGATTTGCTCCACCACTTCGGGATTGAGCAGTGTGGAGACATCTCCCAATCTGGACACATCTCCCTCCGCAATTTTTCTCAGGATGCGGCGCATGATCTTGCCCGAGCGCGTTTTGGGTAGGCCCGAGACGATTTGGATTCGATCTGGCTTGGCAATGGGGCCGATTTCGCGGCGAACCACTTGCAAGACCTCCTTGCGGAATTGATCCTCATCCGTGACATGTTCATTGCAGATGATGTAGGCATAAATGCCCTGTCCCTTGATGGAATGCGGGTAACCGACCACTGCCGACTCCACCACATTGTCGTGCTCATTGATGGCATTTTCCACCTCCGCCGTTCCAATCCGATGGCCAGAGACATTGATGACATCGTCCACTCTGCCGATGATGCGATACATGCCGTCCTTGTTGCGGCGCGCGCCATCTCCTGTGAAGTATTTGTTCTCAAAAGCTGAGAAATACACCTTTTTGCAGCGGTCGTGATCGCCATAGGTAGTGCGGATCATGCTCGGCCAGGGGAATTTGACACAGAGCAATCCCTCCACATCGTTTTCCGTGATCTCGTTTCCGTCTTTGTCTACCAAGCAAGGTTGGATGCCGGGCAGGGGCAGGGTGGCGAAGGTGGGCGGTGTCTCGGTGACATTTGGGATGGGCGTAATCAGGATGCCACCCGTTTCTGTTTGCCACCAGGTATCGACGATGGGGCATTTGCCTTTTCCCACCTTTTGATCATACCAATGCCATGCCTCTGCATTGATGGGCTCGCCCACTGATCCCAGGACCTTGAGAGAAGACAGGTCATAGCGATCGACAAATTCATCTCCCTTGGCCATCAGGGCGCGGATGGCAGTGGGGGCGGTATAAAATTGATTGACTTTTAGTTTGTCGCAAATGTCCCAGAAGCGGCCCGCATCGGGATAGGTGGGCACACCCTCGAACATGACGGTGGTAGCCCCGGCCAGCAGCGGGCCATAGACGATGTACGAATGCCCCGTGATCCAGCCAATGTCGGCCGTACACCAATAAATGTCATCTTCCTCGTATTGGAACACATTGCGGAAGGAGTAGCAAGTGTACACCATGTAGCCACCACAAGTATGTACGACACCTTTGGGTTTGCCAGTGGAGCCGGAGGTGTAAAGGATGAAAAGCATGTCTTCTGAGTCCATGATGGTGGGCTCGCAGCTCGTGGGCATGTCCGCCAACTCCTCCTGCCACCACTTGTCCACGGTGGGATTCCAATCGACAGCTTGGCCTGTGTTTTTGTGGCACAAAACTGTTTCCACAGAGGGGCAGCCCATTTCCATGGCTTGGTCCACGACTTGCTTGACTGGGATGTTTTTGGCACCGCGTTTATTGTAGTCCGAGCAGATGATCATCTTTGCCGAGGCATCATTGACGCGATCTGCCAGGGCCTGGGCCGAAAAGCCTGCAAATACCACCGAGTGGACTGCGCCGATGCGGGCACAGGCAAGCACGCCGATGGCCAGCTCTGGCACCATGGGCATGTAAAAAATGACGCGGTCTCCCTTGCCGATTCCGTTGGCTTTCAGGGCATTGGCAGTCTTGCAGACCTCGGCCAGCAGTTGGCGGTAGGTAAACTCTTGGGTCTGGCCCCCGGCTTCATTGGGCTCCCAGAGCAAGGCCACTTTGTCTCCCCTGGTGGCGATGTGCCGATCGAGGCAATTTTCGGTTATGTTCAGTTTGGCTCCTGTAAACCACTTGACATCCGGTCCCTCAAAATCCCATTCGACGACTTTCTCCCATGGGCTCCGCCAGAAAAAAGAGAGGGCTTGGTCGTGCCAAAACTGTTCCGGGTTTTCCACGGAGCGCTGGTACTCTTTGTTGTATTGGTCTAGGGATTTGATCTGTAGTGTCATGGCTAGAGCTTTGTGAATTAAGTGATATAAGTAAATATATAGATTATTATATTTATAAAGGTATGCAAAACAAACTCATTTTCCAAATAAGCGCTTAGCAAAAAATGATTGCACAGTAGGCTGTTCGGTCAAAATGAGCAGTACAGTGGATTATTTGGCTGCTGCGCACTGCTTGTAATGGCGTGTGGCTGTACATGTATATGGACTTTCTGCTAGTGCGAGAGGAGGGCCAAAGGCTCAGCCGAATTCTAGGGTTTCGTCTATGGTATTGAGCAGTTCCTCGTTGTCAAAGGGCTTGGTCAGGTAGACTTCTCCGCCGGAGGTGTATCCTTGGATTTTGTCTTCTGAGGTGCCTTTGGCGGTGAGAAAGATGATGTGGATGTTGGCCCAGTCCGGATTTTGGCGAATTTGTCGAGCGGTTTCGAAGCCATTCATTTCCGGCATCATGACGTCCAGCAGGATGAGATCGGGTTGCACTTTTTCCATGACCTTGAGGGCCTGCCTTCCGTTGGAGGCGGTCAGTGTCCGGTACCCTTTGTTTCTGACGAGAAATTCCAAGGGGACGAGGATGTTGGGTTCATCGTCGACGAGTAGCACAGTTTTAAGATCCTTCCCCATGCTGCATACAACTTCTGGATTGGTAAATGGCAATGTGTTGGTTTTTCTTCATGATAAAAATGTGAAATTAATTTTGCAATGTGAACAAAAAGGGGAACAAATTGGTGTTGGTTTTGAAAAAAAGCATCGGCTCATTCCACTTTCGGAAATTTGAGGAAAAATGTTGCACCCTCGCCCAGTTTGCTCTCCACCCAGATGCTTCCTCCTTGTCGTTCGACGAGCTTTTTGGTGATGAAAAGCCCCAATCCGCTGCCGTCTGGCTTGCCCGTTTGGCCGCTTTGGATTTGGGTAAATTTTTCGAAGATCAGCTCCTGTTTTTCTGCCTCGATGCCAATGCCGTTGTCTGCGATGGACAGTTGGACATGGTCATCGGCCTCGCTCAGCTGTAGGGTGATTTGCCCGCCTGGATTGGCGCAAAACTTCATGGCATTGGACAGGATGTTGATCAAAATCTGCATCAGGTGATCTCGATTGCCGAGGATGTCATAGTGGGCTTTGTCAGGGGAAAAGAGGAGCTGAATGCCCCTCGCTTCTGCCAATTTCTCGATGGATGACAAGGACTTTTCAATTCGTTCCCGCAGGTTGATCTCTGTTTGTTCGAGTCGTCGATTTTTTCGGTTCTGTAGTTTTTCGATGTCCAGTACCTGGTTGACCATTCGGGCCAGTCGTTCGCTTTCCGTCATGATGATGCCCAGAAAGCGGGTTTTCTCTGTCGGGTCCAAGTCGGGCTGGTCGCTGATGATGGTGGCCAGTGACTTGATGGAGGTAATGGGGGTGCGCAGTTCATGGGTGACCGTGGAGATGAACTCCGCCTTCATTTCGTCCAGTTCCTTGAGTTGCTCATTGGCCGTGCGCAGTTGCCGGGTGGCCGCTTCCAATTCTGCCCGGCTGATTTCCAGTTGTCGGGAGTATTGAATCACCTCCTGGGTTTGGTCCAACACCTTGAGCATCTCTTCGAGTGAAATGGGCTTTTCCTTGACAATCGAATTGATGACCACGTTGGCCGATGCCGCCCCCAAGGCTCCTGCCAGGCTGGTTTCGAGATAGTTGACCAATTCGGTGGGCGCCAGGGTCATTCCGCGGGTACTCAGCTTGTATTTCTCTTCAAAGGCCTTGATGTCGTTGTCCACTTTTTCCTCGCCCAAATAGCGAATGAGCAGCAAGCGTAGGCTGTCAAAATTGGCCTCCCGCTGGATGATTTCGTATTCCAAGCCTTCCTTTTGGTACTTGGAGAAGTTGACGAAGTAGTCCGCCTGTGCGATCTCTTCGGCAGAGGGATTTCCGCTCAGGGAAACGAAAAAATAGAGTCCCACATTGATCAACAAGCTCCAAAAGGCAGAGTGCGAAATCTGATCTGGCATATCGAGTCCAAACAAACTTTGTGGCTGCACGATGGACAGGCCAAAGATGCCCTCTGTCATCATGCTTTGCGGCAAAATGCCCACCTCGATCAGATTGAGAACGGGCAGGGTGATGGCCCAGATGACAAAGCCGCCGATCATGCCCGCCGTTGCACCCGCTTTGGTGGCTCGCTTCCAGTAAAGCCCTCCGATGATGGCGGGGGCAAATTGTGCCACTGCGACAAAGGAGATCAGCCCAATGGAGACGATGGTGTACTGCTGGCCGATGGATTTGTAGTAGCCATAGGTCATCAACAGGATCATGAATACGCCGACGCGCCGAATGCCCAGTACGCTCTTGTGGAATTCACTGAGGTAGGGACTTTTCATTTGTCGCGAGCGGATCAGCAGTGGCATCAACAGGTTGTTGCTCAGCATGATGGTCAAGGCAGTCACGGCAATGATGACCATGCTGGCCCCTGCGGAGACTCCTCCCAAGGCAATGAACAGGGCCAGGTAGCTGTAGCCATAATCCAATGGCAATTGCAGGATGAAGGTATCCGGATCGATGGCCCCCCCATTGTAGTGCAACAGGCCTGCTGTGGCGATGGGCAGCACAAAAAAGTTGATCAGCAACAGGTACAAGGGAAACAGCCAGGCTGCCTTTTTGACAAATCTCGCATTGGTGTTTTCCACCACGGCAACGTGAAATTGGCGCGGCAGAAAAAGGACGGCCAAGCCAGAGAGCAGCAAGAGAAAAAACCAGCTTTCTCCCTGAATGTCTGCCTGCGAAAAGCTCAGGATGTCCGCCACCTCTGGCATGGCGTAGGCTTGTCGAAACAGCTCCCCAAAGCCGCCGTAGATGCCATAGACAATGAAAATCCCCGCTGCCAAAAAGGCAATCAGCTTGAAAACCGATTCGAAGGCAATGGCTGCCACGAGACCTTCGTGCCGTTCGTTTGGATCGACATTTCTGGTGCCAAACAAGATGGCAAAAATGGCCAGGGCAACGGAAATGTACATGGCAGAGTCTTCAAAAAAGGGAATGTCACTGTTGACCTTTCCCGTTTGGCCAGACAAAATGTCGAGACAAAATACGATCCCCTTCAACTGAATGGAGATGTAGGGAATGGTGCTGAATATGGCAATGATGGCTGCCACCACCCCCGGCAAGGTCGCCTTTCCATAGCGGGCCGAGATGAAGTCGGCAATGGAGTTGATCCGTTGGGCTTTGCTGATGCGGATGATTTTGACCAGGAAAAAAATCCACAAGGGCGCAAAAATCGTGGGACCGAGGTAGATGGGCAAAAACCCATAGCCATCCGTCGCTGCTCGTCCGATGCTTCCAAAGTACGTCCAGGCTGTACAGTAAACCGCCAGAGACAGGGCATAGGTATAGGGATTGTTGACAATGCTCTTCTGGCTCCGCCCACGCCTCTCTGCATAAAAGGCAACGAGGAACAGCAGGAGAAAATAGCCCAGAAATGCGATGGTCAAAAAAGTCAATCCCATGGTGGATCCGTCACTTGCGTTTGTTCTTCTTTTTCTTCTCCAACCAAAAATAGATCAAAGCGATCAAAACGCCCCACACAAGGAAGAAATAAATGTACAGCATGGGAAAACCAGCGGAAGTACTTCGTTCGCCAAAGATGGACAGCAATGGAAAGTTGAACAGCAGTACAGCCACAAAAAAGAGCCCAATCAGCATGCTTGTTCTGTCACTTGTCATGAGAGCCAGGGTATTGGTGGTTGGAAAATTGGCATTGGACCAAAAGGCCCAATGCCAAGGCTTGTTCTATGATTCCTCTCCGCCTTGTCCAAACCATCGTGCGGAGAGTGGGTCGGTCATTCTGGTATCGGTCCATCACCCAGCAGTCCAAACCAACTGGGGCTGATGAATTTGCTTTTCACCAAGGCCCACAAAAAGAGCAAGGAGAAGGCGCCGATGGCGATGGAGATCAGGTAGTTGCCTGCCAGTTGTGGCTCGATGTAGACCCGCCCAAACAATGTCGCCAGGATGTAGAGGCAGACAAAGAGGTCAGAGCTGCTGGGTCCCAGTTGGAGTTTGATCCGCTTCATCAGTGTGCGTGTGCTTCTCCGGCCCCTCTTGGGATGCGGATGTTTTCGACAATGTTTTGCACGCTCTCAGGTGGCGCATCCGTCAGGCGGGAAACGGTCAGAGAAGTGACCAGATTGACGATCATGGCCACGGTACCGAAGCCTTCCGGAGAGATGCCAAACCACCAGTCTTCCGATGTGCCGCCACCAAACATTTGCAGTTTGTACTTCATCATGTAAAACAGCATCAGCAGGATACCGACGATCATTCCTGAAATGGCTCCTTCCCGGTTCATTCGCTTGTCGAAGACCCCGAGGATGATGGCGGGGAAGAAGGAAGCAGCTGCCAGTCCGAAGGCCAGCGCAACCGTTGCGGCTACGAAACCCGGTGGATTGATGCCGAAGTATCCGGCGACGAGTACTGCAAAGATGGCACCGATGCGGGCCGACAGCAATTCGCCTTTTTCGCTGATGTCTGGTTTGATTTGCATCTTGATCAAGTCGCGGCTGATGGCAGTGGAGATGACCAACAACAAGCCGGCTGCGGTAGAAAGAGCTGCTGCCAGTCCACCTGCGGCTACCAATGCGATGACCCAGGCTGGTAAGTTAGCGATTTCCGGATTGGCCAAGACCATGATGTCCCGGTCAATGGTCAGTTCATTTCCTTTCCATCCATTTTTGGCCGCCACATTCATCACGAATGCATCGTTTTTGTCATTGTAGTATTGGACTTTGCCATCGCTGTTTTTGTCTTCCCATGTCAGCAAGCCCGTCTTCTCCCAATTGGTCACCCAACTCGGCATTTCTTGGTAATCTTTATTGGCTACTGTGTTGATCATATTGGTTCTGGCGAATACGGCGACGGCTGGAGCAGTGGTGTAGAGAATGGCGATGAAAATCAATGCCCAACCAGCAGATTTGCGGGCATCGCGCACTTTTGGGACGGTGAAGAACCGGACGATCACGTGGGGCAGTCCTGCCGTACCCACCATGAGGGCAAAGGTGATGGCAAAGACGTCGATGGTGGACTTGGTTCCCGAGGTGTATTCGGCAAAGCCAAGGTCGGTGTGCAGCTGATCGAGTTTGTCCAACAGGTAGGAACCATCAGCAGCTGTTCCGCCAAATCCGAGTTGTGGCACGATGCTGTCGGCCATGGTCATGGAGATGAAAAAGGCTGGGACCATGTAGGCAAAGATCAGCACGCAAAACTGGGCGACTTGGGTGTAGGTAATCCCCTTCATGCCACCCAGTACGGCATAGAAGAAGACGATGGCCATTCCGATGCCAACCCCCATGTTGATGTCGACTTCCAAAAAGCGGGAGAAGACCACACCGACACCACGCATTTGTCCGGCCACATAGGTGAAGGAAACGATGATGGCACAGGCGACGGCAACCGTTCGGGCCACATTGGAATAATAGCGATCTCCGATGAAATCAGGCACCGTAAACTTCCCGAATTTTCGCAAATAGGGTGCTAACAACAAGGCCAGCAGAACGTAGCCTCCCGTCCAGCCCATGAGGAAGACCGAGCCGTCGTAGCCCATGAAGGAGATCAGGCCCGCCATGGAAATGAAAGATGCCGCACTCATCCAGTCTGCTGCTGTGGCCATGCCATTGGCAAGCGGCGGGACGCCACCACCTGCTACGTAAAAATCTTTTGTCGATCCGGCTCTGGCCCAGATGGCGATGCCGATGTAAAGAGCGAAGGTTAATCCAACGATGAGAAAAGTCCATGTTTGTACATCCATGGTTTGTTAGTTTTTTTGAGAGGAATTCAGGGAGATTCAAGCCGAATGGCCGCAGAGCGGGGGAGGTTGAATCGACTCCTTAGATAAAAAGATTTGTTTAGGTCTCAGGATTATTTCTCGTCCACATCGTACTTCTGATCCAATCTGTTCATCAGCTGGACATAGACGAAGATGAGGAGGACGAATACGTAGATGGCACCCTGCTGTGCAAACCAAAAGCCCAGTTTGAAGCCGCCGATGCGGAGGTTGTTGAGCGAGTCGGCGAAGAGAATGCCGAAGCAATAGGATACCAAAAACCAAATGCTCAGCAGGATTGTCAGGTAGCGAAGATTGGTTTTCCAATATTGTTTTAAATCTTTAGTTGCCATTGTCGAATGATTTTAGGTTGAAGGTAAAAGCTTGTGGGTACTTTTCTTCACGGCTTATAAGAAAATGTGTGCTTGTAGTCTGATTTGGCCCAGTCGGTTGTTGTCGCCGAAGTCGGAAATGGCTCCCTCCCGGACGTCATTGGTGATCTGGTGGTACTCCAGGGTCAACTTGGCATTGTGCCCAAGGATGAAGTAATTGGCGCCGATGTTCAGCTCAGTGACGGGTTCTGTGAAGCCATCGTAGTTGGCATTTTGGTAAGAGACGTAGGGCATGATCTTGGTGCCTGGGATCAAATAGCCTGCCTGTAGGTACAACACATTGCCCGTACCTGCCCAGCGGCTGACGTAATTGTCGCCATAGTTGTAGCTCATCAAAGAGGCATAGGCGTTGAGGGCTCCACCACCGGCGGGCATGTCCAGGAAGACATCTGCTCCGAAGTGCGAGACGTTGGAATGTTTGTCAGCTCCGGAATTGTACATGCCATTAGGGTGGAGAAAGAAACCCGCACCCACTGTCAGGACCTTCTTCTTGCCGAGGTAGGTTCCCACAAAGTAGGGCAACTTATTGGACTCCTTGTCCCAGATGCAGTAGTTGAAATATCCTTCGAAAAGGGTGTTGCCAACCGGATTGCCGTCGGCGTCGGGCGTGGCAGAGCCAGTATAGGTCAGGCCACTGTCCTTGAGGCCAAAGTCTTTTCCAGCGCCCAAAGAGTTGGCTGGGTTCATGGGGGTATTGGCAGCGAGTCGGTATTGAAATTTGTCAATGCTTCCCTTGGCGTAGATGCCCAGGTGGCGGGCAAACTGGTCGGTGATCCCGAGGGAGTGCCAGTGGGCAAAGGGGCGCGTATTGTCCATGGTCATCATGTTGAGGGTCGATTGATTGGCCATGCGCGTCAGTCCTTTCCAATAGTGCAAGCCCGCCCCAATGTGGAGGGCATCCGTGGTTTTGAATTCCGTCCAGGCGCCGTGCAAAAAGAGCTGCGGGCCATTGCTCTGGGTCCCGAGCGCATTCATGCTGTTTTGGTCCAATCCGTTGAGTCCCCAGTGGGTGAGGATCAAAAACTTGGGGGAGACCTGCGCAAAGGCCAGGAAGCGAGAGCGGCGGATGGAAGCAGAAAACTGCGTCTTGGCACCGTCGGCAGAAAGGTTGCTGGAGGTGACCCACATCTGATGCCAGGTGATGAATCGGATGTACTTTTTGCCACTCTCATCCAGCTTGATGGTCAGGGGCTTGTAGGAGTGGTCCACTTTGGGTTTTTCTGGAGAAGTTTCCTGTGCTTGTGCGCCAGTCAGGGAGGCAGCGGCGAAGAACGCCAGGAGGAGTGCATATTGTAGTAGTGTGTTTTTCATGTGAGGATTCATTTTGCTGTGTTAGCGAATATCTGGATATAAAAGTATATAGATAATTAGATACTTCAAAGAAAATTCGCATTTTTGTAAAAAGAAATCAGAAAAAGATTCTCTAATCGAAAAAAATATCCTAACTAAATTGCTTCATTGTATTGTTTCAAAAAATAAAAACATGAAATATCAGGACTCTTTCCATAGCAGCATCAATGAGCGGGAAGTCTTTTGGCAGAGACAGGCCGAGGAGATTTCCTGGTTTGAGTTTCCCACCAATGTATTGAGTACCAATGAGGCGGGCTTTTATCGCTGGTTCAAAGGTGGCAAGCTCAACACTTGTTACTTGGCTTTGGACCACCACATTGAAGAGGGCAGAGGGGCGCAGACTGCCTTGATTTACGACTCTCCTGTCACTGGTCAACAACGAAAGCTGAGCTATTCGGACTTGAAAGTGGAGGTAGAAAAGGTAGCGGCGGGACTGCAGCAATTGGGCGTGGGCAAGGGCGATCGGGTCATCATTTATATGCCAATGATTCCGGAGGTGGTCTTTGCCATGCTGGCTTGTGCGCGCTTGGGGGCAGTCCATTCGGTGGTTTTCGGCGGGTTTTCGGCCCATGAGTTGGCCATCCGGATCGACGATGCCCAACCAAAGGTGATCCTGACGGCGAGTTGCGGCATTGAGGTTTCCAAAATCATCCCCTACAAACCCATTGTGGATGCTGCCCTGACGGAGGCCGAGCATCAGCCCCAACAGGTGGTGGTCTTTCCACGCCCCCAGCTCCAAGCCCATCTGCAAGCTGGCCGGGATTTGGATTGGAACGACTTCACCATTGCCGATCAAGCAGTGGATTGTGTGGTGGTAGACGCCACAGATCCATTGTACATTCTGTATACCTCTGGTACGACGGGTGTGCCCAAGGGGATTGTGCGCGACAATGGCGGACATGCGGTGGCCATGAAGTTTTCGATGCGCTACATCTATGGGGTGGAACCGGGCGATGTCTATTGGGCGGCCTCGGATGTCGGTTGGGTGGTTGGCCATTCTTACATCGTCTATGCCCCATTGATTCACGGTTGTACCAGCATTTTGTTTGAGGGCAAACCGATCAAGACTCCTGATCCAGGAACCTTCTTCCGGGTCATTGCAGAGCATCAGGTCAAGGTCTTGTTTACGGCGCCGACTGCTTTTCGGGCCATTCGCAAAGAAGATCCCACGGGCGAATACAGAAAGAAATACGATACCTCTTGCTTGGATTATCTGTTTTTGGCAGGCGAGAGATGCGATGTCTCCACCTTGGAGTGGTGTCGGGAACTACTCGACGTTCCGGTCATCGACCATTGGTGGCAAACGGAATCCGGCTCCCCCATGCTGGCCAATCCAGCGGGCATGGAGTTGATGCCCATCAAGCCGGGTTCTGCCTCGAAGCCTGTCTGCGGCTACGACATTCGGATCTTGGATGAAAATGGCCAGCCTGCGGCGCCCAATACAGAGGGAGCGGTGGTTGTCAAATTGCCATTGCCCCCTGGTGCCTTGCCCAGCCTTTGGAATGACGATGCGCGATTTCAAAAGAGCTATTTGGATGCCTTTCCGGGGCATTACTTTTCTGGAGATGGCGGATACCGGGACGAAGACGGCTATGTATTCATTACGGGGCGGATGGACGACATCATCAATGTGGCGGGGCACCGGCTTTCGACTGCGGAAATGGAAGAGGTGGTCGCCTCTCATTTGGCAGTGGCAGAATGTGCCGTCATTGGCATTCAGGACCAATTGAAGGGACAGATTCCGGTTGGATTTTACGTTTTGAAAGCAGGGATTGAGCAATCGGTGGAGGAGATCGAACAGGAGCTGATCCAGATGGTGCGAAAAACCATTGGCCCTGTTGCCTCCTTCAAGCGGGCCGTATCTGTTGCTCGTTTGCCCAAGACTCGTTCCGGCAAAATCCTTCGAAAGATCATGCGGGCCATTGCCGATGGCAAGTCCTTCCATCCTCCTTCTACGATTGAGGACATCAGTGTGTTGGACGAGTTGAAAGAATTGATGGCGAGGGAAGCTGTGGGCCTTGCCTTTGCATAGGAGGCCCTAGCTGAGGATCTTTTTCAGGATGGGCAGGATGTCGTACACAGCGGGGTCGGAGAGGGAGTAAATGGAGTTTTGGCCTTGTCGGTTGACTTTGACGATGTTTCTGTTTTTCATGATCCGGAGGTGGTGAGAAGCGACGGCCTGTTGGATGTCCAGCGCTGTAAACACCTCGGTAACGGACAGTTCTTTTTTGGCGTGCAGCAATTCTACCATGGCCAATCTGATGGGGTGGGCCATGGCCCGGAGTGCTTCGGTACTGGATTCCAAAAAGCTTATGTCTTTTGTCAGTTTCATCTCTTCGGGTTGATTTCAATCCAATTAACAACTTTTTTTCAAAAATGTTTTCAAAAATATAGATATTTAAATATGTATAGCCCTAGATTCCAGTTTGCTCATCGCTTGACGCCACATCTTTTGCCTTGATGAGAAATCCCATTGCCAGGAGAGTTTGCGATTACACCAAGCAGTTTCCGCCTGACAAATACGCCGCCTCTGCCCAGGCCGAGGAGGAGTCGATTCTGTACACCTTTGACATTGGGGAGTTTGAGCGGATTTTATTGCTGCGCAGGTGTTTGTGAAGATTGTGTCGCGTTTGGAGAGGCGTGGGGTGGGGACGTTGGGGGGATTGTTGCGGTGAGGGGGGAGCGCTTGTGGTCGTCGGTGGCGGCTGTTGGGGCTTGTTTTTGCTGTAGCGGGTTTTTGATTTTTTCATAAGTATTTGATTTTGAGGAAGATAACTTGGTCGTCGATCTCCCCATCAAATCTGCTTATTGGGGATCGACGACTTGGGATGGAGATTTTGGGATTTTTATAGATTGCTAAGGAATTGGAAGTCAAGAAGTTGTATATTTGTGTAGGACGGGCTTTAATTGTACCAGAGTGGGATTGAAACGCCGAACATTTCGCTCAATTCTCGTTCTTCATTAGGCTTTAATTGTACCAGAGTGGGATTGAAACCAAAAAATCAAAGCGATCAACGAGCCAACCTATACGAGCTTTAATTGTACCAGAGTGGGATTGAAACGTCCTGCAGGAATTGCAGGTTGATGCCGCGTGCATTGCTTTAATTGTACCAGAGTGGGATTGAAACACCAACGGAACTTCTTCAGACCATAGAGTTTTCAGCGCTTTAATTGTACCAGAGTGGGATTGAAACATCAACCAACCGCCCTTCTTTTTCAAAGTTTGATTGCTTTAATTGTACCAGGGTGGGATTGAAACATTTGTCGAATTCACAGAAAAAGGCGATTGAACTTAGCTTTAATTGTACCAGAGTGGGATTGAAACGCAATTTCGATTCGTTCACAAAATGGCAACAATACGCTTTAATTGTACCAGAGTGGGATTGAAACAAAAGTAATGGATCGGATCAAACAAATTATCATAGGCTTTAATTGTACCAGAGTGGGATTGAAACAAGACACTCATCGCTGATTAGCGTACAAGTATGACGCTTTAATTGTACCAGAGTGGGATTGAAACAAGAATATCCCTAGACTGGTACAATTCATGTAAGACGCTTTAATTGTACCAGAGTGGGATTGAAACGTACCTGGAATCATCACTTTAGATGCTGATTTAGAGGCTTTAATTGTACCAGAGTGGGATTGAAACA
>JBCBOS010000004.1:90272-392166 GCA_039821145.1 Bacteroidota bacterium | reverse complement strand
GGAATCTGAATTGATTAAGAGAATTACGATAAACCCCGAAGTTTGCTTTGGGAAGCCTACTATTAGAAATATGAGATACCCAGTAGAAATGATATTGGACTTGTTGTCTTCCGGGATGACTTCATCTGAGATCATCGAAGATTATCCCTCCATAGAAGAAGAAGACATTAAAGCTTGTTTGTTATTCGCATCAAGGTTGATGAAAGCCAAGAGCATTACAAAGGTCATTGCTGCCTGATGAGGTTCATTGTACATAAGTAAAGCCACCTTACATTCCTGTCAACCTTTTCCTGTTTTCCAGTAGGCTTCTACAAACAATCGCCTACTCTTAGATAAAAAATGCCCCTCCACCCGCCAAAAGTTTGTTGCGAAGCAAAAGACCTCTCCATTCGTCCATATTCCGGCTACCCTTGCATGGTAGGAGAAAATTAATGTGTATCATGGAAGAAATTCCACAAACACAAAACAGCCCACATGCTCAGAAATTTCATCGCTGCCCTCTTGGGGACATTGTTGTTTTGCGCTTGCCAAGAACAGAAGAAAGAGCTTCCCTCATCCGTAAACGGGACCTGGGAGTCCATTGGGTCTGGCTGGATTTTGCAGGTCCAAGACAGTGCGCAGTACCAATTCTACGACATCACATCGGTTTCTTGTCTGCCAAGCCGGAAGGGAGCGTTTGCAGAGCTGCGGCCGTCTCTCCGTTTGCAAGGCGATACACTTGATTGGAGCAAAGGGGTGATCACCTACCAATTCACCAGGAGCAAGGAGTTGCCCGCATTGTGCCGCGACTCATCCGATGACAAAAACAACGACCCTCTGTACAATTTCGAAGTCTTTGCACAAACCGTCAAAGAGCATTATGCCTTTTTCGAACTCAACCAAATCAATTGGGAGAAATTATACCAACAACAAAAGCAGCGACTGACCCGCGAATCTACAGACGCAGACCTCTACCAAGTCCTAGAGGAAACCTTGGAACAACTGAACGACAACCACGCCTTCCTCGAAGCCACTGATGAAGTGTATGAAGAAATCGAGCAGCAATCCAAACAAGAGGAACCAACAACCTCCGAACAATTGCCCGAATACGGAGACTTTCAAGTGGCCCAAATGGTGGCAGAACACCATCTACAGGAAGAACTGACAAGAGACTCCTGGCTGATTCAATGGGGGAAAATGACCGAAAACATTGGATTCATCCAAGTGAAATCCATGTGGTTGTATGCCGACTTGGACATTCCCGAGGCCGTCATTCAAGAAAAAGGATATGTGGACGCTTATGTCGAGACGTTTCACAACATGTACGAAGGCGAATACATCCAGAAGGAAGTGGAAGGTGTGGCGAGCATCATGGATCGAGTGATGGCTGACCTGTCAGACATGGAGCGCATCGTCATTGATGTCCGCTTCAATGGGGGCGGGCAGGATGCAGTGAGCTTTGAGATATTGAGTCGTTTTGCCACGCAAAGCAAACAAGTGGCCACCCAAAAGTTGCGCTACGGACAGCAATACACTCCAGTGCTCCCCTTGTTCATCCAGGGGAGAGAGGATGCGTTTGAAAAAACGGTCTATGTCCTCACCTCTCCACAGACTGGGAGTGCGGCAGAGGCATTTTCCATTTCTACCCTGGCAATGGACAATGTCAAAAGAATTGGGTCGGCCACTTCTGGTGCTCTGTCAACAGCCTTGGAAAAAACACTTCCGAATGGCTGGTCCTTTTCCATTTCCAATGAAATCTACATGGACAATGACGGCCAGTCATACGAAAACATCGGGATACCTGTGGATTATGAGCTAAGGTATCCAAGAGAACGGCAACCTTTTTTCAGAGGTGTGGTCAACGATCTGGAGGCCGACAAAAGAAACATCTTGACGGCCATTGACAGTTTGAGTACCCGTTGACAGGATGGCGAAAAAGAAATGGGCAGTTCGCAAACATTGGTCTTTCCCATTTTGCAAGCTGCCCACATAAAGGTACAAGATGATGCTACTGCACCAAGGCCGGACAGTCTGGGTCAGGCTCTATGTGTCTAGGGTCGTAGTACACTTTGATCTCGACTCCCCCCACTGTCTTTGGCTGTGGAGTCGTGTTGTGTACGCCGATGCCAACCAATCTGCAGGGCGCTCCATGCCCACGTTTCAGCCAAGGCCACATGTACTCTTTGGGCGTGGCATAATAGACAACATCATTGTCGGCCGCAGTCTTCCCTGCTGCTGGAATGTAGAACAGCCAATCGGGCTTATCGGGCCGCCACTCTTCCCAGTTGGCAAATACCTTGAGCTGGTTGTTGCCGTAGACAACGGTATCCCGGCAGTCCGAGCTACAGTCTTCTAGTTGGATTTCACCTTTGGAATCTCTGGAAAATTGCTTGTAGTCATAATCCATATATCCCTGATCCAGCAAGACTTTTATTCTGTCGGTTGACAGAATGTTTTCCTGTTGATCGACCAAGCTGTTTTTGATCAGAAGGCTGCTGGAGCATTCCCGGATGTTGATCAGGAATGGGATTTTTTGTCCCCATGTTTCAACTTGTGGACCCACATTCAGAACCTGCCGACTGGCCAGGTCGTACTGGACATGGTGAAAAGTAGAAGGGATGTCGATCAGACAATTTCGGTAGCTGTAGTTTTTGCTCGTAATGTCTGTCCCATCGTCGTAGCGAAAGTAGTGATGGTCTTGCCTATTGTGGTCCTGTACCTTTCCCATCAGCGTGTAGTCATTGGGAGCAGCAAGGGCATCGAGCCTCTTGTTCAATATGGTTCTGAATTTTGGCATGTTGTCTTGGTTTTACAAGGTATTTAATGTCAGCCTGGACCTTAGGAGCCGAACAGGCTGGCCAATGTTTCAAAAGAAAAAGTCTTGGCAATGTAGAGGGTTGTTTGCGGGGCTTCCCCAAAAAAGCTTCGGACTTCTCCTCCTATTTTAAAGCTTCCATTGCCCGTGTAATGAGCTGTAAAGTGTGTAAGATAAAAGCTTTTCCAACTGCTGTCACCGCGTTCTAGAATGTCAACGCCCCTTCCCAGGTAGGTATCTACGTCGAAATGGATTTTCTTGTGCTCCAGGTGAAACTTGAGACCAGGGGCAAACAGCAGGTTGTGATTGACGGTTTCCCGGCTGGTTTTTACTGTTCTGGCAGGGGTTCTTCGACTTGAGATCATCGAGCTTTCGGATACGTCCAATGTATCATTCCGAGTAACAATGGTCTCCTGGGTTGAAATGGTATTCCGACGAAGATACTCAAAATGGAATGCAAAGTGCAAAGGAGACTTCTTCCCAAGTATTCGGACCGTAGGAGTCGCAGAAAAACTCAAGTAACTCAAAATTTCTGTAATGTTTACATTGTAATCTTGGTCAACCACGCGAACCAAACCTGGCATACCAGGCAAGGGGTCGATGAGGGTGATTTGATTGGTCAGCGAAAAACTGTCTTGCCCGGATACGAATCGACCTTGTGCCAATCGGCCAGCAAATCCAAAGTGTCGCCAACCACTGGTGGTGTCCTTGCTCAGGCTTGGAAAAAAGGTGCTCACATCATAGTAGGCCCCATCGATTTTTGGACTGCTCAGAAAGTTGAGGTTGCCACCAACAGAAAATAAAATCTGTTTGTCTGGCTTGTCCTTTTTCATGGTATCCAAGGTCATCTGAAGGCTGTCCAGTTTTTTCATGACATCCTTGATGTCTTGGCCTTGTAGGCTGTTGAAGCCGAGAAAAAAGAGGAAGAATAAAATGTACTGCGCTTTCATTTTGTTTCATTTAATGGTGTACAAAAAGGGCATAGAAATGCCAGCTGCTACCGAAATTGGCAACAGAATAAGTGTTCAGTACAGCACCGAAAAGGAGCTGATCTATCCGAAAATTATTTTGTGTGTAAGGAGAGCGTTATTTGTCCATTCAAGCTGGTATTGATGGATTGAGCAAAACAGCATTGCATCCCGGACTGGGTATGATGGCCCTCGGATCATCAAATACTTTCAACATCATTCCGTCAATTTGCTCATTGTGGAAAACTGGATGGTGGATGGCAATGCCACTGTTTTGGTGCATCTCGGGCTTTTCGCAAAGCCACAGCCAGGATAAGACGAGGTTGACATCCTTGGTCCGGAAAAAACACACACTGGCAGGATGCTCACACGTTGCACTTTCTGGCACTTTTCCGATGGCGGGTAGATAGTAGATCCAAGCGGGATCGCTTGGTCTGTCGATGGATCTCCCAAAAAATTTTATTTTCCTTTTGCTCAGATTGGCATCTCTGGAGAGGCCAAAGATCATCGATTCGCGGCAATCGTCGCTGCAACTTCTTATGCGGAAGCCTTCCTCTGCTTGCCTGATGTTTTTGTAATCGCGCTTTAGAATGTGGTTCTCAAGAAATGAGATGGAGTCGATATCTTTTCCATCTTGGTCTTTGTAATCGTTTGGAGTACAAGGTCGGATGTTGGTCAGGAACGTCAAATCAGCTCCTCCATTGCTGCTTCCGATCTGATCTTTTTCTGTGATTTTTTTTGTCGTCAGGTCATAGGACATGTGATGGAAAGACGGAGGCAAACTCATTTGGCAAAGTATACATTCGTACTCTCCTGTATCGATGCCTGCGTCCTGCGCATCATTGACTTTGAAATATTGATATTCATTTCCATTGTTGTCGTAAACCGAGTTGATCCAGCCAATACAATCCTTAGGGGTTAGGGTCTTATGATGGGCGCGCAAAGATTCTGTATAATTCATCTGAGGGAAAATTGAAAAGTGAAAAAATGTGTCTCACACTCTCTTTGTGATGTCGATTTTTGGAACTTCTCAAGGGTTTATTGTGAAAAAGCTTTTTCCATTTCTTGCCGCAAGGCCTCAGCCGCTTCGCCATCCAAATTGCGCAACAAGTCGGTAGCCGCCTTGCGATCTCCTTCCTGCAAATGGGCCAAGGCCAGATAAAACTGCAGCTGTCTGTAGCGAATGTCCTCGGGGAGTTCTGCAACGGTATTCAAACTCTCCACCGCAGCCTCCCCATTGCCATTGGCCATCTGGGCCATCCCCAGATAATACAGACTCAGACTGTCTCCATACTCCCGGTACAATTGATCGTACAAGGGAATGGCAGCTGCATATTGCCCGGTCTGATAGGCGGCATCGGCTTTTTGCTGCAAAGCGGCGATGGGCGATCGACTGTTGCTGCGCTCCACAGGAGGAGCTTCAAAGTACTTGGCAAAAAGTTGTTCGTGGGCCTTGGGCTGGGGCCAGAGAGCCCAGGTGATGACGGCCAAAATGATCAGTAGCAGAGCAATCAGATACAGCCAACGCCTGTTTTTGGATGAATCCTCCTCACTGGACTGGAGCGTGTCATCTTCTTCCTCGGCAGCAGGGATGTCCATGTCGTTGAGGATGAGTGCTGCTTCGTCCAGCGGGATTCTCGGCAGGGTCTTTTCCAGCTCTTGCAATTGCTCTTGCACCTCTTGGCGGAAGGCAGCCTTGCTTCCCGCCATCATCACATCCATGTCATCGACCAAGCGGGCAAAGTCAGGGTCGTCCTGTCGACGTTTTTCGACGACGCGTTTTTCCTCCTCGCTCAATGCATCATTGAGGTAGGCTTCGGCCAGGGCAATGTCTTTGAGTTCATCCGACATATCAGTTGGTAGATTGGGTGTACAATGTCCGCAAGCGTTGCAAGCATTTGTACTTGCGCGTCTTCACGGTTTGGGCATTCTCGTAGTCCATTTGCTGGGCAATGTCTTGCATCGGCGTCTTGAATACGATGGCCAGTTTCAGCAGTTGTTGACACTTTTCGCCCAGTTTGGCAAAAGCCTTCGATGCCAGCTCGATGCGACTCCTCTTCTCGGCTTCCGCTTCGCGTTCTTGCTCCTCATCCTGTATGCCGACCGCTTGCTCGCTCAAGGCCGTCGTTCGCTTGCGCAGCCGCAGTTGTTCGCGCGCCTTGTTTTTGGCAATGGCAAAGAGATAGGTTTTTTCCAGTCCAGCCCGTTCAAAACTCGGCAAACTCCCCGCCGCTGCCCGCTCTGCAAAAATGGCAAAGGCACTCTGGGCCAGCTCTGTGGCTTCGCCCGGATCGAAGGCATACATTTTTACCAGCCACTGGACGAGTTGCACCCGGTGGCGGATGTAGAGTTGTTTGATGGTGGAGAGTTCGTAAGTTGACGAAATGGCCATATGCTAAAGATAAAGAATCCAAATCAACCACTGATCACAAAAAGATCAGTGGCATACACCCCATTCGACTCATTGATGCATATCAGTAAGTCAATGATACAAATACAGAAAGGAAGCAACAAGCACAATTCCAGCCGTTTGTTGTGCCTGATTGTATGAAAAAATGACTAAATTGTTTGGCAATTGCTTTATAGTCAGTTTTTTAGAGGTGAATTTTTGAATTTTTTGTTTGATTTCACGCCATGCACAATAGTAAGTTGATCCGCTTTTTGCAGAGTCTGGAGCGGGAAGAGTTTCGGGCCTTTGGGCAATTTTTGCGATCGCCCTATTTCAATTCCAGTGAACAATTGCTGGCCTTGTACGATCTGTTGCACGATCACTACCCCGGACTTTTTTCTCCCAAACTCGCCAAGGAGAAAGCTTTCGCGCAGCTGTTTCCTGGCAAGCCGTATGACGACAGTCGCATGCGACAACTGATGTACAAAATGACTCGCCTACTGGAAGATTTCTTGGTGGCACAAGAAATTCGCCATGCCAAGGTCCATCGAAATCAGCTGCTGACCGAGGCCCTGGGGCGGCGGAAATTGCACCTGGATTTTCAGCGTTCTGTTCAACAGGAGATCAAGCAATTGGAATCAAAAAAATGCAAAGACCTCAGATCGATTGGACGTCTGTTGCACTACAACCACCAGTATTTTTTTCATCCCGATACCTCCAAGTTCAAAAAGGGGGTGCAGAGCATTCGGGATTGTATGACTCACTTGGACCACTACTTTTCTTTGGCCAAATTGCAATACGCCAGCGAGCTGATGACCCGCTCTGCTACCTTGGGCGAGCAGCACCAGATGTGGTTGTTGGAAGAAGTGTTGGCGCAGACGGAGAAGCCTTCAAATGTCTTGCTGGAATTGTACGATGGCCTCATTCGACTGTATCAGAATCGAGAGGACGAGAGCCTGTTTCACCAGCTCCGGGCGCGCTTCGTTGACCTGATTGACCAACTGCCGCAACAAGAGCGGATTGAACTGTACCAGCAACTGTCCAATTATGCCGTTGCCCAAATCAACAAGGGAGATCGCCGCTACCTGCACGACTTTTTGGAGTTGACCAAGGTGGCCTTGACCTATGACATTTTGTTGGACAAAAACCGAATCACCGACGCGACCTTTACCAATGTGGCAGCCATTGCCGCTGCCTTGAAAGTCTTTGATTGGACAGCAGAATTCATCGCCAACTACGAAAAAAAACTGGCCCCAAATGTGCGCGAAAGTGCCACCCAATTGGCCTGGGCTTATTTGTATTACCACAAGGGAGCCTTTGAAAAAGTGTTGGACTGTTTGGTGGAGGTGTCCTTTTTGCCGTCCTACGTCTTTCGGGTCAAAAGCCTTCGGCTGCGGACCTATTTCGAGCTGTTTCGCCAGCAGCCCAGCTATCACGAAGTTCTCCTGTCCGATCTCCACGCCTTCGAAACCTACATCCGAAGAGGCAGCGGCATGAACGCCCAGCGCCAGACGACCTATCTCAATTTCATCCTCTACACCAAAAAACTCATCAAATTGCTGACCAACCCCAAGCGTACGTCCAGCGACAAAGAAGCCCTGCGCGAAAGCATCCGGCAAAAAGAACCGATGGTGGTCAAACACTGGTTGTTGGAAAAAATCAAGGAGTTGTAGACATTGTTGGGGAGTGTTTGAAATTGGGAAAAGTGAAAAGCACAACCGCAGAAAATGGCAGCGCCACAATGATGGCAGTCGTGCTTTTCAGAAGTGGACAAACAGCTGTTGGGGTCTGTACTTTATCTACTAGGTATCCACGACATCCTGAGTCCCGATGTTGCCGCCTTTGATCTTGTGTAGTTTTTGAGAAGTGATGGCCTGATTGCGGAGTTGCTGCAGTTTTGTTTGAACATTCTTTTTCATAATATCCGTTCGTTTAGTGGGCCTATACATGTCGAATAGGCAGAGTTGAGAAAATTGAGTTGTCTTGAAATCCTTCCCGAAAAGGCATCAAATTCCCGTCTCCCGCTGCGCAGCTCAAGCGCCTGGATGAAATTTCTTACCGCGAGGCAAAGACAGTTTTGAAGACCCTGATTCGGGTTGGTTTTGAAGTTGGATTGATGTCAGCCGATGGGCCGTTCTGGGCTTGTGGGCTAACATCACTTCTTTATGCAGCAAGTGCGAAAAGGTAACCCCCCTCCAAATAAAAAAATCAAAAAAATGATTCCCGGATCGAAATGGATGTTTTACAAAGCGAAGTGAAAGACTCCTAAAGTGGCCCTTTCAGCAGCAGTTGGAAAAGGCCAACTTGTGGACAAGTCCTCAAGAAATTTTGAATGGATGGAAAAAAAATTGCCCCGCCGTGTGTAATTCATCGGCACCAAGCATCTAAGAGATGTACTGCCGAATGTCACTCGCCCAAAAAGGCTTGAAATTTCGTCGACGCAGGCCTGCCATTGGGGCAGAGTTTTGACCAAGGCATGGGGCACAACACTGGAATGCAAAGCGTTCTGGCCCGATCGTCCCGATGCCAAAACAACTTTTACAAACTCTTTAACTCAAAAGAATCATGAAAAAAATCATCTTTTTTTCTGGCCTTGCCATTGCCCTCATCGCACTGTCCTGCCTACTGGTTTCTTCTCGTCAAGCACCAGAAAGCATAGAATCCTTGAGCAGTTCGTACAGACATGTCCAGCCCACGGCCAAAGCCCAAACCGTGTCATTGCCAGTGGCAGTCGAAAAGAATGAGAGCTTGACTCCCGTTACCCTCAAGCCCATTCCCGATTACCTCACCAAAAGCATTGAATGGCTGGCTCAGTCACAGGCAGCAGATGGAGGCTGGGGAGCCAATCAAGTGATGAATGGCGGAACTGGTTCTTACAGGGGCCGTGGTCTCAGAATGGACATTGAAGAAAGACCAGCTCCACAGATCGCCATCCCACCTGTTGTCAAAGGAGATGTCGAGACCGATGATGTCATCTCAAACAATGCTCCCCTGCCACAAACCGACCCTGCTACAACCGCCTTCAGTGCCCTGGCCCTGGCCCGCGCAGGCAGCAGCCTCACAGAAGGCCCACACGCCAGTCACCTGCAAAAGGCTTTGAAATATCTACTGACCGTCGTGGAACAAACGCCTCCAAATGCCCAAAACATCACTGCTCTGACCAACACCCAGCCTCAACGAAAATTGGGACGAAATGTCGACGTCTCCATCAGCATGCAGTTCTTCACTCGCATCCTGCACGAGGGAGTGGGCGACAAGGCGATGAAAAAGCGGATCAATCGCGCCATTGACAAATGCATCGGAATGCTCCAGGATGCACAGCAGGCCGATGGCAGTTGGGGAGCCAGCGGATGGGCACCCGTTCTCAATTCCGTCATGGCCAACAATGCTTTGGAAATGAGTCAATTGGTGGGCAAGGATGTTGATGTCGTGCTGGACCAATCCCGAGCCTATCAGCAAAAGAACATGGATAAGTCGGGCAATGTCAAGACAGAAAAGGCGGCGGGAATCGCGCTGTATTCGCTGAGCAGTACACAGCGTGCCACGGCCAAAGATGCGAGCGAGGCTGAGAAAGCCATCCAAGAGGCAAGTGGAGAAAATGTGGGTACATTGTCTCCTGAGAATGAGGAGGCCAATTACAAGATTTTGAGCAAAACATACACAGAGAAAAAGGCCAAGCGCCTAGCGGAGTCTTACCGGGCCAATGCGGCAGCCAAGGCGCAGTTGAACAACGATGCGGTCCTGACTGGTTTTGGCAACAATGGTGGCGAGGAATACCTCAGCTACATGATGACAGCCGAGTCATTTGTGGCAGAAGGCAATCAGAAATCATGGGACAATTGGCACAAAAAAATGGCTGGCCTATTTGACAAGGTTCAAAACGGCAACGGCAGTTGGACTGGACAACACTGCATTACCAGCCCCGTCTTTTGTACTGCTGCGGTCATCATGACACTGACAGCCGACAGAGATGCCGAGCTGCTCATGGCCCGCAAGTAATCCTTTCTCAACACCACAATTCTGATCAAATGCCATTGCGATTGACCACTGTTCTTTTTTCGGTTTTCTTGCTTTCTATGAGCTGCCTGTACACCGCTTGCCAAGCGCCCACTCCGCCACCGCCTTTGGCCGAGGACTTGCTCCGCCGCTCTTGTGCGTGGCTGTGGGACCAGCAGGGAGAGGATGGTGGTTGGCACAGCGAAACGCATGGCATCTTGAAGGGGGGAGAGTCTTTCACAGCTTTCATTTTGTGGCACTTGCTGTGTGTGGACAAAACAGTCTTCCCAAGGGATGAGCAAAAGGTGCAAAAAGGCCTGCAGTTTTTGCGGTCTCATTTGTCAGAAGAAGGGGTATTGGGTGTATCGGATCCCATGATTGTGGACTATCCCAACTACGCCACGGCTCATGCCCTGCGCACATTGAGTCGATACGGAACGCAAACAGATCGTCTACTGATACAACAAATGGCAGATTATCTGCTCTCTCAGCAATTCACAGAACAACGGGGCATTTCGTCGGAGCAACTGGCCTATGGGGCTTGGGGCTTCGGCGAGACCCATTTGACCGAAGGGGCCACAGGCCATGTGGACTTGTCGCACACCAGGCGCATCTTGGAGTCTTTGCGCTGGGCTGGCCGCTTGGATTCGGCGAGTCTTCGCAAGGTAGGCAGTTTCCTACAAGTGGTGCAAAAACATCCCAAGGGGCAAAAGCCCCAGCCCGGGCACCACAGCCTGGACAGCCTCACCTATGATGGTGGTTTTTACGCCTCGGCAGTGACCACCAGCACCAACAAGAGTCGATTGGATTCACTCCAGCTCTATCCCAGTTATGCGACTGCGACTGCGGATGGCTTGCTGGCCTTGTTGGCCGCTGGACGGGCGGTGGAATCGGAGGAGGTACAAGCGGCCCATTGCTGGCTCCAAGCCCATCCCATTCTGTATCGCCCAGAGGGGATTCCGACAGATGATCCCTATCGCTGGCACGAGGTGATGTTTTTTTACCACCTTTCTGTGCGGGCCGAGGCATTGGCAGCGGTCGGAGATGAGGGGGAATGGCGGGAGAAGATGTCGAAATTGCTTCAGGAAGTCCAGCGAAGCGATGGCAGTTATCTCAATCCTGTCGGAAGCCTCAACAAGGAAGACGACCCTTTGCTGGCCACTGCCTTGGGCATCATTGCGCTGCGATCCTGCTTGCCCTCCCCAAATCTGTACTCTTGCCGATGATGGGAGGGGAAGGGAAAATTGTAAGCTATGCGAGAACTTTTTGCTGGGCATCGTTCGTTCTAAAAATGAAAATCATCTGAACAAAAAATCAATCTGCTATGAAAAACCCCTTTCAGGTTCCTGAACTTGCTCATGTTCGCCTCACCATTCTTTTGTTGTTCCTCAATTTTTCCTTGTACGGAACCCATTTTTTCGGCTGTACGACTGGGGAGATGGTATACACTTTACAGCACATCTCTGACTGGCCACTGGGCTACACAATGTGGAATACCAAGATCAGCTTCTATGGACTCCACTTGCCCATTTGGCCGTTTTTGTTGCTCAATCTACAGTTGATGATTGTGCCCTTTTTCAAATTTTCCCGCCAGCTTGGCCCCAGCTTCCTTTGGGTGGTCAAGTGCTCCACTTGGATCAGCCTTCTCTTCTTTGCATTGTTTGTCTATGCTGACATGGGATTTTCTCCTTATATCTCCTTTCAACATCGCCCAAATCACTTCTGGATTCCCGTGGCCATATTGGCGAATTTGTACCTTTGGCATCTCTGGTCAAGGCAAAAAACAGAGGCTGGAGAATAAACCGTATGCCATGTTCAAAAACAATGTCAATCCCATTCCCATTTTTGGTCTTGCCATCACGGCATTTGCATCCTTCATGGGCGCCATCCTCTTCGACATCGTCAACAAGAGTTACACTACGGCCATTGAGTATTGGCACATCGAGATGATTGTCATTGTGTTGTTTGCCGTTGTCTCTGGCCTCGGCTTGATCTTTCGTTGGAAATTTGCCCGCCATACGACGACCCTTCTGCTGGTACTGGCAGGCCTGGCTTATGGGATTTTTCTGTATTCAGAATCGGGTTCGGGGGGAGATTTCTTCATCATCCTCGGCTTATCGGCCTGCATTTATGGCCTGTTGGCTTTTGGCGTCCTCTTTGTCAACAATCACTCCATCCTGCCCTTTTTCGACGAGGACATCTTCATGGTGGAAAAGGAAGACTTCTCTGAGATTTTGGACAAGTAATTGCCTCTTGGTGATTTGTGTCAAATCAAGACATGCTTGTCAGATACAGTGGTGCAATCAAAGAAAAAGTACTACTTTGCCAGTAGAGTCGATCACCTGATTTTGCAGAAAGGAAACCATTTTACATGAAACTTCTCATTGCTGTGGGGCTGTGCTTACTGCCCTTGGGCTGCCTGCTGGGCCAAATTGCAAAACCCTCCTGGATACACTACGGGGTTGAGCAAGGTTTGCCCAGTTCGGAAGTATTCATGGCGTTGCAAGACAGCAAGGGCTACATCTGGTTGGCGACGGATCGGGGAGTGGCGCGCTTCGATGGACATGGATTTCAGGTCTTTACGACCCGCGATGGTTTGTGCGACAACTCTGTGTTGGGCCTTTACGAGGATTCTAAAAACCGCATTTGGTTTTACACCTTTTCCAATCGCTTGTCCTATTACGAGGAAGGCAAAATCCACTCTTTTGTAGGCAATTCAGTCCTGGAAGACCTCACTGGTTATGCCATTGTCATCAGCATGTATGTCGACCCGGAAGACAACATGTATCTGGGCTTCAAGTCGAGCAGTGCAGGTCGTACCTTCGCGCACTTTACAGCTGATGGTCAACTGGTATTGAACCCAAAGGACAGCTTACCAGATGTCGCTCATGCCTGGAGGCAGTGGCCAGATGGGGGGACGGTATGGGGCAATGGAAAGAAATCTGCCAAAAGCAGTCGCTTGCGGATAGGCACCCAGGAGCTGGACTTCTCTCAAATACTTCCCCCAGAATACGACCGTTTCAAAAACAGCCAGAACGAAAACATCAGTCTCTTTCAACGCGCCGACAACAGTTGCCTATTGGGATTGTACAACTGTGTATTGAATTGGGATGGGACGAAAGTGGAGGTACTCTTTTGCCAGTCGGCCGAAAATACCCTTGGCTTGTATGAGGATCGCCACGAAAACATCTGGCTGGCCACCTTTCGCGAAGGGGTCAAGGTGTACAAAAAGGGACAATACGACAAGCCCATTTACCAATTGCTCGAAGGCAAGATCGTATCCTGGGTGATGGAAGATGTGGAAGGAGGCATTTGGCTGACGACCTTGGACGATGGAATTTATTACTTCCCTGCCATCGACATCAAATGCATTCCGTCGGTTGATTTTTTTGACCGAAAGCGCATCTATTCCATGGATGGCAACAACGATTTCCTACTGGTGGGCTTGTACCGGGGAGACGTGTGCCAATTGACCCTTCAGGAAGATTGGAGGTTTGAGAAAAAAGTGCTCAATGAGAAATTTGATCAGACCGTCGTTTGCGCCTCAAGAGGCACGCCTTCTTGGTATTCCTACAGCGGTCTCTATGAGGATGGAGAAATGAAGACTTTTTTGCGGCGAGAAGGCAAAGAAGAGATCACGGAATTGTCGAAAGCACACATGTGGGTGAGTTGGCAGGATTCATTGATGTACAGTGTCAGCAAGAGAGAGGTGATCTTGAGAAATGTGGTGAGTCAAAAACGAGATACGCTTTGCCAATTCGATCTGCTTTATCCCCTTTGTGGAATCCTTGATTCGGGAAGAAATGTATATCTGGGCACTGCGAGTGGACTGTATTTTTGGAAGGATGGTCGCTACTTTGCCCCTCCTCATCGCCACCAATGGCTCAACGAGCGAATCAACGGCCTGGCACTAGATGGCGAGTCCCTACTGATGGCAAGCATGGGAGGAGGCTTGTTGGTGAAAAAGGGGGAACAGCTTCGACGAATTGGTGTGGAAGATGGCCTGGCAAGTGATCTTTGCAATGACGTGGCAGTAGACGAGGAAGGCATTGTGTGGGTGTCGACCAATAATGGATTGAGCCGCATCGAACGTCAGGGGGATGACTATGGGAACGTAAATATTGTCAATTATTCTCAGTCGACGGGCCTGCTCTCCAATGAGGTTGACGGCGTGTTGATACTGGACAGTTTGATATGGGTGCAAAGTGAGAGAGGCCTTTCCGCCCTGCAGCGCCATCCACCCATCGTCGACCAACTACCGCCACGGGTTTACATCCAGGCATTCAGCATCAACTTCAAAGATACCCTGGCGACCGATTCCTACGAGTTGCAATATGGATACAACAACATCCAAATTCGCTTTGCGGGCATTTCGTTCAAGAGTGGCAACAAAATTCGCTACAAGTACCGCCTGCTGGGCTTGGATTCCACTTGGCAATACACCAATCAGCGACAGTTGGAATATCCCCAATTGCCTCCGGGCGATTACAGCTTTGAGGTCTCGGCTCAGGACTATCGCGGGCGCTGGAGCAGCGAGTCTGCCTCCGTTTGCTTCCACATCCGACAACCCTTTTGGCAGTCTGCTTGGTTTTTGGCAGGCGGCTTTTTGCTGGGTTTGGGCCTTTTGCAATTGTTTTTCTTTCTTCGCTTGCGCACCGTTCGTCGGCGCACCCATTTGCTTCGGCGTTCGTTGGAAGCAGAGCAGAAAGCACTCCAGGCACAGCTCAATCCACATTTCATTTTCAATGCCTTGGGGTCGATACAGGAGCTGATCCTGTCCCGGAAATACTACCTGGCCAACCAGCACCTCACCAGGGTGGCCCGCCTGATTCGAAAGTTGTTGAACAACTCCCGCAAGTCCCTCATCTCCCTGGAAGATGAATTGGAGTTGTTGGAGACCTACCTCAAACTGGAGCAGTTTCGCTTTGGAGACAATTTTCATTGGTCCATCGAGGTGGCCCCAGGCATCGATGACCAAATGACGTATGTACCCCCCATGTTGATTCAACCCTTCGTGGAAAATGCCATTTGGCACGGTTTGCAACCCAAGGCCCAGCCGGGTGGACAAGTGGTACTGCGATTCGAGGAGCACCAGCAGGGATTGCACTGCACCATCCAAGACAATGGAGTGGGCCGACAGAAAGCAGGGGGGTACAGAAGCAAATATGAGCACCAGCCGCTGGGACTCAAGATCATCAAGGAGCGAATCGAACTGCTCAACCAAAACCGTACAATTCCTTTTCACATAGACATCGAAGATTTGGTCAACCCGGAAGAAGAAGCTGTCGGCACATTGGTCCGCATCTTTTTTCCGTTCAACTCCAACTAATATGCTGCGCGCCATCATCGTAGAAGACGAGAAGAGAAATGCCCATCTGTTGCAACGACTGATTGAGGAAGTAGCCCCACAAGTACAGATCGTGGCGGTGGAGCAATCCATCGAAGGAGGGCTGACCGCCATTCAGCAGCAGCAACCACAACTGCTTTTCCTCGACATCAAAATGCCGCAGGGCACGGGTTTTGACCTATTGGACAAATTGACCCAAATTGATTTCGACATCATCTTTACCACAGCTTTCGATGATTATGCCATCAAGGCCATCAAATTTTCTGCCTTGGACTATTTGCTCAAGCCAATTGACAAAGAGGAACTGAGTGAAGCGATTCAAAAGGTTTGGAAAAAGCAGTCGACCAACCATCGGTGGCAGCAGATTGACCTACTGCTCCAAAGCATCAGCCAGCAGAACGAAACCACCGACAGAGCATTCGAAAAAATTGCCTTTCCCACCCTCAAAGGCTACCGCTTTCTGCTGGTCCAACACATCGTTTATTGCGAAGCAGAAGGGGCCTACGCCAAGGTATATCTGAGCGATGGTTCCTACCTAATGGTATCCAGAAACCTCAAGGAAATTGCAGATTTGTTGAGCGAGCATGCCTTCTTTCGCGTCCACCGTTCCTTCCTGGTCAATATGAGGCATGTCAATGAATACATCAAAGGAGAGGGAGGCCAAATTCATCTGTCGGGGGGAGCCACAGTGCCGGTTTCGCAGCGTCGAAAAGAAGCCTTCATTCGCTTTTTTAGTAAAATGAGATAGGAGAGGGGGAATGGTCACATCTTCTGGCGGAAAAAGAATCCGACCCTTTGGGGGCCGGACTTATCTATCTACCTGCATAGGTGGATCAAATTATAAACTCAACGTGTGATTTTTCCTCTCACCGCCAGCTTGCACAAGCGAGGCCGAGGAGTCTCTTTTCATGATGTAATGGAATTTAGAGGGGTGTACATTGGTACAGCCCGGGTGATGGAAAATGTGTGATGTGAAAGAGTTTGTGGAGTAATATGGTAGTTGGTCGAAGCCGCAATTGCTAGTGTCCCTACAAGGTAAAGGTTCTTTTGAGGGCAAGAAAGCGGGAAATTGCAAGCGACTGCTGTGGCGAATGAATGCCAGTAATGGGTTTGTAAGTGTCTGCGCAAGCTGCATGTTGTCGGTGGAAATGGGGACCATTGGCGTTGTTTTTGCTGCATTTTATTGAGTCCCCCCTTCAGCCCAAGCAATCACCGATACCCACATCATTATGAAATGCCATTGCTATTGGCTGTTGGGCTTTTGCCTGCTGCCCCTTGCGACTGTCTGGTCGCAACATGTCCCTGCCCCCACCTATGGTCCCAACCTGGTGCCCAATCCTGGATTTGAAAAAATGCGGACGGAAGTTCCCTTTTACGATATGTCTGGTGCGGAGACCTTTCGAAAGAGCATCGACAGTTGGGTGAGTCCCACCAAGACCACGCCCGATTTGCATCTGTTGATCAATGATGAGGAGTCGGAAAAACCTCGAACTGGCCAGGCCATGGCCGCCATTCTGACCCACAACCCAGAGTCCACCCGTTCGGATACCTGGCGGGAGTATTTGCAAGTCAAGCTCGACAAACCCTTGGAAGAGGGGGAAGAATACTATTTGGAATTTTACGTGCGCCAGCACAAAAAATCCGTCTTGTCGTCCAACAATATTGGCGCGAGTGTCAGTCAGGTACCCATCAACAATTCGGATTATTATCCACTGACTGGCCAAGAACCCGTGCTCAATGTCGAGGAGGTTTTGTCTGGGCCTGATGCGGGCTGGGTCAAGGTGTCGGGAACGTTTTTTGCCTGGGGCTACGAGCGGTTTTTGATCATCGGCAATTTTTTCAACAACCGGGATACCCGATTTAAACACAGGCGATTGGAAGGCGAAGACTTGTTTCAAAATGCCTACTACCTGATCGATGACGTAACGCTCCAACATCTGATCCCTCCCAATCTGGCAGAGATGGAATTGAGTGTTGGTCAGGTCATTCGCTTGGATCGCATTTATTTTGATTTTGACAAGTGGGACTTGTTGCCGCGCTCTTTTACGCAACTGGATCAGTTGGTGGACTTGATGAACAAATACCCTAGTTTGCGCATTGCCATCCACGGCCACACCGACAGTCGTGGATCAGATCCCTACAACATCCGACTGTCTGATCGGAGAGCCCAATCTGTACACGATTATCTGCAGGCCAATGGCATTGCCGAAGAGCGCTTGGCGTCGCAAGGCTTTGGCGAATCTCGTCCCATCGATACCAATGCCACCGACGAGGGGCGACAGATGAATCGACGGGTGGAGTTTGTGGTGGTCGAACTGGAGGCGGACGTCGAAATTCAAAACGTGGCCACGGATGGCTACTGATTCGTGCTGTTGGTCGATCAGGTTCACAAAAATTTACCGGTGATTTTTTGGGAAGCTTCCCAATTCTTCCCTATCTTTCTATTGCTATTCAAGTAAACCCTTTCTCAAGTTGCCATTGAATTCAGATTAAACCAGCAGCAGTTCGCTGCCGAGTACTCGTACCCCTTTCTCAGGCACATTCTTACAAAAGACATTTTTTCCGACAAGAGAATTCATTTCTAAGACTTCCACCTATTGGCTCCTGGATGTTCCTACATTCATTTGCCCCAGGCTCATCATTCCTAACATACAAAACTGTTGACATGACTATTAGATCATTTCCCCAATTGATGTTTATTGTATTTTGTCTGCTGCTCATTCAGCCAAGCCTCCATGCGCAAGATCGAGGAAAGGACCCCCTTGTTGTATCCGGAGCGCAAGTACCCGGTCTCCTCGGAAGCCTGCCCGCCGATTTGGTCGGCTTTGCCTATGAGTCTGGCAGTTGGCAACAAGTACCCATACAAATTGACGAGCGCGTTGTGAAGGATGTCAATGCTCCCTATGGTGGCCAAGGCTGCCTGAGCCCCTCCGCTGGTCCTCAGCCTTGGGACGTTGTCTTTTATGCCGATCCTTCTACTGCCGTGGGACCCGATACCAACCCCGATTTTGATGCAGATGACGAACTGGTGTTTATGCAATTTGACATCGGTGACAAATTTGACAGTGGTGCTTGTCCGGCAGGTGTATTGGGCAGCACCCTATTCGAACTCGAAGTCATTGACCCCATCGGCAACTCCTTGGAAGGCTATCTCTATCTCTTCGAGCAAGACGGCTCCTTGCAACAAAGTGCTGGAGAAAACTATGTCACCTATGACTTCATCTTGGACAGTGGGCAGCCAATTTCTGCCTATCCAATTTGTGAAAATGAGACCAAATGTCCAGGAGGTCCAAACAATGGGCAGTGCGAAGACAGCAAGCTCAGTACAGATGAATACGAGGTAGAGTACTCTGCCCGGTGGATCGAGGATGTCCTGCGCATCAAGAGTGGCAACTCCACTGGCATCGACATTTTGGATCGCCACCAAGGATTCATTGCTCCTAGTTTTTGTGGCCGCACAGAAGACACCTTTTCCGCAGCGCGTGGTCCCATTGTCAATGCCATCGACGGACCAGTGCGGGCCATTCGCTCTGTCATGGGCTCCAACAGTGGTACCTTCAACCAATTGACGGCTCGCTTTACCAAATACCGGGTGGATTATACCTTGGACTTTCGGGTGCATGATTTTGCCAGATTGCTCTGCTCGGGTTTCGCCGATGTGTTTGACTTCAGCACAGCCGCCACGGGCATGACCTATTACAATGATAAATACCCCAACGGTGTGGCCATCGATGGCAGTCCTGACAATCTAACCAATACAGCCGTCACCGATTGGGACCTCGTCTCGGGGCCACATGGCTCGATCGCAGCTGCCTTCACCTTTGCCACGGACATGACCTTGCTGACCAGTGCCCAAGTATGCCAGGGCAATGATACCGGAGCCGGGGCCGTGGAAAGCTACTACGACGACAGGGGGAACAACTCCATTGATACCTGTACGGGCAACAAAATTGCTTTTGGCGCTTTTGGGTTTCGCCTCTTCACTGATGCTTGCACCGATCGGCGCTACAACAGCAGTTGCTCCAACAACAACAACTTTTTTGTCGAAAACAGATTCCACTACTATTTGCCGCCCAATGCAACACCAAGCCAGGCCCAGACTTACGGCAGTTATGCCAAGAATCCCCTGCAAGTCAATGGGACCTCTTTGGCAGGAAATTGCGGTTCTGGCTCGGGCCTCAGTGCATCCGTGGCAAGCACTCCGGTCAGTTGTGCAGGTGGTTCGGATGGGAGTGCCACCGCTACGGTCAGTGGTGGCAGTGGAAACTACGCCTACCTTTGGTCCAACAACCAAACCCAGGCCAGCATCCAGAATCTGACAGCAGGAACGTACTCGGTGACTGTCACAGACAATGTCTCCCTGAACACGGCCACGGCCTCTGCCACTGTCAGCGAACCATCCGCTCTCGCCTTGACCATCAGCAGCACTGATGAGACCAATGGCGGCGGCAATGGAACAGCCTCTGTCCAAGCATCCGGTGGCACCTCGCCCTACAGCTATGCCTGGACAGGCCCAGCCGGATTCAGCAGCAATGCGCAAAACATCCAAGGCCTCTCGGCAGGCGTGTACAATGTCTTGGTCACCGATGCCAGTGGCTGCACCATCAGCGGTTCTGCCACCATTGTCAACCAGACTGGAGGCTGTACCTTTACCCAAGTGGACTTTGAAGACTTCGAAAGTGGATTTGGCATTTGGAATGATGGAGGGGCCAATTGCGTTCGCTTGCAGACGGGAACAAGCAGTGGCTTTGCCGTTCGCATCCGAAATGGCAACAACAGCTCGCTGACCTTTACCGATGTACTCGATTTGTCCGCTTACCAAGAACTGCGTGTGTCCTTTGACTTTTCCAGCCGGAGCATGGAAAGCGGGGAATCTTTTTCACTGGAATTGTCCACCAACGGAGGAGGAGCCTACAGCAGTCTCAAAACCTGGGTATCTGGAACAGACTTTTCTCCCAATGATGATCTATCAGACGTGGTCAATTATTCTGGTGCATTGGGGAGCAATTGCCGCCTCCGATTTGTCAACGACGGCAACCAAAACAATGACCGCATCTTTCTGGATGCCATCGAAATCGAAGGCTGTGCCAACACAAGCTCTCGCTACTTTGGTCAACAGCTTCCCCTGAATGAGCAGGCTTTGCCAGGACTCGACCAGTGGCAATTGGCCCCCAATCCAACCAGCGGAGAGCTGCGCCTGTCCTTCCATGCCCAAAGCCACTCCACAGCCCATCAGGTACAAATACTGGACAGCCACGGACGCTTGCTCCAACAGCGGGCACTGGCGGTATCGGCAGGCTGGAACAAGGAGGTCTTTCAACTATCAGACCTTGCTCCGGGCCTGTATTGGCTTCAGCTGAGAGGAGCCGATGGCCATGTCAAAACATTGAGATTTGTCAAATCGAGTGGATGGTAAAAGACGCGTTTTGAAAGGATGGATGGAACCATCTGAAAAGGGGGAGGCAGAACGAACCAACTGCCTCCCTCATTTTCATCATCAACGATGGCGATCGAACCAAGCCAGAATGTGATCGATCTTGGCAATCAACTGACTGGGGCGGCGGGCGATGAAGTGGGACGCGCCGGGCATTTCCACCAAGGCCGTTTCGATCTTGCGCAACTTGAGGGCATGGTACAATTGTTTGGCCTCGGACAGGGGCGTTCGCAAATCCTCTGTGCCCACCATGACCAGGGTTGGGGTCTGCACATTGCCGACCAAGGAGATGGGGGAAAACTTCCAATAGGTTTCCACATTTTCCCAAGGCTGGCCGGGATAGCGGGAATTGGCGTAGCCGTAGTAGTTGTCGGCCACCAGTGTTTTGCTGATCCAGTTCATGACAGGTTTGATGACAGCCGCAGAGCGGAAGCGGTTGTTTTTGCCAATGATCCAGGCCGTCATGATCCCGCCCGCACTGCCTCCTGTGACAAACAGGCTGTCTTCGCTCAGGAAGTTTTCTTTCAAAAGCACATCCACACCATCCATGACATCTTGGTAGTCTTCGCCTGGATAATTGTGGTAGAGCAAGTTGGCAAATTCTTCTCCATAGCTCGTACTTCCCCTCGGGTTGGGGTAAAAGACCACATAACCTGCGGCCGCGTAGAGTTGCATCTCTGGTGAAAAGCGATCGCCATAATTGAGGATGGGGCCACCGTGGTTTTCGATCAGCAGTGGATATTTTTTGCTTTTGTCAAAATCAGGTGGATACACGACCCAGCCGTGGATTTTTCTTTTGTCGAAGGAAGACTCGTACCAAATCTCCTCCGTTTTTCCCAGTTTTCGCTGTTCCAATAGATCGTGGTTGAGACTCATCAACAATTTGGACTTGGCCTCTTTTGCTTCTATCAGGGCGAGTTCGGCAGGATGCTCCGGCGTGCTGTGGGTGTAGGCGATCCGACCTGTGGAAGAAAGGGAAAAGGACCCGCCAGCATAGGGGCGCCCAATGGAAGTCCCGCCGAGGTTGTGCCCCAGGATGCGAACCCGTCCGGAAACATCTGTATGGCCAACTTTGGTATTGCCTTCGGTGTCGTATTGGAAGTAGATGCCATTGCCATCGGGACTCCATCGGATGGAGCTGTAGCTGCGGTCGAATCTGTTGGGGACCATTTTTTTGCCTGATCCATCGCTGTTCATGATGTACAGATTGGTATTCTGATAGGCCTGTCGCTTGTCGTCGTAGCCCAGGTAGGCGATCTGCTTGCCGTCAGGCGACACGGCCAACCCTCTATCTGGCCCATCCCGATCTGTGAGTGCGTCCGTTTTGCCACTGGCGATGTCAAGGCGGTAAATTTCTGAATTTCGGAAATCGTATTCCCAGTCTTCTTTGCAATTGGCCGAAAAGTACAGCGACTTCCCATCCTTGGACCAATGGGGGGGATTGCTGTGTTGAAAATTGCCAGAGGTGACCTGTCGGGCCGTTCCTCCTTCTGCCGGGATGACAAACAGCTGGGAGAAGCCAGCCTTGAGATAGCCCGACCCATCGCTTTCGTGATCGAGCCTGGTGGTGATGCGAGGGGCGTCGGCCCACTTGGCTTTTTCCGGTTTGGCAGGTGGCTTGACCAGGGAAAGCTCAGAGCCTTCCACAAACATCGAAAAGGCCAGCCATTGGCCATCGGGCGACCAACTCATGACGGAGGGAGAGGCAGGCAGTTGAGAGATGCGAGCAATCTTTCCGCTTTTCAACCAATAGACAAACAGCTCGCTGCCCTGATCAGTGGAAGCGGTAAAGGCGATCCGTTGGCCATCCGGCGACCAGCGGGCTTTGGATTCGTTGAGATCGAAGCTGCTCAGTTTTTGGTGGTTTGTTCCATCTGCATCGATGAGCCAGAGGCGCGACAGGCGCTTGTCCTTCATGATGTCCATGCCATTGCGCACGTACACAATGTGCTTGCCGTTGGGAGAGATTTGTGGGTCGCTCACCCATTCCAGGGCAAAGATGTCGAGATTGGAAAAGTGGGAATTGGTTTGTGCAAAGGAAGAAGGCCAGCCGAGACACAGGCAGGCCAGTGTGAAGAAGATTCTAGGATTCATGTGCTATCTTATTTGGAAGAAGACAATAATTCTCTACTGGGCAGCAGGCTTGGCCGATTGGCAGCACTGTTTTGCCCTTGCAATAGTAGGGAATTATTGTCACTTATTCCGACAGCAAAACCATTGGAGGCATCAGAATTTTGGGCAGGAAGCATTGTGGCTGCTTTCCCGGTTGCTGTTGTCGAAGCGGTAAGAGATGGTGACGCCCCCCGTTCCATACCAGTCGTCAAACTCTGCACTTCCCCTTTGTTCTCCGGCTGGGAAAACGTCGGTGGCATTGCCCGGCAGTTCGTCGCCTCGATAGCTCAGTTCGACCGCTGTACTTCCGTTGGCAGCCAGTAGGCTATTGGGATCGGGATAATTGCCACTGACATCGTCGAGGTAATCGGTAAAGGTTCGGCGCACGCCAAATTCGACTCCGACGGTCCAGTTGCGATTGATGCCGACCCGGATGCCACCACCAAAGGGGATGGAGATTTGCCAGCGGCTATAGGGATCGGGATTGCCATTGATGCCCTGGCCTTCGGTGCCCAGTGGTTGGAGATCGACCCAGCGACCCTGGAAGAGTGCTTGTGGGTTGAAGTGAAACAGCGCAACCCCTCCATAGAGATAAGGAGACAGTGCATTTTGGCTGTTGAGCATTTTTTGCAGAGGGAGGTGAAGTTCCCCTACAGCTTGGGCTTCGAACAGTCGGGAGCGAAAGCTGAGATTGCGCTTTTCGTGCTCGGGCGAATTGCTGTCGTCTCCCTGGAAGCTACCGGCGGTTAGGCCAACGCGAAGGGCAAAGAAATCTTTTACGAAGTAGCGTCCAAAGAGGGAAGCGGCGGGGCGAGCGTTTCGCAGGGACAGTTCGCTGGAACCCGCCGGAATGTCTCCGGAATAACTACTGGCACCCAGCATCAGTCCAATTTCGACTTGTTGAGCTTGTAATTGACTGGCGATCAAGAGGGCGAAGACGAAGATGGCATTTTTCATACTAAACGGGATTTAAGGCTGTGATTTTTCGGATGATGTTGTTGAAACGTACTTGCTTATGTATTTGTCGACTCCCTCAGTGGGAACAGACCTACTGGTGAAACGACTTTGTCGTGTCAATTCTGACTTGTGAATGCGACTTTGCTTATGAGAGCGTAGGTAATGCTGCTTCGTTAGATGACAGATTGTAGAGAGAATGAGGACATCAAAGTGAGTACAATTGACTCATAGATAAACACGACAAAAACGACTTTCGTCCCAGGAAATTGTCCAAAAGTTGGTAAAATGACGCTTATTTATCATTTCAGTTTTCCGGTGAAGGGCTTTCTTCTGAATGCTCAGCAGAGGGAGGTGGTAGAATTTGTACCATGCCCATTCCCAGGTCAGAACACTTTTCCCCAAAGCCACTTTGGTAGCCCAGCTGCATCAGAGAAAGGGGGAGTTCCATCCGGAAATCAAATAAGTAGCCGATTGTATCGATGCCTTTTACCCGGTAGCGTTTGTACTTGTAGGAAGATAGGAGCTCAAACTTTCTTGGAAAATTGGGAGAGAGGTTGATTTCCTCCGATTGGAGGCCGCGATAGGTGATGAGTTGGTATTTTTTCCACAGCGAGGAGGTCAGGATTTGCTCGTAGTCGTGGTCTTCGGGATGCAGGTATTGGGGATAACTTTTGCTTTCTACCGTCTTTCTCAGACAAAGTGGTGTCATCAAGCGGAAAGACATCTGTTCTCGCCACTCGGGAGGGGGCAACACCTCTACTTTTGCCACCTGAAAATCTACTCGGTAAGGGCCTCCTTTGAGGTAAAATTTTTGCTTTTGAAAGACCTTGACCATGCTCGACTCCAAGTCTCGGTCCATGTGAAAGGAGATTTCGACTTTGGTGGGGTGGGAAGCGAGGGTAAAACTGAGGTTTTTGGGGTTGAGGTTGTATCCTCGGGGTTGGAGGGAACTGTAGCAAAACAACTCGTACTGTCTGTATTTGGGATTGTAGCCCTTGTGGCGAAGCCATTGGTCGAGCTTGGGGCCTACTTTGGAGAGGCAGCGATGAATCCAAGCCCCTATCAGGTATTGATAGTTGACAGGCAGGGTTTGCTTTGGCAAATGGTGTAGAGTCAATAGCAGGCGCATGCATTAGGGCTTTCAATGTCCTCAAAACTGAACATAAGTCTTACATCCGGGCAATGCCCAGAACAGTTCTGTGTGATATTGATCTTTTCTACTGCGCTCTCCTAGAAGGAAGTAAAGTCTGCGGTATCTGTTGCAATTGGCTTTTGTTGTACAGGTGGTTGACCAGACAACTTCTAATAAAGATACATGGAAAAATTAACTTGTGAAAGGTTTTAGTAAACTGTTTGCGTATTTAGGCCATGCCTCTGGCACCGCAAGGGTGCAATGGTTGATGCCCCGGCAGCCATGCCAATACACTGTCAGTGGAGACGACTTGGGGGGGTAGAAGACAGAAATCAGTGAGAAAAGACGGAGAAGGAAATACAGCTAGTCGACCCGGTATAGATGGACACCGGGTCGGCAAAGCCGCAAAAAATTGTCAGTATGATTGTAAACGACTATTGAAGGTTGTCTTTCAATACTAGCTAGGCATTGATCGACTGCCTCTTTAGGCTTTAGGGTAAGTTGGGCAATTCATAAAAAAAGCTTGTTCATGTCGTTGTGATCACAAGGTGTCCAAAAAACTGCCATTTTGCTGAAAATGAGTAGCCCCATTTGTCCAAAACAGCCCAAAATAGTCTGGCAGGGGCCCCAGACATCCAAAATGGCATGCAATCGTCCAGTGCAGCCGACAATCTTGATCTCAGAAGTAGGTAGAAGGCAATTTTCCGAAGCGTTCCTTGTAGAGTTTGGAGAAATAACTTGGCTTGCGAATGCCGACAGATAGGGCCACTTCCTTGACCGTCTCGCACTGTCGTTGCTCCAGCAAGTTGCGGGCCTTTTGCAGGCGGGCCTCTTGAAGGTATTGGTTTGGCGTCATCTGGGTGAGTTCCTTGACCTTCTCGTAAAATGCCGAGCGGCTTGTGCCCATGTCACTGATGATTTCGGATAGGTCCAGATTGATGTTGCCGAGCTTGTGTTGTACGGTCTGCTCCAAGTGGGAAAGCCAGCGTTGGTCTTTTTGGTTGAGCTGATCCGTCATTTGCTGGATTTGCATGGCTTGTTCCTCGATCAGCTGTTGGTCTTTCAAAATTTGTCGGGTGCGTTCTTCCACCATCGCCTCCAGCTCCAGCTGGCGTTTGCGCAGGGTGGCGGTCCGCCATTTGAGGACTGCCCAGATCATGGCCATGGCCAGCAGGACACAGAGCAAGATGAACCAAATCTGCCGATACCATGGTAGGGGAATGAGAATGTCGAATGTCAATGGCTGGGCAACGGGACTGCCTTGGCGGTGCAAGGTCCGGATGTGCAGCCGATACCGACCTGGCAAGAGCCCAAACAGCTGTACCGTATTGTCTGGACTGACGTACTTGCCATTCAAATCTCTATTGTGGCCGCTGGCGTCGAGGGTTTCTACTTGGTAGACCAATTGGATTTGGTCGCTCCAAAACTTGTCTGGCAAGTCGACTTTGAAGTTGACGAAGCGCACAGAGGGAGACAGTTGCAGTTGCTGCCCATCCAGGATGCGTTGTTGCTCCGTTTGTACCTTGGGTTCCTGAATTTCTACATACTGGTACTTTTCGATTCGTAGCTGTGCGGTTTTCTCCCGCTTTGGATCTACGAGAAAATCTTCTGGGTAAAAGGCCGTTATCCCGTTTTGCCCACCAAAGTACATGCGCCCGTCTTGGGCCTGGTGGTACGAGATGCGGTTGAACTCGTTGAAGCTGATGCCGTCTTTCTCAAAAAATGATTGGAAACTGAAGTCTTTTTTGTTAAAGCGGATTAGACCATTGTTCGAACTCATCCACAAAAAGCCAAAGGCATCTTCCTGGATTGCGTAGATATTGTTGGACAGAAAGCCATCTTTGCGGTTGAATTGTCGGATTTCTCCCCTTGAGCGATCCCATCGGATCATGCCGTTTTCAGCCGTCCCCAGCCAGTAGATTCCCGCTTTGTCCTGGTGCAAAAACTGAAAATCGTAGGAAGGAAGGTACAATGCTCCTTGCCCCTTCTTGCTGTATCTCGCCACGACGCCTGTCTGTACATCCAATTGGTACAAGCCAGAGTTGCTGCTGAGCCAGATGTTTCTTTCCTGATCTTCCTGGATGCCCATGATGGTCGACTTTTTCAAGAGATTGAAGCCGTTGTAGGCCTCGAATCGGTGGAGCTTCCCATCCTCCAGGTAGTAGAGGCCTTCCATGGTACCCATCCAGATGCGCCCTTGGACATCCTCATGCATGGACCATACCCTTGGCATTTTGGCCTCGGGGTATACCAAACTGTCGAGCAGCGTGTATTGGATTTGTCGACCGTATCCCTTGTCCCATTTTTTTACACCGGCGTTGGCCGTCCAGAAGTGGCCCTCTTTGCCACGCAGGATGGGAAAGTCAATCCATTGGAAGGAAGGATTTTGGTAGATGCTGTCTGGGGCGGATACTTTTCCACTTTTGAGATCAATGGCTCTTCTCCCAAAGTAGGTGTTGACCAACAAGGTATTGTCCAATTCATAGATGCCTCGGCAGCGGTAGGAGTTTGCCATGCGTTTGTTGGCCGAGCTCGTGTGGAGATAGCGAGTAAATCGCTGGGGTTCTATTCGGAGCAGCACAAGGCCGTAGGCTGTCCCCAGCCAGAAGGTCCCAAAGCGGTCCACTGTCAACGCGCGAACGACATTCTTGGGCTTGTATCTATACGCCAGCTCCCCCCTGCGATTGTAGATGGCCAAGGTATCGTCGAAGGTATAGATGTAATTTTGTCTATATGGGTCGTAGGAGACGCGTTGGCCATATTGTGTGGGAATGTTCTGCCGACGAGCCGGATAATTGGGAGCAATGTATTGTACGATGTCATTCTCTCGTTGGTCTATCCAGAAATAACTGCTGTCTCCGTAGGCCCTGAAGACGAAATTTCTGATGGGAATACCTGGATCGGTTTTCACACTTCCGTCTGCCTGTATCCACGCTAGTGTAGAGTCGACTCGTCCGACAATTTGACCACTGTGCAGGGCATTGGAGGGGAGAAATTCTTTGGGATGTGGAATTTTGGTAAACTGCTTCTGTCCATCGTATCGCCAAAGCTGGTCCTTGGCGTAGAAATAAAGGTAGTGGGAGGCATCCCCAAAGAAATGTTGAATGTCCTCTTGTTGAAATGGTGCTGATAGACCGATGCTGTTCTCAAACGAATAAGCCTGGCTGCTGTCCAGATGGATCAGATCGATCGACTGAATGTCGCGCGTCGACCGCCAGTGTTTGCAGGAAAATATCCAGATGATGCCATCTTTGTCCGGTAAGATGTGGTGGATTCGGTTGCGGGTCAAGCCACCTTCTGACTGGGTCCAATGTCTGAAGCGAAAGCCATCAAAATGGTTCAATCCAGCCTGGGTACCAATCCAGGCGCCATCTTCGCTGGTGTAGATGCAATTGACTTGTTGACCGAGCAGACCTTCGGCTATGGCCATTTTGCGCGTGTTGGCAAAATAGCTTTCCTGTCCCGTCGCCAGCAGCTGGCAGAGCAAGAGAAAGGCAGTCAACAAAGAAGCGGTTTTTACAGTCATACTTACAACATCCTTCTGCAAATCAGCAACGCAAATGAATTTGTGTTACAGCCTGCGGTGCATTACCCAATTGATCTTTTTATGTTTACTTTGGGTTTCCAGGGGATTGGGGTTATTCCGATTGTGCAAAAGTCCATTCTCAAAGCATTCGTCGGCTTACATCGCAAAATCTTATGGCTTGTGTTTGCTCCGAGGCTGCCCTTGGCAACTCAGATGCTTGGGTCGTTATATATGAGCTCGAAAGGATTGAGGCACCCACCCGCAAATAAATTGATACACAAAAGTATAATAAATTACGGGTCTGTAGAAGGGGTTACGGCATTAGTACGAAAAGAGCGGCATTAGGTTGTCAAAATATGCCCGTAATGAGATTGTTTTCAAAAAAAATATTTCAAAACTGCCATTACATCGCTGTGTCACAGAGCTTTTTGAATGCTGAAAAAAACTGGTTTGACCCCAGCTATTTGCAAAGGGGAACCCCACAACAGGTCAGTGCATACGCTGTTCTGATGCGTTTTCAGCTGCTGGCCCACCTCTCGGCATTCAGACCCGTACTGGCTGGGACCATTCCGATTGGCGTTGATTTGCCCCAGAGCGATTTGGATTTGTTGTGCGAAGTGTATGACTTTCCGGCGTTCCAGTCACCCATTCGAGAGCACTTTGGCGACTTTGCTGGCTTTCGCATTTGGGAGGGATGGCAGCAGCGACTTCCCAGTTGTCTCATCTCCTTCCAGCTCGATACTTGGCCCATTGAGATATTTGGGCAAGCCCGACCTGTAGAAGAACAGTATGCCTTTCGACACATGCTTGTGGAGAATCGCCTTTTGCAATTGGGAGGCGACTCCATGCGGCGAGGCATCCGACTGCTCAAATCCCAAGGCCATAAAACGGAGCCTGCATTTGCGCAACTGCTTGGCTTGGAAGGAGATCCATACGAAGCATTGCTCTTGATGGAAGAGTGGTCAGACGAACAAATGGAGGCACATTTGAAACGCAACAGCGGCCATTTCGGAACGTCCCGAAATGACCGCTGACAATTGATCTTTTCTTTCCTGCTTACTGCCGCTATTGAAGCAACAGACGCTCGGAAAACAGCAGTTGTTCTGATCGAATCTGCAGCAAGAAAATGCCCTTCGTCAGTCTTGGCAGATGATCGTTGAGTTGCTGATTGAGACTGTTGAGCGTCCCTTCCGCACGCAGCAACAACTGGCCGTCTATGCCCCTCAACTCCATCTGTAGCTTGTCGCGTTGTTTGATGGACTTGCTTTGCAGCATGACAAAACCATTGGTCGGATTTGGAAATAGGTGGAAATCATCGGTTTCTACATCTGCTCCTACATATCGAACGTTGCTGTAGCTGTAGGTCCCATCCAGGTCCACTTGGCGCAGTCGGTAAAAGGCTGCCCGGACTTCTGCCACCGTGTGTCTGTAGGCCGCCGTCCCGTTGGAGACGCCTTGGCAAGGGACCTCGCCGATGGACTTGAACAAGCGGCCATCGTAGCTGTATTGCATGTCGTATGAATCGCAGTCAATTTCATCGCTTGTCGTCCATTCCAGTACCACGTCTCTGGTGTTGAGGCGGCTGGCTGCAAAATGTTGCCAAGTGACGGGAAGAAGGGTTCCCGAGTTGCCCACACTGATCTGGCTGAAGCTGGTAAAGCCAGTCAAACTGTTGAAGACAATCTCACCTGTTCCTGGATCGGTACTGGCTGCCGAGGTGGCGACCATGCTCCAATAGCTGTCTGATCCCGAGTCGCGCTTGTAGAGTCGCATGGTGGTCTCGTCATAGGCCAAAAGTGGGTCACTGGTGTTGAGATGGGTGGTGATGGATGCAATGCTCAGGCCGCTTTGGTTGTTGCCAAAGTTGCGAACCACCCAGTGCTGGCCTGCCTCAAAATTGTCTCCATTGCCCCCGGAAGGAATGTCATTCAGCAAGAAGATCACCAAGTCGCCATCTGGGGCAGTTCCGCTATCGGTGAAGTCGATTTCCAGCATGTTGGCATTGATCTCCACAGAGGCGCCGCCAGTTGCTCCCACTGACACTGTACTGGAAACACCTGCTGATACATCCAGGGTGGAAGTGGCAAAGGCCGCAAGGCCCTCCATAGAGAACGAATGCCCGTTGGTGGGCTCTCCGGTGGTTGTTCCACTGCTTTCGTTGAACTGCAGATAGGTTTCAAGCCCCGTTTCTGTTCCGCTCAAGGTCAAGTGCATGTTGCTGCGGATGTCAGCTTGGCTGCGGGCAACAGACCAGATGCGAACCTCATCGATCATTCCATCAAAGAAGCGGTTGTGGTGATCGATTCCGATCCATACATTTTGACTACTGGCCGTATTGATGGTGTTGGTTGTATTGGCGGAACCTGATAGGGTTTCTACCTGGCCATCCACATACAGCACAACATCGCCCAGCGTGGCACCTCCACTGTTGTCCAAGACCACGGCAATGTGGTGCCATTCGCCATCGTCGAGCAAGGTAGTTCCTCTGATGTAGGCGCCATTGATCTCTGCTCTCAACTGGCTGTTTTGGACGTAGATGATCCACTTTTCGCCGGAGCTGTTGATCCCATTGGCAATGATGGCTCCCGTATTTTCTGTGGTTTTGATCCAGGCCTCGTAGGTTCTGGCTGCCCCACCTGTAATGCCTTTGTAGCTGTCGGCTTCTGCATAGGCCGTGCTGCCATTCAGACTCAAGGCATTGCCTCGATTGCTGAAGATCTCGCCGCGATGTCCCGACAGTTGTACCCAGACAGTGTCTGCATTGAGACTGCTGATGCAAATGGAATCCTGATAGCTGCCTTTGGTCGATCCTGCTTTTAGGCGGGCATAGACCGTGACGGGTTCTCCCTGTAGGTTGCCTCCCGACTCTGTCAGACTCAGGCTGCTGCCGTAGCTGCTTCCATCAGAAGATATTTCAAATTCTGCGGTTTGAACCTGAAGTGTCGCATCTCCCATCAGGTCATCTCCAGACACGGTAAAGGTTTGAGCAGTGGAAGCATTGGGTAGGATGCCGTTGAGGCCTTCGATGCTGGATGCGGAGGCTGTTAGGGCAGCACTGCTTTGGAAATAGAGGGCATAATCTTCGGCCTGGCCATAGCTGGGGTCGGTACAGCCAGTGTTTGTTACCCCGCCGAGGTGTGTCAGCAGACGAATGCGCAAGGGGGTGTTGTAGAGGGGATCACTGGGCGTGGTGATGTTGATGCTCCAGGATGTCCCTGCATTGCCAAAGTAAAAGCCATCGCCACTTCCGCCAAAGTCCCCGTCGTTTTCGTAGTCGATGAAGACAAACAAGTACTCGGGGCCGACACCGGAATTGCTCACATTGAGGGTGTAAGAGGTATTGGGTTCGAGGTAGATGCGCTTGTTGAGGTCTTCTACGTAGCCATTGTCTTCCAGGGCACTGCCTGTCGAGATGGTTTGGTTGTTCAGCTCCACAGATACCGGTCCGTAGTAGAAGCCTTCTTGTATGGTGGTGGTGGCAGGCTGGCAGGCGGCTGCTACGGCCGAGCCACTGTAAATATCTGCAAATCCCCAGCCATTGGTCAGTCCCGTTCGCAATGTGCTGACTGCTGAGGTCATCCTCGTGATTTGATCACTGGTAAAACGGTCGCGGCAATCTTCGCTGGAATAGGCCATGTAGTTTTGGACCACTGTTCCATAATTGCTTCCTGTGCAGGAATTGTTGACCGCAGTCCAACAGCCGATGCTTGAGGTGCGTCGATGTGGATCGGTATCGCAGCAAAGGTCGCCATCGGTGGCACAGTTGGAGTTGCTGGGGCAGGCGGTGTCATCTCCTTGAAATGTGTGGTATAGATTGAGGTAGTGGCCAAGTTCATGGATGAGGGTTTCGTTTTGGTTTCTGCTCGACGAGATGTTGTATCCCAGAGAGCCAGTGGGATCGTATCCCATGCTGTTGGCCAGCAGTACAATGCCATCGTAGCGGAGGTCGGCAGGGGGCAGGGTAGCAAATCCCAGGGTGCTGGTCCCGCCATTGATCAGGTTGACCGTCCAGATGTTGATGTATTGGGCTGGATTCCACCGACTGAGATTGAATAGGTGGACGCGGGCTGAGTCTTGTCCCATGCCATTGGTCTCGTAGTTGTTGACACCCGTAGCATTGATGCGGTTGATGCCTGTGGTGGCGCTGCCATCGGGGGCGCGGGTGGCGAGTTTGAATCGCAGAGGAATGTCGGTGCCGGTATTGCCGATGTCGCCACTGAATACATCATTGAGGTTGTCGATGGCCGATTGGATTTGAGCGGAGGAAATGTTGTTTCCGCTGCCTTCGGCCTCCCCAGTGTGCAGGACGTGGACGACCACCGCCAATGTATCATTGGTGCCGCTCCGGAAAGAGGCCGCTCCATTGATGGCGATGTGGCGCTGCATCAGGGCTTCTCCCTGTTCGATGCGCTGTCGGTATTTGGGATCTTTCAGTTTTTCTTGGTGAATGAGATCAGTGGCACAAGGATCGTTTTGAGCATGGATGGTGGTCGCAAAAAAGAGGGAACAGAAAAGCAAGGCAAAGCAAGTCAATGAGATGGATAATCGCATGCAAAGTAAATTGTGATTGTGAGTAGAAGCTGTTCATCATCCCTCAAGGTGGGAGGAGTGGAGAGATGAATGGATCAGTTGATATTGCGTTTTGATTAGGTCCAAAAACTTGCCATTCTGGTGGGAAATGGTCTGTGAGGTGCTGAAAAATCAGCCAAAATCGTACCGAGCTAGGCCAAAATCGTCCAGAACAGGCGAAAATTGCCCAACAGTTCGGCAAATGCCATTTCTCATGAGCCTCTGTGAATGCCCCTGGGATTCCTTTGCAAATCATCAGCTTTTCCAAGGGCGTTTCGTTTAAAATGATGTAATTTTGCAATGCGAATGGTAATTTTAGACCGCATGATCAGACAAAAACTAGAGACGGAGCAGAAAGCCCTCGAAATCAATCTCGATGAAAAGATATATGGGACTTTCTCAGAAATCGGCGCCGGCCAGGAGGTCGCCCGCTACTTCTTTCAGGTAGGTGCTGCTGCCGGGACGATTGCCAAGTCCATGTCGGCCTATGACAAAATCTATTCAGACGACATTTATGGCATGGAGGCCAAGGGGCGTTATGTTTGCGAGTCGCGCCTGTACAAGATGCTGGATCACGAATACGATCTGATGGTCAAGCGCTTGGGGCGGGAGAAAAGCGAGAGCAACTTCTTTGCCTTTGCCGATACGGTCGCCGCCATCAACTACCAACGCACCATTAAAGGAGATGGATGGATGGGCTTGCGGTTTCAACTGTCGCCCAATGCCGAACCCAATGACATCGTCCTGCATGTCAAGATGCTCGACATGGACAACAACCTTCAGCAGCAGGCCATCGGTGTGCTCGGGGTCAATCTGCTCTATGCCTGCTACCGATACCACCAAGACCCAGAGGTGATGATCCAATCGCTGATGGACAATTTACAGGATCGAGTAGCCATCGACATGCTGAGCATCACTGGCCCCAATTTCGAACAAGTGGACAACCGCTGGCTGTGCCTGATGTTGGTCAAACACGGCTTGAGCGACGTGGCCATGTTCGGTCCAGACGGCAGGAGTCTGCACGCCTCTGAATTCCTCTACAAAAAGCACCTGCTGATCCTCCGTGGAAGCTTCCGTCCGGCGACCCTTGTCAATATGGACATGCTGCGGTCCAGTTGGGAACAGTTCAAACAAGAACCAGAAGTGGATGCCGCCCGCTCCTATTTGCTCACAGAGATTACAATGGACAATCTGCAGCGGGAGGGAGAGCTCAATGAGCAAGATTTCATGGACCGGGCCGAGCTGCTGTGTGCCATGGGACAGACCGTGGTCATCTCCAATTGTGAACAATACCAAAAGTTGATCGCCTACCTGTCGGACTACAAGATCCAAAGCATGGGAATTGTCCTAGGGGCTCGCGAATTGCTGGAAGTCATCAACGACAAGTACTACGAAAATATGGATGGTCGTTTGCTGGCAGCCTTTGGGCAGTTGTTTACCCGCAACGTGCGCTTGTATGTCTACCCGGCCATGCAGGAGGGGAGTGCCGAATTGATGAAAACCCACAACCTGCCCGTACCAGAAGGCGTTACCTTCTTGTATCGTCACCTCCTCAACAGCCGTCAGATTGTGGACGTGGAAGGATTCGACAAGGAAGTTTTGCACATTTTCTCCAAATCCGTTCTGCAAATGTTGCAGCAAGACGAAGCGGGTTGGGACAAATTGGTGCCCAAAAAAGTTGCAGCCCTCATCCGGGAGAAATTCCTGTTTGGGTTCCCCTGTGAAAAAATGGAGTTTGAGTACTAAAAAGAAGCATGAATAAAATGACAAAGAGGACAGCCCTGCTACTGGCAGCCATTGGCATCAGTGGTCTTTGGATGGCTTGCGACAACGGCCAGCCAACAGAGAAGCGAACCGCCATGGGTTTGCAGCCTGTAGAAACAGCAGTAGACAGCGGAAGCGTCGCAGATACCCTGACCAAAATGGATGAACCAGGCTTTGGAATTGACTACCTGACCGGAAAGTTTGAACCTTCTGTTCACCAAGACTTCGTGGAAATTGATAAAACCCATGCCTCTCGCCCCGGAATGTACATCCGACGAGACGCTTATGAGGCTTTTCGGAAGATGTTTGAGGCGGCCCAAAAGGATGGCGTTCGTCTGATCATCAAATCGGCTACCCGAAATTTTGAAGCCCAAAAGTCCATCTGGGAAGGCAAGTGGACGGGCAGTCGATTGCTGGATGGGGGCATCAATGCAGCCAAGAAATTTCCCGATCCGACAGAACGAGCCTTGAAGATATTGGAGTGGAGCTCGATGCCTGGGACAAGTCGGCACCATTGGGGAACAGACATCGACCTCAATGCCTTTGTCAACAAATATTTCGAAACGGGTCAAGGATTGAAAGAATACCAATGGTTGCGCAAGCACGCTGCGTACTTTGGTTTTTGCCAGCCCTATTCCCCCAAAGGAGAGGCCCGCCCGTATGGATACAATGAGGAAAAGTGGCACTGGTCCTACATGCCCGTGGCCGGGCGCTTGTTCAGCGAAGCCAAAGCCAAATTGAAAAATGATGCCATCAGCGGTTTCAAAGGATCCCAGGTGGCCAATAAGATAGGAGTGGTGGAAAAATATGTTTTGGGGATCAGTGAGGAATGTCTGTAAACCCCGCCAACCTTTTTCATAACATCAACAAATACAACATCAAATGGCACTTACAGAATCCAACATGTTGCCGTTGGGGACGAAAGCACCCGATTTTCAGCTTCCGGATACCATCAGCGACCAAATGGTCAGTCTGGCAGATGTCAGCTCTCCCGTAGCGACAGTCATCATGTTTTTGTGCAATCATTGCCCCTACGTCATTCACGTCAACGAGGGCATCAAGCGAGTGGTGCAGGACTACAAGTCCAGAGGCGTCAATTTTGTCGGCATCAGCTCCAATGACGTGGTCAACTATCCTCAGGACGGCCCGGACAAGATGAAAGTCCATGCAGCAGAGGTCGGCTACGATTTTCCCTACCTCTACGACGAAAGCCAGGAGGTGGCTCGCAGTTATGACGCGGCTTGTACACCAGATTTTTATCTCTTTGACCAAAATATGGCATTGGTGTATCGCGGCCAGCTCGACGGCTCCCGACCCAATTCGGGCATACCCGTCACAGGAGAGGACCTTCGCATGGCCCTGGAGACAGTGCTGGCCGGTGGCACAGTGAGCGAGCAGCAACGCCCCAGTGCAGGCTGCAACATCAAGTGGAAGAGATGATGCAAAACGGAAGTCAGGCAATGGAAGATTGGCAATTGGATTTCGAATGGCTGCGGGTACGGCATTTTGTCAAAGACAGTATGAACCGAAAAGAACTTCCCAATATGAACGCCATCCTCTTTTTGGTGGGCATACAGGAGTTGGGTTTTACCAAGCAGACCTATACCAAGGAAGAGAAGCAAGACCTGATGCACATCGCTGTTTGCGAATTGCTGAGCCAGGACGGCTACTACGAATTTGCTGGTCGCGATGCCGACGGCTGGCCCCACTATACGACCGCTCGCTCCTTTCAACTCAAGGGAGTCAAAGAACAGGAACGTTTATTGAAAGAAAAGCTTATACAATATTTTCAACCTCAGCTGGGCAACGACTCTGCAGAGGGATAAAACGACAATTATGATGAATCGCTTTTTACTGTTGGCCGCCGTCTTGCTCCTGAGTCTGTCGGCCTGTGGTGACAAAAAGACCTATGTCGAAATCCAAACCGAGTTTGGCAACATGAAGGTGATGCTCTACGACGAAACACCTCAGCATCGCGACAATTTTATCAAGTTGGTAAAGGAAGGTTTTTACGATGACCTGCTCTTTCACCGGATCATTCCCAAATTTATGATCCAGGGAGGCGATCCGGATTCCCGCGATGCCGCTCCCGGTCAGATGCTCGGTCAGGGAGGTCCTGGCTACACCATTCCGCAGGAGATTGGCTTTCCGCACTTCAAGGGAGCTCTTTCGGCTGCCCGCCTGAGCGATAATATGAACCCAGAAAAAGCCTCTTCCGGTTCTCAATTCTACATCGTACAAGGAGAAAAGCAAAATGCCCAGTTTTTGGACATGATAGAGCGTCAGAAAAAATTCAAGTACACCCCCGAGCAGCGCAAGGTCTACCAAGAAGAGGGGGGCTATCCTTCTCTGGATGGAGAATACACCGTATTTGGCGAGGTGGTCGAAGGCTTTGATGTGATTGACAAAATTGCCGCTTCGCCCAGAAATCAGTTTGACCGTCCAGACAGTGACGTCAAAATGAAAATTGTCATGTCAAATTAATCCAGGCAGCCATTGCCCTGCTGGAAAAAATACACACCCACTCATCAGAAAGAAATACAAACAGATGACAAATCCTGTTAAGATCACTTTATACTTTTGTATCTTGGCCTTGTTGGCGTCTTGTTCTCGACCCATGGCCAACTTCAGTTACAATCCCGACGGTGCCAAGGCGCCTGCCAAAGTACAGTTCAGCAATGAGTCGAAAAAGGCAGAAAGCTACGAATGGGATTTTGGCGATGGCCAAAAATCGACTGAGGAATCACCCGAACACCGCTACACTTCTTCCGGTAGTTTCAACGTGATTTTGAAGGCCACAAAAGGGGAAAAGTCGACAACGAAATCAAAAATTGTAAACGTAAAACCACCTGAAAACTGTATGGTAGAGATAGAAACAGAATTTGGTACAATGACAGTCCTGCTGTCGGACGCCACGCCCCAACACCGGGACAATTTCATCAAGCTGGCCGAAGAAGGCTTCTACGACGGCATCATTTTTCACCGCGTCATCAATGGCTTTATGATTCAGGGAGGTGATCCTCGCTCCAAGGCTGATGGTGGTGGCAGCAACCTGGGCTCTGGCGGGCCTGGCTACCAGGTGCCAGCGGAATTTGTGGATTCTCTGGTGCATGTAAAGGGGGCCATTGCCGCCGCTCGCACACCGGATCAAGTCAATCCCGAGAAAAAATCTTCTGGCTCTCAGTTCTACATTGTACAAGGCAAAAAAGTATCGGAACGCGAGTTGGACATGATTGAGGCCCGCAAAGATTTCCGCTACAGCAAGGAACAGCGCGAGACCTATCTCGAAAAGGGAGGCACGCCCTTCCTCGACAAGGACTATACAGTCTTTGGCCATGTGATTTCTGGTTTTGATGTGATCGACCAGATTGCCAATTCCCGGACTTTGCCTGGAGATCGGCCCGAAAAGGACATCCGAATGAAGGTGCGGGTAATTCAGTAACCACAATTGTGTCAAAACGAAAGGCATGCAAAACAATATGATGCTCGGAGTAGATGTTGGAGGCTCTGGAATCAAAGGAGGGCTGGTCAACATTGAAACGGGTGAAATGATCGGAGAACGCTTTCGGCTGGAAACGCCAAAGCCTTCTCATCCTGATGCTGTGGCCGAGGTTTTTTCAAAGGTCATCGAGCATTTTGAATGGACGGATGTCATCGGCTGTGGGTTTCCATCTGTTGTCAAAAATGGTGTCACCTACACCGCTGCCAACATCGACAAAGGCTGGATTGGTGTCAATGCGGCCGAAATCCTTTCTGAGGCTTGTGGACAAGAGGTGTTTGTGAGAAATGATGCGGACTTGGCTGGATTGGCCGAGTTGACTTTTGGGGTGGGAAAAGAGCACCAAAACGGGGTTGTCCTTTTGATCACCATCGGATCAGGCTTGGGATCTGCCCTGTTCATCAATGGCCATATGGTGCCCAATACTGAATTTGGACATTTGTACCTCAAAGGGCAAGACAGCATCGCCGAGCACTACGCTGCCGACAGCGCCCGCAAGCGGGAAGATCTCTCCTGGAAGGCATGGGGCAATCGCTTCAATGAATACTTAGAGCACATCAACTTCCTGTTTTCTCCCAACCTCATCATTTTGGGAGGTGGAGCCAGTAAGAAATTTGCCAAATACAAAGAGCAGCTCAAGGTAAAGACCAAAGTCATCCCCGCCTCTCTGCTCAACAGTGCAGGCATCATCGGAGCTGCCTACTTTGCCCATCAAAACAAGCAAAGGTTGGCTACGGCCGCGGAATGAATGATGTGATCTTGATGATTTGAGAGCGTTTACTGGGGCAGTTTTGCTTGGAAATCCTGGTATCGCTCTTCGAACTCCTTCCCAAAGTCTCCACAGTCACGGGCTTGAATGCCAATTTGCTCAATGCGATTTTGCAGGTTCTCTGTTTGGCGATTGTCAAACCAAGCCACTTGCAATTCGTCTGGGCCAGAGTCTGCCAGGCGTTCCAAAAAGCTTTGCATGCCAAGCGGATCATACAAGAAAGGACAAATCAGTTCGACGGCAAAAGAGTCAGCCTGCAGAACGGTGGACTCACTGTATCTCAAATCTTGTAAGGACAGCGCCATCTCCTGTATTTCCGGCACATCTTCTCCCAATAAAATGCTCCCCAATCTGTCGCCACCAAACTTTCGGATCAATGCTTGAGCGATGTGGTCGCGATCTGCATACATGATTTCATGTCCCAGGATGCCGAGCAGTTCCGTCTCGTTGGTAATGATCTTGAGCAGTCCGGTTGTGATGTAAAAATGGCCACCGGGCGTGGCAAATAGATTTTTCTTGTGATCGTCGTTCAATATTTGAATGTCCCAGCTGAAATTGCTGCGATTGAGCACGGGGCCGGTGTTGGCCAAGGTGGAAAGAAGTGTATTGAGATACTCCAATTCTGCTGCATAAGCAGAGGCATCGAGTATTGGAAAGTCCGATGGGCTGTTTCGGATGGTTTCTTGGAGCTTGGCTCCGATGAGTACCGCCTCTTCCGGCGTGCATTCCTGCTTGCTTTGTCCAACGACTGTCCCTCCGGGTGCCTCGCGACATCCACTGACAGCCAATACCAATAAGAAACACAAATGGAAAAAAGCGTATCGTAGTCTCAGCATGTTTGATCGTTTATCAAGTGTTTGTTCTTCTTCAGTGAAATTGTGTGCCATCCTGTCTCAAGGGGGGGCGCGACGGGATGTTGTGTGTGGATGAGTCGTCTTCTGTAGCCTACAGAAGCATGTAAAATTTCCCAAATAATATGCCAACTGAGCCGGGAGATGTGGGAAGAGTGGAGTGGAGGGAATCAATTTTGTCGGTGATGGCACAAAACAGAGGCTTTGCAGGGAAAAATTGCCGGAAAAAGGCCAAAAAAAGAAATCCCGAACCTTTCAATGTCAAAGATTCGGGATTTCCCCATTTGTATTGTTGGTCAGAGGACTATTTGCCAGCCAGGGCCTTGATTTTGTCCTCTAATTCGTATTCGTCACCAGGGGCATAGCCGTTGTGGGTATAGACGATGTTGCCCTTTTGGTCGATGAGGAACGTCATCGGGATGGTTTGGAAGTTGAGAGAGCGTTTGAGGTCTTCTTTGACGTCGGAAAGGATGGTGTACTGCCAGCCTTTGGACTTGACCATGGGCTTGACCTTGGCCAAGGCACGGGGATCGTCGATGGTGATGGCGACCAACTCCATGTCAAACTCTTCCTGCCAATCTTCGTAGATCTCCGAAATGGCATCCAACTCTCTTTTGCAGGGCGAACACCAAGTTGCCCAGAAGCTGAATACGGTAATTTTGCCGTTTTTGGCAAACTCTTGAATGTTGATGGTCTCCCCGTTAAGGGTTTTCACCTCTACAGAGGGCAATGTCTTTTGGGCACTCAGACCAGTGGCTATGGCAATGCACATCAACAGCAAGAAAGATTTCAGAAATTTCATTTATGATGGTTTTATGTTTTTGAAAGAATCGAATCTCTTAGTAGATATTCGTCGTCCCCATGGCTTTTTGGTAGGTTGTATTTTCTTTGGATGATAAAAACGAGCTATTTTCGCAGACAATATAGCGAAAAACCGTCGTCCAGATACAAAATATAATTTGGTTTAACTTATATTTAACTGGCGCATTCAAACAAGTATGTGTTGCTAAAGCGGCGCCTATCAAAATTACAAAATTCATGAAAAGCTTTTCTTTTCTGTTTGTCTTACTATTGTCATTGTCTGTTGTTTCTCATGCACAAGAGGGGGCCTATCTGTCTGGCAACTTGGAGCTGAATGGCAATTTTTTTCAAACAGATTCCACCATCGGAGCTTTCAATACTCCTCAATACGATCGCCAACTGTACAGTGCAGATGCTTGGCTTCAACTCAACTACTCCTACAAAGGCTTCGACGTGGGCCTGCGGTTCGACCTGTTCAACAATTCCAACCTCCTCAATCCCCAGGGCTCTTACAACGACCAGGGAATTGGGCGCTGGTACATCAAAAAGCAGGTCAACAAACTGGGAATTTCCGTGGGCTACCTATACGACCAAGTGGGGAGCGGCATCATCTTCCGCGCCTATGAACAACGTCCACTCTTGATCGACAATGCTCTTTTCGGGGCTCGCCTGACCTACGACATTCTGCCCGATTGGCAAATCAAGGCCTTCACGGGACGCCAAAAACGCCAGTTTGACCTCTATGGCTCTGTCGTTCGAGGCATCAGCTTCGACGGATTTCTCAATGGGGGAGAAGGCGACAAGGCTTGGTCCATGGCGCCGGGTTTCGGCGTTGTGAGTCGAACCCTAGACGATGGCACCATGAATGTCATCGTTGGGACCATCAATACCTATGCGGTGGCAGATAGCATCGTGCCCAAATACAACACCCATGCAATCAGCGTGTACAATACCCTTACCTTTGGCAACTTCTCCTGGTACATCGAGGGGGCTTTCAAGACGGAAGAAACCTACTTCGATCCCTTCGCCCTCAAGGCCAGCCGAGTGGATACCACCTTCACGGTTGGGAAGCTGGTGAGCAACATTGGAACGGTCTTTTACACCAACATCGGCTATGCGGCAGATGGTTTGGGCATCAGTCTGGAGGCCAAGCGCACAGAGGGCTTCAGCTATCGTCCCGACCCCCTCCAAATCGGAAACCAAGGGCTGCTCAACTTTTTGCCGCCCATGTCGAGGATCAATACCTATCGCTTGCTGGCGCGCTACACCCCAGCCACCCAGGATTTGGGCGAGCAAGCCCTGCAACTGGACATTCGCTACAGTCCCACCCGCAAGCTGAGCTTCAATCTGAATGGTTCCTACATCGGCACCCTGAATGAAGATCGGGGGGTATTGAAACGCAATACCTTGCTGTATTGGGAGATGTTTACCGAAGTGGTGTATAAATACAAGCGCAAATGGCAATTGTTGGGGGGCTTGCAGATGCAGGAATACAACCAGGATGTGTACTTGACAAAACCAGGCAAAGACAACATCAGAACCATCACGCCCTACGCGGAGTTTTTGTACAAATTCAGCCGCAAGAAATCCCTGCGAGCCGAATTGCAGTACATGCACACCCGCCAGGACTTCGGCAGCTGGATATTCGCCCAGGCGGAGTTCAGCATCGCGCCACACTGGTCCTTTGCCATTTCCGATATGTACAATGTAGACCCTAACGACAGCAAAAACGAAGAAAACAAAAACGATGCGGCTCCGGTCAACAGTGCAGGAGAGTTCCTCAAAGTTCACTATCCCCGGGTCGATGTTTTCTACACCTACAAGGCCAATCGCTTTTCGTTGAGCTATGTCAAGCAGGTAGAAGGAATCGTTTGTGCAGGAGGGATTTGCCGATTGGAACCGGCCTTTAGTGGTGTCAAGGCGACATTGCAGTCAACATTTTGATCCAAAAAGAGAGAAGAGGCCTCCATCTTGCACAAAAAAAGCTGCAATTGCGCCGATAAGGCTGTAAATTGAGAAACTGTTTTTCGAGTCCCTTGCTCGCAACATGATAAAAAGCCATCAAAAATGAAATATTGTCTTCCACTCGTCCTCTTGTCCTTCCTCTTTCTGACGGCCTGCAACGAAAACATGCCTGAAATTGCCTGCCTGAGCTGCGACAACGGCAACCAAGTGGTCAATCCAGAAGATCGTCGGGTCCTCATCGAGGAATTCACAGGTGTCAAATGTGTCAATTGTCCACAGGCCAGCGCCTTGATCGACGAATTGATCAGCATCCACGGAGACAAAGTAGTGGCAGTGAGCATGCACACTGGATTTTTTGCCCGGCCCTACAGCGACAGCAAATTTGATTTTCGCACCGATGATGGCACCCAGGTCCTCAACTTCCTCAAGCCTCCTGTTGGCTACCCATCTGCCGTTTTCAACCGCAACCAATTCGATCAGGAAGAAGACCTTCAAATCGAGCAGATTGCCAAGTGGAGTGGATTGGTACAGGCCGAGTTGGACAAGCCGTCGCAGTTCAACATGAGCATGGAAAATCAATTTGATGGCACCAATCGCACCCTGAGATCAAGCGTCTCATTGACGCCCACCGAAGAATTCGACGAAGATCTCTACATCACCGTCATGGTTTCCGAATCGGGCATCCAGGACCGCCAACTCACCCCCAATGGCATCCAGGAAGACTATACCCACCGCCACGTATTCCGGGGCATGGCCACCAACTTCTCTGGTGAACTCATCACCCAGCCAATCGAAAAAGGCACGACCATCAACCTGAACTTTACCATGGTGTTTGACGAAGGATGGAATGCCAACAATTGTGAAGTGATCGCATTTGTTCACCGCAACAATGGAGACGACAAATTGGTCATGCAAGCAACGAATGCCAAAATTCCAGAATAGGCAAGTCCCTAACTTTCCTCCGGTGTACTTTTGATGATCTCCACTTCATTGGTGACATCCTCTATGGTGGCATTGGCCGTAAGGATCAATTCCCCCTCTCTCTTGCCCTGCTTGAGAATCTCTATGCCTTCCCATTTTTTGCCACAGTCATTGTGCAGGGTACCGCCGTCGAGGATCAGGCGGGCTCCCGGGTGTATGACCACTTTGCCTGCTGGTGGGATGGATACGCGACATCTCAGGGTAAGTTGGGCGCCGGTTTGCAGGACGAGGTGGCCCTCCAGGTCTTTGGCGCCATTCCAATCGAGGGTATCATTGATGTAAATGGTTTTTTCTTCCTTTAGGCTGCACCAACTGGTGACCAAGAGTGCGCGCAGTCGATCCCGATTGTGTAGGTTGCGATGTATGGTGGCGATTTGGCAAGCCGACCAGGCCGAGCAGTGGGCATTGTAGTCCATGAAGTTGTTGCTCCAGAGGGAGTCACAGCGGCTGTTGTTCTTGGTTTTGTTCCAGCAATTGTCGTGGTTGGGCGTGTCGTCGCAACCGTCATTGCCTCGCCAAGTGTGGGGGAGTCCGAGGGTATGACCGATCTCGTGGTGCAACAGTCGCATGGCATTGAGGGCGCTGGTGCGTGTGACCGGGCGGTGGTCCTTCCACTTGTCCTTGCGCGTCATGTGGTGCCAGGCGGCTACCTTGACCCAATTGCCAAAAGCGATGCCCCTTTCGTAGGGCCGGTAGGTCGCAGACTTCAGGCTGTCGGTGTGCTGTCCCATGACAAAGACATTGAGAACCCTGCCTTTCTGGATGCCATACTTTTTGAAAACGGTTCGGGTGTAATTGTTTTGGTCCCTGCCCCCCGCAATCATAAAATACAGCTCGTCGTCGTAGTGAAAATAGATGCCATCGTCCTCCTCTCGTTCTGGGTCGGAGGTGAGCTGGTACTTGTACCGCATGGGGAGCACCGGGTTGTTGTTGTGCAAGGGGAGGTGCATGGGCTTGTTGTGGAGGAGTTTTTTGTTGGCCTCTTTGAGAACTGCCTGGATGAATCCCCGGCCATCGGCTTGGTTGAAGTTGCCCGTGCTGTCGTTTTTGCACATGATGTGAAAATTGACGCGAATGACTTTGGTGGGGGTGTGCTCTGGGTGATCCAGGTCGGGCGCATAATTGAGTCTGTCCTTGCAGGGAGATTTGCTGTTTTCGTAAGAAACGGGAGTGGGAAGCGCCTCAGAGACTTGGACCTGTGTGGCAAAGGAACGTTGGATTTTTCGGTGGCAGGAAAAGGGAAGAATTGCAATAAAGAGTAGTAGAAATAACAACCATCTCATGTCGATGTGTATTTTTGCAAGAAAATAAAGAACTCTCAGCCCGAAATATACGTTGAACGGCTAATTTATTTTACAAATTGCAACGGAATGAAGATTTCTCACAACTGGTTAAGCACTTATTTGGACATCAGACATTCTCACGATGAGGTTTCGGAAATGCTCACCAGCATTGGCCTGGAAGTAGAGGGAATGGAGGAGATCGAAAGTGTCAAAGGAGGCCTGGCGGGCATCGTCGTCGGCTATGTCCAAGAATGCCAGAAACACCCCAATGCCGACAAACTTTCTCTGACCAAAGTAGATGTTGGACAGGAAGAAGCCCTGCAGATCGTTTGTGGCGCTCCCAACGTAGCCCAAGGCCAAAAAGTGGTTGTCGCTACTGTCGGCACCACCCTGTATACAGAGGCAGGAGAGCCTTTTAAAATCAAGAAAGGAAAGATCAGAGGAGAGGTCTCCGCGGGGATGATTTGTGCAGAGGATGAACTGGGGCTGGGAACAGATCACAGCGGCATCATCGTCTTGCCGGAGGATGTTCCCGTTGGTACTCTGGCCAAAGATTACTTCAAGATCGAAACAGATGTGGTCTATGAAATCGGGCTGACGCCCAACCGCTCGGATGCCACTGCTCACATCGGTGTGGCTCGCGACCTGGCGGCCTTCCTCAAAGTCAATCACGAATACAACAAACCCCTTTGCCTGCCGGAGGTATCGTCTTTCTCTCAAGATGACGACGCACTGTCCATAGAGGTCGTGGTGGAAAATACGGAGGCCTGCCCTCGGTATTCTGGTTTGTCGCTGACCCAAGTGAAAGTGGGGGATTCACCCGATTGGTTGAAGAACCGCTTGCTGTCCATCGGCATTCGCCCCATCAACAACATCGTAGACATCACCAACTTCATTTTGCATGAATACGGCCAGCCCCTCCATGCGTTTGATGCCGACAAAATTGCCGGACAGAAAGTCATTGTCAAGACCCTCAAAGAGGGAACGCCTTTCGTGACGCTGGACGAGCAGGAGCGCAAATTGCACTCGGAAGACCTCATGATTTGTGATGGCAACGGCAAGGGAATGTGCATCGCAGGCGTGTTCGGCGGCATTGATTCGGGTGTCACGGAGCAAACGACCCGCCTTTTCCTGGAATCTGCTCACTTCGATCCCATCTGGGTGCGCCGGACCAGCACCCGCCACTTGTTGCGCACCGATGCAGCGGCTTGTTTCGAAAAGGGCAGCGATCCCAATGTGACGGTCCAGGCGCTGAAGCGAGCTGCTTTGCTCATCAAAGAATTGGCAGGTGGGCACATTTCTTCAGAGGTGATCGACATCTACCCCCAGCCCGTAGAGGCCCGGCAGATCGATTTGCGCCATCGCCAGGTAAAGCGCTTGATCGGTGTTGACATTTCTCCGGAGGAAATCAAGGAAATTCTCACGGCCATGGACATGGAAATCGTCTCGGAGCAGGCCGACGGATTGCGTGTCAAGGTGCCGACGGACAAGGCAGATGTGACCCGCGAAGTAGATGTCATCGAGGAAATACTGCGGATTTATGGGTTCAACAAAGTGGAGATGCCAGAGCGCATCAGCAACATCCTTAGCTCGACAGATGGGCCAGACAAACAGCGACTTGTCAATACGGTCAGCGATTTGCTCTCGGCCAATGGCTTTCACGAGATGATGGGGCTTTCCCTGACGGAGTCTCGATACTATCGCGATGTCCTTCCCATCGAAGAGTCCGAGCTGGTATTCATCAATAACACCTCCAATGTACATCTCGACGTGATGCGGGCCGACATGCTGTTCAGCGGATTGGAGGCCATCGTGCGCAACCAAAATCGCCAACATCCGGATGTCCGACTCTACGAATTTGGAAAAACCTATCGGTCCACAGAAGAATCAGAGGAGTATGCCGAAAAGGAGCACCTGAGTCTTTTCATCACTGGCCGACAGCAGTCGGAGAGCTGGTACGAGCAGTCTGGCAAAGAGGCCGATTACCACCACCTAAAGGCATTCACTGACAATGTACTGCAGCGCTTGGGCATCAGTGGATTTCAGCAAACGGCTGTTCACGACGAGCAATGGGCATTTGGTTTGCGCTATCACAGAGGGCCACAGCCATTGGTGACCTTTGGGAAGCTGCACCCGGCCATTTTGAAGAAAATGGAGATTCGGAAGGATGTTTACTATGCTGATTTTCAGTGGGATAATATCCTCAAAGCAAGGAAAAAACACAAGCTAAACTTCCAACCATTGGTAAAATATCCCTCCATGAGAAGGGATTTGGCTCTTGTTATTGAAAATTCCATTAAATTTGAGGATATTGTAACGATTGCCCGAAAGACTGGCAAGAAACTATTGAAAGACATTAACTTGTTTGACGTTTACGAAAACGCAGAACAGTTGGGCGAAGGCAAAAAATCCTACGCCGTCAGCTTCGTTTTCGAAAACCCCGAGCGGACCCTAAAGGACAAGGAGATCGACAAGATCATGAAGCAGTTGATCCAGAAGTACGAGTCCGACCTGGGAGCGGTCATCCGGAGATAGGTTCTCTGGTCGCGCAAACAATTTTTACAGTTGGTATGACAAATTTATCTGACAAGATCAGTGGTATTGAACTCAAAGTCAGGCAGCTGGCTCTCAAGCTGGAGCGCCTGCAAAACGATAATGTCGCACTCTTGAACGAAAACAACCAACTGCAGGCGGACTTGCGAGAAGAACGCCGCAAAAAAAGTACAGCAGTGGTTCCAAGCGAGCCGATGACTGTGCGTGGAGGAATGGACGTGGAGCAAAAGAAAAAGCTCAGGAAAGAGATCGATTTGCACATCAAGCAGATCGATAAATGCATTGAATGGCTTCAAAAAAGCTAGACAGATATGGAGGAGCAGGATATGGTACAGATTACGGTTTTGATAGCAGGTAGGCCCTACCCCCTGAAAATAAAATCGGGAGACGAGCCGACCATCCGTAAGATAGTCAAGGAAATCAATGAAAAACTCAACCATTTTCAGGCCATGTACACCAAGAAAGACAAACAAGATTGTCTCTCTATGGCTCTGCTGACCTATGCGGTTGACCTTCATAAAGCCGATCACCACACTGCCCCTACTGAAAATTCACAGCAACTGGTCCAGAAAGTGACACAATTGGACGAACTGTTGGATCACCTGCTCTAGCGCCTTTCCGTCATCTCTTTTCTCTTTTGCCTTTTCCACCGCATCCCTTCTTTGCATGCCCAGGGAGTGAAATTCTCATTGGCCTCTAGCTCGCAAACCGTACAGAACAACAGGACGCTCCAAAGGGGGCATCGGAACGAAAATAATTTCATCATTATATAAATCGGAGCTAATATGGAAATCGGAATTGGATTAGCGGCTGGATTGGTAATAGGCTCATTGATTGCATATTTTGTTGTCAACTCCATCCTCAAAAAGTCTCAACAGAGCAAAATTGAGGAAATGAATGGCAAGGCAGACCTCATCGTGAAGGAAGCCCGACTGACAGCAAAGCGCATCGAAGACGAAGCCAAGTCCAAAGCCAATAGATTACAGTCACAGGCTGAAAGCAAGCACGAAAAGATCAAGCAACGAAAAATTCAAGAGGCCAAGGAGAAGTTTTCCAAACTCAAATCTGAATTTGAAGGCCAAAAGGCCAAGCACAGAAACGAGATCAAAGATCGCGAGGCCGATGTCGTCAAACAAGAAAGTGAACTGAGGAAAAGACAAGATAGCCTGAAGGGCAAAATGAAGGCTTTCAAAGATCGCGAGTCGGAGATTGAGCAGAAGGAAAGTGAAAACAAATCGATCCGCGACAACCTCAACAAGCAGCTCAAAGTGGTCGCTCGCAAAAAGGCCGAACTGGATTCTGCCAATGAAGAGCGCATCAAGTCGCTGGAAAGCATCGCCCGCCTGAGCGAACAAGAAGCCAAAGAACAACTCTTGGAGGCTGTCAAGGCCAAGGCGGAAACCGATGCCATGGCCCTGGTCAAAAAGACCGTGCAGCAGGCCAAGGTGACAGCCAACAAGGAGGCCAAAAAGATCGTCATTCAATCCATCCAACGGATGTGTGCCGAATACACCATTGAGAATACCGTCTCTGTATTCAATCTCGAATCCGACGATTTGAAGGGACAAATCATTGGCCGGGAAGGACGCAACATCCGGGCACTGGAGGCGGCTACCGGGGCGGAAATCGTCGTAGATGATACGCCGGAAGCCATCGTCATTTCGAGCTTTGATCCCATTCGCCGCGAAGTATGTCGACTGTCGCTGAAGCGATTGGTGGCCGATGGGCGCATTCACCCGGCCCGCATCGAAGAGGTGGTTGCCAAAACCCGCAAGCAGCTGGAAGAGCAAATCATCGAAATCGGAGAAAGAACGGTCATCGAGCTCAACATCCACGGTTTGGACCCCTACATGGTTCGGATGGTTGGTCGCATGCGCTTCCGCTCTTCATACGGACAAAACCTGCTCAAGCACTCCATCGAGACGGCCAACCTTTGTGCCATCATGGCTGCTGAGTTGGGCCTGAGTTCCAAGCAAGCCAAGATGGCCAAGCGCGCTGGTTTGTTGCACGATGTCGGAAAGGTTGCCGAGGAAGAGACGGAAATGTCACATGCCATTTTGGGCATGCACTTGTGTGAGAAGTACAAAGAACACCCAGTTGTCTGCAATGCTGTGGGAGCGCACCACGACGAAGTGGAAATGAACAACATCATTTCTCCCATTGTACAAGCCTGTGATGCCATTTCTGGCGCCCGGCCAGGTGCCCGCCGCGAAATTCTGGAGAGCTACCTCAAGCGCATCGGGGAGCTGGAAGAGTTGGCAATGGGGCACGACGGGGTGCAAAAGGCCTATGCCATGCAGGCAGGGCGCGAACTGCGCGTCATCGTAGAAAGTGAAAAAGTAACCGACCAATATGCGGATGATCTCTCCTTTATGATCTCTCAGAAAATACAGGATGAGATGCAATATCCCGGTCAGATTAAGGTTACCGTGATCCGGGAAAAGCGAGCGGTCTCCTTCGCACGCTGATCGTCACCAACTGCCATCGGGAAAGGCCCTCTGAGAAATCAGGGGGCCTTTCTCATTTTTGCAATCTCTCTGTTGGGTTGTCCTGCCTTTCCCAATGCTCCTTTTGGTACAAATTTTGAAAATAATAATGCGACTTGGTCTGCCTACTGCCTTCATTGGGCGTGGACGATCGGTCATTCCATTTTCCTCAAACACAGACTTTGGCGGCTGGCCAACGGCCTTGTCCTGCTGGGGTCTACGCGCGTTCGATCTGCCTCCTATCTGCACCACTTGCCAGCATTGATTGAAGATGTGGCAATGGCTGACCTATGACAAAGCACATAGCAAGGACTGGCAGAATGCCTTGCTCATACTAAACACTCAAACTTACTATGCCAAACGACCCCCTCGCTAAGGAGTACCCTTATGCAGCTCCTTCAATAGCAAATGCCTCCTTGGTGCGTAAGTGTTTGCTTGCACTCCTCGCTCTGCATCTGTCTGTGAGTTCATCTGCACAGGCCGAGCAGGATTCCCTGGTGGGTGAAATCAGCCGAGAAATTCTCGATCTGATCACCACCAACCTCAATCGCTCCTGGACCATGGAGGGGGAGGGAGGACTCTGGCAATTGGACAGCCTGTTCAACCAGCGCAAGGCCAGGGTGAGCAAGGGAAGCAAAGTGCCTTTCTACCAGCAGCGTTCTCAGAAACTGAAAAAGGATGTGGGCCTCGACATCAAGGGCCAGTTTTTCTACAATCACGATCCTCTCTTTGATTTCACAGACGGAGACATAGAACAGCAATTCTACACGGCCAGATTGCGGGCCGGGGTGGAGTGGCAAATGCTGCGCGAAGGTTTTTTCGGTCATCGCAACAAGGTCAAGCAACTGGAGCATCAGCAAAAGATTGCAGAGCTGGAGGAATACATCGATTCCAACAAAGACGATCTGTACTACCGCTACAACCTCTTCATCTACTTTTTCAACCGGGCCAAAATTGCACTGCTTCGCGAGCGGCGTCAGCAGTTGTCCGAAGAGTTGGAACTGCTGCACAAAGTCTATTACCTGAAGGGGATTTTGTATGAGGTGGTCATCAATGCCCGGAGTCGACTCGAACAAATCGATGTCAAAATCACCAACTATGCCTCTTACAACCGACTGATCGACTCCACCCTCTTTGCCGGAGACATGGGCATCCATTACGATGTGCGGGAATTGCCAATTTTGGAGATCGATCTCGATCGACTGGTGCAAGACCGGCAGCGCAATGAGTTGGAAGACTCTCTCAAGCTGATGTATCGACGGATAGAGGAGTTGAAACAGAATCCTGTCCACGACTTTTCTGTCAAACTCGGCTTTTACCACAATACGGGCTTCGAGCGCGACGATGGCATTTCCGACCGGACCTATTCCAGCTGGGCCCTTTCCTTTTCCATGCCGACCAATGCACTGTTTCAGCGAAAGAGCCGGGAAGCTGCCGTGATTGCTCAAACAGACTATCTCGATCAGTTCAACGAATACGAACAGCTCAACAACAAAACGGAGATCATCAATCACTATTACGAGTACCAATACAAATTGCAGCAATACGTAGAGTTCATGCACAAGGAGATGCTCTACCGAGAAAAGATACGAGTGGAGGCGGTCACCCAGCGCGACTATGTCGACATTTTCCGATCCTTGCAAACGCTGAAGTATCTGGATTTACTCCGGCAAGTGCAGTTGGAAATGTTGGATTTGAAGCAGCAGATGTATCTGTTGCTTTTGCGGATTTATGGCAAGTCTCATCAACGCTCCCTTCTGCCCTTTGTCCGCAACATCCAACTGGCCGATTACTACGAGCGGTTGCCCGCCAATCGGACCCTCTTGTTGAGTCACAAGGACTTGCAGCAATACAATACCTACTTCATCAAAAACTACATGCTGTCCAATGATTTTGAAAAACTCATCCTGCAGACGTCTTCTACTGCCATCCATCCGGAGGTGAAAAAACTAAAGACCCTGCTGGAGGAAAACGGGGTAGAGGTTTATGTGATGACCGACAATCGCCGCCTGATCAAGGGGATCACCAAAGCAGCAGAAAGCATGGGGACTTTCCTCAACCAGCAAAGACTGGATGGATTGGTGGTCGACCTCAGTTCGGCCAGTATGCGGATGCCAACGGACAGCATGCCGCGCTATTTGCAGGCCTTGAAAAGCCGGGTATTCGACATCCACGCCATCAGCCGCGCTGCCCAGGCCAAGGTTGCCGTACAACTTCCCCTGGATTATCCTCAACTCGATCAATTGGGTTGGTGTTCGATGATCTCCTTGCGCCTACCTGCTGGCAAAGAACTAAAGGATGCTTGGACGGCGATGGGGGCAGGGGCTTCCAATGCGTCCAATGTTCACTTGATGGTAGATGCTGCCCGCTTCAAGGATCGGGTAGAGTTGGAGGGATTCATAGACGAAGCATTAAATCGATTCAATATAAAAAACATCATCATTGAGGGTTTGTCCGACTTCATCACCTTGGACGCCAAGGCCCTCATAACGCCTGAATGAAGAACTTTACAGGCTTTAAATATCAGAAATCGGTCCTCCGTACTGTGGAGGAGCCACCAGTTAAGAAGAAGTTTAACTGGGACCGCTTTCTGTTTATCCTGACCATTCTGGCGATCATCATCTACATGTCCAGCAAGTTCTATCGGCGGGTTGCTTTTGTCAGTGTCAGTGGGCAGGTGTTGGTGGAGAAGCTGCAGGTGCATTTTACGGAGGATGTTCGCATTCGGGACATTTTTGTGGAGGAGGGCCAGCAGGTTGACGCGGGAGATACACTTTTCAGCTTTCGGTACGAAAACAGGGAGCAGGTGGAAAGTCAGCTTCGGATGACCATCTCGGCCAGCCCCAATGGAGGCAATGACTTGCGCAATTGGTTTTTGAGAGAAAAATTGAATGTCAAACGCCAGATGGCCATCAAGAAAAGCCGAATCGAGGGGGTCCGCTCTGCCATCGGGGTGAAGCAAATGGAGTTGGACGAGCAGAAAAAGCAGATCCTGCTGGGGGTAGATGTCGCCCACAAATTGCCTCCTCTGATCTCGGAAATCTCCGATTACGAAAGCGACATCAAGACCATTCAACGGGAGATTCGCGTGTTGCGCAAACACCTCAGCATGCTGCGCAGCCAAGAGAAAAAAGCCATCAAAGAGCGGGAGAAAGAACTTAAAGAACAGTTGGCTGCTGAAAGCCAGGTGTACACCCATTTTGTCTATTACATTTCCCCCATAAATGGGGTGATCGGCCGCATTTTCAACAGCCCCAACGAGGTCTGCTACGAAACGGAAGACGTGATGACCATTCACCAAATGGACAAGCTGAAGATCCGAGCCTACTTCGACCAGGAGTCCCATCGCGAAATCAAAATCGGTGATGAGGTGACCATCAACTTCCCCGATGGGACCATCGGCAAAGGCATCATCCACAACTTCTACGTTTCTACCTATCCCCTTCCCCCAGAATTCCAAAGTAAGCACGAGCCCATGGAGCGGAGCATCGTCGCCGACGTCTTGCCACTCAACGAAGAGGAGGCCATTCACTGGACAGGCTACTACAAGATGGCCGTCAAAGTGATCAAGAACAAACTCTGATCCCCACATCTGCACTCTCTGTGGGAAAGCAAATCGTTTCGTGGTACAATTTTTGGCGTATCTCCTGAAGGGTAGTCTGTCTCATCGGAACACCAAAGACGGATGAAGGCAGAAGATCAGAAGACCCCAAAGCGCGATTATTTAGCCCATACAGTGGGACAGCAGTATGTGCCTCTCACTACCAGAACGGATTCCCTCTTGATTGGACGGGTGGATGGGCTTAGGTTTGATAGACCAAGAGAAGACGTATGATTGCATTAAAAAGTATTGACAAGCGTTCCCTGATTGACTTTGAGGACTTGCTCTTCATGTTGATCGAGAAGGAAGGTGATGCCCAATTGGACCAGTTTTACTATGTCGATGCCATCATCATCAACAGCATAGAAGATGAGGTCTTTGAGAAAATGCTGACAGGCATTCGAAAGCACCACAATCCCCACGTTTACCTCAAACCCATCTTTGCAGTTTCTCACAAGGAATTGTCCGACCGCTACATTCAATGTTGTGACGACACCACGGATTTGGTACAGTTCCAGCGCATTGCCAAACAGACCCGGGCCATCAATGCCAAGGTAGAAAAGCTGTTTCAATTGCAGCGTTTCCCTTCTCCTGACATGGAGTTTTTGTACAAGTGCCTTCAGTATGTCTACACGAGGGAAACGCCACTGCTGCCCGTTCCCAATCGCTACGCCAAGATCAACTACTTTTTTCCTTTTCTGAGTCGACAGATTCAAGACAATGACAGCAAGCGTGTACTTCAGATATTGGAGTCGGCTGTTTTTCAAGGCTATCTCAGCTCGGATCCTGTGGACAAAATCCACCTGTGCAACGGATGTGGAAGCGCCCATTACAACATACGCGAGACTTGTCCTTCTTGTGGTGGGATCGATTTGAAGAGCGAGGACATGATCCACCATTTTCAGTGTGCTTATGTGGGACCAGAACGCGACTTTTTCAAGGATGAGTATTCCGATCAGATGATTTGTCCCAAATGTGCCAAGCACGTTCGACACATCGGAATTGATTACGACAAGCCTTCGCAAATTTATACTTGCAACTCTTGCAATCACCATTTTCAGGAAGCGCACTTTACCTACCACTGCATGGATTGTGGAGAGGTCAAAGAGATTCAGCACCTCAATGAATTTTCCATCAGCAACATGAGTTTGACCTCCAAGGGGACCCAGTTGGTGCTCAAAGGCTTGCCTCGGGTCAATGCCGGGGTCAATGCAGGGGAGGTGACCAACGAGCTGACGGGCTTGTACACCTATGAAGTTTTTCAGCATTTGGTTCGCCAGGAAGAACTGCGCAGCCAGCGAAATGGACGCACTAGTGTGTCGGGCCACATCCAGTTGCCTTCTGAAAAGATCAATACCCTGAGCACCCACGAGTTGTTGAACGTGCAGGAGGAGCTGTGCAAGGTGTTGAAAAGCTATGTGCGGGAGACCGATATGCTGTCGACCCGCTCCCCGTCTGATTATTACTTTTTGCTGACAGATTCAGACGTTCAGCGGGCCCGAGAGTTGAAGAAAACCATCGAATTCAATTTCAAGCAATTGCTGGAGGGCAACTTCCAGGAAATGGCTTTTGACATAAAAGTAGACCTACAAGTATTGGGAGAAAATCGGGCAGACTTGCCTGATGAAGACATGAATTAATGGACCCCTTCGAAATATATGACTATTGGAGTGCCTGGGGCTTCGGCAAACTGGTGCGCGTGTTCTGGTATTTCATTCTGTTTGAGATGACCCGCTACGTCCTCGTCGACTTTTTCGTTCTCGTCATTTTCAAAATCACTGCCAGGAGTCGCCGGGCTCGTTGGGAGGCAGCCAAGCAAGAGTTTTGGAACGAAAGTCCATTGATTTCCATCATCGCTCCAGGGAAAAACGAAGGAAAGAACATTTACAAACTGGTCAAGTCTCTCAACGAGCAAACCTACCAAAATGTAGAGATCATCATTGTCGACGATGGTTCAGACGACGACTCGGCGATCATTGGCCGGAGTTTGGAGCGCCATGGTCTCATCGATGTTTTCATCCGAAACGAAAAGAGAGGGGGCAAGGCATCGGCTGCCAATTTGGCCCTCCGCTATTGCACCGGAAAGTATTTGCTGCACCTGGATGCCGACAGCTCCTTCGACCGGGATGCCGTCGAGCGCATCATCATCCCTTTTTACATGGACGAGCGCATCGGTGGTGTGGGAGGCAATGTAAAGGTACGAAACTACAAGGAGAGCCTTTGCGCCAGGCTGCAGGCCATTGAATACCTCAAGAGTATTTCCTCGGGCCGAATCGTGACGTCTTACCTGGGCATTTACCGAATCATATCCGGGGCCTTTGGCTCCTTTCGCATGGATGCCATTCGGCAGATTGGTGGCTGGGACATTGGGCCGGGCCTGGATGGCGACATTACGGTGAAACTGCGCAAGGCAGGCTACAACATTCACTTTGAGCATACCGCTGTCTGTCTGACCGCTGCCCCCACCAAGTTTCGCAAGCTGTGGAACCAACGCATGCGCTGGAGTCGTTCTCTGGTGCGCTTTCGCCTGCGCAAGCACATCGATGTCTTCCTGCCGCACAAAGGCTTTCGCCTGACCACCTTCCTGGCCTTTGTGGAAAACATCACCTACAATTTCTTATTGGACCTCAAGTGGTATGTCTACATCATCGACATGGTGCTCAACTATGGCGATTGGATCAAATACATCTTTCCCATCAACATTTTGCTGTACATCGTGGCGGGTTTTGCCCAGCAGTTTACCATCTCTCAGTTCTCCGAAAGAGCAAAAGAGGAGCGAGTGCTGTGGCCGTACATTCCATTGATGGTATTCTATGTGGCGGGCTTTTTGCGCCTTTGCCGGACCTTTGCTTACATCCGCGAGCTGTTCTTCAAATCATCCTATCGCGATCCGTGGAATCCGCAAAAATCTTCTTATCAGGCTGTCAAAGAGGGGTATTGACAGGGCTTGCTGCTCATCGGCGGTAAATCGAAAATACGATCTGGACCTCTTCATCTGACTCCAGTTCAGGGGCCATGTCAAAGAGTGCATCCCTTTTGTCATAGTCATCTTGCAGGGCTTGGTTGAGCAGGCTCAGTCCTTGTTTGCGATGTCCCATCAGCAAGAGCACGGCGGCACGGCCATACAGGAGTTCGACCCCGCCTGCAAAAGAACAAGCATCTTCCAAACAGAGCAGTGCCTCCTCTAGATGACCAATGTCGAGCAAGAAGCTGGCGTATTGTATCCAGGCGTTGGCTTGCTCCGGGGCTGTCTCGGCCGCTTGGAGAAACCACTTTTGGGCCTCTTCATTTTGCTCTGTTTGGTGGTAGGCAGTGGCCAGGGCAGCCATGTATTCTTCAAAACAATCGTTGAGCTCGATTGCTTTGTGGTAGTAGGTGATGGCGCGGGTCCAGGAGCATTGACTGGCGAGGCTTTGCCCCATTTGGTAGTAGGCTGCATCGTCGAGGGGATTGGCGGAGATGGCCTTGAGGTAAAAGGCCTGAGCCATGCCAGGGTCGTGCAGTTGGTCGTAGCAATACCCCAGTTTGACGTAGAGTTCGTAGTCGGCTTCTACCTGTTCGAGTGCGTCTTCATAGCAGTTGAGCGCCTTGGAAAAGTTGCCCATGCGGATGTAAGACTCTGCACAGTCTTTGTAGGCAGAGCTGAAGTTGGCATCGATGAGGTAGGCGTATTCGAAAGCATCGGCAGCTTCTTGAAATTTGCCGAGGCAGAAGTGGGCATGTCCGAGATTGTACCAACAGATGTGGCAGTATGGATCGCGATCGATGAGGAATTCGTGGAGTCGGATACTTTCTTTGTATCGCTTGCTGAGTTCGACACTGTACCAAAGTCGCTTGAGGGCAGACTTGTTTCTGGGAGTGGAGTGCATGGCTTGGCGCAGGGCAAAGAACATTTGGTCGAATTGTTCCAAAAATTCATACACACAAGCTTCACAAAAGTAGACTTCGCTGAGCTCTTCTGCCGAGTTGGCAACCAGTTTGAGCCGTTCGAGCAGAGCAAAGGCTTCTTCATTGTGTTCGAGCGAGATGAGAATTTCGGCTCTCAGCAGGGAGGATTCCAAGGATTCGGGGGCAAACAACTCCGCTTGGGACAAACAATCAAGTGCCAACTGGCGACAACCCTTTTCAAATAAGATTTGGGCTTTGAGCAGATAGAAATCTGCAAAGTAAGGGTGTTGGTCCAATGCGTGGTCTACAGCACTGATGGCCTGGTCGGGTCGGTTCCCTTGTCGATAGTGGCTGATGATTCGGTGAAATACCGTTTCCTCAATAAAACCTACCGTTCCTTTTTGTGACATCGCCTCATACTGCGAAATCAGCACGTTAATGGTTTTTTGCTGGTCGAAGTTGTATGCTTTCATGGATTGAAATGGCTTCGTTTCGGGTAAATATAAAGAAAAAACGTTCAAAAGAATCTGGAAATTTGGCAGAAATTGGAATAAAAAACCAACGGAGGGTGCAGGCAGTATTTTTTATGAAAAAATTGTAACATGCTTGTTTTTAATAATTTAAAGATTAATTTTATTTAAAATTGTTTTCATCTATCCGCCTAATGTCTTCTGTTACACGCCAAAACACATGTCAGCAATCATAAAGCTTTAATTGTTGTATTTGAATTATGAATATTCGTTGTTGGAAGGTGATATTTTATGATTGATTATTGTCATTTGTGACATTTTTTGGTGCTTTTCTGCCTTCCACACTGGGGATGCTGACCAGGTATACCCCGATGAAGATCAGGATGCCTGCCAGAACTTTCTCCATCTGCAATACATCTTTGGCAAAAATCAGGGCAATGGCCGAGGCCAGCAGCGGTTGCAGGTAGATGTAGATGCTGACGGTGGAGGGTTGGACAATGCTCAGGGCATAGGTGTTAAAGAAGTAAGCCAATACGGTGGCGCAAAGCAGTACATACAAAACGGCCAGCCAGATGGACGGGGGAAAGTCAGACCAATTGACGAGGCTGAGTTCCTGCCAGCCAAAGGGAAGTGCCAAGACGAGGCCGATCGGAAAGACCCAACTGATGACGGTGATGGGGTGGTACTTCGCCATCAATGATTTGACCAAGACCAAGTAAATGGCAAAGGAGACGGCATTGACCAAGACCAATAAGTCGCCGTACAACTGGACCTGCTCAAACTGCACGCTCTTGCCAAGCACAATCAACTGGATGGCCCCGGCCGCTCCCAGGGCGATGCCAAGGATTTTGCGCCAGGTAATTTTTTCTCCGATCAACAGAGCAGAAGACACCAGTACGAGAATGGGCGTGGTGGTCATGATCAGCGAGGCATTGATGGGTGTCGTGTGTTCCAGCCCGCTGAAAAAAGAGATTTGATTGATGGCCACCCCAAACATGGCGCAAAGCAAGAATCGCAAGTAATCGGATCGGTCGACTGTTTCGCGGATTCGCCAGTGGAAGTACAATTGGAAGAGAACGGTCGCCGTACAAATGCGCAGCAAGATGAATCCAATCGGTTGGATGTAGCCATTGTTCATCACCTCTTTTGCAATGGTATAGTTGCCTCCGTAAATCAGGGCAACGAGGAATAAAGCAATGTGAGCTTTCAGCTGTTCGGACATGCGTGTGGCTTAGGAATCAACAAATGTGAATGTCGGCTTATTTCTGTATCTTTGATCCGCAGAAGGACAACATTTTTGCAAGTGGAATGATCCCCTCCCGGCTCTCTTTCACAAAGGTATTGATCACAAAAGACTTTGTCATCCGACAGATCGGATATAATGAACCCATATATGGAAAAAGTAAAAGTAGGAATTAGTATTGGAGACATCAACGGAATCGGTGTAGAGGTCATCTTGAAAACACTGCACCACAAGGAGATTTTAAAATATTGCATCCCCGTCATTTATGGCTCCTCCAAGGTACTCTCTTATCACAAGAACATCGTAGGCCTGGAAGACTTTTCCTACAGCACGGCCAGCTCTGCCGAGCGCGCAAAACACGATCGCGTCAACGTCATCAACTGCTGGCACGACAGCGTCAACATCACCCTTGGCAAACTGTCGGAAGCGGCTGGCCAATGTGCCTACATCGCCTTGGAACAGGCCACCAACGATCTCAAGAGTGGGGCCATCGATGCGTTGGTCACAGCACCCATTCACAAAAAAGCCATGCAGGCTGCCAACTTTCCTCATACCGGACATACCGAGTACATCACCCAAGCTTTTGGGATGACAGACAGTCTGATGTTGATGGTCAATGACGATCTGCGCATCGGTCTGGTCACCAATCACCTTCCACTGGGGATGGTCACCGAGTCACTGACCAAAGAATTGCTGCGTCGGAAGATTCAGGTAATGAACAAAACACTCAAGGTGGATTTTGGAATCGAACGCCCTTCCATTGCTGTACTGGGACTCAACCCACATGCAGGTGACGATGGCGTGATCGGAGACGAGGAGGAAAACATCATCCGTCCTGTCATCATCGAGATCAAGAAAAAAGGGACACTGGTGATGGGCCCCTATCCAGCTGATGGCTTCTTCGGGTCGGGCACCTATCGCAAATTCGATGGCATACTCGCCATTTACCACGACCAAGGGCTCATCCCTTTCAAGGCACTTTCCTTTGGGGATGGTGTCAACTTCACGGCGGGCCTCCCCGGTGTGCGGACCTCTCCCGACCACGGCACCGCCTTTGACATCGCCGGCGAAAACAAAGCCGACCCCAGTTCTTTCCGCCGCGCACTCTTCCTGGCCATCGACATTGCCAAGAGCCGAAGGGACCATGAGGAAATGCACGCCAATCCTCTGAGAAAGCGCAAGCACTATCAAGAAGATGAAGATCCAAGCAAAATCGTAGAAGAAAAAGAGGGTAGCCAATAGCATTGCTACCGACTACCCTCGGGAGGATTTATAATGTGTGTAGTTTCTCATTGCCATACCGCAAGTAGTGGCAATGGTGTATGAATGTTATCTTCTGCTGTATCTCTTGGATGTACTCGCCCTGCGCTCCTGCTGCTCCTCTGCTGGTTCCTCATATTCTGCCTGCTGAAATTCGCTGGGCAGGCGAAAGCTGGGTGCTGGCCGGACCGCCTCTCTCGGCACAAACAACTGGGCGGGTTGTTGGTCTGCATCAGATGTTGGCTCCTCTTCTCCGTCAAGCATCACTTCTTCTTGAAAGACATCATTTGTATTGCTCCCAGTGGTGTATGCCATCTCCTCTGCGGCATTGCGCCGATAGTCTGTAGGCAGTGCCATCGCCTGGGGGCGGCTGTTGACATCAAAATTGGAAACCACTTCCTCCGCCGCAGATTCTTGTTGCACGAGCAATTCTGTCACTGTCTGTTGTGCTTGGTTGTTGACAACCGCTGCTAAGTCAAATGCCTCTTCTTGGACAGTCGTGGCTGGCAGTAGATCGGCTTGGTTGGCAGTCATTCCTTCCATCTCCAGCAAAAGCTGAAAGGCATTGTTTCTGTCGTTTTGAATGGCCAGGTAGTTTTCGGGAACGGCCTCTTGTGTTGTCTCATCGTATTGGTGCAACTGGTATCGTTCGATCAGTCGGATGATTTTCTGTGCATATCGCGAATCTGTTGCGTAGCCACACTTTTTCAGTCCATGTGCCCAAGCTTTGTAGTCGTTGGACGGGAGCTGAAACAAGTTGGCATATCTCGCATTGTCCATCAGAAAGTTGGTGTGATCTCGATAAGAGGCGCCTACTTGTTCATAGGCCCGGAAGCAAGACTTGACCAACTGTCCGTTTTGGTAGTCATCGTCTTCGATGTAATAGGTGGGGCCTGTCCAGTGACTCTTGCACTTGATGCCAAAATGGTTGTTGGCGTTCAGAGCCAGTGAGCCCTTGCCTGCTCCGGATTCGTGAATTCCCTGTGCCAGTTTGATGCTGGCGGGAATGCCACTCCGCTGCATTTCCTGTTGGGCAATGTCTTTGTACAATTCGATGTACTCCAGTGCTCTGGCCGATTGGATCGATTCGGCAGTGGCTTCTGTGCCCCAGAAAAACATACCGAAGCTGATGAAGAGGATGTAAGCGGATGGTCTGCGCATAGCAAGTGAGTGATTAAGCATGGTAAAAGAATACATGCACTTTTCGGTCAATCACCCATCAGGCAAAAAAGGCTTTGACGCCCGCTTGCAGATAGATGTAAGTGCATTGGTTATTGTGGCCGAAGCCGATTGCCAATCACTTACCTTTTGGGTTTTCTCATAGTAAGTCATTGTGCAATGATGCTGCAATATAAAATTAATTCATATATAAAATCAATAGTAATATATTCGGTGAGGCCTGTAGATGGGCAAATAGTGTGACGACAAAAATTATATTAAAAAAATATTACATGCGATGGTTTTGCGAAGCTCTTTTAGAAGGAAAATGATTGATAAGTAGTTGTCAAATATTTGATTAGATATATTATTTTTTATGAATGTGATTTGCTGTTTGCAAGTTCAATGGCTGATTTATACATGTTGATTTATTTGCATTTGTTTATTTTTCTTCTGCTGTTGTGTGCTGCGTTTTTTCTCTTGGAGACTCTTCCGAGTTGGGTGTCAATTTATTCAAATTCTCTTTATTTATATGTGTTTGCGGCTGTAGTCACTTGCCAATTTGGGCTTGCGCTGCGCTGTCCGATCCCGGCTGTGGTAGGTGGGAAAAGGCTGGCAATGGTGGCTGTGACAAAAAAAAGTTTTCAGGCGGCCTGTTCGCATCGCATTTTGCTCATTTGCCCCATTTGTACAAACTGGCAAAAAATTTGCTTCTGTCATATTAAGAATTAAATGTATTCATTTTACATCTAATTTGATTTGCCCTTTCCACACTTCCTCTATTGACGACAGACACTGTGTCTTCACAACAAAATCAGAATACCATGAGCACCTACTTCCGTTCACATTTCACAATCCTACTGTTTCTCTGCTGCTTTGGCGCCAGTGCGCAAATGAATCTCGAACAAGCCGCCCATCAGTTTTATCTCAATGGCGCTGCTTTTCAGGACGAAGGCCAATTGGAGCAAGCCCTTTCCAGCTATTCCGAAGCCATAGAAATGAACCCCAACGACCTTCGTTCCCTCTTCAACCGTGGGCTGATCTACTTTGAAGCCGACGAATTGGAAAAGGCCCTGAAGGACATGGACCGCCTGTTGGCCATCCAGCCCAATGATGCGGAAGCCCGGGAGATTCGCGGCCAGATCCGACAGCGCCGGGACGATCCTTTGGGAGCCATTGAGGATTATGATGTTGCCATGCAGCAACGCCCTTCCAGTTGGTTGTATGCCAAGCGGGCCTTGGCCAAGAGTCGCCTCGGTAGTTATGATGCTGCTCTGACAGATTTGGATCACTCCCTGGAAGCCGATCCGCAAAATGGCACTGCCTACGGCATTCAGGCCGACGTATTGGTTGCGAAGGGGCAGTACAAGGCAGCCATTGAAAACTACGATCAGTCTTTGGCACTGGATCCGTCTGACAAGGTCAGCAGTCGCAACCGGGTCAAGGCATACGAATTGCTGATGGCTGGTTCTGAGGACGGTTCGGAATCAATGCTGATAGTGGCCAACCGCTGGCTGTCAGAAGCGCGCTACGACAAAGCGTTGTCTGCTTACCAGGCTGCCCTTCGGCACAGCGAAAACAATGGACGAGCATTGTATTGCATTGGTTTGATCAAACTCAAGTTGAAGAATTTTCAATCGGCCAGCGATCATTTTGCTTTGGCGCAAGAGCAAGATCCACAGTCGGGTGCCTACCACTACTTCAAAGGAGTGGCAGATTTGAAACTGAAAAATTTCGGGGAAGCCGTTCGCCAATTTGACTTGGCTTCTGAGAAGGGCTATGAAAACACGGAATTGTTCCGAAACAGAGGCTTGGCCCTCTACATGAGTGGCGACTACGAGCAGGCACTGCTGGACCAAAAGCTGGCAGTGGAAATGGCACCTACCAATCGCCGCGCTTACCACCATATGAACAACTGCTACTATGCACTGGGGCACGTGGCCTATGGCAGAGCCAGCGCATTTGCCGATTATTTGCTGTTCCGAGAGCAGCAATCTGAGGATGATGGAGGGCAGTTTGAAGGATGGAAATACGACGACTTTATGATGCGGACGGATCGCTCGAAGGCACTGACTACTGCTGCTGCATTTGAACGAAAAGGGCCTGGTGACGACAAGGAGGCCTTGCTGGCCAAAGGCATTTTCCTCAATCGGTCTGGTCGATACGCGGAAGCCATCCAGGAGTTTTCGCAACTCATCCATCTCGACAGTGAGCACGCTCCCGCCTACAACGGCCGTGGCTACGCTCGACTTCGCCTCAAGGAATTTCCACAGGCTGTCGAAGATTTGCAAGTCTCGCTCAGTCTGGAGCCAGGAGTGGCCGAGACACACTACAACCTGGGAATCACCTATTACGAGATGTCCAAAGATGCAGAAGCAGTGAAGGCCCTCAATCAGGCCATTGCCTTGGAGGATGATCTGTCGGTGGCCTATTACATGCGTGCCCAATGCCTGCAGCGCATGGGACAACAGGAAAAGGCACTGGAAGATTACAACAAATGCCTGACCTTGGATGCGGTCAACACCAACGCGCTCAACAACCGGGCGGCCCTGAAGCTGGTTGCCGGCGATCCTTGGGGAGCCATCGAGGACCTAAACGAGGCCATTGTCATCGATCCCAACACCTCTGTTCTCTACGCCAACCGGGCCAAGGCCAAGGTGAAGGCATTGCAATACCCGCAAGCCATCGAAGATTACAATCGCGCCTTGGAGTTGGATTTGAAGAACGACCGACTGCTGTACGAGCGAGCCATGGCGTGGTTTGAGATGAGAGACTACAAACGAGCGGCAGAAGACCTGACCTGGGCCATCCGCGCTTGTCCGGGAGAGCAGGCCGATTACTACCATCGCCGGGGTCTGGTGTTTCATTACCAGGGACAGTACGCCAGGGCATCGGCAGACTATTCGAGGGCCATCAAACTGGATGCTGCACATCGAGAGGCCTATTTCAACCGGGCAACTGTCCGCAATCTTTTGCAAGATGAGGAGGGAGCTTGTGCTGATTACCGGATGGCTGAGAAATTGGGATTGGATGCCAAATACTTTGCTTCGCTGCAAGGAATCTGCAGGTGATAAGATTTTTTTTATTATCCAAATGTTTGTTTACCAGTTGTTTATGTATGGTAGAGAATATGTGTTTAAGAAGTTGGCTTTTATTTTGCACAAAAAATAATTAATTTTGCGGCACGTCAGCACAGATATTCTTTTGTAAAAAATCCTATTCCCGGATAATTTCTCTGTCTTACTTCTTGTATGCAGTATTTAAACAAACATAAATAATTGGTTTATGAATGGGAAAGCGGAAAAAACACGATACAGCGATCAAGAGTTGGCTGAATTCGAACAGCTGATCGACGAAAAGCTGAAAGATGCCAAGCAACAACTCGATTTCTACCGGAGGCAACTGGCCGATATGGCCGACAATCCCGACTCAAAGGTGAAGGGCTTAGACGATGGCACTGGCACAGCCGAAAATGAGCGACTGACGTCGATGGCTGGCCGCATTATCAAGCACATCCAACACCTTGAGAATGCCAAAATCCGAATTTCAAATAAGGTCTATGGCATTTGCCGGGTAACGGGCAAGCTCATTTCCAAAGAACGCTTGCGCGCTGTACCCCACGCTACTTTGAGCATTGCTGCCAAACAACAAGGCAGGCGATAAGGTCTCAACCTTGCTTCTACACACTGCGATTGCCGGAAAGGCGAAATAGTGATTATGCCGAACGAATTGGTGTAATCACTATTTTTTTGCTAACCTTACAGCCCAAAAACTGTTAACTACTTACGGATGCCCGCATCAAGCCAGAAAGAGCAAGCATCCTCAAAGGCGTTTTTGCGAATGATTCTGGCCGAAAAGCTACATGCAAATACAATCTGAAGGCAATCCATCATTAAACCTACTTCCATCTTGAAAAAATCAATATATGTCATCGCGCTTGTGATTTTTGTCCTGTTGCTCGATCAGGCGCTGAAGATTTGGGTAAAGACGAATATGGTATACGGGGGAGAGATTCCCATTTTTGGGGATTGGGGCTTGTTGCACTTTGTGGAAAACCCGGGCATGGCATTTGGCCTTTCGATTGGTGGAGAATATGGCAAGTTGGCATTGAGCCTTTTCCGAATTGTTGCTGTTGGTTTTTTGATTTACTATTTGCGCTTTTTGATCCAGGCCAAGGCAAGCGCTGGCTTGCTGACGAGTTTTGCGCTCATTTTGGCTGGAGCGATTGGCAACATCATCGACAGTGCATTTTATGGGTTGATTTTTTCTGACTCCCATCACGGGGGCATTGCTACGATGTTTCCCGAAGGGGGGGGATATGCCAGCTTCCTGCATGGCAGGGTGGTGGACATGTTGTACTTTCCCTTGCTTGATGGCTATTTCCCCGATTGGGTGCCCATTTGGGGAGGAGATTACTTCCTGTTTTTCCGCCCGGTATTCAACATCGCCGATGTGTCCATCACAGTTGGTGTGTTGAGCATCTTGGTTTTTCACCGCAATTTTTTCAGTTCGGCCCATGAAGAGACTGCGGGCTCACAAGAGGCTGTGGCGAGCAGCACGGCCGTTGTTGGAAAGGCAACTGCTGGTGGAGATGCCGTGGCGATAGCTGTCGCAGTAGACGCGGTTGTTACAGAGGTGATGTACTCGGACGAAACCGTGGATGATCTGGAGGACGTGATTGTGCCAGACGAAGAATAGGAATTGTCCTCAGCCATGCGGCGGCATCCTGTGTGGTGCTGTTTTGCGCAAGGCATAAAAAAGCCGCTTCGGAGGGGTATGAGTCCGGAAGCGGCTTTTTTATTGGGGGCTTTGCGTTTGTGCTTTAGACAAAGAGTGTGGTTTCATTCAGCTTTGAGGAACGTATCGATGGCCTTGAGTACATTGGCAATTTTGCCGTAGTTGATGCTGTAGTGGATGAATTTTCCTTCTCTATTGGTATCGACAATTCCCGCGACGCGCAAAATCCGCAGATGTTGTGACGTAATAGATTGCTCCAAATTGAGCGTATTGTAGATTTTGTTGACGTTGATGGATTTGTTTTGATCGATGAATTCGAGGATTTGCATCCTCAATGGATGAGCTAGGGCCCGCAGTATTTCCGCTGACTCCTGCAACTTTTCGTTGTTGATGTTGATACTTGCTTTTCTCATAGATACGGTTTTACATTCTCTTTAATTAATTTGCAAAGCAAATATGCGTTTTTTATTTATTTCTACAAAAGAAAGGCAAAAAAAAATGCTGTAAACCTATTGATTTACAGCATTTTTTGCCTTTCAATTCAAAAGTTGAACTAGGGCGTAAACCCGTGGAATCCTCCTATATTTTTTTGTCTAAAGTAGAGATTTGGTCATTCGAAATTTGTTCTTCTAGGCAGCTAACTCTTCTACGAGACGAGAGATTTGAGACAGGCGCTCCTTGTCCAAAGAGTAATAGATGAATTTGCCTTGACGGTCAGTGACAACAACTCCGGCCCTGCGCAGAATGGCCAAATGCTGGGAAGCAACGGACTGCTCAAGACGCAGCTTGATGTAGATATCCGTGACAGTCATGCGCTCGTTTTCCTCCAACAAATCTATGATACTTTGACGTAGCTTGTGATTAACTGCTCTCAAAACCAATACCGCCTTCCTCAATTCTGCGTAATCCAACTGGATGTCTTTCTTGCCCTTCTTCAATACGACGGTCTCGTTTTTTTGCTTTCTCATATTTATGTTTTTTAAATTAATTAAATACTTATTTGATCTAGCCAAAAACTATACCAAATTAAAACATTACGCAATATCTTACTGCATAACCCTGCTGATAACTAAGCAAAAATAAAAACTTTATTTCAAAAATAACAATTAATAATGATTTATTGTTTGTTATAATATTTTGCGAGACTTTGTAATGTTAGGAGGCTTAATGTACTGGGGAGAAAAGTAGGCTGGATCGACTTTTTGGCCCCCTTCCAGGTCCCTCTGTGCCAGTGGAATGAGGTGGCTGGCAGAGCAGTTTGGGGAGCGCAATGTTAAAAATGTCTCTGGCAGGACTTGTTTTGCCTTGCGGGCACCGTTACCGCAGCCGATGAGTTGTCGGCCCTGGGCTTGGTAGTCGGCAAAGGAGGTCTCGGTGAGGATGTGGGCGTGGGCGGCTTGCAGGCAGTTGCCTTCGTGGTCGTAGAGGGCCGTATAGACCTCCATGCGGCGCGCATCGATCATCGGGCAATAGATGGCATCGGTTTGTGGGTATTGTCGGCGACAGGCGTCTGCCAGGGCTTCGAGCGTATCGATGGCCAGCAGCGGCTTGTTCAGGGCATAACAGATCCCCTTGGCGGCAGACGCACCCACGCGCAGGCCCGTGTAAGAGCCCGGCCCCTTGCTGAGGGCGACCGCGGACAGCTCTTCCAAGGATTTGTTGGCCTCTGCCATGCATTCCTCAATGAAGCAGGTGATCTTCTCCGCATGTACGTACGGAGCGTCAGACTCTCGTATGGCCAGTTGTTGGCCGTCTTGGGAGAGGGCGACAGAGCAGATCTCGGTGCTGGTTTCTATGAGGAGGAGTAGTGACATTGTGCGATGGTTCCTGCTTTTGTGGGCTGCAAAGGTACGCTCAAAATGCCCAAACCACCAAACGACGGATTTCACAACAAAAAAACGGCCTTGGAGGATGTCCAAGACCGTTCGAGAAGTTTATTATTGGGTATTATTGCTTCAAGATTGATTGGTAACGAGCTTTGTCGTTGAGGATGCTGATGGCCTCTTTGATTTCAGCGTCGTTTTTGAGTCCCACCTGGATTTTGCCCTTCTGGTAGAAGTGGCGGCTGGCGATCTCCTTTTCGATCAGTCCGATGATGGTCTCTTTGTACTTCGACAAATCGTTCTTCTTTTCCTCTTTGATTTGCTCTTCTATCTTTGCGATTTGCGTGCCAATGATGCTGTTGTAAGCATCTTTTTCCGTTTGCTTCTTGAGTTGCTCCAGAATTTTTTCACTTTCTGTGCGGTATTCGAAATCCTGCTGCTGTACGTAGGCAACAAAGTCTTCAAATCCTTCGAATTCGAGGGCCTTCACATTTTCGGGCTTGTCTGATTTGAGGTAGTATCCGGTGACGTAATCAAACAGAATGTTTTCCTCGATCAGACTTTTGACAATGCCGGCTCCCCCATCGTTTTTGACAAGCATGTCTGGCTTGAGTCCGCCACCATCCAGGACCTTGCGACCATTGCGGGTCTTGAAGGCCGTTCTTTGCTCGTCGGGAATGTCCATCGGCTTTCCGTCGTCGTAACTCACGCCTTGGATGCAGCGGCCGCTTGGGATGTAGTATTTGGCAGTTGTCAATTTCACTTTGGAATTGTAGCCCACATCGCGGGTGTTCTGCACCAGTCCTTTGCCGTAGGAGCGCTGTCCGATGAGCACGCCGCGGTCGAGGTCTTGGATCACACCGGAGACAATCTCGGAAGCAGAAGCTGAGTTGCCATCGATGAGCAATACCAGTGGAATGTCTTTGTCAACGGCCTTGTTGATGGTTTTGAAGCTGCGGTCCCAATCCAGTACCTTTCCTTTGGTAGAGACAACGAGTTCTCCTTTGGAAATGAATACGTTGGACACGTTGACTGCCTCTGTGAGCAATCCACCACCGTTGCCGCGCAAGTCAAAGACCACGCCTTTGAGCTTTGAATTTTCTTCTTTGAGTTTCTTGAGGGCGTCTCCGACATTCTTGCCCGCATTGCGGGTGAAGGTCGTCAGGGCAATGTAGCCGATGTCGCCGTTGAGCATGCCGGAGTACGGCACGTTGGGAACAACCACCTCATCGCGCACCATGGTGATCTTCATTGGTTTTTCCACACCGGGGCGCCGAATGGTTAGTACGACTTCCGTGCCAGGAAATCCTTTGAGGATGTCACTTACATCATCAGTAGACCTATTTTGAGCCGATTTGCCATCGACGGCCAGGATCACATCGCCTGCTCTCAATCCTGCTTTTTGGGCCGGACAGTTTTCGTAAGGCTCTGTGATGGTGACGTAGTCGTCGGTCTTGCGAATCATGGCGCCGATGCCGTTGTACTTGCCATCGGTGATGTAGCGAAAGCCTTCGATCTCCGATTCGGAGATGTAGTTGGTGTAGGGATCGAGCGAAGCCAGCATGGCATCAACGCCGGTGCGCATCAGCTTGGCAGGATCGACATCGTCCACGTAGTAGGTGTTGATTTCTTTGTAGAGGTTGGTAAAGATCTCGATGTTTTTGGAGATCTCGAAGTATTTTCCATGGTCAGTAGTAGTCGTTGCAATTCCCAGTACGAGTATGGAGAACACAGCGAATACCTTCAATGCACGCTTCATAGGACACTCAATGGTTTAGTGAATGATTTTCAATGGTTGATCATGAGATTGTACCCTGTCTGAATACAACGTCAGAAACATATCTTATTATTCTAAAAATATCATTTAATTCCGAAACATTCAAACCAGACGTAATATAGACGACGGCAGGGGGAGAATTGTTTTGGCTCGTCAAAACGCATTCAGGGGAGAAATTTTGCTTGCTGAGCTTGTCGCAGTGTCTGACGAGTGGTACTCCGGAGAGTAAGGGAGTTTGGTAAGATGGGGATGTGTACCGCTCTATGATTATGGAAAAATGATGCCAACATTTTACTCGACCCCCAAAAAGCCTTTGAGGATGGTCAGCAACTCCTTGGGGGCTTCAGCATGGACCCAATGCCCGGCCGCTTCGACAGTCTTCAGCTGGGCTTGTGGAAAGCGTTGGCGCAAGCTGGGCAGATCAGTCGGATGAACATAGTTGGAACGGCCGCCTCTGACAAATAGGGTCTCGCCCTCAAAAGGATCGGCAGGAGGAAGTGCGGCCAGTATGTCGGCATAGTGTGCGTGGATGGCAGGTAAATTCATTTTCCAGCGGAAGCCTCCCTCTTTTTTGCGGCTCAGGTTTTTCATCAAAAACTGCCGGACGCCCACATCTTCAATGCGATCTGCCAGAAATGCGTCGGCTTGCTGTCGGCTGTCGATGCTCTGCAGGTCCAGGGCCAGCAAGGCGTCGAAGATGGCCTCGTGACCACCCGCATAGGCGCGCACCCCCATGTCCACGACGATGAGCTTGTCGACCTTGTCGGGATAATCAGCAGCAAATTGCATCGCGGCTTTACCCCCCATCGAATGGCCCATGATGTGGGCTTTGTAAATCCATTGCGACTCCAAAAACTCATTGAGGTCTTCGGCCATCAAGGCATAGTTGAAATCTGGTAGGTGAGGAGAGCGGCCGTGGTTGCGCAAGTCTACCAGGTAGATGGAAAACTCGTCGGACAGTTTGCGGGCGATGGTTTGCCAATTGTCGAGCATGCCAAAAAGGCCGTGCAGGATGACGAGGGGTGGGCCTTGGCCAATGGCTTTGAAGTTGAGTTGCATAAGTGGATGCGATTTGCAGGGCAAAGATAAAAAGGCGCTTGGAGTTTGCTTGGAAAACTATGGATTATTGAGGCAACAAATTGTGTTTTGTGTTTGTTTTAAAAACATTGTTCGTAACTTGGCCTTTGACGGGAATTTGGCCCGAAAACAGTCATTGTCTATGAAATTCAAACTCACTTCTCCCTTCAGTCCCACAGGTGATCAGCCGCAAGCCATCGAGCAGTTGGTACAAGGCGTCAATGATCAAGAGTCTGCACAGGTCCTCCTCGGTGTCACTGGCTCGGGCAAAACCTTTACGATGGCCAACGTCATCGCCCAACTGAATCGCCCCACCCTGATCCTCACCCACAACAAGACCTTGACCGCGCAATTGTACGGGGAGTTTCGGGAGTTTTTTCCAGACAATGCAGTGGAGTATTTCGTCTCCTACTACGATTATTACCAACCAGAGGCTTACATCTCTGTATCGGATACCTTCATCGAAAAGGACCTGCAGATCAACGAGCAGGTGGACAAGCTGCGATTGCGGGCCACCTCTTCTTTGCTGTCCGGACGGCGCGACATCATCATCGTGGCTTCCGTGTCTTGCATCTACGGTATGGGCAATCCGGAAGACTACAAAACGGGGATCATTCGCATTCACCGCGGGCAGGCCATTTCGCGCAATTCCTTTTTGTACAGCTTGGTGGAAAGCCTGTATTCCCGAACAGAAGGCACCTTGAATCGAGCCAATTTCAGGGTCAAGGGAGATACGGTGGACATCAATCTCCCCTATGTAGACTACGGCTATCGCATCACATTTTTTGGCGACGAGATTGAAGAAATTGACCGCATCGAATTGGAGACGGGCAAGCGGATCGAAGGAATGGAAAACGCCGCCATTTTCCCCGCCAACCTCTACATTGCCCCCAGAGAGCGCATCCACGGAATCATCCACGACATCCAAGACGAGCTGCAGGAACAAACCAAATACTTTGAACGGGAGGGCCGCCTCTTGGAAGCAAAGCGCATCCACGAGCGGACTGTTTTCGACCTGGAGATGATGAAGGAATTGGGCTACTGCAGTGGGGTAGAAAATTATTCTCGCTTCTTCGATGGCCGCGAGCCAGGGACCCGCCCTTTCTGTCTGCTGGACTACTTCCCGGACGACTACCTGATGATCATCGACGAGAGCCATGTCACCATTCCGCAGGTGCGAGGCATGTGGGGAGGAGACCGCGCCCGCAAGCTGTCTTTGGTCAATTTTGGTTTCAGACTTCCATCGGCCATGGACAACAGGCCCTTGAATTTTTCGGAGTTTGAATCCTTGATCAATCAGATCGTTTACGTGAGTGCGACGCCAGGAGATTACGAGTTGGAACATACAGATGGGCTGTTTGTCGAACAGTTGATTCGACCCACTGGCTTGCTGGATCCCCCGATCGAAGTGCGTCCCAGCCTCAACCAGATCGACGATTTGCTGGATGAAGTCCACAAGCGCATCAAACGCAAGGAACGGGTGTTGATCACGACCTTGACCAAGCGCATGTCGGAAGACCTGACGACCTACATGGCCCGCCTCAACATCAAAGTTCGCTACATCCACTCCGAGGTAGATACCATGGAACGGGTGGAGATTTTGCGCGACTTGCGTCTGGGAGGTTTTGATGTCTTGGTGGGGGTCAACCTGCTTCGGGAGGGACTCGATTTGCCGGAAGTGTCTCTCGTAGCCATTTTGGATGCCGACAAGGAAGGCTTTTTGCGCAATGCTCGTTCGCTCACGCAGACGGCTGGCCGGGCGGCCCGGAATGCCAACGGCTTGGTCATCTTTTATGCCGACAAAGTGACGGACTCCATGCAGCGCACCATCGACGAGACCTCTCGCCGGCGCGCCATCCAGATGGAATACAATTTGGAACATGGCATCGTGCCGCGGACAGTGACCAAATCGCGGGAAGAAATCCTCAACCAACGCTCCATTCTCGACATTCGCGGCAAGCAGGCCAATGCCTACATCGAGCCAGACGAACCCAGCTTGGCAGCCGATCCAGTCATGGAATATCTCAGCCGGGACCAACTAGACAAAATGATTGCCTTGACTGAGCAGAAGATGAAAAAAGCGGCCAAAGAATTGGATTTCATCAGTGCGGCCCAACTGCGGGATGAGCTGTTTGCATTGAAAAAACGGCGGAAAGAAACGGTTTAGGGCTTGCATGCCCAACCCTTTTTGGGTAAATTGACTGTCTATATAGTTGATGAGCCCCTACAGCCTCATTCGTCAACTCAATGCAAAAAAGACAGTTATGAAACCATTGTACCCCTTTTTGTTGCTGGGAATCCTCCTGGCGATCAGCTCTTGCAAGAAAGAAGAAGTGACCATTGACGCTCGGGAAGTCCTCTCAGAATGGCGCCTGACGGGCGTCCATACGACCTCCTCCTTCACAGACTTCAATGGCCTCTTCCGCACGCGAGAAATCTTCGAATCGTACTCCTACGATGATCAAGGGCGATTGGAATGGGTGGACAAAGAGCAAAAAAGCGATGGAGAGGTCATCAGCTTGTCCAGAAAAAGCCACCATTATCAAGGTGACTTGTTGGAGCGAACAGAGTCTGTTAATCAACTATCTGCCTCTGCAGATCCTCCCACTATTGTCACAGCTTATGCCTATGACAACAATCAGCGGCTGACATCGTCAGAGAGGTACCGATCCCAGAACGGAACCATTTCCTATTACCCATATGATGAATACCACTATGGACAAGATCGTCAGGTCCAGCGAGTCGATCGATTCAAAACCAGCAGCAAGGAAGAAATGGAAGGAGTCATCTATTACAAATGGGAAAATGGGAATTTGACCTCAGAATCGCATCACGTTGGAGAAGACGAACAACTGTATGTCCGCTATTTCAGAGAGTACGACAATCGAATCAACCCCTATGCACTGAAGGCGACGAATCCACTGGGCGTGCTCACCTCTTTGAGCAATGTTGTGCTAGAACGGGCCCAGGATGGAGGTTGGTACCACGGCCCTGGCATCATAGATTCCGAATGGGAGTACAACGAAAATGGCCTGCCTGTCCAAGTCACTAGGTCTTACTTCCAAAATGTCGTCATCAATGCTGTGACCGTTTTTGAATACGAGCGAGTCCCATAGCGGAGCTTTTGTAGATTCTCTTACACATTCCTAAGTATTTTCTCGGCTATTGGTTTGCCCCACAATATGCTGTATCTTTGTGCTTCCAAAAGAAAGTACGTCTTATGTCACCTCGCAATGTTGCCTTTTACACCTTGGGTTGCAAACTCAATTTCTCGGAGACTTCGGCCATTGGTCGCTTGTTCGAACAGAAGGGCTATGGCGTGGTCAAATTTGAGGAAGGGGCAGATGTCTACGTGATCAATACCTGTTCGGTGACGGAATTTGCCGATCGGAAGTGCCGCCAGATTGTGCGGCGGGCATTGCGCCGTTCTCCCGATGCTTTTGTGGTGGTGGTGGGTTGCTATGCGCAGCTCAAGCCCAAAGAGATTGCCGACATACCGGGAGTAGACCTGGTGCTGGGGGCTGCAGAGAAATTCCGCATCATGGACTATGTGGATGATTTGACCAAAGCACCCGGCAAGGGAATGGTACAGGCCGGAGAAATCCAAGATGCCCGCACCTTCGTCAATGCCTTTTCCTTTGGAGATCGGACCCGTTCTTTTCTCAAGGTACAGGATGGGTGCAATTACAACTGCAGCTTTTGTACGATTCCATTGGCCAGGGGGCGCAGCCGCAGCGATACGGTGGAAAATGTCTTGGACAATGCCCGGAAGATTGCGGCGGAGAGTGTGCGGGAGATTGTGCTGACAGGGGTCAACCTGGGTGATTTTGGCAATGGAACCGAAGTCATCGAAGGAACCCGGCCCAAAAAAGAAGCCTTATTCATCGACTTGATTCACGCTTTGGATCATACAGAAGGCATTGACCGCTTTCGAATTTCGTCCATTGAGCCCAATCTTTGTACCAACGAGATCATCGAATTTGTGGCGCAGTCCAATCGCTTTGTTCCCCACTTTCACATGCCCCTCCAATCGGGCAACAACAAACAGCTCCGCCAGATGCGCCGCCGCTACAAGCGCGAGCTGTACGCCGAACGGGTGGCCCACATTCGCCAGTACTTGCCACATGCCTGCATCGGGGTAGATGTCATTGTGGGATTTCCCGGCGAGACAGAAGAGGACTTTTTGGAGACCTATCAGTTTTTGCAGGAATTGGACATTTCTTATCTACACGTCTTCACCTATTCCGAACGCCCCAACACAGCCGCTGCGGCTATGGAAGAGGTAGTGCCCCTACAGGAGCGTCGGCGCCGCAATGAAATGCTCCGCATTCTGAGCGAGAAAAAACGCCGTGACTTCTACGAGCGATTCCTGGGGCAGGAGCGCCTTGTGCTATTTGAAAAAAGCAAGGAGAAAGGAATGATGACTGGTTTTACCGACAACTATGTCAAAATCCAAATGCCATTGGTGGAGGCCATGATCAATCAATTGGCGAAGGTAAAGCTGGACGCCATCAACGATAAAGGGCATGTCGCCGCTCAATGGGTGGGCGCCCCACAACCGGTGTAACCCACCAACTCAATACGTCAGTTCGAGGCTTCCAAAGATGCCCGCATCGATCCATCCGCGATTTTTGTCATCCCCGGCAACTGCCACCGACCCGATGAAGTTTTCTCGTTCATCACTGTAGTCATTGTCGCAATAGGCCATGGCAAAGCCCATCTTCTTGCCCGCTGCCAATCGGACAGGGACGTTGAGGGCAGGTGGGTCCTGGAAGCTCTTGTCGTAGATGAAAATGGACAACTCCCAGGTCATGGTATTGCCATTGAGGGTGTGGATGTCTGTGATGTGCTCTTTGTAGTAATGCGGCAGGCTGTCGGTACCCATGTCCGTCACATCGTGTTTGAGAGAGACGTGATAGGCAAAGGCTTGGTGGCTGTACTGGTGGTTGCCTCCGGAATGGTCTTCGTCTAGGAAGATTTCCAGGCAGTCATCGTCCCAGTAGCGCTCCAGGCCATGTGGAATTTTTTCCAAAAACACATCATCCGTGATTTCTGCCAAGAGGAACAACTGCTCTGTTGACCAAGCCACCTTATAGCGTCCAGTAAAATCTTCGGGCAAAAACTCTTTCCCCAGCCAGCGCTGGTCGATGGGGTGCCATTCGGACTTTTTCCAGATGTCGTCATAGGCATGCCCGTCGAGCTTGATGCCGTTGGTGTACAAGGCTTTGATGGCGGTATTGCTTCCCAGTCTGCTTGGATCTTCTGACTTGTTGTTGCAAGCAGAAAGAAGGATGAGCAGGGAGAATGCGGCAAATTGGTAGCAGTATTTCATATGTCGAAGGTATGGACTTTCTGGCATTGGATCAAAAAAGATACCATCTGTCCTCAGCTTGCTCAATCCACATGCTGGTGAATCAACTTCCCACTGCCCAGTATTTTCCCACTGCCAGCTTCTACGAGTCGGTAGAAATAAATTCCCATGGGGGCTTGAAACTGATGCATGGAACTGTTGGTGCCGACAAAAGTCTGTGACCACAGTTGGCGCCCGGTCAGGTCGTACAATTGCATTTCCATCTCTGTCGTCGGGACTTTGCCGACCAGGGTCCAACTGACATGCTGCTGGAAGGGATTGGGATGGGCCAGTATGCTCAACTCTTCAGCTTGCTGCGTGGGCGTTTGTGTGCTGACACTGCCTCTTTTGATCCGATGAACGACTTTGTTGGTGTAAATCGGGCTGTTGAAGTCGAAGTAAATGGCTGCCACATTGTGGACCAGTGCTCCGCGGGGCGCATTGGGAAAATGGCTGATGGCGAAGCGGACAAATCCATGGCTGGCCACTTCGTTGGTGGTGCTGTCGGGCAATCGGATGTCTTCAAAGCGAAACCGCAACTCCCCGTCGGCGTCCAATCGGGCTTGGTAGGGATGGCTGGCATCCAATACTTGCAGGCTTTCCGGATCGAGATGTGGGTGCAACTGATCGCGCAATTCTACCAGAAAGGCCGTGTCATTGCCTGTATTTTGAAAGCGAATCAGGTATTCGAGCCGCTCGCTCCGTTCGTATTCCGGGACAACGCCCGCGCGGGCTGGAAACAACTGCTTGTCGTTGGGATCATAGGCACAGCGAACGACATTCTTGCTTTCGATTTGTTGGCTGTAGGGCTGGCCTGCTTGGCTTTGGCCCGTGAAGTCGACTTGGTGCAACAATTCAGTGGCCACCTGCATGAAATCGGGCATTTGCAGCTGTACTTCTATTTGCGTCTTTTGCCCAGGCAGTAGGTCGTCCACTCGCCAGAACAGTTGTTGGCCGTTGGTAGAGTCGGGAGGGGTGTTGCTGTCGACCAAGGTAGTAAGTGGATCGTATTGCAGGCGCAGCCAGCCCGACAAGCTCTGGTTTCCCGTGTTGTGGTAGGACAACCAGTGACGGACCACCCGGCTGCAGCGGGCGATGCTCGCAGCTGTGAAGCGCAGCTCCATCTCAGATTGTTCTCCCACGGCTGCCAGCCCAAAGTCAAGTCCATCGACATCGGAGGCGTCCAGTTGGATGTGGTAGCGGGCAGAGTCGGTGGTGATTCGGAAAAGCGGGTCTGGGCTGGGTTCGATGACATACTCTCCGGCGCGTCGGCGAACGAGGAAGCTGCCATCGTCGGCGCTGAAAAAGGCCAATTGGCCCGCCTGGACAGAGAAGGGACGGTCGGCCATGCCTGTTTCGCCTGCATCCCGAATGCCATTGGCGTTTTGGTCAAAGAAAAAGCTTCCTTTGAGGGCGGGCTGTCCTTCTAGGTTTTCCAGCCAAGCACGGGGCAGGATGAAATCTGGGAAGCCATCCTGATCCACATCGGCCCGGGAGTCCAGAAGGCTGAAATTGAAAAATTCGTTGTTGAGAAATGCGCGGTCTGCAAAATTGGCATTGCCATCCAGGTTTTCTTCCCAGTAGATTCGGTTGCCAATGTAGATGAGGTCTTGGTCGCCATCGAGGTCCCAGTCCACTGGATAGATCCGTTCAAACAGTCTGGAGCTTGGCAGTGACTGAATGGCGCCGAAGCGACCTTTCCCGTCGAGGTTTTCCGTCCAGGAATGGGAAAGGGGAATGCTGGGGCCAAGGACCAAGTCAGGGTCGCCATCTGTATCCAAATCGCCTGCCTCTACATTGTAAATCAGACTGGTGCGATCGATGCCATGAAATCGAAATTCACTGGCGCGATCAATGTTTTCCATCCAATACAGGGAGTCGTTGTTGGAAAAGGCAATGTCCAAATCGTCGTCATCGTCGAGGTCCACCAAGACAGAGCCCGTTGCATTTCTGCCTCTGGGAAAATCAATCGGATCATAGATGAATCGCTCCGGAGCAAAATTGCCCTTCCCATCTGTGTTTTCCAAGTATACGATGCCTACGCCCTGCCTCGCATTGGAACTGCCGAAGATCACATCTGTATCGCCATCGCCGTCCATGTCCCCAAATCGAAAGTCTCCTGCATATTCTGTCGTGATGGGTGTAAAGCCCGATGTCTCGAATTGTGCCCCCGTATTTTTGAGCCATCCCACTGTGTTGAGAAGGGCATCGTAATAGATCAAATCTGGAGCACCGTCCTGGTCGAGATCTGCCAGTGCGATTTGGTTGAGTCGCTGAATTTCCGGATGGGTAAAAGTGGAATGTACGTATTCGCCTCCCTCAAATAACAGGCGGACCAATTGGTTGTTGGACAGCTGATACAATACGATGTCTGTATCCTCATCGCCATCCAAATCGGCATGCGCATATCCACCCCATCCAAAAATGTCGTCTTGCTGAAAGATGGTGCCCGATTGTTCAAAAATCTTGTTACCTGTATCGTATTGATACCATTCCACAAAGCCACCAGCAGATTGCGAAATGGCCAGATCTGGTAGATCGTCGGAATTGAGATCGGCCAAAAAACCGTTCAGTCCAGCTTGGGTAAATTCTTGGATCAACTGCACATCTTCCAGCCGCCCATCGCCGGGATTGTTCAGCGCAATGAGCTGATCGAACCCTTGGTAGGAAATGATCAGCATGTCATTGTCTCCGTCTAGGTCGTAGTCATAGAAAAAGAACTTGGCAGCGGTGGAATTGGCACTGAGATCTGTGGTGTCGACCTGGATCAGGGGCCAGGAGTCGCCTGCGTCGCCCGGTTGTTGGTAAATGTGGTAGACATTCCCCGCTGTATTGTCCTGGGAAAACAAGATGAGGTCTTTTTTGTCATCGCCATCCATGTCCACCATCCGATGGCTGACGAATCTGTGGATGATGATGTTTGGTTGTTGTATCTCGAAATTGCCTTGGCCGTCCGTGTTTTTCAGCCAGAGGTATTCGTGCTCTACATTTCCGTTGGCCAGGTCGACCATTAGGTTGATGTCGATGTCTCCGTCTCCATCCATGTCATCGAAAATGGCCGGGCCACGAGCAAAGTGATCGTCGTAGATGTCAATGCTTGCATCCAATGCACCATTGCGGTTGGGAAACCATTTCAGGCTGCGATCTCCTCCAAACGATTGCAAGAGCATATCGGGAAATCTGTCGCCATTCAGATCGGCAAAACCATGGAATTGGAAAGAAGTGCCATTTGCTTCGTGCAGGACAATGGGGTTGCCAAAATTTCCCAGCCCATCTTCGTTGAGCAGCAAGTAAACGCGGAGGGCATGATAAGAGACCAGATCGAGGTCCCCGTCCTGCTCAAAATCGACCAATTGAACATCTCCGCCAATGTTGGGCGGTTGAATGAAGGTAGGCGTATCTGAAAAATTCCCCTGTCCATCGGCATTCTCGTACCAGAAGAATCCATTGTAGTCAAATAGAATCACATCATTGTCTCCGTCGCCGTCCAGGTCGCCAAAGACCGAGTTGGAGCAGCAAAATTTTGGGAGAATGGGATGTCTTTCAGAAGACTGTCCCCAGGTGGTATTGACATTGATCAAGAGAAAAAGACCGAGGAGAAGATGTAACGTTTTCATAGGTAGCTTTTGCCAACAAATATACGGCATTTTTTCCTCAGTCGTTCTGTCTACGCCAAGATCATATCGGCTGCCTTTTCTCCGATCATGATGGTCGGTGCATTGGTATTGCCAGAGGTGATGGCCGGCATGATGGAGGCATCGGCCACCCGCAAGCCCTCAATTCCGTGAACCCTCAACTCTGGATCGACAACCGATCGACTGTCTATGCCCATCTTGCAAGTTCCAACCATGTGGTGATAGGTGCCGCAGGATTTGCGGATGTAGTCTTCGATCTGGGCCTCATTGGCATCTTTGCCCGGCAATACCTCCACCTTCATCCAGTCCTGCATGGCCTTGGTGTAGCCCAATCGTTGGCAGAGCTTGACCGCTTCGTAAAGGGCTTCGTAATCGGCTTGCTCGCCCAGGTAGTTGGGGTCGAGATAGGGGGCTGCTGCTGGGTCGGCGGATTGGAGTTTGAGTTCGCCCCTGCTCAAGGGTCGGATCAGGCCAGCGCAGAGTGTAAAGGCATTGTCAGGGCCTTCGAAGCCTGGGCTGTAGTAGGGGAGGCCCATGAAGAGTGGTTGCAGGTCGGGACAGAGCATGTTGGGGCGGCTTTTCCAAAACAGTTGCGCTTCCAGCAAGTTGGCCTGTGGGGGGGGGATGGCTTGCTTGGCCTCAAAGATGACGCTCACCAGCAAATGATCGTGCAAGTTTTTGCCGACGGCGGGAACATCTGCCACGCTTTGGATGCCATGCTCCTGCAGGTCTTGCGCATTCCCGATGCCCGACAACAACAGCAACTGTGGCGAGCCAATGGCTCCTGCTGACACAATGACTTCCTCGCTGGCCATGGCATGTACGTTCTCGCCATCCTTCTGGTAAATGATTCCGGTACATCTCCTGCCGTCGAAACTCAAGCGCTGGGCGTGGGCATTGGTGATGACGGTGAGGTTGTCGCGTGCCATGGCGGGCAGGAGGAAGGCCTTGGCGGTGGAGCAACGTTCTCCCTCGGGGGTGACAGTCAGTTCATTCATCCCGGCTCCCCAGATGTTGGTATTGAAATCGTCGGTCAGGGGCAGGCCCAGTTCTTTGCAAGCCGCTATGGCCACGGTCGAAATGGGGTTGGGATTTTTGATGCTGGTAACGTGGAGGGGACCTCCGGTGCCGTGATTGTCATTGGCTCCTCTTTCGTAGTGTTCCGATTTTTTGAAATAAGGCAAAACGCTTTGGTAGTCCCAGCCTTGGCAGCCTTGATAGGCCCAGTTGTCGTAGTCGGTATGGTGCCCGCGGATGTAGATCATGCCATTGATGCTGCTGCTGCCGCCCAGTGTTTTGCCTCTGGGCCAGTAGCGAGGGGTGTTGCCTGCGTGTTTTTGTGGGATGGTCATGTAGGCCCAGTCCCGTTCCGTTTGCCAGGTGGCGGGCCAGCCTGCGGGGGCGTGGATGTTGGGATCGTTGTCGGGGCTTCCTGCTTCGAGCAGCAGCACTTTGGTATTGGGGTTGGCAGACAGCCGGTTGGCCAGCACGCAGCCGGCAGAGCCTGCTCCGATGATGATGTAATCGAAGGACATATGTGGTTCTTTTTTGAGTGGAGCACAAGGATTTTCGGTCTGGATGCTCGGCTGATTGTCCAGATGGAAAACCCTTGTGCAGAAGAGAGTTTACAAATTTACGCTTCCGCTGTAGCTGCTTTTTTGATGCTGATGACCTGAGGTTGTGTGACGGCCTTCAAGCCCTCGACACCAAATTCGACGCCATAGCCAGAGTCCTTCATTCCTCCGAAGGGTACCATCGGGTGAATGGTCCCATGTTGGTTGATCCAAACTGTGCCAGACTCGATGCGAGCAGCTACTTTGGCCGCCGCCTCCAGGTCGTCGCCCCATACAGAGGCACCCAAGCCAGTCGTTGTGTCATTGGCCTTTTGGATGGCTTCTTCCACTGTTTTGTAGCGAATGATGGGCAATACTGGACCGAATTGTTCTTCGTCCACCAATCTGGCGCCATTGTCTATGTCGCCCACGAGGGTGATGGGATAGAAATGGCCCGATCCTCCCATGGGGCTGCCTCCTCGGATGATGCTGGCCCCGTTGGACTTGGCATCTTCTACGAGTTCATTGACTTTGTCAAACTGCATTTGGTTTTGGATGGGACCCAGTACAATGCCTTCTTCCATGCCGTTGCCCATTGGCATTTGGCCAGCGACAGAATCCAGGGCGGTGACGACCTGTTGGTAATCGTCTTCATGTACATACAATCTCTTGGCACAGGCACAGGTCTGGCCCATGTTGATGAAGGCGCCCCAGAACAGATCGCCTGCGCGGGACGCCATTTGTGTACCAGGCAGGATGATGGCTGGGTCGTTGCCACCACATTCCAAAGTGAGTCGGGCCATGTTGCCCCCGGATGCCTCGATGATTTTGCGGGCTGTCCGGGTTGATCCGGTAAACATGATCTTGTCCACGTCTTGGTTTTGAACCAGATGAGCTCCTACGCTGCCGTCTCCGGAGATGGTATTGAGGACACCAGCGGGGAGGACGGTATTCATGAGTCGCACCATCTCCAGGGTACCGATGGGCGTGTATTCAGAGGGTTTGATGACCACTGTATTGCCGGTTCTGAGAGAGGGAATGATTTGCCAAATGGCGATCATCAAGGGCCAATTCCAGGGGGAGATGGCACCGATGACACCGATGGGTCTGCGATGCAATTCGTCTCGTCGGCTGTCATCTTCGAAGACGACTTCGACGGGGAGGTCGAGGGAGGCAGGGACTTGTGTCCAACCCAGACAGGCTTGCATTTCGAACATGGAGCCGGGACCTGCCATGGGTTTGCCTTGTTCCTGGGTGATCCACTTGGCCAGGTATTCGGTGTTTTCACTGAGGACTTGGGCAACTTTTTGGAGAATTTCTTTGCGTTCCTCATCAGATTTGGCGGCCCATGCCGGTTGGGCTGCTCTGGCAGCGGCGACGGCTTGTGCCACTTGCTCGGGGCTGGAGATGGGGGCATGGCCAATGAGCTCGCCCGTTGCGGGGTTTTTGACTTCGAAGGTTTGAGCAGCGGCGATGGCTTGCCCATTGATCATAAAGGAATACGTATCTGCGATAACTGCCATGGTGTTTTCTGGTTCGATGGTGAATAATGGTAGAAAAATATGGTGTAAAATGATTTATGGAATATAGAATACTACAATTTTGCTAAATGATTGATCAATATTTGGTTTTGGAATTGTGAATAACAAATGATTGTGAAGGATGTTAAAGTGAATTGAAGGATCAATCAATTCACGGTTTTGCATTGCTTCTTTTGTTGAGTGGAGGAGGACTTTCGATGGATGGTCTGGTCTTGGGTGATGGACATTGGTCCAAAATATACTACCAAAGTAGTATTGACTCAGGAGGATGGTGGCCCTAGTTTTGGAAGAAATCCAATAGTCCCATGCATCTTCTCCATCTGCACAATGTACATGCACAGGTCCATACTCCCCTTGGCCTGGTACTTTTGTAATCCTTTTGTGTCCCCTTTACATAGCAGTCGACAGATGAATGGCAAATGCTGTACGGTATTGGTATGGCACGTAGGACTAGAGCGGCAAAATCAGATAGATTATGAAAAAGGAGATTCTCATCGTTGCATTGTTTTGGCTGGCCATCGGCACTGTATCCGCACAACCCATCGCCTTGACAGGTGAGCTTGCTGTGGAGGGCATGGTGAAAGATTGGAAGGGAGAGGTAAGGGAAATTCGCCAGCGCGGTTCTAGTAGGTTCAGTGGGATATATTTTCATTTTTACAGCATTAAAACCTACCAAGGGAGTCAGCTGGTGCGCACCTCCTCAAAGGGGGCCTTTGGAGATTCTGAGATTGCCTACTCGTATGGAGCCGATGGAACAGTGCGTCGGAGAGAAACAAAGGAGTTGGACCAAAAGACAGGCAAGGTGACGAGGACGAAGGTAGTGACCTATGAATACAAGGATGGGAAAATTGTCGCAGAATACGACATGGCCGATCCAATTCTCAACCTTTCAAAAGAAATCCTGCGCTACGATGAACACCGGCGCTTGGTCACCTATCAAAAATACGACAAGAGAGGGGACATCAGCTATGACCTAGCCCATACTTATGTAGAGGGAAGTACCGACAAGAGGGTTGACAACAGTTTGACGGTGACGTACCTCAACGGAAATGTACAGGAGACCCGCATCCTCAAGTACCACAGTGAGCCATATCGGATCAATGGAGAAGAATGTACAAAGGTGCGCATCGAGAAGTCCATTACAGGAGAGGATGCTTCCAAAAGCAGGGCAGAGCTGGCATATATCTATGTCAAAGAAGATGGTACCGTACTGCGGTCCACTGCGCACATGATCGGGATTCCCATTTTGTACGAATGGGTGTACGAATACGACAAGAGAGGCAACTGGATCAGCAAGGCTGAATTTCGGAAGAGCAGCGGCATGCTGGAGTCTTATGAGCAGCGGCGAATCACCTACAGCGATGGGTTTGTCAGTGGCAGTGATGACTATGACAAAGAGACCATTTGGACAGAGAAGAAGTTTGTACCCTCTGAGGAGCAATTTTACTATCGGCGCCTGCTGGACAAGAATCAGTTCAAGGCATTCAATCGCAACAACAAGAACATTTCCAAGGGCGTTCGCTTTTTGGGCGACCTCAGTACCAATAGTGCGTTCATTCACTATCCCGAAAAGAACACCCTGATTGAATTGGTTGATTACAAACTCATCAAAAACGGAGACCTCCACGAGGCACGGTCAATGGGTGCTGTGCCCGGAGATGACTACCTACTCAAATCTTCTGCCGGTCGCTTCTTCATTTTTGGCAATCACCAACTGATCTCTTCTTTTGAACAGACTTCTGTTACTTCTGATCTGGGATTGATTTTTGATCCGGCAACGGAGCAGAGCTACACCTACAACTGGAGCCCCTCAGCGCAAAGTGAAATTCTTCCATTGCAAAAACTGCCGCCGACGGAAAAGAATACCTATTGGATGTTTGCCACCAACAAGGAAGGCCAACCAGAGATCATGGTCTTCAGAGATGGAAAGCTCATCGACCACAAAGGGGCAACCATTGTAAAACTGTCCCAGCAAGACGCCTTGTTTCAACAGGGAGATGATCGACTCTTTCTGAAAGATGCCATGGTCACCAAAGCCAATCAACTTTTGCCCACCCGCTATTTGACGAAGGAAGAAGCAACTGCCCTGCAGCCAAAAAAGGCGGCGACTCCTCCCAAGCAAACCGCTACTGCTGCCGCGCCCTCCTCCACTGTGCCTGCTGCACCGACCACTGCCGCTGCAGACCGAAGCAACTTCGGTTGTTACAAAGACATTGCTTGCTTGAACAAGTATGCCATCCGAACTTTCCAAGAGGCAAAACGAGCCGGACAGAGCGAGGAGGCAGCCTATGGCCAAATGGCAAAAGTGGTAGAACAGGTATACAACAATCAACCGAGTCTCAGCTTTGACATGGTCATGAAGGTGGAGGACAAATACTTACTGGGCTTGCAAAAGGCACTGCCTTCAGAGGTGCGGCAATACGTGCGGCAACGGAGCAGAGAGACCGTCAACCAATACACAAAAAAACATGGCAAGCCCAAAATTAAGACTGTCCCTTATCGACCAAAGAACTGATCATTTTTTACCACTCTTTGATTCATTGGCCTTGTTCACTTGTTCTTTGTCCTCTGTGTCTGCAGCGGAGGGAGAGGTGCGGATGCATGAGGCGAGAGAGTGTATGCAAAAACGAAGGATTGCATTTGTTTTGTTTTTTTACAGATGATTATTTTTTTGAAAAAAAACGTGCAGATTTAGCAAATAGTTTCTATCTTTTGCGCATCAAAGCTTAGGCACATGCTGATACCTACTTATAAGTGTCGAATCTTCTCTACAAAAAAAGTCTGAGCTGTTTTCAAAAGAAAAGCCTGTTTAGTATTGGCCCACAAATGCCAATTTTGCGATCGCGTCAGTCCAGGACAAAAATGGATTTCGATGCGAAGAACCTCAAAGCATTCTCACTCATCCAATGGCTCTCTTGACCGAACGCCATCAAGTGCATCCATCCTGTGGAATTGCTTGTTCAACAATCAATAAATTGACCATTCTCGGGCTGTACAAAAAAATCGATAAAACCTTTGTTTTCGAATCCAAATTAGAATCCTCCTACAGGATGACAGCATACATGTAAAAACTACAAACCAACGAAAAGTATCTAAATCACACCCGAATCTCAGTTAACTCACAGAGACTGTGCTAGTCGGTCTGACCAGCAAAGCGCAAACCAATTTTCTCTCAAAGGCAGCGATGACAATTGTCTGCTCAATGGGCTGCTTGCCACAAAATGGATAGGACAACGAGTAGGTAATAGCTCATTCGATCAATTTTTGTGTATCCATGAACATTGTGTTTTGAAAGATGAATTCTATGGAATTTGTCAAGGATTTTTTTCTTGAGAATGTGCATCACAATTGTCGTTGTGAGTGTGTTTTCAAGTTGCCTTTTTAACATGGTCTGGGCGTCAAGTTCATTTGATGGATTGCCCGGAACAGGAAGTAGATAATCAGAATAGGACCATCGTAAGTTTTGTAGAAAAATGCCATGGGTATTTGCGCTGCAAAACCTAAGAATTTTGGCATGGCAGCAATTGGCTGTAAATGCCCATGGATTTTTATGTCTTTCCAAAAACATCTATGACATGAACAAGAGTGACATTTCTTCTCTTCAGAAATACATTTGGCTGGACCAAAAATTGACGCCCCATTCTCCGAAATACAACATTGGTGGTTACGCCATTGTCAATGGTGCGCTTGAAATGGATTTGGCCGTGAAATCTTTGTCGATTTTTTCGAAGAGACACCCTTTGTTGAACAGTGTTTTTCGAGAAGAAAACGGTCGCCCATTTCTGATTTTTCAGGACAACGACTTTGAGGCTGGAATCCAGTTCATTGAGAAGAAGAGCAAACAAGATGCTTTGGATGCCATTCACAAAGATTTTGACATTCCCTTCGATCTGGAACGGGATGAACGGCTCTTTGCCATCTGGCTCATCAAGATTGATTCCGATGCTTTCATTTGGTACACCAAACTGCACCACCTCATTGCAGATGGCTATTCCTTTCAATTGCTTTTCAATGAACTCGGCGATATTTATGCTTCCATGGCAAAAGGACTGGGCATTGATCCGGCAACCACTACCAATGCATTTGTCCAGCAAATCGAGAAAGAAAAAGCCTATCATCAGTCCGATGTATTTTTGCAGGACCAAGCTTATTGGAAGGAAAAATATGCGGGCTTCCCTCAACTGATTTATCATCAGCAAAATCAAGATGGGGTTTTCTACGACAAGAGCTTGCATCTGTCCAAGGAGATTTGGCAAGGTCTGCAGTCCATTGCGGCCGATGAAAACATCAGCCCATTTCACCTCTTGTTGGCAGGTTTTGCTGTGGTGCTTTCTCGCTTTTCTTTTGCCGAAGAAATCAACATTGGAACCCCCGTTTTGAACAGACTGAGTCGGGCCGATCGAAAAGTGTTTGGCCCCTTGATCAATTTGCTCCCCCTGCAAATCCATATAGATGCTGATCTGTCTTTTTCAGAGCTGAGTCGACAAATCAAACGAGAAGCTTTTCGCCTGTTGAGGCACCAAAAGTTTCAGCAAGCTGACATCATCAAGGCATTGGCCTACGAGGGAAATCGATTGTACGATGTCAGAATTTCCTATGAGCGTTTTTCTTATCAAAATGAGTTTGCTCAGCACGAGGCCGAGATCGTTGCTCTGTCGAATCACAGTGAAGAAGACCCCATCTCGGTTCACATCATGGACTATCGTGGCGAGGGCCTGCAGTTTCGTTTCGATGTCAATGGCAATTATGTGCCCGAGTACATTGCTGACGAATTGGTGACATCTCTGCAATTCATTTTTGAAAATATTGCTGACTCAGTTGACAAACCCATTAAGACAATTTCTGTCACAGCCAAAGAGCAATTGGCAGAGGTCAAGGCCATTTCCAAAGGAGAGGATCGGCCAATGGCAAAAGGGAGCTTTCTGGAATTGTGGAGGGACAATCTTCACAAGTTTTCTTCCCAGAAAGCAATTGCCTACCAGGATGAAGCCATTAGCTACCTGGACGTCAACAAGCGGATGAAACGCCTTGTAGCACATTTGCAAGATCGAGGAATTGGCAAAGGAGATCGGGTGGCCGTTTTGCTCGACAGATCCATTGATCTCATTCCTACCGTCTTAGGGGTATTGCAGTCGGGAGCCACCTACGTCCCCTTGGACAAAACATTTCCCAGGGAAAGGATGGCGCTGATCCTGAAAGACAGCCAAGTCCGACTCCTGCTCAGCGATGAGGATGACTGGGACTTTGATTGTCCCCACAGTCTGGTCCAGCCAATTTTTGAGGAGGAAGTGGGGAGTACAAAAGTGGTTTCCATTTCTCCTGAGGATGAGGCCTACATCATCTACACCTCCGGCTCGACAGGCAGGCCCAAGGGGGTATCCATTCGGCATGAATCACTCATCGATTATGCCACAACTTTTTCCACCTACTTTCGACTGACAGCATCCGATTGTGTCATTCAGCAATCTGCTTTGGTATTCGATACTTCGGTGGAAGAAATATTTCCCATCCTTACCGTCGGAGGAAAACTGCTCGTTGCAGAAAGTCCAAAAGATTTTCACAGCTTGCTTCAAGAGTGTAGTCGCCACGAGGTGACTCTTTTGAGCACCAACCCTTTTGTTGTCCAATATTTGAGTGACCATCAGGCAGACTACGAGCTTCAGTTGAGAATTCTCATCAGCGGGGGCGACGTTTTGAAAAGAGAGCAAGTTGATCACTTATTGGACAGCATGGAGGTCTACAATACCTATGGGCCGACAGAAAGTACGGTTTGTGCCACTTACCACAAAATCAGAGCGGAGGACGTCCAAGTCCCCATCGGCAAGCCCATCGCCAACCGAGATGTTTTCCTCCTCAATGATCAGCATTTATTGCCCAAGGGGGCCTTGGGAGAGATCGCATTGGCGGGGATGGGACTGGCCAATGGCTATCTCAATCAGGACCAGCTCACTGCCGCACTATTTGTAGAGGTGGATGGAAAGCGGATGTACAAGACAGGGGATTTGGGCCGATGGAATGAGCAGGGGGAATTGTTGTTCCAGGGAAGAAAAGACAGCCAGTTGAGCTTTCGTGGCTACCGCATCGAACCACAGGAAATTGAGCAAGCCATCAAAGAAATAACTCCCTCCGTCAGGGCTTGTCATGTGAGCATGAGGGAATGGCAACAGGCACCGGCCCTCATCGCCTATGTGAGCGCCAGTGGACAAGTAGATGTTGATTCTCTGTTGAAAAGTCTCAAGAAAAAACTGCCAGCTCATATGATCCCCAATCATGTGCTGCTGCTGGATGCCTTCCCTTTGAACGCCAGTGGCAAGATTGACAGCAAGCGCTTGCCCTTGCCTGAAAAAATACTTGCCAAAGCAGCAATGGTTTTTCCGTCAACGGCTGTGGAGTACGAAATGGCAAACATCTGGAAGAAGCTTTTGAACTTGGAAGAGGTGGACATTCACAGCAGCTTTTTTGCATTGGGAGGACATTCTCTGCTGGCCAACCAGTTCATCGGCATCATCAGAGAGGAGAGAAAACAGGACATTTCGCTGCGGGAATTTTACGAAGCCCCCACAATTTACGAGGCTGCCAAGCTTTTGGAAACAAAGGAAATTTCCCATTCCTTCCAGCTGGAAAAAGCACCCAAGCAAGAATTGTATCCACTGTCTTATCCCCAGGAGCGACTGTGGTTTTTGGATCAGCTCAACCAAGACAACAAGTCTTACTACGTGCCACGGGCCATCAAGATGAGGGGGCAAATGAATTTGAAGCGAATTGAAAAGGCCTTTACCCTGTTGACAGAAAAGCACGAAATCCTGAGGACGGTCTTTCCAGTCGTCAATGGCATCCCGCATCAGAAAATCCTCCCGCCCTACTACTTTTCCATCCCTCTGCACTCTCTGGAAAATCTTTCTCCCCAAGAACAAGAGGCAGAAATTCAAGACTTCATTTTCCAAGAAGGCAATCGACTTTTCGATCTCGAAAAAGGGCCCTTGCTCAGGGTGTACATCCTTCGGAAATCGGAGAGAGAAAACATTCTCGTCTTTTGCGAACACCACCTCATTCACGACGGTTGGACACAAGGGATTCTTCTTCGGGAATTCATTGATGTTTACTCGAAACTCATCGAGGATGAGAACTTTCAAATCGAGATTCCCCGGCTGCAATTCAAAGACTTTTCTCATTGGCAAAAATCATTTTTTGACGATGAGCGCTTGGACAGTCATTTGTCTTTTTGGAAACAAAAACTGGAGGGACACATTCCGGTTTTGCCCTTGCCGCAAAAATGCAAGCGCCCCCTACAGATTTCGGGAAATGGAAAATTGCTGATCAGAACGATCGACGAAGAATGGTCAGATAAAATACGGGCTTTCAGTGTAGCGCATGGTGCCACGCTTTTCATCAGCATGCTGGCAGCCTTCAAACTAACGCTCAGTCGCTTCAGCAACGAATCCGACATTTGCATTGGCACGGCAGTCGCCAACCGCAGATTGGCTTCGATTGAAAATGTTTTGGGGATGGTCATCAATACCATTGCGCTGAGAACCCAGTTGGACGGAACGGACTCGTTGGGGGCCGCTCTTGACAAGATCAAACAAACTTGCTTTGAGGCCTACACCCACGAAGACACGCCATTTGGGAAAGTGGTCGAACACCTTTCGCCAACGAGAAGTCTGGGACTGATGCCATTGTTTCAATACATGTTCAGTTTTATGAATACCCCTTCCCGAAATCTCTTTCTGCCAGATTTGGAATTGGAAGTCATTGACTCTCACAATCTGACGGCCAAGTTTGACATCAATGTCGTGGTGGTCACTCCTTTTGAACAGGCCCTGCAAGAGGGACTAGAGGAGCGCAATCGGACGATCATGGTGGAATGGGAGTACAACAGTGACATCTATTCCGAGGAGGTCATGAACCAGATGTTCGATGCCTATTTTGCCATTTTGGAAACGATGGTTTCTTCCCCTTCTGTTCCTTACAAGGAAGTCCCTTGCATGGGAGCGGAACAGCGGCGGGAACTCCTGGAAGTTTTCAACGATACAAAGGCAGATTATCCCAAGGAAAAAACAGTTGTCGATTTGTTTCGCGAGCAAGTGGAGCGGAGGCCGGAAGCCAATGCCCTCGTGCATGCAGACAAGCTTTTGACCTATCGAGAATTGGAACATCTATCCAATGGCTTGGCCAATCACCTGATGGACTCTGTGGGTCAGCTGAAGAAAGAGGCCATCATCGGCATCCAATTGCAGCGAAGCGAGTGGGTGGTGGTGAGTATGTTGGCCATTTTGAAAGCAGGTGCAGCCTATGTTTCCATCGATCCAGACTTTCCCCAAAAACGCATTGAATACATTTTACAAGATGCGAATTGTCCCATCGTGATCGACAAGGATTTCATCGATGCCTTTGCCGCTGGCCCCTTTGATCCGACAGCGCCCGCCGCAGAGATTTCGGTCGATCAATTGGCCTACCTCATCTACACCTCTGGCTCCACCGGAACACCAAAAGGAATCATGATCGAACACGGCAGCCTGTCCAATTTGGTGTTTGATTATCAAATGGGTGTTCACCGAACCTCTCTGAGCTGCAAAACGGTTTTTGATGCATCCGTACTAGAAATCATGACATCGATCACTTCCGGAAGTACCCTATTCATTCCAGAGGAAGAAATCATTTACAACCCCCAGGAATACGCCGATTTCATCTGCGAAAACAAAATATCCCATTGTTATCTCCATCCCATGCATTTGGAAGAGATTGCGGAGCGACTGGCTACCTACGATGACCTGCATCTGCAACACATCTTCATTGGCGTGGAGGGCATCAAACCCAGCTCTGTTGAATGGTATTTTGACAACAAGATAAAGATTCTCAATGCCTATGGTCCGACGGAGTGTACGGTTTGCGCCAGCTATTATCGGGTCGAAAATTTGGCAGACATCACGACGCCCAATATTCCAATCGGAAAACCACTGAGCAATTGCCAATTGTACATTTTGGATGGACAAAGCAACCGCTTGCAGCCCAAGGGTGTCATTGGCGAGTTGTGCATTTCGGGGGCCGGATTGTCGAGGGGATATTTGAACCTTCCGGACTTGACCGATAAGGCATTCATTCCACATCCCTTCAAGGAGGGAGAGCGATTGTACAAGACGGGAGATTTGGCCAAGTGGCTGCCCGATGGCAATATTGAATTTTTGGGCAGAAAAGATACACAGGTCAAGCTCCGCGGCCATCGAATAGAGTTGGGGGAAATTGAGCATGTCTTGATGAACCAGCAAGCGGTGACGCAAGCAGTGGCCATCATTGTGAAGCAGAAGGAAGAAAAATACTTGGCGGCTTATTTGGTCGGCGAGGAAGAAATGGATGTGGCTGCCCTCAAAGATTCCCTGCACGCCTACTTGCCAGCTTACATGATCCCCAACCATTTGATTCAACTGGATTCCATCCCATTGACTCCCAACGGAAAGATCGATCGGAAGGCCTTGCCTAAGATACAACTGGGGGCAGACGAGAAAGAGTATGTGGCGCCAAGAAATGAAATAGAGGCGCAACTGGTGGCGATTTGGCAAGAGGTATTGGATGTGGAAAAGGTGGGGATTACGGACAACTTTTTTGCATTGGGTGGTCACAGTCTAAAGGTCACTCAGTTGATCAATCGGATGAATCAGCAATTGTCTTTTACCATTGGTGTCAAAGAGATTTTTACCAATCCAAGCATCGCATCTTTGTCGGAGCGCATGACCCGTCAAGAGGTGGCAGGCATCACACGCTTTGCAGAAAGGGACTACTATCCTTTGAGTGCTGCCCAAAAGCGGCTGTGGATTTTGAGTCAGTTTGATGGTGGCAACAAAGCCTACAGCATTCCCGGTGTTTTCAAAATGGTGGGCTACTTGGATGCAGAAGTATTGGAGAAGTCCTTCCGTTATTTGATGGGGCGTCATGAGTCTTTGCGCACTCGTTTTGTCAAGCGAAATGGAACCGTTCATCAGCAGATTGTCGAGGAGCGAGACCTTGCTTTTGCCATGGAACAGGCCAGGGTCTCGGAGCAAGAAGCAAAGGATGGCATCCACTCTTTTTACCAGGAAGAATTTGACTTGGAACAAGCCCCATTGCTGAAGGCCCGCATCTTACAGACAGACGCTCATACGCACTACCTGCTCTTCGCCATTCACCACATCATTGGGGACGGCTGGTCCATGGAAGTGTTTGCCAAAGAATTGATACAGGTGTACAACCAATTGCTGGCTGGGCGCAGGGTGGCACTCCCGACACTGGCCATGCAATACAAAGACTATGTGCTGTGGATGGAGAGTGAAGAGCAACAAGCAAAATTGTCAAAGCAAGGGGCATACTGGGAGCAAAAATTATTGGGAGAATTGCCTGTCTTGGAATTGCCAAGCTACAAGGGACGCCCTCCTGTCAAGACCTACCATGGGGCAACGAAATTGTACGACTTTCCAAAGGAATGGAGTGACAAGCTTCGCGCATTTGCCAAACGAGAAGGTGCAACGCTTTACATGGGCTTGTTGTCTGCCATCAATGGCTTGTTTCACAGATATACTGGGGCGACAGACATTTTGTTGGGAACGCCCATTGCAGGCCGGGGCCATGCGGACTTGGAAAACCAAATTGGCCTGTACATCAATACCCTGGCCATTCGCACCACTTTTGATGCGAAAGTTGGCTTTGCCTCTTTGTTGAAGGTACAAAAGCAGACCTTGCTGGAAGCGTACGAGCACCAAGAGTACCCCTTCGAAAAATTGCTGGAAAAGACGGCGGTCCAACGGGATACCTCCCGCTCCGCTTTGTTCGATGTCTTGGTCATTTTACAAAACCAGCAGGAGACATCGATTGACATGGATGGATTGCAAATAAGTGCTTACCAAGAGATCTCGCGGTCGGTCAGCCAATTCGACATGACCTTTTCTTTTTCGGAGGATGAACGAGGCATTCACTTGCGCTTGGAATACAACACAGACATTTATGAAGCGGAACAAATCAATGCTTTGTGCAGTCATTTGGAAGGCTTCCTGAAAGCGGCGGTGGCCGAGCCAGACAAGCCCATTGATTCGTTGGCCTATCTCCGTGCAGAGGAAGAAAAAGAAATCTTGCAACTGTTCAACGATACAGCGGTTGACTACCCGGCAGGACAAACCATCATCAGCTTGTTCCGGGATCAATTGGCCAAGACCCCCGATGCCGTAGCTGTCATACATGACCAAAAACAACTGACTTATCAAGAGCTGGAACATCTGTCCAATGCCCTGGCCAATGACTTGCTGGCCACTGGACCAATTGAGAAAGAAACGCTTGTGGGAGTGGCCTTGGAGCGCAGTGAGTGGCTGGTCATCAGTCTATTGGCAGTCTTGAAAACGGGAGGCGCTTATGTCCCCATTGATCCATCCCATCCCGCTCAGCGAATTGCCTACCTCAAAGAAGACAGTCAATGTGCCTTGGTTGTCACAGAGGAGTATTTGTCTGCCTTTTCAGAGAGGGAAAAAGATGCACGGAAACCGACCGTGGAATTGGACTGCCAACAACTGGCCTATCTCATCTACACCTCGGGTTCCACAGGACAGCCGAAGGGGGTGATGATTGAGCACCAAAATGTCGTGGCCTTGCTTCACTGGTCCATCAAACAGTTTGGGATGGATGGCTTTGACACTGCTTATTTCTCGACCTCCCATTGCTTTGATTTGTCGGTGTACGAAATTTTCTACCCATTGAGCATCGGCAAGAGTGTGCGTGTGGTGGAAAATGGCTTGTCGATTCCCCGTCATTTGGAAAAAGACAAAAATGTGCTGATCAATGCAGTGCCGTCAGTGATTCGGTCCTTGCTGGACAGTCAAGTTGATTTGTCTGCTGTTTCCATTTTGAATCTAGCAGGCGAAGTTGTCCCACCCAGCTTCAGTCGGAAATTGCCCTTGGCAGAGATGGATGTGTACAATTTGTATGGTCCTTCAGAAGACACGACTTACAGCAGTTGGTACCTCATCAAGGAAGAAACAGATGGTGTCATTCCAATTGGTCGACCCATCGACAATGCGAAGATGTACATTCTTTCCGAAGCCCATCAACTGCAGCCCAAAGGTGTCATTGGCGAATTGTGCATCTCGGGTGCGGGATTGTCGAGAGGCTATTGGCGCCGTTCGGAACTCACATCGAAAACATTTGTCGATCATCCTTTCGAGCCAGGGGAGCGCTTGTACAAGACGGGAGATTTGGCCAAGTGGTTGCCAGATGGAAGCATTGAATTCATTGGGCGGAAAGACGATCAGATCAAGCTTCGCGGGTTCAGGATTGAGTTGGGAGAAATTGAAAATGCTGTCCTGCAGTTTTCGGATGACGTGCAGCAGGCCGTCGTACAGTTGAAACAGATCGGAACAGAAAAAGAATTGCTGCTTCAATATGTTGCCAAGTCGGAGGTGGAAAAGACAGAGTTGAAGCAGTTCTTGCAACAGAGATTGCCATCGTACATGATTCCCCATTCCTACATGTATTTGGCATCCATGCCCTTGACCCCCAATGGCAAGATTGACAAAAAGGCACTTCTTGCAATGGCATCGGACCTGCTTGTCTCGGAAGAACATGTGGTGGCTCGCGGCTATGTGGAAAAAGAGTTGACCCAAATCTGGAAAGAGGTATTGGGGGTGGAAGAAGTGGGTGTCACAGACAGTTTTTTTGCATTGGGTGGGCACAGTCTGCTGATGCTCCAACTGGCCAATCTGATTCAGGCCAAGTTGGGTGTTGCGGTGCAGATCAAGGACTTTTATGCACGAGAATCCATCCAATCCTTGGCCAAACTGATCTCCTCAAAAGAACGAGTGCCGCTCCCCAAAATTGATCCACTGGCACCTTCGGAAGTGGGCTATGACATCTCCAGAGAACAGAATCGCATTTGGCTCGCTTCACAGACTCGCGACGGTTCCATTTCCCACAACATGGCATTTCAATACCAGCTCAACGGCCCCTTGATTGTATCGCATGTCACAGAGGCAGTGCAGCAGGTCATGGACCGTCACGAAATCCTTCGGACCCATTTTGTGTTGGATGAGGGAGGAGAGGTACGCCAGTATGTGAGGGAGGCAATGGAGGTCGAGGAAGTGGTCAGTTTGGAAGAATACAAATTGGAAAGTACACAAGGTCAGTTGGCCAACTGGCAACACCACCATTTCGATCTTGTGCATGGTCCCCTGTTTCGCCTTCTCATTTTGCAGGAGAAAGAAGATCAGTACATTTTCTCTTTTGTGATGCACCACATCATTGGAGACATGTTGTCCTTGAATCTCTTTTTTCAAGAGGTAATGCTGAGGTATCGCGCTTTGTCTCAGAAGGAAAAACTGCATCTGCCTCCGCTCGACATCCACTATAAAGACTACGCCAAATGGATCAATGACAAGCTGGCAAGTTCTTATTTTGATGAGCAAAAACTCTTTTGGCAAGGGTACCTACGTGGCTTGAGGCGGAGGCCCCACTGGTACGGCACCAAGGGGCATGGCGGACTGGAGGGCCACAGTTTGGAAAACTCTTTTGCACCCGAACTGGCAGAGCGGATCAAGGACCATTGTCGGCACAACAAACAAGGATTGATGAGCGTCATGGCGACAGCCCTGGGAGTATTGATTCACAAAAAAACGCGGCAAAAAGATGTGCTGATTGGCATCCCCTCCAGTCTTCGGCAGCATGCGGATTTGATGGGGCAAATGGGCTTGTACCTGAATGTATTGCCCTTTCGATTGACCATTGACAAAGACCAAGACTTAAACCAACTGCTCTACGCTGCTTCGCAAGATCAAATTCAACTACTCGAAGCCTCCTTTTTCCCATTTGATGAGATCGTAGAACAGTTTGAAAAGGACCATCATTTTTCTTTGGCATCGAGAATGGATGTCTACCTCAACGTACTCGTCAACGACAGCAGCTATCTCCAAGAAGTAGAGGGTTTGTCTGTCAAAGCCTTGAAGGTCAGTGAGCAGAAAAGCAAGTTTCCTCTATGTGTATACATCCGTCAACTGAATGGCGAGTTGAGTTATCTGATCGAATACCAAACGGCCATTTTTACAGAAAAAGAAATGGAGAATTTCGAGCAGAGATTGCTGAAAATCATTGCCCAAATGGTTGATGATCCCACGGGTAGGATCGAGGGCATACAGTTGGTCGACGAAGATGCCCTTCCTTCTTTTCAATTGTAAACAAACAGAAACGGAACGATCAAAAATGAAAATCAAAAGTTCTTATCATCAGCAAAGATTGTGGTTCATCAATCACTTTGAAAAGGATCATTTGTACGATGGCAATCCGATCTATCACAATGTCCCTTTGGCCATCAGCATCAAGAGGCAGGTATCTGAAGTAGCAGTGCGAAATGCCTTTGCCAGCTTGTTGCGAGACCACGAGATCCTGCGGACCAAATTGGTTGTGGAAGAGGGGAGTCGCATTTGCCAAAAGATTGTTCCCATCGAAGAGGTGGACTTGGCAAAATTGCTGGTGCCTACAGAGGATGTTTTTGCACGAGCGGAGCTTCTTCGAAGTCTGCCATTTGATGACGGTGACTTTTTATTGAGAGGGTACTATGAATTGTCGGAGCAAGGGTGTCACCTATTTCTCGTTCTTCACCATGCCATCGTGGATTACCACAGTGTGAAAAAGATTCGTGCATTCTTCCTCGATGCATTGGAAAGAGATGTGGCCGTACCAGCAACGAAAATTGTTCCCTACCAACGTTTTTCCAACTGGCAAAATGAGTTGGGACAGGATGAACTGGAGCCGCTCTTGTTTTATTGGAAGGCCCAGCTAGTGGACAACCCCGTTTTGTATTTTCCAACGGATCACAAGCGGGAGCACATTCACGTATACAAAAGCCAGTTGCTGCGGACAGAAATTTCGAAAGATGGGATGGCGAGGTTTTGCGACGAACAGGGTGGGTCCATCCAAGTGTTTTTGTTGGCGATGTACAAGATGATTCTTTCCAAGTTTACCGCTCTTCCTGATGTGGTCTTGGGGACTGTCATGCCGCTCAGACCCGAGAGTGCGAATGTGCTGCTGGGGCCAGTGGACAATTTGGTGGTTTTGCGGTCGAGCATTGATCCACACAAAACCGTTGCAGAGCACCATCGGGAGGTGATGCGAACTTGGGAGATGGCCAAGAAATACAAGTCCATGCCCTTTGACAAATTGGTGTCGGAAATCAATCCGAAGAAGGACAGAAGTCGGACGGCTTTGTTTGACCTTCTCTTCCAATATGATGTGGTGGATTCTCAAATGGATGAGGAAGAATGGGAGATCAACAGTCGGAATCTCGGCTGGGGGAAGTACGACCTCAACCTGTTGGTCAGTGAAAAAGAAGATTCGCTCTTGCTCAGTTTGACCTACAACGGATTGTATTTTGAAGCGTATACAATGAAGGCCTTTTTGACAGCATACGAAAAGTTGATCGCTGAGTCCCTGCAAAAGCCGGAGCTGCTGCTGGAAGAATTTGACCTGCTGACAGAAGAGGAATCTCAGGTCTTGTTGTCATCTCAACAAGGAGAGCTGTCTGCATTTGATCGGCGGGCCAGCATCCCAAGTCTGTTTCGCTCGCAGCTTCTCAAACATGAAGACAGGACAGCCCTGGTAGGGAGCAGTTTCGATCCACTGTCGTACAAGGAATTGGATGTCTTGTCCAACCAACTGGCCAATTTGCTCCAAGGCACCTTTGGCATTCAGTCAGGAGACAAAATCGCTGTCACTTTGCCCAAGACCGATGAGTTGATCATCGCACTCCTGGCCCTCCTGAAACTGGGGGCGACATACGTGCCAATGGATGCTGCTCATCCTGAGGAAAGAAAGCAATTCATCCTTTCGGATTCCGATTGTAAGCTGACGATTGATCGGGCATTCACGAACTCATGGATGGGCAAAGCCAAGGAAGAAAAAACGTCATTTGACAGCCGAGAAGTCGACAGCGATGCAACGGCTTACATCATCTACACTTCTGGTACGACGGGCAAGCCCAAAGGAGTTCGGGTGTCTCATCGCAATGTGGTGGCCTTGCTGCATTCTTGTTTTGAACACATCAAAGTGGATGCAAAAGATACCTGGGTGCAGTTTCATTCTCATTGCTTTGACTTTTCTGTGTGGGAGATCTTTGGGTGTTTGTTGTCGGGTGGGCAATTGCTGATGGTGACCCCTGCGGAGGCACGCGATCTGGACGCTCTTTGCCAGCTCATGAATGCGCAGGATGCGACCATCTTCAGCCAAACACCTTCTGCCTTTTACAACTTCATGGCACACGAATCTTTGACAGCGCCACTTCGCTATGTCATCTTCGGTGGCGAAATGTTGCTGCCCAATAAGTTGAAGGAATGGCATGACAAGCATCCGGATGTCAAGTTGATCAACATGTATGGCATTACGGAAACGACTGTCCACGTCACCCTCAAGGAGCTTGGGCCAGGGGATCTGAATTCTGAACTCAGCAACATCGGAAAGCCTTTGTCTTTTGCCCAGTTGTACATCCTGAACGAACAACGTCAGTTGTTGCCTTATGGCAGGGTGGGGGAGATGTATGTGGCAGGCCATGGGGTGGCTCAGGGATACTTGAATCGGCCGGAATTGGATCGAGAAAGATTTCTGCCAGATGTCTACTTGGCCAGGGGAAGAATGTATCGAACGGGCGACAAAGCGCGCTGGTTGCCCAACGGAGAATTGGAATTCATTGGTCGGGTAGATCGACAGGTGAAGATCAGGGGCTACCGGATTGAATTGGATGAGATTGAAAATGCCATTGCACAATTTTCTCCCAGCATACAGCAGGTAGCAGTCGATTTGAAAACAGTTAATCAGGAAGATGTGATCGTTGCCTACTATGCGTCCACGGAGGCCATGGAGAAAACCGACATTCGCAATTTCCTGCAAAGCCAACTGCCCGAGTACATGCTGCCTGCTTTTTTTGTGGCCTTAGAATCCATGCAACTCACCTCCAATGGGAAAGTGGATCGGAAGGCCTTGCCAGAAGTCAATCGAGAGGATTTATTGGGCAGAGAATATGTGGCACCTGACAATGAAACGGAGCAACAAATTGCTGCCATTTGGCAAGAGGTTTTGGGGCTCAAACAGCTGAGTGCGACGGATGACTTTTTTGAGTTGGGTGGACACAGTCTGAAGATCATCATGGTGAAAAATCGGATTCGAGATGTCTTTCAGTTTGACTTGGACATATCCGATTTTTTCGATCATTCCATTCTGAGGGATTTGGCAAAGTTTGTAGATGAGAACTCGACAACTGCGTCGACTCCTCTCCCTGCATTGATACATTTGCCTGTGGCGGAACGATACGAGTCTTCCAAAGCCCAAAAGCGACTTTGGTTCATTCACCAGTTGCGGAAAAACAGAAGTGCGTACAACATTGACTTTGCGCTGCGAGTCGGTGGAACATTTCACCAACAGGCATTTCAACAAGCAGTGGATGGCATGCTGGAACGACATGAAATCTTGCGGACCATTTTCCCCGATGCCCAACAGCTCATCACGCCCCCAAAGAGATGTGACATTGATGTGCGAAGAAAAGAGCCGGGAACATCCGTCAAAGAAACATTGCTGGCCATTGCGGCCCTGCCTTTCGACTTGGAAAAGGGCCCCTTGTTCAAGGTCCACATTCTCGAAGAAAGTGATCAAGTCCGATACATTTTGTTCAACATTCACCACATCATTTTTGACGATTGGTCAGTGGCCATTTTCATCAAAGAATTGTTGACGTCTTACGAAGCCTTTGTTCACAACACAATCCCCTCTCTCCAGCCGATTGTCTACCAGTACAAAGCATATGCGCATTGGAAGAACGAGATGGCAAAAAGCGATTTGTATAAAGCATCGGAACTGTATTGGCTGGCGCGCTTTGATGAGCTGCCCCAGGCTTTGGAACTTCCTTGTGATTTTCCAAGACCAAAAAGAAAAACCTTCCGTGGCAACAACCTCTTTCGAGAATTGGAGCAAGACTTGGTCGAAGAGATACAGACCAAGATCGGGGCAGATCGACTGTCGAGTGTTTCCTTCTTTTTGGCTTGTTTCAAATTGTTGTTGTACAAGTATTCCCATCAAAGCGATTTGGTGGTTGGAATGCCAGTGTCGGACAGAGATCATCGGGCGTTGGAAAACCAGATTGGTCTGTACCTAAATGTCATTGCGGTCCGATCAAATTTGCAGCCATCATTGAGTTTGAAGGAAGCCCTGCAGCAAGAGCACCAAAGCTTGTTGGAGGCATTGAATCACAAGTTGTATCCCTTGGACGAACTGGTGGAAAAACTTGTCCTTCCTCGGGATGTCAGTCGGTCGCCTCTTTTCGATGTGATGTTTGCTCATCAATACGAGAATGACATTGGCTTTGAGCAGGGAGAATGGAATCTGGGGAATTTGCAGTTGGAAAAAATTCAATTGAATCCTCCTACCAGCAAGTTTGATTTGCTGTTGAACATGGTGGAAACAAAGGATCGCTTCCGCTTGCGTTTGTCCTACAATTCCGACTTGTTTGAGGAGTCGAGTGCAAAACAAATGATGGACCACCTCTTGGCTATTTTGCGATTGTGCAGTGGAGATGGGAGCAAGTTGGTCAATCAGATTTCTGTCCTGTCTGAACAAGAAAAAGTGGTGTTGTATCCCCGGAAAGAACAGGCAGAGATTTCGCACATTTCTTCTCTGTTGAATCGCCAATTGGAACAGTCCCCCAATGCACTGACCATTCGCTGTGGGGACGAGACATACAGTCTGGCCCGCTGTCACCAACTCGCCGACAACATGGCAACAAATCTCTCGCAGCGCTACGATGTGGGCAGAGGAGATCGCATTGCCGTCTATGCAGATGCTCCAGTGGTCTATCCATTGATGTTTTTGGCTCTCTCCAAACTAGGGGCATGCTATCTTCCCCTTGACGACAGAACGCCACAGAAAAGAAGGGCATTCATCCTACAGGAGTCCAAGCCCAAACTTCTTGTTCTGGATGGACCCCAAAAAGACGATTTTTCTGCTTGCCAAACGGCCAATTATCAAGACCTCCAAAGAGTGCCTACAGACAAAATGATCTTTGGGGAAAGCAGCTTGGAAGACGAATCGTTCATCGTCTACACCTCGGGTACAACTGGCAGGCCCAAGGGAATTATTCATCCCTACCGGACCATCTCCAACTTGATTGAGTGGCAAAAGGAAAATCTAACTGTTCGTCCAGCAGAAGGCTATTTGCAATTTGCGTCTTTTACCTTTGATGCATCCATCCAAGACATTGCATTTTGTCTGGCCAGCGGCTTGACCATCCACCTGCCGAGCAAGGAAGAGCGGCGGGACTTTGACAAACTGTTTGACTACATTTTGCAAAACAACATCTCCATTGTCTCCCTGCCTTTCTCCGTTTTGCGCTCCTTTATTACGGTCATTGATTTGGATCGCTTGAACGCCTTGGGCTTGCGGCACATCATCACCTATGGAGAGCAGTTGGTTGTGGCGAAAAAGTTTGCTGCTTTTTTGCAAAGCAATCCCCACATACAAGTTCACAATTATTACGGCCCTTCAGAAACTCATGTCATCACCACCAATACTTTCTCCGGGGAAATGCCTTTGGAAGAGTTCCAAAACATTGGACGGCCAATTGCCAACAACCACGCTTATTTGCTGGACGAAGATGGGCGGTTGGTTCCAAGAGGAGTGGTTGGCACCTTGTACATCAGCGGGGCCAATGTTTTTGATGGATATGTAGACGAAGAACTGCCGAGCAGAAAGTACGACATCTTCTCCGAATACCAGGATGGTCCTTTGTACAATACCGGGGACTTGGCCCGTTGGAGAGCAGATGGCAAGTTGCAATATCTGGGTAGGAAGGACCAGCAAATCAAGATAGATGGAAACCGAATAGAGGTGCGAGAAATTGAGCGGGTGTTGGGGCGCTTTGACGGCATCCAAGAGGCAGTCATTCTTTGTCTGAAAAAAGCGGATGGCTATGCCTTGCATGGATTCTATGTGTCGGAAATGCCATTGAAGGAGGCAGACATCAAATCATTTCTGGCGAGCCATTTGCCGAGCTACATGATTCCTCAATCCATTTCGGCACTGCCCTCTTTGCCCACCAACAAAAATGGGAAGGTGGACAAACGGATTTTGGAAAGCAAGGTTCCGACATCGACTGGACTCCCAGAGGCGGAGCTTGGGGAAGCGCAGTTGAGTGCGTTGGGTAAGAAGGTGAAATCTCTTTGGGAGAAAAATCTCCACCTCTCCATTGCGTCCCTTCAGAGCGATTACTTTGAATTGGGAGGGCATTCACTCAGTGCGATGGTCTTGCTCAATCAGCTGCGGGAGACTTTCCACTGCGACATGGACATTGAGGATGTTTTTGAACATCGAAGGCTGTCGGATATGATTCACTTTGTGGAAAACGCAAGCCTGTCTTCTTTGTCCATCATCCCTCGGGCAGAACAGGCCGACAGTTATCCATTGTCTCCTGCTCAATTGGGTTTTTGGTTGAAAATCCAGCATCAAACTGACAAAGAGGCGCACAACATTGCCATGAGTTTTGTGGCAAAAGGAGTGCTACACCTGGAGGCTCTGAATGAGGCATTGCGGCAAGTTGTCGCATCTCACGAAGTATTGCGAACGGTATTTCCCTCCATACAGGGGGAATCCCGCCAGCAGATTTTGGATGCAGATGATCTTCAGTATGAAATCAAGCTTGATCGGAATCACCTTCCTGAATACAGCTGGGAGGAACTGCTTTGGTTGGATGCTTCTTTTTCCATTGACCGCTGGCCTCTGTTTCACTTTGGAATTGTCGAAGTAGAAGAAAACACCAGACTGGTTCTGATCGAAATCCACCATTTGATCAGCGATGGTTGGTCGATTGAACTGTTTGTTCAGGAATTGCTTCAGCGGTATCGCGCCATTGTCTGTGGAGAGGAGTGGGAGAAACAAAGCAGGCGGATTCAGTACAAGGACTACGCTGTGTGGATGAATGACAGCAAGAACTCTGGGGCGTATTGGGAGGCGGCATCTTATTGGAAAGAGAAGCTGTCCAATGTGGTGTATCAGGACAGCTTGAAATCATACCGAACGGAAGAGACAACAAGGTCTTTGGATGGCAGCAATTGCATTTTTGAAATTCCGAAGAACAATGCTCTCCTTTCGTTTGCCGCTGGACATGAACTCAGTTTGTATGCTGTCGTTGTCAGCGCCTTGTTCCTGCTCAAATATCAGTACAGCCGAAAGACCGATCTGCTCATCGCCAGTGTATCGGCGGGCAGGGTCCACAAAGAATTGGAGGACATGATGGGGTATTTTTTGCACTCCTATTTCTTGCGCGTTCAGTTGAATCATCAGATGGTATTGGAGGAATGGATGCAGCAAGTCAAGCAAGGAATCCTCAAGGCACTCAAGCACCACCTCTATCCACTCGAAGAGATGATGGACCTCATCAACGACGAGAAAAGATTGATACAGGGTAGGAGCATTTACGAACTAGGGGTCACCTACCAAACCTCTGTCTTTCACCGGGAACACGAGTTGGATCGAAGCGACTTGTCCCAGCTGGACATCCGTCCTCATCGCTCAAAAGTGGTGAAGGCCAAAGACCCGCTCTGGTGGTATTTCACAGAACACGACCAAAAAATCGTTGTAGACATTCACTTCCAAACAGCCATTTACGAAGAAGCTGCCATCGCGAAGTTGTTCAACGATTTTACAGATGTACTCGACCAAATGACACAAGCAACATCAGGTACTTCTCTCGACGCATTGACCAAGTTGCAGAGCGACTCCTTTGCCGACATTGAGGAGAGTGCCTACCGAGAAATGAGCTCAGATTTTTGAATTCACTTATACCACTTACACCATCCATTAATTGACAAACTTATGAATTGGGAACAACAGGACGGATTGCCCTACGTCGTCCACTACCAAGCCTCCGAAGGCGAAAAAGATTTTGGGACTTGGTACCTAGAAAACGAAGAAAGAATTGAGGAAAAACTCAAGCAGCACGGCGCGGTTCTTTTCAAGCAATGTGGCATCGAAACCATCAATGACTTCAACGGCATCCTGGATCGCATCACAGAGGAGTTGAAACCATACATCGATGGCTTTTCGCCTCGCTCAAAGCTTCAGTCGAACATCTACACTTCTACAGAGTACGACAAGAGTCATTACATCACCCTGCACAACGAGCTGTCCTATTCTTCCAACTGGCCGAGCAAGCTGTTTTTCTGCTGCATCATTCCCTCTGCGACCGGAGGAGAAACGGCCATCTCAGATTGCCGAAAAGTGCTGGACTCCATCCCCGAACACATCGTCAGTGAGTTCAGAGAAAAAGGCGTCCGCTACATTCGGAACATTCACAGCGGTGGTGGTGGCGGACCGTCTTGGCAGGAAACATTTGAGACCCAGGACAAAAAAGAAGTTGAAGTTTTTTGCGATGCCAACGACATTGAATACGAGTGGAGAAGTGGGGGAATGCTCCGACTGATCCAAAACCGCTCGTCGATCATCCAGCATCCCATCACGTCTGAGGAGGTATGGTTCAATCAAGTGGACCAATTTCATCCCAGTCACTTGCCCGAAGAAATCTACGAAACATTGATGATGCTCAACAACAATGTGGCAGAGGACCTGCCGATGTATGGTTGTTTTGGAGATGGCAGCGACATCCCAGCGGAATACCTGACGACCATCAGAAACGTTGCCGACTCCAAACGGGTGACCAACAAATGGGACCAAGGAGATTTACTCATGGTAGACAACATCCTCACCTCTCACGGACGCATGCCCTACACCGGCGATCGACAGATTCTGGTCGCCATGGAGTAGACAATTTTCGATCAAAAATAGTAACAATGGAATCACATCAAATATACCAAGGAGAGAAGGCAACGTCCTACGACGAGAATGCTCAGTTTGAAAAAGGAAATCGATTGCTGCACAAGCACCTGCTGGAAGACATTCTCACCTTCTTGCCTTACACGCCCAAGGCATTCATTGATCTGGGCTGTGGAACGAGTTTTTTCTCCACTTCTTTTTTCCATCTATTTCCACAAATCAAAGGCATACTGATCGATGGATCGGCAGAGATGTTGTCGCAGGCCAAAGAAAAGTTGTCAGGTCGAAAAGTCGATGTCGAATACATCCATTCCTCTTTTCAGGATTTGGTTTTGGAAGGAAAGGTGGAGCAGGTAGATGTTGTCTTTTCCTGTCTTGCCATCCACCACATCGACGAGTCTCAAAAGGAAGCATTGTATCGGAAAGTATACCAGCAGTTGACTGACAGAGGAGTATTCATTTTGTTTGATCTATTTGAATTGAAAGATCCGGCAGAACACCAACTCCTCGCTCACATTGCCTACCGAGACATCCAGCGTAAACTCAAAAAATATTTGGGAATGGAAGAGGAAGACATTGAGCTGGAAGAACTCAGCCTGGAAAACATCAAGCACAACGACAGCCGGGAAAAGCAACGAGAGGGAGACCAGGAGTCTTATCTGGAAGATATGATTGCCGTCTTGAAAGACATCGGATTTAAGCATGTCATCCCGGTCAACCAAGAGAATAGATTTATTTCAATTGTCGCTTTCAAAACATCACTCAATGAATAAGTATTTATTGCACAGGTTCATCGAAAAACACAGTGCAGAAAACGCTCAGCGGATCGCCATCGCCCAAGGAGGGGTGGAGGTGAGCTACCAGGAATTGAACGAATTGGTCAATCAACTCGCACATTTGTTGCAGCAAAAAGGCATCCAGAAAGGAGACCCTGTCGGAATCCTTCTGTCCAGCTCCATCGAGTATTTGGGTTGTCTTTTTGCCGTGATGAAAATTGGAGCCATCGCCATGCCACTCGATGCCAATTATCCGGAAAACAAACTGAAAAACATCCTGGCCGATGTACATCCCAGGTTGCTGTTTTCCACCGAAAAAAATACAGACTTACTAACTGCCATCTGCAGAGAACGACAGAAAGATGTCGTACTGCTTTCCTACACGGAGGAGGGCTTGGCATTGCAGGAAAATGGTCAGGCGATTGATGTCAACAGTTTGGGTACCGAAAATGTCACTGTCGACCTCGATGGTACAGAGAGTTGTTATTTGTTGTTCACCTCGGGCTCTACGAGCAAGCCCAAAGGCATCGAAGGCGTATTCAAAAGCCTGAGCCATTTCATCCACTGGGAGGCGGGCATGTTGGCCCTTGATGAGGGAGTGAGGGTCAGTCAATTGGCACCCATTTCTTTTGATGTAAGTTTGCGAGATGTTTTCCTTCCCATCTTGTTGGGCGGTCGCATCTGTATTCCCGGCGAACAGTTGAAGTTTCAGATCAACGAATTCATTCGCTGGATTCAGACTTCTGAGATTGATGTCATTCACTGTGTACCTTCGTACTTTCGATTGTTGATCAAAGCAGTCAAAGAGGATGCGCGTTTGCTGACTTGTTTGTCTTCTGTCAAGAACATTCTGGTGGCTGGCGAACCGCTTTATGGCCGGGATGTCAACAGTTGGTTTGATCTCATGGGAGATCGGGTGCAGTTGGTCAATTTGTACGGTCCGTCGGAAACCACCTTGGCAAAATTATTCTATAAAGTCCCATTTCAGGAATATCCTCCGGATGCCATCATTCCCTTGGGAAAGCCCATCTCCAATGCCAGCGCATTGATCGTTTCGGAGGGCCAGATGTGTGTGCCAGGACAAAAGGCAGAAATTTTGCTCAAAACCCCATTCCGCACAAAGGGGTATTACAAAAATGAGGAATTGAACAAAGTCAAATTTGTCCAAAATCCGCTGCACAATGATTTTGAAGACATCGTTTTTTGTACCGGGGACATTGGAAGTTTTGATGCAGATGGCAATGTGCATTTCCACGGTCGGACAGATGACATGGTCAAGTACAATGGCAATCGGATCGAATTGGCAGAGGTTCAAAATGTGGCATTGAAGTCAGAGGAGATTGAGTTGGCAGTGGCTCAAATTCGCATGTCATCCGACGAAGATCAATTGCTGGTTTTGTATTACAAATCAAAAAGTGGACTGGATCAGACCAATGTGTTGACGCAGTTGTACAATGCCAATCTGCCGCTCTATATGCATCCCGCTTTGTTTGTGGCATTGGATGAGGTGCCAAGGCTGCCCAATGGAAAGGTCAACAAGCACGCCTTGAACGACATCCCTCTGCCGAGTCATTCTGCTGGGGAGGAAATCACAGACGAATTGGAATTGGAGATCGCCGAGATATGGAAAAACCTGCTCAATGTATCGAGTCTGAGCCGGGGGCAATCCTTCTTTCAACTGGGAGGAACCTCTCTCAAGGCCATTCAACTGATTTCCAAAATTTACAAAAAAAAGAAAGTACTCCTCAATTTGAAGAGTATCTTTGATCAGCCGACCGTCGGGGGCATCAGGCAATTGATCGAGGCGGGAGCAGCACCCAAGGACGAAGCTGCTGGAGAAAAGAAAAAGTCGAGCGAGACAAGCAGTGGCCTGTCTTTTACCCAAGAGCAATTGGCCCATTGGATTGGGTCGGAGCAAGAGTCTGCAGATTTCAATATGCCATATGTCTACACGATTGCTGGGCCTCTGGATGGACCTCTTTCGATCAAGGCAGTCCGGCAAGTGATGGGTTCTTATGATGTCCTTCGACAGCCTTCGGACGGTCTCCAGACTCTATCAGATGTGGTCGACATGAAGGGGGCAGATTCGCAAAAAGTGGCGGATTACATTGCCAAGTACATTGCTGCTCCTTTCTCAAAGGATGACTCGCCGATCAAGTGCCATGTGGTACGGGTGAAAGAGGATGCTCACTTGCTTGTGTTGCTGACTCATTTGACAAAAATGGATGGCGCTTCTGTCGATCTTGTTTTTGGTGAAATCCAAAAGGCGTATGCGCTCTTGCAGGAGGGAGGAAATTATCGCGCCAATTCCGACTTGGTTTCTCTGGACGGCGCGACTGGAATTTCCGGTCTTTCGCAGGAGGCACAACAGGCGTTCTGGAAAGAAAGATTCCAATTGGTGGAGCGGGCGGAACGACTGGTGGGTACTTCGCCATTTGACAGTCGTTTGTTGACCTATGATCGGTTTGTTTTGGAGAGAAAGAAATGGGAAGGGTTGCATGCCTTTGCACAAAAGCACGAGACCTCCATTCAGATTGTCTTGACTGCCGTCTTTGAGCGGGCACTGGAAAGATTGTTCCAACAATCGGAGGTGGTATACCACAGCGTCATTTCATCGAGGCATCGGTATGAGAAATCAGTTTTGGGAAATGCCTTGTACTTCATTCCATTCCGAACAAGCAAGGGAGAAGATTTGGAGGGGCAATTGGATCGGGTGAAGGAACAGTTGTTTGGTGCATTGGAACGCCTGCCCTTCCAGATGGATGCCAAATACCGCCGTCCAGACATCGTGCTGAACGTAGTGGATGCCAGAGATGATGGCAAGTCCAGTAATGGGGGAGGACTGCAGATGGAGGAGTACACCCACCATCGGGTCACAGGAAGATTTCCGCTCTCTGTCACCATGACGATTCAGGCCGAACGCCTGTTGGTAGATGTGAGCATGCTCGCTGATTTGGTTGGCGAGTTTGGAAACATGGAGCCAGCCATGAAACATACCCTTGAAGAATTTTTCATCAGCGGCTACCAAAAGTTGCTTGCACAATAAACTGATTTGCCAAAACAAGCAAAGCGACGGAGCACGCAACCAAACACATACCAAAAAGATGAAAATACAAACCCTGGAAAACACGAGCACGGAAGATTTGCTTCTCGCCTTCAACAACTCTTTCGAGAACTATTTCATCCCGCTTCACTTGAGCTTGGAGCAATTGGAATTCAAACTCCAAGTGGACAATGCACAATTGGACCTTTCTGTGGGAATGTTTGACGATGGAAAGCTGGTGGGCTTCATCCTGCACGGCTTGCATGCTGCCACCCAGACGGTCTACAATGGAGGAACAGGCGTCATTGGTTCTCATCGAGGAAAAAAGATCACCAAGCAACTTTACGACCATACTTTTTCTCTGTGGAAAGAGAGAGGCATCCAGCATGCCCAGCACGAGGTGGTCAAAGAAAATGTGGTGGCGAAGAAGATTTATGAAGACGTGGGCTTTGCAGAACATCGACTCCTGAATTGCATGCGCACAAAGGAGGCAATCGAGGCGACCAACCCTTATGAGGTCCTTGCCTTTTCTGGTGATGACATGATCCTTGGCTGGATGGAAGACGACATGATACCGACCTGGCAAAATTCCCTGCAGTCCATCGGCCTGCAAAAGGATCGATTGCTGCAATACCTTGTGAAGGAAAAAGACGAAGCAGTAGGCAATCTTCTGATCAATGCTGCCTCCAATCGGATTTTGCGACTCAATGTTCGGAAAGACCGCCGCAGGCAAGGGGTGGCAACGGCACTGCTCAGCCATGCCTCTCAAAAGAATCCCAACTTATCTGTCTTGAACCTCGATGCAGCAAACGAGGAGGTCATGGGCTTTTTTGCTTCCCGGGGCTTCGATGTCTTTTTGCAACAATATGAAATGACGATGGACATGGACGATTGAGCGTGCTTCGCTTCGTCATGTGGGCAAGAACAAACATCTAAAAATGAAATTCGCTAGAAAGATATTCCTGTATGCCATTTTGGGGATTGTCGCTGGCTTGGCGGGCTTTCTGTTCATCGTCTTGGTGAATACCGTCATTGACCTCTTGATCACCGACAGCCTGCCAGAGGAACACCATTTTGGCTGGTTGTTTTTGGGCGTCATTGCAGCATTTTTCATCACCAGAAGATGCTTGTCTCAAGGAATCATAGAATTGTCCCAGCATGTCTTTTGGAGCATTCGCAAGGAGATGGTAGAAGCAATCATCAAAGCGCCCTACCTCACGGTCCGAGCATTGAAAGAGGAAATTTATTCCGCCCTGACAACAGATGTCAACAACATCACCAATGCTTCTTTGGTTGTCATCCGTGTCTTGTCTTCCATCATTTTGGTGATTGCCTGCTTTGTTTATCTGGGGTATCTGTCCTTGCCACTTTTCTTGCTCAGCATTGCTTGCATCGGGATGGGCATTGCTGTGTACTTGAGGAGCGCCAGCATCAGCCATGCCCAATTTGCTGCCGTCAGAGAGTTGGAGCAGGGATTCATGAAAGGCTTCAACGACCTATTGGAGGGCAACAAGGAGATCAAAATCAATCCTGGAAAAGGCCGTGATCTATTGTCCTCGATCCTCCTGCCCATCATTGCCGAAGGAAAAAAGCGCAACGTCAGGGCATACATCGGTTATCTGAACAGTCAGTTGATCAGCCAATTGCTTTTTTACTGCCTCATTGCCGTCATTTTGGTGGCCGTGGGAAAGCACCTGGTCATTGAGTTGGGAACCATTGTCAGCTTTGTTTTTGCACTTCTGTATTTGCTGGGGCCAATTGTCAACATCATGCTCAATATCCCCGTCCTAAACCGCGCCTTGATTTCCTACAAAAAATTGAACGGCATCAAGGAGCAGTTGCAGGTGTCCGGCAAAGAATCAGAGGAGGACAAGCTGGAATTGTTGGGCCGAGAAAATGCATTCGAGGCGATGGCATTTCAAGGATATGAATATTCTTATCCGGATGGTTCCTTTTCCATCGGTCCCATTCATCTGTCGGTGAAGGCCAACGAGATCATTTTCATCTATGGAGGAAATGGTTCTGGGAAAACGACTTTTGTCAATGCCATTCTCTCTCTTTATACGCCGCAAAAGGGGAGCCTGTTGGTCAACGGGCAAAGAATCGGTGAGGAGCAGCTGACGCAAACGCGCGCCTTGTTTTCTCCTGTGTTCAGTGACTTCCATTTGTTTGATGATTTTTATGGGATTGAATCGATTGATGCCCAACGGGTCCGGGAGCTACTTGTCTTGTTTGAGATTGACCACAAGGTGTCGTTCAAGGAGGGGCAATTGTCGACCACAGATTTGTCGACCGGGCAGCGAAAGCGATTGGCACTCATTGCCGCCATATTGGAGGATCGCCCCATTTTGGTATTGGATGAATGGGCCGCAGACCAAGACCCATACTTTCGGAGGAAGTTTTACGCTGAGATCATCCACAGGATTGTCAAAGAAGAAAACAAAACCATCATTGCCATCACCCATGACGATTTGTACTACCAAGAGGCCGACCGACTGTTCAAGATGAACTATGGACAGCTGGAAGAAATCACGACAGATGCGAGGCAAGTCAATCAACCAACTCCCTAAACTTTCGACAGTGAAAAAACCAATTACCCTTTTGTTGTTGTTGTCCGCCTTTGCAGCGGCAGCACAAAATGTGACCATCAAAGGACAAGTCAAAGGAAGTCAAGAGGAAGAAATTCCCTTTGCCAGCATCGTCTTCAAAAGCATGGAGGACAGTTCGAAGGTGTATGGAACCTTGGGGGATGCGCAAGGAAGTTTTTCCATCAAGGTCCCCCAGGATCGCTATGTGTTTGAAATATCTTTTGTTGGGATTCAGCCCAAGATCATGGACCTGGACTTGCTCGACAAAGGGAGCGATTGGGACATGGGGGTCATTGAGGTGGAAACGGATGTCTCTTTGGAGGAAGTCGTCGTATCTGGGGAGCGCAAGGCCCTGAAAATTGATTTGGACAAAAAGACCTACAATGTGTCCCAAGACCTGGTCGCCAGGGGAGGGACGCTGACCGATGTGATGCAAAATCTCCCTTCGGTCCAAGTGGAGTCAGATGGCAATGTGAGCATCCGGGGAGATGCAAATGTCAGGATATTGATCGATGGCAAACCCAGTGGCTTGGCCAGCTCTGCTGAACTCTTTGCCACCATCCCCGCCAGTTCCATCGAAAAAGTGGAAGTGATCACCAATCCATCGTCAAAGTATTCGGCCCAGGGGACTGCGGGCATCATTAATGTGGTCTTGAAAAAAGGGCAAAAACGGCGATTCAACAGCAGCCTGGAAATCTTTACGGGCTACCGACTCACCGGGGGCATCAATGGCAACATTGCACAAAGCGGTGCAACAGCTTCCTGGTATGCCAACGCTGGCATTGGTTATTCGGAACCCAAGGCCACCAGCGACATCTTTTTGCGAACCCCCACCGACATCCCGGACATCAGCACCCAAGAATCGGACAGAGTCCGAAACCAGTATTACTATTTGGTCAATCTGGGTGGAACAAAAAACTTCAATCCGTACAACAGTCTCTCTGGCAGTCTCACCTACCGGGGTGCCCGCTCCGACAATCTCAATGCGACCAATTACGAAGATTTTCAGGACGACAGCCTCATCGGCGAATCGAATCGAACGGAACGAGAGGAGGAGGTCAATGGCTTTGTCTATGGCAATGCCTCCTTTGACCATCGATTCAAAAAGGAGGGACATCAACTGAGTTTGACAGTAAGTGGAGAGTACACCAAGGGAGAGGAAGAGGCAAGCATCGATGGATTGGAAACCTTTCCCAGCTCGCAGCTCCTCAATCGCGATGTGACTACCAATGAAGAGGAAATCAGTCGGATCGTGTTATCCGCCGATTATGCCCTGCCGCTCAAAAGCGATGCTGTATTGGAATTGGGCTATCGCAGTGATTTGTTTGCCATTGAAAATGATTTTTCGGCAGAACGACAATCTCCAGGCCTGCCCGTACTGATCCCTGAGTTTACAGATCGAACCAATTATGACGAAAAGGTACATGCAGTTTACGGACAGCTCTCCAAGACGATGGGGAAGCTGTTTGTCAAAGTGGGTATGAGGACAGAAATATCGGACATCGACATCTTTTCGGCCCGCAATGATTTCAACAACAGCAAGAATTACACAAATTGGTTTCCATCTGCGTTTTTGAATTATGCCTTCGACGAAAAAAACAAATTGCAGTTGTCGGCCTCCAGGCGCATCAATCGCCCGCAAAGTTGGATGATCATCCCATTTTCTACCTTTACAGATGAGCGCAACATCTTTGTGGGAAATTCTGACATAGACCCCTCTTACCTCCTGGCCACAGAGTTGGGCCTCAGGACGAGGGCATCCGATCAATTCAGTTTTTACCCCAGCATCTACTTCCGGAGAACGACGGATGAAATGGAGTTTTTTGTGGAAAGACAACAGATCACCATTGGCAGTGAGAGCCAGGACTTTTTTGCGTCTACCATTGCAAACATTGGTACGTACACTGCCTATGGAACGGAGTTGGGGGCCAGTTATGAGCCCTTCCCTTGGTGGAGCATGTATGTAGAGATTGTCTTGAACGGATTTCGGCAGCGGGGCTCCTTTCGAGGGGCGAGTTTTGATGGGGACGGCGTATTGGTCTCCGGACGCTACAACTTCAGCCTGCATTTGTTTGGCTCGACAAAGCTCCAAATTCAGAACTACTACCGCGGCCCTATCGAGACCGGACAATACAGGCGAAAGGGATTTTACGGGATGAACCTTGCTCTGAGCAGCAACATATGGAAAGGCAATGGCTCGCTCACCGTCAATGTCAGAGATGTATTCAATTCCAATCGGCGGTTGGTGACTACTTTTGGCGAAGACTTTACCCGGGACTTGGATTTGCAGTACAGGGTGCGGCAGGTCAATTTGTCGCTGACGTATCGATTCAATCAAAAGCAGCACAAGGGCAAGAAGGGAAATCAGTACGACAGCTTCGAGATTGTGAACTGAGAAACTTCATTGACACATACGTCCGACGAACGACTTTTGAACGCAGAATTTGCAGAGAAAACTTCTGCAGATCAGACAATATTTTTTGTAGAAAAGGGTTTTATTCTTTGACGAAAAATTAATGGACTTCTATTGGCAATTTGTCGCCAGCTAAAGGAATGTTAATTTTCATGTCAGCTATAGCATAATACAGAATTTATTGTAACTTTGCTACGAGCTAAAAGCTAAAACCTCTTCCTGCCATTTTAGTATTTGACAATTCATTGGATGAAAACCCTGTAGGTCTCACAAGTATTTTGCATTGTGTAATATCTGGGTATTCGGTCCAAATAGTAGTCAATAAAATGATGAAACCAATTGATACAAAGCTAACACTGTCATTGATTTAGATTGCTGAATGGTCTGAAAAGTCCATTTGAAACAGCGCCAGTAGTTATACATACACACCAGTACGATTCGAAGATCAACCCCTTAGCCTTGGACGGTTGCCAGCAACTTATTTTGCTGATGAGCCGTTTGCAAGACCCCAAGAGCGCAATACATTGATCGGAGAATATTTTTCAGCTATACGTAACAAACCTGGAAGGTAACCAGGACAAATTTTTTGGATTCGATCGACATCGATTCTGGCGTTTGTCTTGTCTGCCATTGTATCCAGACCTCTGACAAGGAAACATCCACGGATGAGTGGTCCTCCTTGTGATCGGACAATTGGTTGTTGCCAATTGATGGGTCTCCATTGGATGCACCGTCCTCCTCGTAGCATCGATTGATGTCTGTGGAGAGATGGGATGGATTCGAGCTGAACTTTTGAGCGACTTATGATAAAGGCTATGATGAAGAAGTTTCCGTTTTTTCAACAACGAGATCAAATGGACTGTGGTCCCACTTGCTTGCAGATGATCTCCAGTCATCACGGGAGAAGTTATCCGCTTCCCTACTTGCGAAAGATCTGCCACATCAGTAGGAGAGGGGTGTCTTTGAAAGGCATCATGAAGGCGGCAGAGCGGATTGGCTTTCGGGCGATGCCTGTGAAGATTCCCTTCCGTGCGGAGAAGCAGTTTGAACCTTCCTTTCTGGGGGCTTCCTTTCCTTGCATTGTCCACTGGAATCAGAATCACTTTGTGGTGATCATCAGTGCCAATGAAAAAAACATTTGGGTGGCTGATCCGGCACAGGGAAAATTCAAATTGGATTATGAGGTATTCAAAAAAAGCTGGGTCAGCGATGGAGACAAAGGGATTGCACTGCTACTGGAACCCACCCCTACCTTTTACGAAAGAGAGGGGGTAAAGTACGACAAAAAAGGATTTGGATATTTGCTCAGATATTTGATGCCTTACCGTCGACTGCTGGTGCAATTGATGATCGGTTTGGTACTGGGCAGTTTGTTTCAATTGACCCTTCCCTTCCTCACTCAGTCTGTGGTAGATGTGGGCATCCAAAACCAAAACATTGGATTCATTTACCTGGTGTTGCTGGGTCAGTTGATGATCTTCGTTGGACAGCTGACGGTGAACGTATTGCAGAGTTGGATTTTGCTGCACATCAGCACCCGGATCAATGTCTCTCTGATCTCCGATTTTTTGGCCAAGCTGATGAGACTTCCCATTGGCTACTTCGATACCAAGATGATTGGCGATTTGTTGCAACGCATCACGGATCACAGTCGGATAGAGGACTTCCTCACTTCGTCTACTTTGAGCATTTTATTTTCGCTGGTAAATTTCGTTATATTTGGCATTGTCCTGCTGTTCTACAATACTTTGATATTTGCAGTGTTCAACATTGCAAGCATTGCGTACATTGCCTGGGTTTTCATTTTTTTGAGGAAGCGAAAAGAAGTGGATTACGAGCGTTTTCAGGAGCTGTCGCAAAACCAGAATTCGCTCATTGAAATCATCCAGGGCATGCAGGAAATCAAATTGCAGAACAGCGAGCGAAAGCGCAGGCGCCTGTGGACCAATGTGCAGGCCAAACTGTTTTATGCCAACATCCGATCTCTGACCATCAGCCAATACCAGGACATCGGAGGTACCTCCATCAACCAGTTGAAAGACATCGGCATTTCCTTCATTGCTGCCACTGCCGTCATCAATGGCAACATGACGCTTGGAATGATGCTGGCCATTCAGTACATCGTCGGACAACTCAATGGTCCTTTGGCACAGATGATTCAATTCATCCGCTCTGCACAGGATGCCAAGATCAGCCTGGAAAGATTGGGAGAGATTCACCAGACAAAGGAAGAAGAAATCGAAGGAGAAAATACAGCCTCCGTTCCCGATGATACAGATATTCTCATCAAAGACTTGTCCTTCCGCTACAATCCATTGGACGAAGCTGTCTTGAAGGATGTGAGCCTTCGCATTCCCCACGGAAAAGTCACTGCCATTGTGGGGACGAGCGGGAGTGGAAAGACCACTTTGGTGAAAATTTTACTGGGCTTTTACGAGCCATCTGAGGGAAGCATCTCTCTGGACAAAATGCCTTTTGGACAAATCGACAAACAGCAGTGGCGAAATCAATGTGGAGCTGTCATGCAGGATGGATATGTCTTTTCAGACACCATTGCCAACAACATCTCAGAGAGCAGCGAAACCGTGGATCGGGGCCGCCTTCTCAAAGCAGTTCAAACAGCCAATATTCAGGAGTTCATCGAGTCCCTGCCCATGAAATACAATACGACCATTGGTGCCCGAGGAAATGGCATCAGCCAGGGACAACGCCAGCGCTTGCTCATTGCCAGGGCCGTTTACAAAAATCCCGACTTTCTCTTTTTTGATGAAGCAACCAATGCCTTGGATACCAAAAATGAAAGAACGATTGTGGAAAATCTCAATACTTTTTTTGAGGGAAAAACAGTGGTGGTGGTTGCCCATCGCCTCAGTACCGTAAAGAATGCCGATCAGATTGTGGTCCTGGACAAGGGAGAGCTGGTAGAGGTGGGAACACATCAGGAATTGGTCGAAAAGGAAAATGCTTACTACAACCTAGTGAGAGATCAACTAGAGTTGGGGAGTTAAAACGACATCACATGCCAACTACACTTATTCGAAAGGCCGAAGACATTGCCATCAACCAACGAGATGAGGTAGACCAAATTTTGGGTCGCCCGCCTGGGTGGTTGTTGAAGTGGGGGATCAGTCTGGTTTTCCTTGCAATGTCCATTTTTCTGTTATTGACTTGGTGGATCAAGTTTCCAGATACGGTCTCTGTCAACGTGACGATCCTGACCGAGAACCCAGCCATCAGATTGGTCTCGACTGCGGAAGGCCGGATCGAGTCTCTGTTGGTGGAAGACCAGCAATACGTCCAGAAAGGAACCAAGCTGGCGGTGATTGAAAGTCCAGTGGATGAGTCGGCCATTTCGGATTTGGAAGACTGGTTGGACAAATTGAAAGTGGCGTCTTCTTACCGAGACTACCGAAAAATTGACCTTCCATCTTCATCGGAAACTTTTGGAACCCTGGAACCCCAGTATGCTACCCTGGTCCAAAAAGTACAAGACTATCAGCACCATTTGAAATACAAAAGATCGAGTGTGTCCAGCAAAATAAAGGTCTTAAAAGATCAGATTGCATCTCATCAAAAAATCAATCGGAGCATTCGAAAGCAGCAAGCGACTTTGAAGAAGGAACTTGCCATCGCCAAGAGAAACCATCAGCGAAACCAACAGCTCAATCAAGAAGGAGTCATCAGCGACATTGCCCTGGAAGAAATCGAAAAGGTCTATCTACAGTACCAACGACAATTGGACAACTTTGAAACCCAAACGGTGAGCAATGACATTCAAGTGGAGCAGTTGGAAAGTCAAATCATCGATCTGAAACAGAACCGGGCAGAGGAGAAGAATGGAAAGGAGTTGAGCATCCGGGAGGACATACAATCCTTGGAAGCGGCCATTGTCTTGTGGAAAAAAGCCTACCAGATCAGAGCGCCCATCGCTGGCAAGGTCAGCTTGTCTGCCATCTGGAGTCCCAACCAGTATGTGCGGGCAGGAGAAGAGATGATGACCATCGTACCGACGCGGGGCGCTGGCAACATCATCGCCAAGGCAAAGCTGCCGACCGAGAACTCGGGCAAGGTCAAAGTGGGACAGCTTGTCAACATCAAGTTGGATGGATTTCCCTATCAGGAGTTTGGCATCATCAAAGCAAGCGTTGCACAAATCTCACTGGTGCCGGAAGGCAGTGCTTACTACCTGGATTTGGCCCTGCCCCATTCGCTGATCACAACCTACGACAGAAAGATTGACTTTCAACAAGAGATGGAAGGAACTGCCGACATCATCACGGAAGACCGACGGATTTTACAACGAATTTTTGACCGGATTTGGAACCTGATAAAAAATGCATAAACAACGAGGGCAGGAAAGCAATTTTAGTTGACCAACTGCTGATCAAAATAGCTTAGAGTTATGAAGTTCTTACAAACATTGCATCTGATCGATCGGACAGACCGCCTGATCAGATTGAAAGCCACGGGCACACCGACCGACCTGGCCAACAAATTGACCATCTCCGAGCGATCTGCACGACGCTTGATCACAGCCATGAAAGAGATGGGGGCTCCCATTCGCTATTGCACCTATCGGCGCAGCTATTATTATGAAGACAGTGTCCATTTCAAGTTTGGATTTTACTGCCGACAAGGAGAGACAGAAAGACTCTATGGGGGCATGGGGAAATTTTCAGGCCTTTTCTCCTGGCTGTCCAAAGCACGGTCAAATTGTGGCCGCCTTTTGGGGTATCGTTGTGACGACAATGCTGTGGGGCGAAACCTCATTTCATGGGGGTAATATCGGTCATTCTTTGATCGAATGTCTTCGCCAGTGACAACCAGTAGCCACAGCAAAAGTATAAACGATAAAAATTGAAAACGATGAAAAAAGGAAAAATCCAAAAGAAGTTGAGCTTGGACAAAATGACCATTGCCCAGCTGAACGATCACCATGCCCATGCTGTCGTAGGAGGTGCCGCTGCTGCCTCTTTGTTGAACTGCAACACCAAGAAAAAGAAGTGCCATCCTTCCATCTTGACCAAGGGAATCTTTTGCAAGAAAAACTGATTCTGATCTGATGGAATTTGTGCTCTGTGGCGTACCGCTGCGCCACAGAGCACCGAGTATTTGAGAAGCTTTTAAATTGAATCAACATGAATGTCAATCGCGCCGCCAGCAATGCCACCTTTTGGGATGCGCTGTATACTGACTCCAAAAAATTTGAAGAGCCAGTCATCTACAAAGACTTTTTCTCCCCTCCTCTTTTGACCGAAGAGGAAGTAAAAAAAATATTTTTCCAATGGGCCAAGCAACCATTCTATCAGGCGGTCTTGGGCATTGACATGGGGGTGAAGGGAGACAAGAGAGACAGATATGATCAGCTCCTTTACAAGCTGCCGTTTCAGTCGGACAAAAGCATGGAGGAACTGTACTACGGTCTTTTCGAGGACAAAAGGGCAAGCATCCTCTTGCAATCCCCCGAACAGTTTCACGAACCACTGGCAAAGCGAGTGACCCATTTTTTGCAGCCGATGATCGAGCGATACGGACTGCCTCAGTTTGAATGGACAACAGCTCTCGTCATCGGGCATTACAATTATACGCCCTTTGGGGTCCACTTTGATGCAGGGGAAGGACGGGCCATTCACACCATGATCGGGAAAGGGAAAAAGAAGATGTGGTTTTGGGAGAAAGAAGTGGTGGCCGACATCATCGATCGCCACGGGATCAATCAGCTGCGCTACTACTGCGAAAGCGAACTGCCCAAATTACTCCCCCACGGAAGGAGTCATCTCATCGAGTCAAACGATTTCTATTTTTTGCCCACCCAACACTATCACATTGCGCATGTGGATGAGTTTACCATCGGACTGGCCATTGCCTTCAACAGGTTGGATCAAGGCCGACTCATCGCCAATGCCATCCAGAACTTTGTCTCTCAGCATTTGGCCGAATCCTTTCAAGAATCGACTCCCCAATACGAGCCAGAAGAAGTCGATTACATGGATTTGAAAGAAGCAGAGCAAAAAATTGGCGATGCCTCCTGGCTGACCCAAAACATCCAGCACGAGATGTTGAAAAGACAGAGCAACCAAGGAATGGCAGCTGCACCACAATTGAAGCCACTGGGCGATCAGGACGTTCGCAATTGCACCATTAGGATAAATTCTCCGTTTCAGATCAAGTGGTTGCTTGACCAAGACAAGTTAACTTTGTACATTCGCAACAGAATCATTCCCTTGAGTTTTGGCGATGTGCAGGAAGAAACTCCAGCTTTGGTCTCCATTTTGGAAATGCTGAACGAGGGAGAAGAACTCAAGTTTTCTGCTTTCGCAGAGTTGTTGAAAGAGGAGCTGGAACGGGAGGATGTGGTTTATCTTGTCAAATTGTTTTACAGCTATGGAGGAATTTTGTTGGACTGAACCCCGGCACCATCATCTATCAACAACAATCAATCATTGGCTTTCTTGCCTCACCATCCGTATTGCCATGAAAAATGAACTGATCCTGCTTTGTGTACTCTTTCCCTTTTTTCTTTTTGCACAGCCCAGCTCACAGAAAGAGGTGACTGCAGAATTGATCGATCTACACGAAGTGACGGGAGATGACGAAAACTTTGAAGGCTACGAACGCCTCAAAGAGAAAATCGGCGAAGCGGAAATCGTCATGTTGGGTGAACAGTCTCATGGGGATGCCACCACTTTTCAGACCAAGATCAAGTTGATCAAATACCTTCACCAAGAGATGGGCTTTGAGATACTTGCCTTCGAGAGCAGTTTGTACGAATGCGACAGGGCTTGGTCCATGATGCAACAAGGCCATGATGCCAAAGACGCGTTCGCCAAAGGACTCAACCCAATGTGGTCGACTTTGGAAGAGTTCAATCCCCTCTTTGAATACGTGGGCCAGCAGATGGTACAAGATCCACTGATGATTGCTGGCTTCGATTCGCAACTGACGGGCAAAATAGGAGTGGATTATTTTGCCAAAGACCTCACAGCATACATCGCTTCTTTTGCAGATGTGACTCCTTATCAAAAAGACATCGAAAAACTGCAGGCCTTCATCAACACAACGAGGGCCTTGGAAAAGGTCAAAAAGAAGAAGGCCACTCAATACATGACTTGTGCGCAAAGACTCATAGACTTGGTCGAAAGCAATCCGAACAGTGAGCGATCCTCCTTTTGGCGTCAGACGCTGACGGGATTGAAGGTTTTTGTCTCTGACCACAGCTTGGGTACAGATGACAGGGACCAGAAAATGGCAGAAAATTTGACATGGCTCAAAGAAAAATACCCTGGCAAAAAGATCATCTGCTGGGGGGCAACAAGTCATTTTCTCTACAACTCCTCAACGGTACAAATGGAAGAAGAAAGAATCCGAAAGGCATTGGGTGACTACTACCTCACTCACTCCATGATGGGCGACTACGTCAAGGAGAAATACGGGGACGCCGTCTATACCATTGGCTTCATCGCCCATGAAGGTTCCTTTGGTGCTTTTGGGATGAGTACGCTTGCCCAGCCCAAGACAAACAGCCTGGAATACCTAATTGGAAAATCGCCAAACGACAACTACTTCCTCCCTCTTCAAAATCTTTCTTTGCAAAACTATGTCTCACGCCCGCTCGGGCACCAATACATGACCAATGACATTGCGAAAGTAATGGATGCTGTGGTCTTCAATCGCTACATGAGAAAGCCCTATACCGATTGGGACTACCTCCTGTATTTGGTTCCAGAAAACAACATGGGACCAAAGAGATTGGCGAAAATGAAGAAAGCATTGGAAGAGAGAAAGAAAAGAGAAAAAGTACAATAACACATCTTCTGACAAATCCTTTCCCCAAGCTCCTTTTGGCGGCGGACAAATATTGGCCGCGCATTGCCTTACCATTGTATACTCATTACATAGTGGTTTGGGCGAGTAAACTGAATTTATTTTGTTCCAAATCAAGGCTGAAAACGTAGGCGATGCCGTAGCATCGGCGAGGCTTTCAAACCCTGCCTACCGGAGGTAGGGCAGAGTTGGGACAAAAGAAAAAAGTAGACGAAGTCCCAAACCACTTTGGATTGAGTATAATAACAAGATTGTCAATCGAAATGACATTTCGTGGGGGAATGCTGAAAACCCTGCTGACCAGCTTCAACAGAGTAGGCGTCACATCTTTAATTCTGAAAAAATGAAAAAGACTAAGATTCAAACCAAGCTCGACTTGGATAAAATGATGGTGGGAAAACTTGGTGCCAGCGAAGTAGATGAGGTACTGGGTGGCAAAGGCTTTTTGTCCATTGGCAAGAAGTGTACCACCTTCAACGGCGGTTGTGGAAAGCATCCATCCAGAGGGATTTGGTGCAGCTCATAGGGATCGCAAATTGACTCCGTTGTCTTTGCCATACAAGCTGTTTACAATTTTTTGGTACGGACAAATATTGGCCGTGCAACATCTTAGTATTGTGATGACAATGTTGTTAAACGAAATCACATTTCGTAGGGGGATGCTGAAAACCCTGCAGTCAACTGCGACAGAGTAAGCATAATATTCACAAATTCTAAGACAATGAAAAAAGGTAAAATCCAAGGCAAGCTGAGCCTAGACAAAATGACTGTTGCCAAGCTCAACGACGACCAAGCAAACGAAGTGGTAGGTGGAAAAGGAATCCTCTCCATCGGTAAGAAGTGTACCAAAGTAAATGGTGGCTGCTCCACTTCCAATCAGTCCAAAGGAATCTGGTGCCCCAAGAATAACTAATTCACACCAGTCCATACTCAATCAATTTTGAATTGAGTATCAGTAGATGAAAATCAAATGGTGGGTTAAGTTTATGGATTTAATCCACCATTCATCTTTTGCCTGCGCGCAACCCGATCACTGCTCTAGCTGACCCCTCCTCACGCAATCACCATATGCACAAAGTATGTGCAGCCACCGAGTACCAACCGTACCACCTCTCTGGTCCATACGGTCAAATATTGGCCGTGGGTTGCTGTATTTTTATCAGTACAAAATTGTTCATCCAGGCCATCGATGAGAAAATTCCTTCTCTTTGCAAATGGCCAAAAAATATAAGGAAATGAAGAAAAGTAAAATTCAAACAAAGCTAAATTTGGACAAAATGACAGTGGCCAAGCTCAACGACTCTCAAGCCAATGAGGTACTGGGTGGTGTACACATCATGTCAGTTGGCAAATCTTGTACACACATCAAGTGCGGCTGTGCTACGTCGAGTGTGACAAGAGGTATCTGGTGCAAGACTCCGAAGAGCTAAGTTTCTCTCATCCTTACAACAATTGTGATCGCATGATCGGCAAGGAAGACATCGAACAGAAAATCCACGAAATATTTCTGGCCTGTAGAAAGCAACCCTACTTGCCCCCTGGACTGTTCTCGGGACAAGCAGGGCTTTGCCTTTTCTTGTATATGTACTACAAGCACACCAAAGAGGAAGAGGCCTTTTCTGCTTTTCAAGACTCTTTGACTGAAATGATCGAAGGGATTTATTCTTTTGACAATTTGTTTTTTGCCAATGGAGTATCTGGTGCCGCTTGGCTCCTCGATTTTCTCTACAGAGAGGAGGCCGTCTCCAGCGATGTGTTGGAGATGGTCGATGGCCTAGATGGGTTCATTGAGAGTCATCTGGATGTCCACCAAGAGGTCTCTGACTTCATGCATGGATCGCTTGGATCGGCATTTTATTTTACCCAAAGAGAGAAAGTGGATGTTGTTCAAAAGATATTTTCCATCCTATTTGAAGACAGTCAGGAAGGAGACGACCTCTATTGGATTTCAAAAATATACGACGAAGACCACAGCAGCAGCGATGTCGTCAACTTGTCTCTGGCACATGGCAGTGCAGCCATCATCAGCATCATCAGCAAATTTCTGAGTAGGCAAACAACGGCAGACCACCCTGAGCTTCAGGATAGGCTCACCAGAGTGATCAACTTTTTGAAGCATACCAAATCAAAAGGACCTGCCAATGTGTATCCCGGTCATTGTTTTTTCAATGAGAAGGGAGAATTGGAAAACGCCTATGCACGCCTATCGTGGTGTTATGGAGAGATGGGCATTGGACAAGCGTTTTGGCAGGCGGGAACTTCACTGGCAGAAAGCTCCTACCAAGAGGAAGCCATCGACATTTACCGAAATACCCTCCAGCGCAAAACATTGGAGGATGCTGGGATCAATGATGCTGGCCTCTGCCACGGGACAGCTGGGCTGGTGCACATGTACAATCGAATGTACTACAACACAGGACTGGCAGAATTTCGAGAGGCGGCAGACAATTGGGTTGAGCAGACATTGAAGGTGGCAACATTCGACGATGGCCTCGCTGGCTACAAGACCTGGTACCAACCAAATTGGGTTCCCGAATACAGCCTACTCGGCGGGGTATCTGGTGTGGGACTTTCCCTGCTTTCGCACCTGAACCAAGACTGTGCTGCCTGGGACGAGTGCCTGTTGTTGAGCTGAAAAAATGCAACAGTTTCTGAGCTATGAATTTCTAAAAACAAGCGTATTTTCCTATGAAAGATTACATATTCCATCCGAATCTCATTTTGCGTTCCCCCCTCTTGTCCATCGACTTTGACATCTCGGAAGAAAGGATGGGCCGAGAGCTTGACAGGCAAGAAATAGAGGAAGCCATCTACCTGAGTTCGCCGCAGCTTCATTCCAAAATAAAAAAGCATTTCGATCCCTCTTCTCAAGAAGTGGAGAAGGACGGCAAATTGCTTCAAACATTGCGGAAATACCTGATGCGCATGCGTACCCGTTGCACGCCCTTTGGCTTGTATGCTTCTTGTGCTGTTGTCCAGTGGGGGAAGGAAAGCCAGTTGCAGACCAGTACACAGGATCGGTCGAGGAGAACCCGCTTGGACATGCAATTTTTGTGTGAGCTGATTCAGCACATCTGCAGCCAGCCATCTTTTCAAAACCACTTGCGCTACCATCCCAACAACTCCATCTACCAAAGTTTCGACAGATACAGATTCGTCGAGTATTACCTCAAGGAGGGGATCCGCTACCACCAGCTGAGTTCTGTGCAGTGGAGTGAGTACCTCGATAAACTGTTGCAGGCAGCCCAAAACGGATGTCGCTTGGATGAGTTGGCAACTGTCATTGTCGATGAAGACATTTCCTTCGAGGAGGCCAGGACTTTTGTCCAACAATTGGTCGGTGCTCAGTTGTTGGTCAGCGAATTGGATGCGAACGTGACGGGGACACCCATTCTAGACAGGGTCATTTCTTTTTTGTCAAAACAGGAGGGAGAGGAAACCGCTGAATTTTCCTCCACATTGCAGACCATCAAGCAAAGCCTGGAGCAATTGGATGCCAATCAATTCAACAACACCAAAGCGTATTCTGACATCCACGAAAACATCCGACAGCTCGGCATCTCGTTTGAGGAAAGCAGACTGATTCAGACCGATTCTTTTCGCAGCATTCCCAAGGGTGTATTGACAGATCAAATTCAATCTTCTCTGAGAAATGTATTTCCCCTTCTGCATAAGCTCAGTAGATTTGTTGAAGACAACAACATCGAAGTCTTCAAAAGTGCTTTCCGCGAAAAATACGAAGGAGAGGAAAAGCCCTTGGCAGAAGTGTTGGATACAGAACGAGGCATCGGTTATCCCGTCGGGGGCAATGCCAATATGTCAACGCCTCTGATCGAAAGCATTGGATCCAACTTCAAGGACACGATGAAGATCGATTGGACGGCACAAGAGATTTTGTTGTTTTCCATGGCGCAGGAAGCCATGCATTCCAAATCCATGGAGATCGATTTGGCCAAATACGAAAAAGACATTCTCAAGCTGGAAGCCAATCCCTTCCCATCTCCCGCCAGCATGTCGGCCATCTTCAAAGTTGTCGAAGACCAAAATGGCCAATCCAGAATTCATTTCAAAGGTGCCTTTGGTCCGAGTGCCACCACCTTGATCGGCCGATTTGCAGATGGTCACCAACCAATACAGACCATCGTCAACGACATCGCCAAGCACGAAGAGGTTTTCTATCAACAGCAACAAATTGAATTGGCGGAGATTGCTCATTTGCCAGAATCGAGAACGGGCAACATCTTGTTCAGACCTGCTTTTCGCAAGTATGAAATCCCCTATTTGGCTGGATCAACGCTGGAGAAAGATTGCCAGTTGGACATTTCGGATTTGATGGTGTCCATCAAAAATGATGAGGTTGTCATCCGCTCCAAGAAGTTGAACAAAAGAGTATTGCCCAGACTTGGCAATGCGCACAATTACGAATTTAGGTCTTTGCCCATTTACCAGTTTTTGGGCGATCTCCAATTTCAAAGCATCAACAATGGATTCTATTTTGAGTGGGGGATATTGAAAACGGAATTCACCTACTTGCCGAGAGTGACCTATCAAGGAGTCATTCTGGCGCGGGCACAATGGAATTTTTCAGAGAGAGAGATCAAAAAACTGAGGGCCAATCCAGCGGCGACATTGCAAGCGTGGAAGGAACAATACCAATTGCCAGACCTGGTGGTATTGCTAGAAGGCGACAACGAACTGCTGATCAATGTGAATGATCCCTTATCGGTGGAGATTTTGCTGATGGAATCGAAGAAAAGTGATTTTGTAACGCTGCTGGAGTTTTTGTTTTCGACGGATAATCCTTTGCTCAAAGACCAAAACGGATCGACTTATACCAACGAATTCATCGCCTTTTTATTGAAAAAACAATCTGGTGAAACAGCACCGGATTTTCCACAGCCCCAAGCTTCTCAAATCAGCATTTGCAGAACGTTTCCCCCAGGGACAGAATGGGTGTATTTCAAACTTTATTGTGGGTACAAAACCTCTGATAAGGTCATCGCAGAATACCTCTTGCCATTTGCGGAAAAGATGAAGGCCGAAGAGAAAATAGACAAGTGGTTTTTCATCAGATACAACGATCCAAGGCCCCACCTCCGCTTCCGAGTCCTGGCAAAAGACAGGCAACTCATCGGCGACATCATTTGTAGATTTTACGAATTGTTGGAGCCGCTCAGCAGCCATAGTGTCATACACGACATCCAACTGGGCACCTACACAAGAGAGTTGGAAAGATATGGCGGCAATCTCATAGAATTGGCAGAATCCATCTTTCATGCCGATAGCAAGTGCATCGCCAATTTCATCAATCTCATTGAGGGGGATGAGGGCGAAAAATACCGCTGGTTTTTTGCACTGCTTTCCATCGACCAACTGCTGGAGGATTTTGGCATTGGCCTGGAAGACAAACTGCGCTTGTCAGAGTCTTTGAAAAAAGGCTTTGCAGAAGAATTCAAAGTCAACAAAAACATCAAGGACCAAATCAACGACAAGTACCGGACCCACCGCCAAGAGATCACCCAGTTGTTTCAGCCAGGCAGTGAGCTGCGAGAGGAAATGATGCCAGCCATTGACTTACTGGAAGAGAGAGGAGAGGAGATGGCCAAGTACATCGCCATCTATCAGCAAAACAAAGATCAGTTTGACTACCGAGAATTATTGGACAGTTACATCCACATGATTTGCAATCGACTGTTCATCAGTAATCAGCGAAAACACGAATTGGTCATCTATGATTTCCTTTTCAAAATCTACATGTCCCTCAAGATGCGAAGCCTTTCCAAATCTAAGAAATTGAGCATCCGCAAGATGAAAAAGGAAGTCAGCTGATGTCAAAACAGCCAGCCAATTCCCAGCCCTGTTTGCATGCTGCGCAGACTTTGGGAACCGTCAGTAAGAGGAGTCGTCAGCCTGTCCATGCTGTATCCAATCCGACCAGAAACCAATAGCTGGTTTGTCAACTGGTACCCGATGTTCAACTGGCCTTGCAGCCCCAACGAGTTGATCGAAAGTCCAGACTTCACCTCGCTGATTTGATAGGCCTGATCAATGACGCGTCCACGCCCAACATTGACGATGTTGAAATGTGTACCCGCAGTTGCTGTTGCTGACCAGCGACCCTTCTGCCATTGATGACCCAACAGGATCGGGATGCGGTACACATCCACGCTGTTGTGGTGCTGGAATTGGCGCAGTCGGACTGCGGAGATGGTATCGGTGTAGGCATAGCCTTCGACATTGTTGTTGGAAACAAAGACGGTTGTGATGGTACTGGGTTGATAAAAAGGGACCGTATCTTGGCTGCTGTTTTCGGATACAAAGCGATGGCGGTTCAGCTGCAAGCCACTGCTGACAAACCAGCGATTGTGAAACCGATGGGAGAGTTGTAAGTGTATGGCATGACCCAGCTCTGCATTGGCCAGAGAGAACGCATCCTGTATATTGGATTGTAACAAACCAGCTCCTACGTCAATTTGCCAGGTAGATTGCTTCGATCGGATCAGCGAAGTTGGAGCAGAGGGTGTTGATGGCAATGCATGTTCAGCTGGGCCAGCCATGGCAGTAAACGGTCGCATGGGGACTTGGGGCGATTGAAAGTTGATTGGTCGATTCGTTGACACTTGTTGATTGGCCGATGAATGTTCCACCTGTTGATCGAGGGCGATGGGATCATCGGTAGACTCGTCAGAGAAGAAGGAATTCTGCGCTGTCGATGGAGCGCCCTTCAGCATTGACTTGTTCTTTTTTGTCTGTATTTTTTGTTGGGCCATTGCGGCCTTTTCTCCAGAGGTGCTTGCGCTTGCTGCTGTTGTCCTTTGCGAAGTAGATGCATTCTTTTTCTCCGCCTCAGAAACAGTCGGGTAAACGCTCGATGATGTCCTTTCCTCTTGCAAACCTCGTCCGTTGTTATCAGATGACAGTGCCGTCACATCGGCAGGCGTTGTCATCTCATTGGAGCCTGACGGGGCCATCCAGTACCAACCCAAGAGCACGCCCAGCAGAAGTGCAACGACAATGCCTGTCCTCCAAAAGAATCCCCACTTTGGTCGATCTTCTTCTTGCTTCAACTGAGCATTGATCTTTGGCCCCATGGCCTCCCACGACAAGTCGGGTTGGTCACTTTCGCTGTTGAGCCGATCAAATCTATTTCGCAAATTCTTATTCATCACGCAGAAATTTCATAGTTGACTAGGAGATTTTTTTTAAGGATTGCTTTAGCGCGCGAGAGCTGTGAGCGAGATGCGGAAGCTGTGATGCCAAGCATCTCACCAATTTCTTGGTGACTGTATCCGTCTATCTCGTATAGGTTGAAAACCATTCGGTAGCCTTCTGGCAGTTGGCGGATGGCTTCCAGAATGTACTCGATGTCACAATCGTCCAGTTGCAAATTGGGATCAGATTGGATGCTGTGGTCGTCGATGTTGACGGTCAGCAGTATTCTGGTACGAGTTTGTTTGTTGATGATGGTTCGGACAGTAATGGATCGGAGCCAGGGTTTAAAGTTGCCTTTCTGAGCATCGTATTTGTCCAAACTTTGGAACACCCGGACGAAAATTTCTTGTACATAATCTGCTTCGTCCTTGGTGGCACAACCATACCGTCTGACAATTGTCAGCACATAGGGCAAAAAACTGTCGTAGAGCAATTTTTGTGCGCTGGGTTCCCCTTTGAGGCAGGCCGATATGGTTGTGCGGATGTTCAATGGATGCGGATTAATTGCAGTCGCGCAGTGGCAAATCAAAACTGACCTCGACGATGCCGGAGCTGATGTAGTTGACACAGTCGCGCAATGGCTCGACCAAAATGGGGGCGAAGTAATAAAACTCTCCTGTGAAGGTGCCCCGCATTCGATCGTTGACAATCTCAAATTCGATTTCGATGGGATCAGGCTGGCATTCTGGTATCTTCAAGTCCATGAGAGTTTTCGTCGTTCCGTCGATTTCGGTATTGAATCCGGCGTCAAAAACTGTGTAGTTGCCATTGAACTCGTAAAATTGAAAGCGGAAAAAATTGCCTGGTCCCTGGTAGCTGGCAGATAGTCCGCCTGGACATTCGACATCGACTTCGTTGCTGGCCACCATGTACAGCGTCGCATTGTTGGTGGCGCTCACATATTTGTAGGCCGTCCCTTGCAAGAGAGTCGTGGCCCCACTGGGCATGACATACTTTAGGGCATCTGGTACAAGGACGGTATCTGGTTGTGTAGAGATGGGCTCAAGCTCTATGGTATCGATGTTTTCTTTGCTGCAAGAAACCAAAAGAGCGAGCAGCAACAGGGACGATAGAATGGATATTTGTCTCATTTTACTTTTATTGTGGGCCATGAGTCTGGTTGAACTCAATAACAAAATTGTCAGAAAAAAGATGCAGGAGGAGCTCTGTGCCATGGATTGGAGACTTTTCTCTCTGCCTGTCACTTACCTATTCACAGATACAGTCCAAAGTGCTGCACGGCCTTGTGATTTTTTTCATTTTTTTTGATGGAAGGTGGAAACAGCGGGTAAAATCTGTGTAGAAGTGATGGTTTTCTGCCTTGATGGGTAGACAAAAGAAATCCCGAACTTCCTCCTTGGAAATTCGGGATGACTCGATAACTAGGGACAATTACTGGGGTCAGTCCCTGATTTTGACAAATGGAAGCTCGACAAATCTAAACCCATCCACTTGTAGGTAAAAGACGTAGAATCCGGGAGGGAGCAAAGAAATGTCTTCAAAAATAATGTCTTGTGTGCGATCCATTTGCTTGGTGGTTTCGCGGTAAATGATGCCCTTGGAGTCGGCGATCAAATACCTCATCTCTCCCAATTTTGCCGCTTCGTACTTGACGAACAAGTGCTTCTCCACAGGATTAGGATACAGGATGGCATCAATGCCTTTTTGGGCAGTCTGTGGCAATAAATAGGCAGATTGGTTGTTGCCTCTGCTGTTGTTGCTGGCCAAGGGGCAGCCCATGATCTCCACTTCTGCCAAGGCCATGAAGCCAGTGGCCCTGTTTTGTATTCTCACATAACGACCCTTCACATCCATCGGGATGATTGACGGAGCCTCTGCAATTTCTTTCTGGTGGATGCTCACCACACCGCTTTGTGCCAATGCCTCACTGAGATTGTCAGACACGAAGGGCTGTTCCGAGATCAAGATGTAATAATCGCTCAAACCGTCCGTACAGCAATCGGTCCGATTCCAGATGTTGACATCCTCGATGAGAAAAGAAGCACCGAGATTGACTTCCCAGTAGGCTTGCTCTTCCCAACTCGTACTTGCCACCGAGAAATCTGCAAACCAATTTCCGCTGGTGTTTCCATCGATGGCCAAGGAGGCTTCTGCCCCTCCTCCATTGTAAGCGGAAGATTGCTTGGCGGTTCCGTTGAGTGCTACATTGCTGAGGTTTGCACAATTTTCTTCTCCTTCATCAACAAGGAGGTCGAAGGCAATGGCATCTTCAGACTCCGAGAAATCCAGTGGGGCCAATCGATCGTCGGTCAGCTGTGATGTGATCGTATGATCTCCGGCACCTACCCTGGAGAAGGTGTAGGTGCGTGGACCACTGCCAACGTTTTCGATCACCACGGGGCGCTCATTGTCCAACGTCAGCATGAGATGCTGTGCGCCATGTCCTTCCAAATCTCCCTCGATCATCAAGGTGACGGTGACGTCTGATCTATTGAGTTCCGCGCCATTGACCGGGTCCAGGATGTCAACTTCTGGTACCGCTGTGCTGTAGTTGACTTCGAGGATGTTGGAGGCGAGGTTTCCATTTCCGTCATTGTCTTGTACGCTGTTGGCTGGGAGTTGGATGCTGACCAATCCCGGGCCACTTGGTTCGACGGAGACGTAGTAGGAGCTTCGGACATTGCTCAAGTCTTTTAGGATGGTTCCATTGGTGACAACAAAGTCATCCGTACTCAATCCAGTGACAGCTGTGCTGACGTCCACGACCAATTCGAAGTTTTCGCTGACTTCGAGTGAAGCGGTTCGCAGGTTGACATTGGGTTTGGTTCCGCCACCTCCTTCTGGGATGTAGTTGACTTCAAGGATATTGGAAGCGAGGTTTCCATTTCCGTCATTGTCTTGTACACTATTGGCTGGGAGTTGGATGCTGACCAGTCCTGGGCCACTTGGTTCGACGGAGACATAGTAGGAGCTTTGAACATTGCTCAAGTCCTTGAGAATGGTCCCGTTGGTGATGATGAAATCGCTTGTGCTCAATCCAGTAACAGTGGTACTGAGGTCGATGACCAGTTCGAAGTTTTCGCTGACTTCGAGTGATGCGGTCCGCAGGTTTGCGCTGGGTTTGGTTCCGCCACCTCCCTCTGGGGTGTAGTTGACTTCGAGGATGTTGGAAGCGAGGTTTCCATTTCCATCGTCGTCCTGCACGCTGTTGGCGGGAAGCTGGATGCTGACCAATCCTGCGCTACTTGGTTCGACGGAGACGTAGTAAGAATTTCCGACATTGCTCAAGTCTTTCAGGATGGTTCCATTGGAGATGACAAAGTCTGTTGTGCTCAGTCCATTCACGCTGGTACTGAGGTCGATGACCAGTTCAAAGTTTTCACTCACCTCCAGAGAAGCGGTCCGCAAGTTGGCACTGGGCTTGTTTCCACCGCCTCCTTCTGGGGTGTAGTTGATTTCGAGGATGTTGGAGGCGAGGTTGTCATTTCCGTCATTGTCCTGCACGCTGTTGACTGGGAGCTGAATGCGGATCAATCCTGCGCTGCTTGGCGCGACGGAGACGTAGTAGGAATTCCGGACATTGCTCAAGTCCTTCAAGATGGTTCCGTTGGAGATGACGAAATCGTCGATGCTCAAGCCAGTAACAGCTGTGCTAAAGTCGATGACCAACTCGAAGTTTTCACTCACTTCCAAAGAGGCAGTCCGCAAGTTGGCTGTGGGGGCGTTTGGATTTGGTTCGACCACTTTGACGCAAACCGGGGCGGCTACTGTGCCGATGTTTTGACTGCCGTGAATGGCTTTTGCAAACAGTTCATACTCTCCAAGCGAAGGATTGGTCCATTCTGCCTGGTAAGGGGCAGTGGAGGAGGAGGCAACTTCTATTCCATTGGCATAGTAGACAACTTGGCTGATGTTGGAAAGATTGGTCTCGATTGCCAAGGGGACGGATTCGCCCACTGTGAATTGGCTGTCGTCCAGTGGTTGAGTGATGCTGAGGGAGAAGGCTGGACCTGTGATCTCAGACTCATTCTCATCGATCTGTTGCAAGAAGGAGACCAGTTGATCCAGTTCGGGCGCTGACAAGGAAACGCTTTGGTGTGCCTCGATTGCTTGGGCCAAAGTGGTGGCAGAACCATCGTGAAGATAGGGGGCTGTCATCCACAGTTCGCGAAGGGTAGGGGTATCGATTCCTTTGAGTTGTCGACCCAAGCGATTGCCGCTGCTGGCTTTGATGGTCCCAATGTCGTGCATCAGCCCGGAAGGACTGTCTGTGAAGGCTGGGCCACCGTGGCAAGAGCTGCAATTGTTGTCGATGAAAATTTGCTTTCCAAGGCTTCCTTTTGCACTCAAGGAGCCGTCGGCATTGCGGTAGGGACTTTTGGCTTTTTCGGACAGCGACACAACATAGGCGGCGATGGCATCCAGCTCTGCACTCTTGCCAGCAGTGGGTTCTCCCAATGGATCTTGCGTGGCAATGAAATCTGCATCAGTCATGAAACCAGTTCCACCAAAATGGCGTCGAATGACTCCTTCAAAGTCTTGGATTTCGTCAAAGTTTGCCGACCAGTGCAGTCTTCCGTGTCCATTGGCTCCCCGTCCTCTAAGGGAGGTCGTATTCCGAAGCCCTTCCCCTCTGTCGGTGAAATCCCACACCTGTCCGTCCTGCCCACCTTCCAAGTGGCAGCTTGCACAACTGATGTAGCCTTCCAGACTCATCTGAGCAGAGGCAGCGTTGTAGAAAATCTGTTTGCCCAATAGCACTTGGGGCGAGAGAATTTCGTTGCTGACCAGTCCAAGCTCGGCCAGTTCGCTGTAAGGGCCATTGCCATTGTTGAAGAAGGCCGACACGTCAAAGACAGAGAGACTTCTGTCCATGAAGTTTTGCACAAACAGCCTGCCTGCTTCATCTACCACAAGACCTCGGGGAGCTGCCCCGGTGGCAATCGATCCGAGAATGGCGCCTGTCCAAGCGTTGACAATTTGGACTTCGTTGTTGCCTTGGAGGGCCACAAAGATCAGCTCACCAGATGGGCTAAAGGCAGCCGCAACGGCCATTTCTCGATTGTTGAAATCTATGCGTTCGTTCAGCAGTTCTCTGTTGTTGATCAAATCAAGTTTGGAAATGATGGCCCGGATGCTGTTGTCGTGGGTCAGTGCCTGTCCATCTCTGAATGTCCCCCGATTGATGTTGTCTTTTTTGGAGGGAATCCAGGCTCTGTTGCCATCTGGACTGACGACAATCCGACTCAGGTAGTTAGGGATTCCGCGAGAACCATTGGGCGTATCCGGGCCGGGATCATTCGCCAAGGCAAGTGTCCTGACAACGGTCATGTTGATCGGGTCGATTTCAAAGATTTGACCGGATACATCATCGGAGAGAAAGCGAGTGGCCAGCAGGCGATTGTCAGCTGTCATGGCAAGGCCGCGCACCCTTGGCGTCATCCCTTTGGCATCTGGTCCCAAGTCCATCGTGGCAACGATGGCTTTGCTACTGGCATCGATTTTCACAATCTGTCCCGTTGCTTCCAGACTGACCAAAGCGTGTTGGCCATCGATGGAAAAGACAATGCTGTATGGGTCTGTCCCGCGAGGCAACGCAATGACTTGCTCCACATTGCCATTCAAGGGGTTGAGCACGGAGATGGAATGTGATTCTTGACTGACCACCCAGATGAACCCCTCCGTGGCTTGTGCCAAAGAAGTGGGCCGTTCTCCCACTGCGATTTCCCGCTCTTTGGCCAGCGATGATCCATCAATGGCGGTGACAGTATGGTTGTCGGGATTGACAATCCAGATTTTTTCATTTGTTTCGTCAACCAAAATGCTGTTGCTGTTATTGGGTCTGAGGGTGATGGGAGCCGGGGCGATGATTTGTGTTGCATTGCAAAAATCAAAGGCCGTAGACTGTGCAGTGGCAATGGTCAACAGGTCGATGTTGGGACCGGGGGCAGAGGTGGCGCGGAGTTCTATTTGGTTGACCAACTTTTGCAATTCGACGTTTGAAATGCTGACCGTTTGCCAATCTGACCAAGAACTGGTAGCTGGAAAAATGATGTCCTGCAGCGCGATTCCATTGACCACCAATTGCAATTGGCGATCGCTTCCGGGGGCGGCATATCGGATGGAAATGCTGCCACTCTCCCCAATGGGTCGGTCGATGGCCCAGCTTGCCTTTACATCTGTTCCAGAAGCAGCAGGATAGTCGATGTAGCCAGTCCCGGAATAGCCTGCATTGTTATTGGCAACAAGGGTTCCTCCGGAGAGAGCGCCATCTTCTGCTTCGTATTCTTGCGGGCCAAAACTCTTTTCGACGGTCAGGATGACATTGTACTCGCCAGGAGCCACATAGGTATGATCAGCAGTGGGGCCACTGGCCAAGTTGCCATCTCCAAAATCCCATTCGTAGACATAGGAATTGTCGATGGTAGAGGCTGCAAAGCGGATGCTCTCGTAGGTCAGACCATCCGTCAGTTCTTCTATGTCGCAGGCAAAACACTCATCGTCTTGTTGGCTGGTATCCAGAGCCGAACCCAGGGATTGGCCCGCTGCTCCGATCAGCAGAGGAATTCCATTTTCGTCTACTCCTCCGCCGATGGCATTGCCTTGTAGGTCGTTGTAGTTGGCCATGGCTCCCCCTTCCAAGGCATCGGGGCAGTCATCATTGTCAGAGTCTGCATCCAACTGATTGATGATGCCATCATTGTCTGAATCGCAATTTCCAAAAACCTGAATCTCGGCAAGGTTCAAAACATTTCCTCCGGGATTATTGCCAGACTTTTGGACTCGAATGTATCGACCCATTGCTTGGATGGAAACACTTTGAGACGGTACCCCAGACATGTTTCCAAATTGATACGTAAGCGTTGCGTTGTTCAAGGCAGCCGTGAGATTCGTATTGGCAGGAAAGGGATCAGATGAGACCAACAGATAGGCGTTGGAAGCCCTGTCAGAGCAGCAATCTGTTCGGTTCCAAAGACGGATGTCCTTGAGGAAGGTTTGGCGCCCCAAATCCAGCTCGATCCATTCATGAGGGGAGGAAGCTCCTGTATGAGCAACAGACCCTCCGGCCCAATTGGTGTTGGCATCTCCATCATTGATTCGCGAGGGCAGTCCACCAGAGCCTATGGAGCTGGATGCCGCCGTGGCCGTTAGTGCCAAATTGCTCTGGCAGTTGTTTTCCACCACATCGAGGATGCCATCATTGTCATCGTCTAGGTCGCAATCGTCGTCCAGCCCGTCTCCATCGGTATCGATGCCCGAAGAGTAGGGGCAGAGGCAGTCCACAGAGGGGGGATCACATCCGGCATAACAGGTGTTGGTGATGGTGATGGCATTGGAATAGAGGTAATCGCCCAAGCAAAAATCTGATCTCACACCTCGTCGGTATTGTTGTTTGTAGCCATCAAAAGGGCCGATGCTTAGGTTTTGGCTTCCGCCTTGTACTTCTGTCCACGGTCCATAATTTTCCTCACCACAGACGCTGGCCGTCCTCATTTCCCATTGGTATTGCAAGTTTCCGATTCCGGCAGAGGCGGCAGTACCCGTTAAGTTGTCAGGATCGAATCCGTATTCGCCACTTTGGTCACCAGAAATGGTACCGATGACTTCCAGACAATTTTCGGGGAACAAATTCTGAGAGGGGATGATTTCCTTTTCGACCCCTGGTCCAGCCCACTTGAGTTGGACAAGTGCATCGCCTCCATCTTCAAAATATTCGAGCTTGATGGTATAGTAGACATCTGGTTCGAGATAGATCATTCCTGCCCGTTCAGTGGCGGGATGATTGGTCCAGTCGTCGACAATGGGTTTGTTGTCTACCCACAATCGAACACCATCATCGGAATTGGTAAAAAAAGTATAAGTCCCCGCTCGCGGCACCCTGATTCTGCCTTCCCATCTCACAGAATAGGTATCTCTGCCAATGTCCGAAGCTGGAGACCCACTGCCCCAATTGAAGTTGACCGTTGGGTCGACTTGTACATTGACAAGATTGGTCAAGTTTTTATTGTTGTAGTACTGAGCTGTGAGGCCATTGCCCCCAAAGTCGGGATTGGACTGAGGGGTACAATCGTTGATGTCATCGCCAATTTTGACGGTCTCTGCCACGCTGGGTACGCCATTGGCATTCAGGGCAAAGAGCATGTAATTTCCCGGAGGGAGAATGTTTCTATTTGGGATGTCCAGTTCGTACCGATTGGTTCCAATCCGAGAAAAACGAACGGGAATTCTTCGCTGGTCGTTGTTGTTGCTGTGCGTGACGCCGGACAGTCTGATGAAGACAAAATCCTGAATGTCTGCATTCGTTTCCACAATGGTCTTGGAATTGAAATCAGCAGAAGCAGGAAAGCTTGTGATCACCGGGCGAGTCGCCAGCGTACCATCTGGATTGAACAAATAGGGAGGGCTGAAAATTTGTGCATCCGGGTGATTGGCCGAGCAGCCCCCACAAAGTCCCCCACCAGCGGAGATCACCCTTCCGTCTTTCATCAAAATGGCGGTGCTGTGGTAATTTCTGGGCACAGAGAGTTGGGCCATGGTGGTCCACTGCTCGGTATCCGGACTCCAAAGCTCTGCAAACAATCTCGAATTGGCATCCGTAAACTCCCGCCCTTGGGCCAGACCTCCAACGGCCAATACTTCTCCTGTAGGCAGCACGACACTGTTCATGTTGGCCCGGCTGTACGCCAAATTGCCCACCCGCGTAACGACTGGATCATTGCCATTGATGTCGATGATGTAGGTTCTGTTGTTGGCGTTTCCTCCTCGCCCTGCGGTGGGGGCTCCGCCCAATTTCAGGATTTTTCCCACATCGTACATGACCGTATTTCCAGTGGCAGAATAAGGATCATCCGCTCGCTGGCCAGCAGACGACCAAGAGGCCACTCCCTCCGTATCGATCCAGTGCATGGTTTGGCTGGGACCGGCGTGAAACAGCTTGCCATTGGGCGCTACCCAGAGCCAGGGAAAAAAATCATCTCGTTGGGTGGGTTGGCTCGAATTGGTCCCCTCTGTGATGACCTCTACGGGCACACCCGGCAATTTGAACCAGCCACTTTTTTCGGTCCAGACTTCTGCATTCTTCCCCCCGGTTCCTCCGCTCCAGGACCCCCCAATCACAAAGGTCGCCCCACTGGCCAGGGTGACATTGGAATGGTATCCCCGAGGAATTTTCATGTTCCCCCCGGTGTTCCAACTCTCTGTAAACGGATCGTAGATACTTGACTTGTTGCTGCTGGACCCACCCGTGACGATGAGTCTGCCATCTGGCAAGGTAGAGATGCCCGGGCAAAACATATCGTGATTGGTCTGGTCGATCAAAAACTGCGATACATTGTTGGTTTGCGGATCATAGACAGCTGTCCAGGTCCGCCCGAGATTCCCTCCAAAAGAAAGTTTGTCCTTGGCCGACCACATGAGCACTTTTCCATCGGGCAGGTTGGCCATGGCGGCAGCGATCAGCGGCATGTCGATCACCGAACTCCAGGCCCCTTGGGAGCTGTTCATCATCGAAGGCGCAAACGAAACAAAGTCTTCGTTTGCCGAGATGTAGTCGATTTCGATGTCGTATTGGTAAGACAACATTTCCTTGGTCAATTGATAGTCTTTCCAAGTCATCTTCTTGCCCGAGCAGAGGGTCACGATGGGATCATCTCCTCCATTGGCCAACAGAAGGCCCACAATGCCGAAAGCCAGAAAGGTTAGTAGTACTCTTTTTTCCATGTGTGATGAATTTACCTCACCCCACTGGTTGCACAAATCGTTGCACACCATTGGGTACATCCAAAAAAATCAAATCCGGCCAGTCAGCCTTCAGACTGCTGCACCTGAATTGATGCTCATTTGTATTTTGTGCTGTGTGTCAAAGAGAAGCCTCTGCGTCCATGGGGACAAAAAGAGGTGGAAAGGGGGGAGCGTGAGATGGGAAAACAGACAGTGTAGATGCCGTGGTCCCCCAATAAACAAAAGTAAGCGATTGTGGAGGGATAATAAATACCAGTAAGCTTGTATTTTATGGATGGTGGGATTTTGTGATGTGTGTTGGCTTTTCCACCACTCCAAATCTAGAATGCTACGCAAAACCTTTTATCTTACTACTGTATTTGAAGAAGGTCTATTCGTGCCACGTCTCACAAAGCCTTGATCTTTTTTGTTGTGGCCACTGTTCACACGTCATATTTACTCAATTTTTTTAATCTAAAGCTTATGAAATATTTACTATTACTTATTGCCTGTGCTTTTGTTTTGGATAGTTCGTTTGCACAAAACATGGACTGTAGTGCCGCCGAATCACAGGCCGACCTCAACTCCTGCGAGCCATACAAATGTGGTGGACAACCAAGAACGATTTGTAGTTTTTCCGACCAGAATTGTCCATCTGTTGGTGATCCCTACATCGAAAATTGTTATGCCATCAACCGCTATCTATCGAAAATGTTTGCCATGGAAGAAATTTCTACGGCACACGGTCCTTGCTCTCCGGAAGGGGCTGAGAAATACTGTGCAAGCATCCAAATGATGGTTGATATGGGAGCTACCTTCGTTGCCAGATCTGCTTTTTCATGGGGAAAAGAAACCAGGCTGAACCCTGTGGCATCAAGTACATTGGACTATTCATTTCAACGGAGGATGCGAAGATTTGTCTGCGATGTCAACAGTGCCTACGATTGTGCAGGTCTTAGAAGACCCATTATTCAGGCCGCTGTATTCGAGATCATTACGCCAGATGTTGACAGTGTGAAAATCCCGCAATTTGTCAAAGATGTTTTCAGTGATTGCCCCGGATTTGATGCGACATTTTATGCGAACATTACCAACTTTTCTTTTGACCGCATCGCCTTCGATTCGAGCGAGGTGAAAAAACAACCCAACCTCAAGGAGACACCAGATTTGTCAAATATTGAGGCGATGATGTGGTATTTTTATTCTGCCATGCAATACATCAATGCCGGGTATACAGCCATTCATTTTGGACAATTTTTCAAAGTGTCAAAGTTTGACGAAGGGTACGAAAATGGGCACCATTTGATGAAGAAGATCAGAGAGTATGCAGACTGTATGGGGCAGCCATTGCTACTCAACGCACAAGCTTCCTACAAGTATGCTGATACAGACAGTCTGCTATTTGATTTTAACATGGTTGCGGCACGGCCCCGAGAGCATCCTTTGCGCAATGATCGAAACCTGTGTGGAAACAATGCCCCGGCATATATCCCACCTGATTTTGAAACCTCCCCCTGCAGTACATTCGAATACCATCAGGCGGTCATTGACCCTTGCCATGGTTTTGGGGGAAGATACATCGACAAAGACGCAGACAGGCACGAGGGAGGGATCAGTCCAATGGGCTGTCCTTATGAGACAACCCCTTCTTCGATTTACTTCGATTTCAATTGTGCGGGCTACGAACCGTTGATAAACAATTATTGCTGTGACCAGCCTACGTATGATTGCGGTGATGGGACGACTTTGGCAGCAGCCCCTCAAGACCTAACCTACTTCTACTCTGATGGAGGTTGGCTGGCGAATCTACCCGAGGATTGCAAAATCTGGTGGCTAGAGGAATATTTCTGTAGGGTGAGAGATGAGTTTTATGGCAACAATACCTTTTTGCAAATACCTGCCCGACTGGGTCTGACCCTATGCGATTGCAAAGGGAATTTTCTGACTGGCGGCACAGAAGAAGACAACTACTGGCGCTTGTACGATACCAGCAATATAAACGTATTGAACGCCATAAAAAATGTGATGGAGCATGTAGACAAAGTCGAATGGGATTTTTCGCCAGGAAGCTGCATTGGGCCATTTACCCTGAATCAGCAGTGTGGAATTTTTGATCCTTGTATAGCAGAGAATCCCAGACAGGGCCATCGAGAATATGTTGCCAAAGTCACCAATCCCGCTTGCATGTCTTACTATTCCTGGCATGTACAACGACTCAGTGATGGGGCGTGGTTGCCATTTCAGCCAGGGGATGAAGTCCGCTTTACGGTTGAGCAAAGTGGTTGGTACAAAATATCAATCAGACACGACAATGTTTTGCTGACCAATGGCGTGGAGGAACCTTCCTTTATGGAATATTTGGAGGCCAATTGTTGTACGCCTCCCGGTCTGCCCGATCCCGATTGTCTCGGTTTTGGTGGCCCTTGGAAAACGATTTCCATGGATGGGCAAGATGCCCTCCGTCCGATGGGAACATTCGATGATCCGTCAGAGGAGGCTACTACACAAAATGTAGGCAGGGCTGTAAAAGCTTTCCCAAATCCATTTACCAATGACATCAATGTTGTGTTTGATCTTCCGTTAGCAAGTAGTGTCTCATTTTCTGTGGTGAATCATTTGGGGCAAAGGGTCCTGTATTTCCAAGCAGGTCTTTTGGCAAGAGGACTACACAGGCAAACCTTGGATTTGTCGAAGATTCCAAATGGAGTTTTTGTGATCAATGTAGAAGTGGATGGATTTGTCCTTAATCCAGTTAAACTCATCAAGGTCAGTCCGGCACCATAATTTTTTGTTGGACAATCAGGCGTGTATCGGAGAGTAGGGGCAGCTTCTTCTGTTTCAAGGATCAAAGCCAGCCTCGTCCAACTGAATACAAGGAGGGCCAAACAAGTATTGGGCAAGGAGCAAATCGAAGAAAAGCGGCAATAGATCAACAATCCAGAAAAAGAAAAAGCGTCTAAGCTGTTGACAGCCAGACGCTTTTGTTTTTCTCTTGTAGACCTACTAGGACTCGAACCTAGAATTACAGAACCAAAATCTGCTGTGTTGCCAATTACACCATAGGTCTGTTCCACCAACTTTATCTAAGTCGGACTGCAAAATTATAACAATTTCGGGCTTTTGTAAAGTTTCTTTGTCATTTTTTTGTGGGAAAAAATTTGTGGGGACTTCCGCTCGCCCCTGCCCAATCCCTCGGCCCAATTCCTCCGTTCGTCGGGCATTTGCTCCAAAATGACCAAAAAATTATCCGTTTAGAGGCTAGTTCCTTATTTTGCAGCATGCTTCAGGAAGATTACATCATGCGTTTGATCCGGCAAGCCAGCCTCGTGGCAGGGCGGATCATGGAACTGAAGCGCGCCGCCGATCCCAACCCCCTACTGGAGGTCATCAGCCAAGCCTATGACGAGATTCTGGATGTCGATCCACATCAGATGGAAGGATGGAGTGAGCAGGACTTTGACCAATGGCTCAAAAGTGTAGATTGGCACCCCAGCCAATTCGAACTCTTGGCCAATCTTTTGCAGACCAAAGGGGAGCTGCTCTCAGCACAAGGGGAGAGCCCACGGGCGCAGGCATTTCTCAGCCGGACCATCCGAGTACTCGACCGTGCGGGAGAGGTGGAAAAGGTGTATTCGCTGGAACGTCAGACCCGCATCGCATCGCTCCGGCAACAATTGGAGAATCATCCCGGCCCTCAGTCAGACAGCGAGGGGGCCAAACATTGAACCAGCTGCTTTGTTCATCAACAGAAAGTTAAGATAACTCACATACACATGACCTACGACAATTTCACCACAAAGGCACAGGAAGCCATCCTCAAAGGACAGCAAATCGCCGCTGGATTGAGCCAGCAGATCGTCTCCACCGAGCACTTGATCAAAGGGATCATGGAAATCGATGAGCACGTTCCCAAGTTTTTGTTCCAGAAAATGGGCGTGGGCATGGCAGCCCTGGAGCGCAGCCTGGCCGATGCCATTCAAGAAACACCCAAAGTCAAGGGCGATGGCAAGCAGTTTCTCAGCAAGGAGGCCAATAAGGCGCTCAGCAGGGCCAAGAAAATGCTCAAAGACTTTGGAGATGATTTCATTTCCATCGAATTGATGCTGTTGGGCATTCTGCAAGGCAGTGACAAAGGGGCTGAAATACTCAAAAATCTCGGTGCCACGGGCAAGGGGATGAGAGAGGCCATCGAGGAGTTGCGCAAGGGGCGAAAAGTGACCGATCAACATGCCGATACGCAGTACAATGCCTTGGCCAAATTTGCCATCAACCTCAACGAACGGGCCGAATCCGGAAAGTTGGACCCCATCATTGGGCGCGATGAGGAGATTCGTCGGGTGCTGCACATCCTGTCGCGGCGCAAAAAGAACAACCCCATCATCGTGGGAGAGCCTGGAGTGGGAAAGACGGCCATCGTGGAAGGGATTGCCTGGCGGATCGTCAAGCAGGATGTACCGGAAAATCTTCAGTCCAAAAAGATCTTTACCCTCGACATCGCCGCGCTGATTGCAGGGGCAAAGTTCAAGGGAGAGTTTGAAGAACGCCTCAAGGGGGTCATCAAGGAAGTGACGGGCTCCAATGGAGAGATCATTTTGTTTGTAGACGAAATTCATACTCTCATCGGGGCAGGGGGCGGAAGTGGCGCCATGGATGCGGCCAACATTCTCAAGCCGGCCTTGGCAAGGGGAGAGCTGCGCACCATCGGAGCGACTACCTTGGATGAGTACCAAAAGTATTTTGAAAAGGACAAGGCCCTGGTCCGTCGTTTCCAAACGGTCTACATCAACGAACCCAGCGTGGAAGACACCATTTCCATCCTCAGAGGACTGCAGGAGCGGTATGAGGTGTATCATAAAATAGAGATATTGGATGAGGCCTTGATTGCCGCCGCAGAATTGTCGCATCGCTACATTGCCGACCGCTATTTGCCCGACAAAGCCATTGACCTCATCGACGAGGCGGCTGCTCGCCTGCGACTGGAATTGGATTCCGTACCAGAAGAGATTGATGAGCAAGACCGCAAAGTCCGACAATTGGAAATCGAGCGGGAAGCCATCAAACGCGAAAAGGACAAGAAAAAATTGGCAGGCATCAACGAGCAGATTGCCAACTCCCGCGAAAAACTAGAAGGCTTGACCGCCGCCTGGAAAAATGAAAAGGAGGTGGTCGATACGGTCCAAAACATCAAGAAGACCATCGAAGAGTTGGAGCAAAAAGCGGAGAAGGCCGAACGGGAAAGTGATTTTGAATTGGTTGCCAAGATTCGCTACGGCAAGATCAAAGAGCAAGAGGCCATGCTGAAGGCAGCAGAGGAAAAACTCGATCAACTGCCAGAAGAAAACCGTTTCACCAACGAACAGGTGACAGCCAACGACATCGCTGAGGTGGTTGCTCGCTCCACGGGCATTCCCGTCCAGAAAATGTTGCAAAGCGAAAAGGACAAATTGCTCCGCTTGGAAGAAGAAATTGGCAGTCGACTCATTGGACAGCACGAGGCAGTGAGAGCTGTCTCAGATGCCGTTCGTCGGAGTCGGGCCGGACTGCAAGATGCCAATCGCCCCATCGGTTCCTTCATCTTTGTGGGACCCACCGGGGTGGGAAAAACAGAGCTGGCCAAGGCATTGGCAGAAGTCCTCTTCGACGATGACCATGCCATCACCCGCATCGACATGAGCGAATATCAGGAGCGCCACTCGGTCAGCCGATTGGTGGGAGCGCCTCCGGGCTATGTGGGCTACGACGAAGGGGGCCAACTGACCGAAGCGGTTCGCCGCAAACCTTATTCCATCGTACTGCTTGACGAGATCGAAAAAGCCCATCCCGATACTTTCAACATTCTACTGCAAGTATTGGACGATGGCCGCTTGACAGACAACAAGGGCCGGGTGGCCAATTTCAAGAATACGATCATCATCATGACCTCCAACATGGGGGCCGAGACCATACTCGAAAACTTCGAGGACCTCGATGCATTGGGTGACGAGCATCGCGAAGAAATCATCGACACTACTAAGTCTGAAATCTTCGAGCACCTCAAGGAAAACCTCAGACCTGAATTTCTCAATCGGATCGATGAGCAGATCATGTTTCTACCATTGAGCAGGGCCGAGATCAAGAAGATCATGGGCTTGATGCTCAAGAAGACCCGCAAGTTGCTGGCCCGCCAGGGAATGGTATTGGAGATCAGCGAAGGTGCCCAGGATTATCTGGCCAACTTGGGCTATGATCCACAATTCGGGGCTCGTCCCATGAAGCGGGTTTTGCAAAAAGAGTTGATCAACGAATTGTCCAAACTCGTCCTGTCCGGCACCTTCACGACCAATGACACCATCTACATCAGCCGAGCCAAAACGGGGCTGACATTTGGAAAAGAACCAGCCAAAGAGGAGGCAAAGGAAGCGGTACCCAAAGCCAAGGCAGAGGACGAAGCGCCCAAGAAATCTTCTCGCCGTCGCCGCAAGAAAAAGGATGAGCAGATTGAGGAGCTGAAAAAGGCAACCAAAGATGTGGAAGATGCGGTGCGCGACATACAGGAAGACGGTCCTGAAGTCCAACCCAAATGAAGCAAAAGCTTTTCTGGGGCATCCTAGCAGTAGGGTACCTATTGCTCTGTATCAACTCTGTCAACATTGGTGGAGACTTCGATGTGTATTTGCATGCAGCAGAAAAGCTCAGCAGGGGAGAAAACATCTACGATCCTCCCTTTCTCAATGGCCTGAAATATTACTACAGTCCGTTTTTTGCCCTCGCATTGACGCCTTTTTGTCAACAGCCATTTGCCATTGAGCTGTTTTGGTTGATCTTATTGGGTGGCATGATGCTGCGGGTCTGGCAATTGATCAAATACCAGTTTGATACAAACATCTTCTCTCAGCGAACTTTGTATCTCTGGACGCTTCTGTCCTTCTTTTTTGCATTGCGGTTTTGGTTGTACAATGTGGCCATGATACAGGTCACCATCTTTTTGCTGTGGGCCATGATGGAGTCTGTTCACCAGCTGAACAAAGGGCGCAACATCCAAGCAGCTGGCCTATTGGCCTTGGCCATCAATGTCAAAATTTTGCCCATCGTCTTGTTGCCCTATTGGCTGTACCGCGGTCGGGTCAAAGCAGTGGGGTGGCTTTGTGGATTCAGCATGCTTTTGCTGTATTTGCCGTCCTTGTTTTTGGGACAGGAACAAAACGCCTTTTTACTGGCGGAATGGTGGGAGGTGATCAATCCGATGAATGGCGAACACCTCATTGAAACAGAAACCAACGCACAATCTTTGGTAGGCCTCATTCCCGCCTATTTCATGGAGATGGAGGGGGAATTCCCATTCAAACGCAACTGGCTGAACCTATCGGTTGCACAAGTTCATCAGTTGACCAATTTGATTCGCTTGTTGCTCATTGCTTTGAGTTTGTGGTTTTTGGGACGCCCATTCCAAAAGCCCCGTTCTTCATTGGCAGAGTTTCGGGCCTTGGCCTACATGTTGATGATCGTCCCTTTGATTTTTCCCCACCAACAAAAATATGCCTTCCTCTTTGCCTACCCGATGATCGCCTACCTTTGCTATTATTGTGTTTTGAAATGGACACACAAACGAGACCGCCCCTTTCTGTTGTTCGGATCAGCCCTTGCCTTGTGCTTGCTGGTATTCAGTCCATTGGTGGGTGCCGACATCATCGGTCGCTATGCCTATGATCTCATTCATTATTTTCGCTTGTTGAGCATTGCGACCTTGGGTCTGGTGGTGCTGGCATTGCTGGCCAGACCCAAGCACATCGAGGGAATCATTGCCAAGTTGTAGTAGTGTGAAATGGGGCGTGCGACAAAAAAATAATGGAGTTGTGACAATACGATTGCCCTCTGTCAAGTTTTATATGCAAGATTTCTAATTGTGTTTTTTAAGGTTACCGAATTTAGATTGCCGAATTTAGATTTATCAACTCTTTTAAAGCAAACAATTATGAAAACTAGAATTTTAGTTTTTTTACCTCTCTTACTGATTTCCATTTCCAAGCTTTATCCTCAATGTGATCCGTCTGGCTATCCCCAGCTTTTGGACAAGTATTGGAAGATACGGCAAGAATTCAAGGATCATTACATCGTCCACGACTTAGATGAAAATGGCAATCTCACCGGGGATGGGATCGGTGAATGGGACCCTGTAAATTTGCGCTACGACCGGGCAGGCTATGGAATCCCTCCCATGCTGCGCATCATGCTCGACCGAGGGGAAACAACAGACATTTCTGATCAGGCAGGGAAGTTTTGCAACTCGGGAGGAGAACCGGGGGTTCCCAATTATTTGGACTACGACGGGGATGCAACGATTTACATCGGACGGTACATCGCCACCTTGTCTTCTGAGTACAGTTTACTCCACAGAAATGGGCAAGAAGACCTCAAGCGTCAAACCCTCAACGAACTTTTTTTGGCTTTGCAGACCTACAGAAGACTGGACATGACTGCCAACCGTTTGTCCAGCCTGTACTGCTTGGCATGTCAGTGTTGCAATCCGGTAGACGATCCTTGTGAACTCAAAAAAGATCCCGATCTGAGTGGCTACTCCGGCTATTTCCTGCGCGATGATGTGCCCGCTGATTTTTACCAACTTTTGAACGATGATTCTTCAGGGGACGAATGGCGCGTTGGCGGAGTGAAGTCTGTCTACAGTTGCTTTGTGGAAAACGACCTATGTGCCTTCAGAGACAGAAACAAACAAGAGGTCAGCCAAGACCAAATCATTGGGCTGTTATTCGGATTGGCATTTGTCAAGAGATTCATCCCGGAAGATGTGTATGTGGAGGTGGATGGACAAAAATATTTCATCTTAGAAATGGCGCAAAAGATTGCCAATGGCATGGTGAGGAGAGTGAGAATCAGTGGGTCGCGATCCATCAAACATCCCCCTTGTAATTTTACCAATTCCGAGTGTGAGCAGGATGGAAATTGGGGACCCACCGTCAGTGCCGGAAGTCAGGTCCGGGCTTATGCACACGGCATGTTCAAATTGTTGGATTACATTGATCCAGACAATGATGTCAATTCGACACTGACAGACATGGCCGCCTGGCAATTGGTGGCAACAGAATTTTTCAACGACCCGATCCAGCTCGTCTACCCCTTTGTCAATGGCCTCTTGACAGTATCAGACTTTTTGTACGAGCACAGAAATGACAACGTTCGCATGTTCTTGGAGTTGATGACGGCTGGAAATACCAACTATGGCAATGGGGCGAGGAAAGCTGCCAAAAAAGACAATCTTTTCCTGATGCAGCATTTTGCTTGGGCGGTATTGCACGGAAAGGAAAGTGAACTGGAGAGTGGTTGCATCAATAACATGAGAGATATTTTGTGTTCTCTGATTTGCGAAGGTCCATGCATCAAAACCAATGGCAATTTGTCTTTCCCTTGCGAAAATCAAGGAGATGGATGGTGCTCAGGACAGCGATGGCTAAAGGGAAAGCCGCAGGTATACGATTGCATAAGAATTCCTGCTACCAACTCCAAAGGCAATGGCTTGGATTACATGCTGGCCTTTAATCTTTTCCATCTTGGAGGCGGTATGCCTTTCCCGATGGATGATTATTATGATCCCACAAACATCGAGGACAATTCATTGGTGAAAAATCCAATCATTGGCATTGATGGCCCTGAGTTTTTGTGCCAGGAGCAGGAGGAAGTATTTGCAGTTGCCAATGCCGATCCGGAAAGAACCTACGAGTGGACTGTCAGTGAAGAACTTCAAGTCGTGGCCAATGACAACGCAAGCATCACGGTGCGTTTTGCTCCTGGTCATGTCAGTGGCGGCTGGATTCGGGTACAAGAAACAGAACCCATCAGCTCCACCAGTTGTGATTTATTGCCTGCGATCAAAAAAGAATTGATCCCTGCCATTTCCTTTGTACCGATGAGTGTGGTGCCCGAATACGACTACTGCGGTCGCTCTGCTACCCTGCGGATCACAAGTCCAACTGTCGATGCAGACGACATTGAGATCGTAGACCATTCATTGCAACTCTCCCGGGCTGGAGAAACAGAATTTGAGGAAAATCGACTGGTCAACAACGAGATATTTTTCCGCTACAAATCCAACACCATCTCCAATGCAGAAAATGTCACTTATGCCATCCAGGTCCTCTATGCCAACTGCAATTACACCCGCTGGCTCATTGGCCACATTCCGTTCTACGACTGTAGCGAAGGTTGTGGAGATGGGACAGAATACATTCAAATTTCGCCCAACCCAGCCCATCAAGATGTACAAGTAGAATTGAAAAACTTTGCATCAGAGGATGTATTTCCCAATGATCATCAAGAAATTGATCTGCACATCATCAGCAGTGGAAATGGAGAGGTTGTGAGAGATTTGAAAATGACGAAGATGAGCGAGAGCTTTTACTTACAAGATGTACCATCTGGCTACTATTACTTGAATGCAACGATTTGTGGCAAAGCTTACGGCACTGGATTTGTCATACAAAAATAGAAAACATGCATCTTTGATGAAATGAACTCGAAGGTCGAATCGGTCCAGGGCTGATTTGGCCTTCGAGTCCATCCAATTCCAATATGCTCATTGCTGTGCCACTGATGACCGAACATATGAAAACAACAATCCAACTGATCTTCTTGCTCTCATTGGTCCAATTGCTTGCCTGTACAGAACAAGCGCCCGAGAAAGAGACAGCTCCACCCATGGTGCCCATGGACATTTACAAAAACAAACAAGCACAGCAAGACAGCACTGCCAAACTGGACAAAGAGCCTGTTCAAAAGTATTATGAATACCGCTATGTCAGTGCAAACTCCGGCTTGATCTACCGGGCAGCTCCCAAAGGAAAGCCGCTGGGCAAGTTTCCCTTAAATACCCAAGTGAAGCTGTTGGAAAAAACAGGGGTGGTGGAGAAAATACAAGACGGAGGAAAAACGGTGGAAGGCGAATGGGTTGGCGTTGAAAATGGGAGTGACACAGTGTACGTATTCAGCGGTTTTCTGGCGACCTACTTCACCTATTCTCCTCTGGGCATCTACTATGCTGGTCGTTACTACAAGACGGAAAACGAAGAAATACCTGGCTACATCAATTTGTCTGAAAACTACCCGGTCGACTACGAGTCAGACAGTCCAAGCTTGCTCTCTGCAGAAGACCTTGGCAAGCAAATGGTTGAATTTACCCCTGGCCAAAAACGCAAATTTTTGAAGGCGATGCGACTGATGGATCGGGATACGGCCTTTCTGTACAATCTGTTTACCGACTCCATCTACAAATTTGTGCTGCGAGATGTATCCGCCATTGCCGTCGTCAATGCATATGCGGATGGAGAAAACCTAAAGGAATACGACTACGAAATGGGCCTCAGCTTGGGAAAGGCCTATCAGGATCAGGGAGAAACCTTTGCATACATTGGGCGGGACAATCCCTTTCAGCAGGGGAAAGCAGAACCCATCCTATGGACAAAAGTCGACGACAAAGACTTTTCCTTCGATTCATTTGATTCAAGCGTTCGAGAAAAAATGACAGATTGGCTGGCAAAGCCAAAGGAGATGGATGTGTTTACCTATTCCAATAACTCTCACGATTACTACCTCCAAAATTCAGGTCCCAAGGACGAAATGGGCAACTACCATCTGCTCGTCGCCAACTCCAAAACGGGAGCACTTGTTTTTGAGGAGGTGTTCTTTAATTCGGAGAGCACCTACCCGCTCTCGCTCAATACCACTGGCAAGAAGAAACCACAGTCGGGACAGTGGACCGGGACCATCTTCAAAGGACAATCTCCGATCATCTACGGCTTTATGGGCAATTCTTTTGGATGTCCACTCATCCAGTTTTTGAGCGAACGGGAAGCACCCATTTTGATCCGCTGCGACAACAGACATTGACGGGGGAAATGACTATTTTTGCTGCACAGGATCAAGTTTTCAAAGTCCCCAATCAATATGTGGAAAAAACTTTCAAGTCAATACGCCTACAAAGGCTGGCGGCACATTCTCAAAAAGCAATTTCAAATGCCCGATGGGGAAACAGCTGTATTCGATGTGGTCGACAACAACGATTACATCACCGTAGCTGCCTTTACGCCGGAGGGAGCGGCCATCTTGGTGCGCCAATTCCGACCGGGGCCAGAGCAGGAGCTGCTGAGCTTTCCGGAGGGATACATCGATGAGGGAGAAGCAGCGGAGGAGGCTGCTCGGAGGGAGTTGCTGGAAGAAACAGGCTACGAGGCAGGCAGCATCCGCTATCTCAAAACCTTCCGCCGAGCCTACTCCACAGAGACCCGCATTTGCTTTCTGGCCGAAAATTGTCGTCGGAAAAGTCAGCAAGACCTGGATCGCCAGGAATTCATCGAAGTATTGGCCATGCCCAGGGATGCGTTTCGGAGCATGTTGCAAGACGAACAAGAAAATTCTTTCACCAATGTAGACATTGCGTACCTGGCCTTGGACAAAATGGGTCTGCTGTCCTAACCTAGCTCAACTGAAAATCGCTCAGCCCCTTTTGTTGGACAACGGGAAACTCCCGCATGCAAGGATCTAGGTTGAAAATTTGACTGAGAATGCCATAAGCCTGCGGCAAGACCGCTTTGAACTGCTCTGGCCGGGTGAAGAAAAGTGCCACAGCAATGGCAGAAACATCGATCTCTTCCAAACCAATGTAGGCCCTGATGTACGCTTCTTTCAATCCACTGATGGCTTCCAGCTTTTCCCAGATGAACTCGTCGTAGGAAGGATAGGCTTTGCTTGGGTAAGATAGCTGAAAGGCCCTGGCATATTCATAAAGCACGATGTTGAAGTGGCGCTTGGGCTGAAAGGTGCCTGCCATCAGTTGCTCTGCCGAAAACATCAAGACCCCATCCTCCTCTTGAAGCTCTGAAGCATGGCGTCGATCGGGAAACTGGGGAGAGGGAAAAGGGACTGGGTAGACGACAAGGTGCTCAAATTTGGGAAACAAAAATTCCTCCTGCCCAAAGGTCAGTTGCACTGCATTGGCTGCGATGACATACTTGACATCTTCCGGCACATCCTCAAACCCCTTGGCAATGAAATCTTGGGCCATCACAAAGAGTACGACCCGTTGGCGAAAGCGTCTTTTCTGGTGTAGATTCAAGTGGTGATAAAAGGAGACGAAGCGTTCCAGCATCCGGGCGAGGGGCGGATCGAGCTCTGGCGGCCGCTTTTTGTACCACCACCAATCAATTTGTGGCTGCAAAATGTAGATCACTGCGAGGGCAAGCACTTGAGGAACGATGTACATCGCATAGGACTCATCGTTTTCCCAGGCTTGGTACAGGCAGTACAAAAGCCCAATAACGAAGGGAGCGGACAAAATTCTGGAGGGCATAATGCCTAAATTTTGAACAAATTTACAAAATTATCGATCTAGCCTTGTGCAATTTTAAAAAAGGACATAAATTTGCACTCCTTGAAAGGTTGGTACCTTAGCTCAGTTGGTAGAGCACAGGACTGAAAATCCTGGTGTCCCCAGTTCGATTCTGGGAGGTACCACAAAATGAAAAGCTCAATATGACAATTTTCGTACATCATCACCATCACTTTTTTATCGCGCAATCGCGTAGATGGTGACTTGTGTTGGCGAATTGTCCAATTTAAACGCACAAAAAGAGGCTTACCATTCACGCGGTAAGCCTCTTTTTTTATGTAAATACACAACCCAATGTCAGAGAAATTACGCATCGCTGTCCAAAAATCAGGTCGACTACTAGACGACTCCCTCCGCCTTCTCAAAGAGTGTGGCATCCGAATCGACAACGGAAAAGACCAACTCAGAGCCCAGGCCAGTAATTTTCCCCTTGAGGTCTTCTACCTGCGCAATTCCGACATCCCCCAATACATAGAAGATGGAGTGGCCGACATTGGGATCGTCGGGCAAAACCTCCTGGCCGAGAAGCAAAAAGACATTCGAGAAGTGATCAATCTAGGGTTTTCTCGCTGCCGCTTATCGATTGCTGTTCCCAAAAATACTCCCTACGAAGGGCTGACTTCCCTTCAGGGCAAGCGCATCGCGACCTCTTACCCCAACTCGCTCAAAGCTTTTCTGGACAAGCATGACTTGCATTGCGATTTGCACATCATTTCTGGTTCCGTTGAGATTGCTCCCAATATCGGCCTGGCCGACGCCATCTGCGATTTGGTCAGCTCTGGAAGTACCCTCTTCAAAAATGGCCTGGAAGAAAAAGAAATCATCCTCAAATCTGAAGCTTGCATCGTCGCCAACAAAGCCTTGTCTCCCGAGGCGACCTCTATTTTTGAAAAACTGATCTTTCGGATCAAATCTGTCCTGGCCGCCAAGAACAACAAGTACCTGTTGATGAATGCACCAGACGACAACATCAAAGACATCATCAACATCCTTCCCGGCATGAAAAGTCCCACCGTGATGCCTCTTGCTTCGAAAGGGTGGAGCTCCATCCACACCGTGATCTCTGAAGATCGCTTTTGGGACATCATCAGCCAGCTGAAGGACAATGGTGCCCAAGGCATTTTAGTCATCCCCATCGAAAAAATGATCTTATGAAAATCTACCGCAATCCCCCCGCTTCTGACTGGTTCACCATCTTGCAACGTCCTCTGATGGATGTGTCTGAGCTTGAGGCCAGCGTATCTGCCATCCTACAAAAAGTAGCTGATCAAGGAGACGAAGCCATCCGCTTTTACACGGAGAAGTTTGACGGTGTCCGACTGGGCAGCATTCAAGTGCAGGCAGAGGAATTCGCCAAGGCCGAAGAGCAATTGGACCAAGACCTCAAAGATGCCATACAGACAGCATATCAAAACATTGAGCGGTTTCACCGCCAGCAACAGTTGGAGCCCGTGGTGGTAGAAACCATGCCTGGCGTGCGCTGTTGGCAAAGGAGTGTGGGCATCGAGAAGGTGGGTTTGTACATTCCTGGGGGATCTGCACCGCTTTTTTCCTCTGTGCTGATGTTGGCCATTCCCGCCAATATTGCAGGCTGCAAGGAAATCATCTTGTGTACGCCCCCTTCCAAGGACGGCTCTGTTCACCCCGCCATTTTGTACACTGCCCAATTGGTGGGAGTGACGGCCATTTTCAAGGTGGGAGGAGCACAAGCGATCGGCGCGATGGCCTATGGGACAGAGACAGTCCCCAAAGCATACAAGATATTTGGTCCGGGAAACCAATACGTGACAGCCGCCAAGCAATTGGTCAACAAAAGTGGCTTGCCCATCGACATGCCAGCGGGTCCTTCTGAAGTCCTCGTCCTGGCCGATGATACTGCCAATCCCGAATTTGTCGCCGCCGACCTCCTCTCTCAGGCGGAGCACGGAGCTGACAGCCAAGTCGTATTGGTGGCATTGAATGATGAGATGGTCGAGCGAAGCTTGCAGGCCGTGGAAAGACAACTCTCTGCACTTCCCCGCCAGGAAATCGCTCGTCGGGCCCTGGAAAACAGCTTGGCTGTCGTGTTGAAATCCATGCCAGAAGCCATTGCCCTGATCAACGAATACGCTCCGGAGCACTTGATCCTTTTGACAAATGACGCCAATGAAGTGGCCCTGCAAATCCAAAATGCTGGCTCTGTCTTCATCGGCCATTTCACCCCTGAATCCATTGGAGACTATGCCTCAGGTACCAATCACACCTTGCCTACCAATGGCTTTGCTCGTTCTTACAGCGGCGTAAACCTGGATGCTTACGTGAAAAAGATTACCTTTCAGGAAGTAACGCCAACAGGACTGAAGCAAGTGGGACCAGTGGTGGAAAAAATGGCAGCCGCTGAGCAATTGGATGCTCACAAAAATGCCGTATCCATTCGCCTGCAATCACTTCAGACAAATTGATTAATCCGATCGCTGACATGCAACAACAAAGTACAACATCGACCTCCTCGTCTGTCGACCCAACGGCCATCCAGTCATTGGTCCGCAACAACATCCAGCAATTGCAAGCATACTCCTCTGCCCGTTCCGAGTTCAAAGGAACTGCCAGTGTATTCTTGGATGCCAATGAAAATCCTTTTGATACGGGCTTCAACCGCTATCCAGATCCCCTCCAATGGGGCCTCAAGCGAGAGATTGCAGCCATGAAGGGAATTCCTGCTGAGCAAATCTTTTTGGGCAATGGAAGTGACGAAGCCATCGATTTGTTGATTCGCATTTTCTGTGAGCCTCGCCAGGACCACATCATCATCTTGCCACCAACCTATGGCATGTATCGGGTGAGTGCCGACATCGCTGATGTGGCCGTGCGGGAAGTCCCTCTGCGCCAAGACTTTCAGCCAAATGTGGCAGCCATATTGGAGGCCGCTGATGAATCGTCGAAGATGTTGTTTTTATGCAGTCCCAACAATCCCACGGGCAACTCTTTGGAGCGGGAGCTCATGCGAGAATTGTTGACAAAATTTCCTGGCATTGTCGTCGTGGATGAAGCCTACAGCGATTTCATGCAAAGAGAGAGTTGTCTGGAGTGGCTGGAGGAGTTTCCCAACTTGGTGATCTTGCAAACCTTCTCCAAGGCTTGGGGACAGGCGGGCATCAGACTTGGGATGGCATTTGCTGGGGAAGAAGTCATTGGTTATTTCAACAAAGTCAAACCTCCTTACAATGTCAATCAACTGACCCAGGATGCTGCTCTCATGGCCTTGGAAAATGTCGAAGAGAAGGACGATTGGGTGGCGGACATCATCAGAGAACGTGGGCAGTTGCAGCAGGATTTAGAGGGGTTGGATTTTGTGGAAACGGTGTATCCGTCGGATGCCAATTTTTTGCTTGTCAAAGTTCGGGATGCCGATGGTCTGTATGATTTTTTGGTTCGGGAGCAGATCATTGTGCGCAATCGCTCTCGGGTACTGTTGTGTGAGGGGTGTTTGAGGTTTACGGTGGGGACGGAGATGGAAAATGCCTTGTTGATGGGGGCCTTGCAGGATTATGGGATGTTGGGGGCGTGAGGAGTGTGTTGAGTGGGGGAGAAGCGAATGGGCCGGGACGGAAGCTGTTAGGAGGGAGATGTAGCTTGGCTGAAGTGGGTGGGACCCACCCTCAAAGCGACCCCAAAAGCCGCCTCCTTTTTGGAGCTCCACTCGCGCAAAGCTCCGCCAACCCAAACCTGGGCTTTTGATGCCCAAAATGGCTATTCAGCAGTCATCAGCCTCCCCGCCTGCGCAGCCCGGAAAGTTGATTTTTCTCGGTAATAGGACACGGCACCCCCACAAATTCCATAAATTTTGAAGCACTTTTTTCAAAGATTTTTTATTGTTATGCATAAAGTGTTTGAAATGAGGATGTTGAAGAAGGTTGTTATTTGAATATTTTTTATGAGTGAATATTTTATTTGATTGAGAAAATGGGTTTTTCTCCCCAAAACACCAGTTGATTGTCTATGAAGCCAAAGATTTTATTTCTGGATCGAGATGGCACGCTTGTGCTCGAACCTCCTGTGGATTACCAATTGGACTCGCTGGAGAAACTGGAGTTTTACCCCGGTGTCTTCCAATTCCTCGTCCGAATTGTTCAAGAGTTGGACTTTCAATTGGTGATGGTGACCAATCAGGACGGATTGGGGACCGACAGCTTTCCCGAAGCGGATTTTCACCCTCCTCACAACAAAATGATGAGGGCCTTCGCCAACGAGGGGATTCATTTCCAAGAGGTGTTGATCGATCGCAGCTTCCCCCACCAAAATGCGCCCACCCGCAAACCAAGAACGGGATTGATGACTCACTACATGACTGGCGATTATGACCTCGAACATTCTTTTGTCATCGGAGATCGACTCACTGACATGGAGCTGGCCAAAAATCTTGGGGCCAAAGGCATTTGGCTCAACAATGACCCCGAGCTCGGGGCCTCCGAATTGGAGGGAAAGGCTGTAAGCTTGTCCGATGTCATCGCTTTGACAACCCAGCATTGGGCAGACATCTACCGATTCTTGAAATTGCCCGGTCGGTCCACAACGGTCAGACGAACCACCAAAGAAACAGACATTCAAATTGAGTTGTCTCTCGACGGCCAAGGCAAAGCTGACAACAATACAGGCCTTGGGTTTTTCGATCACATGCTCGATCAGTTGGCCCGACATTCCTCTTGCGATTTATCGGTTTCTGTCAAAGGCGATTTGCACATCGACGAGCACCACACCATCGAAGACACTGCACTGGCGTTGGGGGAGGCATTCGACAAGGCCATCGGTCAAAAAAAGGGAATGGAGCGCTATGGCTTCTGTCTGCCCATGGACGATTGTCTGGCACAGGTGGCCATCGATTTTGGAGGCAGGCCTTGGTGCGTATGGCAGGCCGAATTCAAGCGCGAAAAAGTTGGGGACATGCCAACGGAAATGTTTTTTCACTTTTTCAAATCCTTCAGCGATACGGCCCGCTGCAACCTCAACATCCAGGTGGAAGGAGACAATGAACACCACAAGATCGAATCCATCTTCAAAGCCTTTGCCCGCGCCATCAAAATGGCCATCCGAAGGGATTTGTACAACCAACAACTGCCCAGTACCAAAGGGGTGCTGTAAACCCACTTCGCTATGTCAATTGCCATCATCGACTACAATGCAGGAAATGTTCGATCGGTCCTTTTTGCCATGGAACGCCTTGGCCAAACTGCCCTGCTGAGCAATGATCCCGATGAAATTCGACGGGCAGACAAGGTGATCTTTCCCGGAGTGGGCGAAGCGAGTTCGACCATGGAGTACCTGCGGTCGCACCAATTGGATCAACTCATCTGCTCGCTCCAACAACCCGTACTTGGGATTTGCCTGGGCATGCAATTGCTGTGTACCCATTCTGAAGAAGGGAATACCCCTTGCCTGGGAATCATCCCCCAGCAAGTCCGTCGCTTTTCCACATCGGACCCTACCCTCAAAATCCCACACATGGGCTGGAATGCCATTCGAAGAGTAAAAGGAGCGCTGTTTTCTGAGGAATTGGAAGATGCTTATGCCTACTTCGTTCACAGCTATTTTGTGGAAAAAGGCCCCTACACAACCGCTCTCTGCAACTACATTCAGCCCTTTAGTGCGGCTCTCCAAAAAGACAATTTTTATGCAACCCAATTCCACCCAGAAAAATCTGGCGGTGTTGGGGAGAAAATTTTGCAAAACTTCCTGCTTCTATGATGCACATCATTCCTGCCATCGACATCATCGGCGGACAATGCGTCCGGCTGACCCAAGGAGACTACAATCGCAAAAAAGTATACCATACCGATCCACTCGAAGTGGCCAAGCAATTTGAGGATGCGGGCGTAGAGCGACTGCACTTGGTTGATCTGGATGGGGCCAAGGCCAAAAAAATCATCAATCACCAGGTGTTGGAACGCATCGCCAAGGGGACTCGCTTGACAATTGACTTTGGGGGAGGTCTCAAGTCCGATGAAGATGTCCGCATTGCGTTTGAATCTGGGGCCAGCCAAATCACCGGGGGAACCATCGCTGTCAAAGATACGGCTCTTTTCTTATCGTGGGTGGAGCGGTATGGACCGGAAAAAATCATCTTGGGGGCCGATGTGCTCAATGGGTATGTGGCAGTCAGTGGGTGGCAGGAGACGAGCCAGCAGGAGTTGTTTACCTTCCTGGAAAGCTATGTGGCAAAGGGCATTCGCTATGTCATCTGCACCGACATTTCCAAAGATGGTCTGCTCCAAGGCTCTTCCAAAGAGTTGTATCGGCAGATATTGGAGCGATTTCCTGACTTACACCTGATTGCCAGTGGAGGAGTGAGCGATGATGCAGAGATCGACGAATTGCAATCCATCGGCTGCTATGGGGCCATCATTGGAAAGGCACTCTACGAAGGCAAAATGGATCTGGCCACTTTATTGACTCGCACCTAAGCAGGTACAAATCGTCTCTCCACCCAAAATTACCAATTATGCTTGCCAAAAGAATCATCCCTTGCCTCGACATCAAAGATGGCCGAACCGTCAAGGGAGTCAACTTTGTCAATCTTCGAGATGCTGGTGACCCGGTAGAGCTGGGAGCCTTGTACAGCAGAGAAGGCGCCGATGAATTGGTCTTTCTGGACATCACAGCGACTCATGAAAAGCGCAAAACCCTGGCCGCCTTGGCCCGCAAGATTGCTGCTACCCTCAACATCCCCTTCACCATCGGCGGGGGGATTCGCTCGGTGGAAGATGTCGGGGCACTATTGGATGCGGGGGCAGATAAGATTTCTGTCAACTCTGCTGCTGTCCGGAGGCCCGATTTGATTGCGGAATTGGCCCGCCAGTTTGGGAGCCAGTTTGTCGTCGTGGCAATAGATGCCAAGCAAATCAATGGCGATTGGTATGTACATCTCAATGGAGGAAGGATTCCCACAGACATTCGCCTGTTGGACTGGGCAAAGGAATTGGAATCGAGGGGAGCCGGAGAGATTCTTTTTACCTCCATGGATCACGACGGGACCAAAGATGGTTTTGCAGTCGACATCACAGCTCAAGTCTCCGATGCTGTAGGCATTCCCGTCATCGCTTCAGGGGGAGCAGGCAAAATGGCGCATTTTGAGGAGGTATTTGGTCGTGGCAAGGCCGACGCAGGCCTGGCAGCCAGCATTTTTCACTTCAAAGAAATTGCCATCGGCGATCTCAAAACCTTCTTGGCCCAGCAGGGCATTCCCATCCGAACCTGAGCCCATTTGAGGCAGCCCATGAGAGGATAGTGCATATCGATTGACGATAATGCCACCTTGGAGTGATCAATTGAGGAGAAAAGTGGAAGGGACTTTTTAGAACTCCAGATTGAAGTTGTACCGATAAATGTACACGATCAGTCCGACGAAAAGGAAGAAGCCAATGAAGAAGCCCATCAAGCAATATCCTTTCCTACCCGCATTGTGAATTCCATCTGCCATTTGCTAAAAATTTTGTGCAAAGAACGGTAAAAATTCAATAAGATCAAATAGCTTTCCATCAATTTCTGTGCCTCTCTTCAACTTGTTGCAGCAGCTTTTGTAAATTCGTCAGGAAAGCAACAAACGCAAGCACATGACTCCAAGTCACCAGCAGATTCAGCAAGGACACCCACACTGGCAAATCCCCGACTCCTGGCACCAGATTCAGACCATCGACATGCACACCGGAGGGGAGCCGCTGCGAGTGATATTGGAGGGATTTCCTCCTCCCGACGGACGAAATGTGCTGGCATACCGCAGGTATTTGCGCGATGAGTACGACCACCTCCGCAAGGCCCTTATGCACGAACCCAGAGGCCATGCCGACATGTACGGCTGTGTCCTCCTCCCTCCCAATGACCCAGGAGGCGACTTTGGGATCGTCTTTCTTCACAACGAAGGCTACAGCACCATGTGTGGACATGCCATCATCGCCATTGCAAAGTTGGCAGTAGAAAGGAAGTGGGTAGAGGTCAAAGAGCCAGAGACTGTCTTGCACATAGACGCCCCCTGTGGTCGGATCAAGGCCTTTGCATCGGTGGCAAACGGTCGGGTGGGCCAGGTGCGCTTTCACTGTGTCCCGTCTTTTGTCCTTCACCAGCAAGCGCGTTTGGAGGTTCCTGATCTGGGAGAAGTCGTCTTTGACATTGCCTATGGAGGGGCCTTTTATGCCTATGTAGATGCCCCTTCCCTGGAGCTTGAATTGAGCACCCAAAACTACAGCCGCATCATATCCGCAGGCAGGCGCATCAAACAGGCCATCATCGACTCACCACTTCCCATCGTCCATCCTCTGGAGCCGGAAATGAGCTTTCTTTACGGCACCATTTTCATTGGTCCTCCGCTGCAACATCCCGTCGACAGCCGCAATGTCTGTGTATTTGCCGATGGGGAGGTGGATCGATGCCCCACAGGATCAGGTGTTTCTGGTCGCATGGCCCTTCACCACGCCAAGGGAGAAATCAGGCTGGGAGAAGAGATGACCATCGAAAGCATTACAGGCAGCCTGTTTACGGGTTCTGTGGTGGAATTGTCGTCTTGTGGAGGTCACCAAGCCGTCATCCCGCAGGTATCAGGCACGGCTTATGTCACCGGGCAGCATACGTTTTTGATCGACCCAGATGATCCATTCAAAGAGGGTTTTTTCCTTCGCTAGTGGGGGAGGAGAGGACTACAGCTCGCCAATGGCTCCTCTTTGCAAATACTTGACTTCCTGGCGCTGGGCCGCCAATTGCTCGCTCAAATAGTCGATGCCTGCAGAAAGTTTGATGGGGCCACAGCTGAAAATGTCCACGGCAGCATAGCCGTATTCGGGCCAAGTATGGATGGTCAAATGACTCTCTTGGATGATGACAACCCCGGATACCCCCAAGGGAGAAAAATGATGGAAATTGCTCTGGACGATCTGCGCTTCGCAAGCCACCGCCGCCTCCTTCATGATGCGTTCCATCTCGCTGGGAGATTGCAGCAGTTCAGCCGGACAGCCGTAGAGTTCCAAGATGACATGCGTTCCGAGATACTTCATAGCTAGTGCTTTTTTTCTTTGCGCCACTGTTCCCAGTCATTCAGAAAATAGGACAACAACTCTGGTCGGTCCATGTAGTTGGGCCTCATGTCGGCAGGTTTGGCAATGTCTTTTTCAAAATAAAACATTTGTTCCACGATCGTAGAGTCCAGGTAGCGATAGGGCTTGTCATTGGTCAGTCGTTTGGGGGTCAACGGCAGACCAGATGCCAGCACAAAGCCCCAATCTCCAAAAGAAGGGACATAGACGTGGTAGGGGTAAACATTTTCAAAGCCCGATGTCCGCAAGCTTTCCTCAATGCACCAAAATGCATTGCGCGTGTGAAAGGGACTGGTGGCCTGGGTGGCAAAGACACCATGGGCGCTGAGTCGCTGCTGAACCAACTGAAAAAAGGCCGTACTGTACAGGCGGGCCAGCGATTCATTGGACGGGTCGGGCAAGTCTGCCAGGATGAGATCGTACTTGATTTGGCTCTCTGTCAAAAAAGTCATGGCGTCTTGGGCCACCAAGCGGACCTTGGGGTTGGACAGGGCATCTTCGTTGACCTTCAAGACATGTGGGTTGCTCTTGGCCAAGTCAAAAACTCTCTGGTCCAAATCCACCACCGTAATGCCCTTGACCTTTGGGTCTTTGAGCACCTCTCGGGCCAACAGGCCTTCCCCTCCACCCAGGATCAACACCTGCTCTTTGTAGGGAGCTGCGTTGATGGGAACATGGGCCAGGGCCTCGTGGTAACGGTATTCATCGATGGAAGAGAACTGAATGATGCGATTGATGTACAGCCGAATGTCCGAACGATTTTTGGTCAATACCAAATTTTGGTAGGGTGTCTGCTCAGAGTGAACGATGCGACTGGCGTAAAAGTCGTCCTCCCAGTGCTGCAGCAATTGCCCCGAAAATCCTCCCAGCAGCAGGAAAAAAACCACGCTCAAACCCGCCGCCCATTCCAACGAATGCCGCTTGTTCAAGGACAACTGACCGATGAAATAGCGATAGATGAACCAGCCCAACAAGATGTTGATCAGCCCAAAGATGATGGAGGTCCGAAAGGTCCCGGCGAATGGCAGGAGAAAAAAGGGAAAGAGCAAGGTGGCGATCAAGGCCCCCACATAATCGAGGCTGAGCACATAAGCCAGGTTGGATTTCAAGGGATAATGCGTCTTTAGGATTCGGATCAAAATGGGAATTTCACAACCCGTCAAGGTCCCAATCACAAAGGTCAACCCCAGCATGATCCACTGGTAGTGTTCGGCAGATAATTGGTCGAAGACAAAGTAGAGTATGGGCACCGAAGCCCCACCAATGACCCCCAACAGCAGCTCGATCCGGATGAACCACTCTGGCAGCTTGTCGGGAATGAATTGGGTCAAATAGGCCCCCACACCCATCGCCGCCATGTAGATGCCAATGGTCAGGGAAAATTGCTTGATGCTGTCTCCCAAAAAATAAGAAGAAGTGGTACTGATGAGCAGTTCGTAAACAATGGAGCAAAGCCCGGCGATGAGTACCGTGACAAAGAAAATGATCTGTTCTGCAGAATAGCCGTTCGTCTTCATGCCTTTCCTCCTGTTGAAATGGACGAGCAAAGGTAGGAGGTTTTCACAGGAAGAAAAAATATCCCCGTAATCTCTTATATTTGCTTTGCCATCAATTGTGGTTGCCACCTGTGCGTAGCCTTGCACAAAAAAATATTGTTATGATGAATGCACAAAAAATAAAGAGAGCCATATATGTATGCGTGGTTCTGATTGCCTGCCATGCTGTTTTTGTCAGCTGTGGCGGAAACGTCTCTACAGAATACGAGACAGAAGAAGTGGTCAAACCCACCCAAGGTGTTGTGACAGTGGTCAAAGAAGTGGAAGCAGATCGCTTCAAGATCGCCGATGAGATCACGGTGCCTGATACCTCTATGAGTCGGATCATTGCCAATTATCTGGACAATACATCTGATACCTTCACCCTACAGGAAGCCCGCCTGGTCGAAGCCGAGGGAGATGGCCGCAGCCGCAGCGTGATTCGCTCTGCCTCCATGGGCTTTTTTGGCTACATGATGCTCAGCTCCATGCTCCGCCGGACCGGGGCCCCTCGCGCAGGTGCCTACGTAGACCAGCGGACCTATGACCGCGTCAACAAAGGCACGGGCAACAATCTCAACCGCACGGCTGCCCGCAGTACGCGCACCAAGCCCCGTTCTGGAAAGTCTGGATTCGGCTCAGGACGCTCAACTCGTTCTTTCGGTGGATAATCGCTTGACTCGTCTGCACCCCCTGGATGCCAAATTGCTCAAGAAAAATGGGCTCCAGTGGTTTGCTTCTGGAGAAAATCACGACTATCTCAGCACGCACGTCATCCGCGTAACCCCTCCCGAGCTGGAGGCATTGCAAAAGGCGGCCGGAGAGTTGTTTCAGCGCATCCTGGAGACAGGCCAGGCAATGGCCGCCCAAGGTCGTTGGAAGGAATTGGACATTCCGTCGGAGGCAGTGGACCTCATTCAATATTCTCTCCAACACGAACTCGATGCCTACCTCATCGGCCGCTTCGATTTTGCCGGAGGCCTTTCTGGACTGCCCATCAAGATGTTGGAGATCAATGCCGATACTTGCTCGCTCTTGCCAGAAACTGCCGTCATTCAGCAATTGTATTGGGCACAGGAAAAAAAAGACTTATTGGGCGCTCCCTTCAATGACTTGCTGGGAAGCCTGTCCCGCCGTTTTCAACACATTCAAGACAAATTCCCCAAACGCAATGCCTCGCTGCTGATTTCAACCCTGGGCCATGAAGAAGATTGGCTCAACAGCGACGTCATCGCCACAGCCGCCACCCAAGCTGGTTTCAAGGAGGTGCAAAGCCTGGCCCTGGAAAAAGTCATCTTTGCAGAGGACGAAGGCTTTTTTGTGGAATTGAGTGCCGACAACTTCCGTCGCTACGACTTCTGGTTCAAATTCATCCCCTGGGAATTCATCGCCTACGAAGAACCCGACCTGTTGCAGATTCTGAAGCGCATCATCATGGATGGGCATGGCACGGTGCTCAATCCAGCCTGTGCCATGTTGTTTCAATCCAAAGGACTCATGGCTCATTTGTACGAACGCTACCCAGACCATGAATCCCTCCTAAAAACAGCCTTTTCCGCCTCTGCCTTTGCCAACAATCAATATGTGCGAAAGCCTGCCTTTGGTCGGATGGGAGAAAACATTGCGTATTTCGATGGGAAAAGTGCGCCAGCCTACGAAACAGAGGGGGACCATGGCGATTACTTACCAATCTACCAGGAATTGGCTGCTTTCAACGAAGACTGGGAAGACCACCGATACCAACCCAGTATTTTCTGGACCGGAGAAGCCAGCGCCTTGTGCTTTCGCCGACAGGACGATCTCATCATCGATGATGACGCGGAATTCGTCAGCCACCAAATTGCCTTTTAAATCGCTTGGCACTTGTCAGCCATCCAATCTTTTTCTTCTTCTGTGAGTAAGGGAGACAGCTTGTCAAAGACCTCTTTGTGGTAGGCATTGAGCCATTGCTTTTCCTGTGGTGTCAACAAGTCCGTTGCAATGAGGCTGCGGTCGATTGGAAACAGCGTCACCGCTTCGAAGGAGAGGAAAATGCCATAAGCTGTCTTCATGTACTCCTGGCAGACAACCAGGTTTTCGATGCGGATGCCATATTCGTCTGTTTTGTAAAAGCCAGGTTCGTTGGAGGTGAGCATGCCCGGCTGGAAGACCGTGGTGCCCCTTGCGCCCAGGCTGGGGGCAAATCCCTGTGGTGATTCGTGGACATTGAGGAAAAAGCCGACGCCATGCCCTGTGCCATGCCCATAGTTGAGCCCTTGCTGCCAAAGGTGTTGGCGGGCCAGTACATCCATCTGAATGCCCATGGTACCCTGTGGGAAACGAAGCGTATCCAAGGAAATGTAGCCTTTGAGGACAAGGGTAAAATTGCGCTTCTGCTCCTCTGTCGGCTCGCTCAAGGCAATGGTGCGCGTAATGTCTGTTGTGCCGTCGAGGTATTGCCCACCAGAGTCCAAGAGCAAAATGCCTTCTTTGTGGATTTGTGCGCTTGTATCGGGCATGGGGCGGTAGTGTACGATGGCGCCATTGCCCTTGTAGCCAACGATGGCTGGGAAACTTTCTCCATGATATCCCTCCTGCTGCGACCGATAGTCGATCAGCTTTTCCGATACTTCAAATTCACTGACAGTTCGTTTGTCCAACTCTTGTTCCAGCCAGCGAAACAGCCGCGTCAGTGCCACGCCATCCTTGCGCATCGCCTGTCGAATGTGTTCAATCTCACTGGTGGATTTGACCGCCTTGAGATCGCTACAAATGTTGGGACCAGATACGGCCTGCTGGAGGCAATTGAACAGTTGTACATTGATGCTGCTCCTGTCTATGAGGACCTTTTCATCCAGTCGCTGCAAAAAACTTTCGATCTCGTTGTATTGTTTTACCAGTACGCCATCGGCACGGAGGCTGGCCTGTAAATCTTCATCCAGCTTGTCGGAATCCAAAAACAGATAGGCGATTTTTTCCCCAATCAGTGCATAGGCAATGAAGACCGGGTTACAGTCCACATCCTTGCCCCGCAGATTGAACAGCCAAGCGATGTCGTCCAGGGTAGAGATGAGGTGGTAACCACAGTCGTGTTCTGTCATTTTGCCGCGAAGCTGTGCGAGTTTTCCATTTCGACTCAGTCCAGCATATTGCAGCTCGTGTTCAAAGATGGGAAATTTGGGAAGCCTTGGCCGATTGTCCCAAACCTGGTCGAGCAAGTCCTGGCTGCTGTCGATGTCGATGCTTTTTTCTTGAAATGCCTTGGCCAGGCGGCGGAGCTGTTTGACGGAGAACAAACGGCCATCTAGGCCCAATTTGCTGCCGCTGGGAAGCTGCTCGGCGATCCAATTGATGTGTTCGGGAGCATGTGGGATTTTCTGTTTGTGGAGCACCACTTCGCTCTCGGCCAGCTGGGTCTCGGCCTGAAGAAAATAGCGCGAATCTGTCCACAGGCCCGCATGAGAGGCAGTGACGACCACCGTTCCCGCCGAACCGCTGAAGCCCGACAACCATTCGCGTGCCTTCCAGTGCTCGGCCACGTATTCGCTTTGGTGGGGGTCGCTGCTGGGGATGAGGTAAGCGTCAATTTGTTGTTGTTTCATTTGTTGGCGCAAGGCAGCGATGCGTTGGTCGACAGATGCAGTCTGATGGGTCATAAATAGGGCTTAAAATGAGTGATGAAATACAAAGATAATAAATGCATGATTATGGAACTGGCGGCCAAAAGTTTACGTAACATAATTTTGTTTACTATATAATAAATTGCCATACAATAATTTGGCATATTTTTTGTTAAAAAATCGGCTCTAAGCTAGACATATTAGATTAAATGATTTATATTGCACAAGCGACGCACTCAGATTAGTGCCTGGTAGAAGGTTCTTCATCGCTCTTAAGGGAGCAGAGCCAATGACCCAAAAACAAGCATCAATCTTTGAACACGTAGTTCAAGCCTTACGGTTCTCAGAAGAAAAAGAAAACTGATTTTCAAACCTTCAAACCACCACAGAGTAACAGATGTTAAAGCAGAACCTTAGCCAGAAAATGCTTCAGAAGCTGTCTCCCCAACAGATTCAGTTGATGAAGCTCTTGCAAATCCCGACCGCTACACTGGAGCAACGTATCAAGGAAGAATTGGAAGCCAATCCGGCCCTGGAGGAAGGTGAGGAATCAGAGGAAACCGAGGTCGTGGGCCAGCAAAGTAGTGATGACAACAAAGAGGAGGATTACAAAGATGAGCCGGAAGAGCCCGCTCGCGACGAGGTCTTCGAACTCGATGATTACATCAACGAGTACATAGAGGACGATCCTTCCAGTTACAAACTCAAAACGGACAATTACTCGGCCGATGAGGAGGAAAAAACCATTCCCATCGCTGTAGAGAATACCTTTCACGAATACCTCGAACAACAACTGGGCATGTTGGACCTGCGCGACCAGCGCGAAACCAGCATTGCCAAGCAAATCATCGGTAGCATCGATGATGATGGATACTTGCGCAGAGATCCGGAAGCCATCATCGACGACCTGATGTTTTCGCAAAACATCGTCACCAATGAGGCAGAGGTACAGGGCTTGTTGAAAAAAATCCAACGATTCGACCCCCCCGGTGTGGGAGCAACCGACTTGCAAGAATGCTTGTCTTTGCAGCTGCAGTACCGGATCGAGGCACTGGACGAGACGGCCGAATGTTGGGTCGCACTCAAATTGGCCCTGCGTGTCATCGACGAGTATTTCAATGAATTTTCCAAGAAGCATTACCAAAAAATGCAGCGCTACTTGAGCATCACAGAAGAAGAACTCAAGTCGGCCATCGAAGAGATTCTCAAGCTCAATCCCAAGCCAGCCAGTGGACATACTGGAGGCAATTCCCGCGCCGTTCACTACATCGTTCCCGATTTTACCATCGTCAATCGCGATGGCGAACTGGAACTGACGCTCAACTCGCGCAATGCACCCGACCTGCGCATCAACGAGCAGTACAAAGACATGCTCAAGTCTTACAAAGACAACACCAAGAGCAAGCGGACCAACCGCAAGGACAAGGAGGCCATCATGTTCATCAAGCAAAAGATCGACTCGGCCAAGTGGTTCATCGACGCCATTCGCCAACGGCAGCAGACGATGTACAAGACCATGTACTCCATCATGCAGTACCAGTACGATTTTTTCCTGACAGGTGACCAGAAGAAGCTCCGGCCGATGATTCTCAAAGACATTGCAGACATTACTGGCTTGGACATCTCTACCGTCTCCCGCGTGGCCAATAGCAAATTTGTCCAGACAGAATTCGGAACCAAGCGCCTCAAGGATTTCTTCTCCGAATCTCTACAAACCAACAGTGGAGAGGAGGTTTCTACCCTAGAGGTCAAAAAGATACTGACGGACATCATCGAGGAGGAAAACAAGAAAAAACCTTTTTCCGATGAAAAGCTCAAAAACATACTTCGCGAAAAAGGCTACAACATCGCACGTCGGACCGTGGCCAAGTACCGGGAACAACTCAATATTCCGGTGGCGCGCTTGCGCAAGGAGCTTTGATGAGCGATTGATGAAGGCACAGGAGCATCATTGACTCTCCAAGTCTTCCGTTCCCAGCTCGCAGATTTTTTCGTATACCAACTTGGCAGCTACCAGGTCTTCCAGAGCATAGCCAACTGATTTGAAAAGAGTCAGCTCGCTTTCCTCTGTGCGTCCAGGGTGCTTGCCAAGACAAAGATCATACAGGTCTCCACAAATGTCATCCGGACCGATTGCCCCATTTTGCAGAGGGAGATACAAATCTCCACTTTCCAGGCAAGCACTCTGGGTATCGATGAAAATGCTGGCACGCCGCATGGCCGCATCGTCGGTTTCTCGCATATCGGGCTTGTAGGAACCGATCAAATCCAAATGTTGCCCTGGCCGGAGCCACGCTCCTTTTACCAAGGCCTTTTCGGACAGTGTGGCACAACTGATGATGTCAGCCCTTTTCACCCCTTCTTCCAAGTTTTCAACAGCCTCTACTTGAGGAAAATTTTCGGACAGCTCACTCACCACTTGCTGAGCCCTTTGCAAGTTGCGCCCCCAGACCAGTACTTGCTGGATCGGGCGAATGGCAGCATAGGCATGGGCCAATTCCCGACTGAGCACCCCCGTTCCCACAATCAACAGACAATTGGCAGCCGAGCGGCACAAATAACTGGCGGCAAGGGCCGAACTGGCAGCTGTTCGTCGACTGGTCAGTGCCTTGGCATCGATTTGGGCCAATGGCGTTCCCGTCACTGCATCAAAGAGGAGGTACATCCCTTGAATGGAAGGAAGCTCCCGCTGTACATTTTCCGGACTTACCACGATCAGCTTGACTCCCAGATATCCACCTGCCTGCCAGGCTGGCATCAATAGCAAAGTAGACTCCTTCTGAGCATTTGGATTGAGAAAATTGTGGTGATGGCGCTGCGGAACGTCCGATCCCTCGCAAAAGCCCCGCCGCAAGGCTTCTATCAAGTTGTGATAGGGAAGGTGTTGGTGTACCTGATCAGCCGAAATGCTATGCATGTTCAGGAGATTTGCTCACCTTGTCGATGGCTTCCAGAATGATGCTGCAAGCTTGTCGGATTTCTGATTCAGAGATGATCAGGGGAGGGGCGATCCGCAGGCAGCGGTTGTTGAACAAAAACCAATCGGTGATCAGGCCATTGTGGAGACAACGGGAAATCACCGCCTGCACAAAATCAAAGTCCTTCAACTCCACTGCCATCAACAAGCCAGCAGATCGAACTGCTGCGATGGCTGGATGAACCAAGAGCGAGTGAAACAGAGCAGATTTGGGGGCTACTTCTTGAATGAAATTGCTGGAAAGCAAGGTCTTCAAGGTTGCCAAGGCCGCCGCACAGCTGACCGGATGACCGCCAAAGGTGGTGATGTGGCCCAAAAGGGGATTGTAGGAAAGGACTTCCATCATGGATCGGCTGGCCACAAAGGCACCGATGGGCATGCCACCCCCCATCCCTTTGGCCAACAGCAAAATATCTGGTACGATGCCATACTGCTCAAAGGCAAATAGACTTCCCGTCCGGCCATAGCCCGCCTGAATTTCGTCCAAGATCAGCAGGCAGCCCACCTCATCGCAGCGCTTGCGCAACTTCTTCAGGTAATCATTGGCAGGGGGGCGCACCCCCCATTCTGCTTGAACCGTCTCCACGATGACAGCCGCTGTCTTTTCGGTGATTCGCAACAAACAGAATTCGCAATTGAAGTCGATGTGGTGAATGCCGGGTAGCAACGGGCGATAGGCGCGGGTGAAAAAGTCGTCGCTCATCAGGCTGGCCGACCCTTGGGTACTGCCGTGATAAGACTTGTAGGCCGAGATGAACTCGCTCCGCCCCGTGTAGCGCTTGGCCAACTTCATGGCACCCTCCGTTGCCTCGCTCCCAGAATTGACAAAATACACACTGTCCAAAGGGTCGGGCAGTTGGGTGGCGATCAAATTGGCCAGCTGTATTTGGGGATTGAGCAGGTATTCCCCATAGACCATGGTGTGCAAATAGCGGTCGGCCTGGTCCTTGATGGCGGCGATGACTGCTGGATGTCGGTGCCCCAGACTGGATACACCAATGCCTGCAATGAGGTCCAAATAGGCCTTTCCACTGGGATCGTAGAGGAAAACGCCCTCTGCACGCTCTACTTCAAGCATCAGGGGCGCCTCGCTGGTCTGTGCGAGGTGTTGGAGGAATAGCTGTCGAATTTGCGTCATAGAAAGGCAAAAATAATACTTTTCACTTAGGTCGCCCAAACGGCTATATGGGTAGATAAAGTGCAAATTTTTCTTTGCAACGACATCTTTTTTGCATTTTATGGCGTTAAAATGATGAAAAGGAAAGAACAATCTACATCCCCAAGGTTACAATGAGACTCTTATTCGCTTGTTTGATCGCAATTTGTTTTTGCGCATGCCGCTCTACCACCGAACGCCTCGAAGGGTATTCTGTCCACGGAATAGATGTTTCTCACTACCAATCTGACATTGACTGGCCCGAACTCTCTCGGCAAGACCTGCATTTTGCCTTCGTCAAAGCGACAGAAGGGGAATCTCTGGCCGATCATCGGTTCAATACCAATTGGAAAGGCGCGCGGGAGGCAGGACTCAGGCGAGGCGCTTACCACTTCTTTCGGCCAGACGTACCGGGGCTCAAGCAAGCCTTGCAGTTCATCCGCAATGTCGACCTCCAACTGGGCGATCTTCCTCCTGTACTTGACATAGAGGTCGATGGAAAAGTCAGCGACATTGTCACCGTCAACCGCATCCGATCTTGGCTTCAAATCGTGGAAAAACACTACCAAGTTCGTCCCATCATCTACACCAATCTGAAATACTACAACCGATACATTGCTGGAAATTTTGATGATTACCAAGTCTGGATGGCCCGCTATCACACCGTTGCGCCCTCTGTGACCCACGGCCAGCGTTGGACCTTCTGGCAGTATGGCAATCGCGGCCGGATCAAAGGCATCGAAGGCGATGTGGATTTGAATGTCTTCAATGGCAATCTACGGGAATTGGATGCTTTGGGCTATGGAAGCAGCCCTGCTGTTTCCACTCGCTAGACAATGTCGATGCCCGCAAAGTTTCTGCCCAGGATGCGTTCCGAATCCTGTCCGAGCCATTTGTCCAGTATGCTGGTGTAAATGTCCCGAAAATCGATCTGGTAAATCAAATCTCCCTTGTCCAGGCGACTCAGGTCTGGAGCTGTATTGAAAAATCCCGCCTTTTTGAGTTTTCCGCCCATCAAAAAGAGATTGTTGGCCGTTCCGTGATCGGTTCCATTGCTGGCATTTTGCTGCACGCGTCGTCCAAACTCTGAAAATGTCATGATCAGCGTATCGTCCAGGAGCTTGTTTTGCGACAGGTCTTTGACAAAGGCGGCCATCCCTTCGGCATATTGTTGCAAAAGGCGGGCCTGCTGTCTTTGCTGATTGACGTGGGTGTCAAATCCGGTCAGGCTGACGTAATAGACTTTGACAGTGGAGTCTGCGGTCATCAGTTCTGCAATCTGTTTGAGGTCTTTGGCAAAACTGGTTTTGGGATAGGTGACCTTTGAGCGATGCATCTTCGATTGTTCATACAGATAGCCCGCTGACTCTTGGGTGTCGATCAGGGTTTTGTACAAATAGGCCACATTGTGCTCCTCCTGCTGTTGGGTAGACAGTTGTCGGCTCACGGCCTGCAGGAAGCGATTGTCAGTGGTTCTTTTCAGCGATTGGACATTGCTCATGGCAAAGCCCTGCCGTTGTTTTCCTTTGAGTGCCAGGCTGAGGCCATCGTCTACTTCCAGGGCGTGGTGGGGGTCGAGGCAGCCCTTGCACTGGCTGTCCAGATAGCGCCCGAGCCAACCACTGCTCCAATATTCATCGCTGTTGCTGGCGGTGTGCCAAATGTCCATGGAGCGAAAGTGGGAGCGATCCGGATTGGGATAGCCGACACTGTTGACAATGCTCATCAAGCCTTGGTCGTACAGAGGGCGCAGCGACTCAAAAGCGGGATGGAAACCCATTTGATCATCTACCTTCAACACATCTTTGGCGGAAATGGCCAGTCTGGGACGGCTTCGGTGGTAGATGTCGTTGCGGTAGGGGACAATGGTGTTCAGGCCATCATTTCCGCCAGAAAGCTGTACCACGACCAAGGTTTTGCCATTGGGGCTGCCTGCCAGGCTTTGGGATCGCAAAAAGGATGGGATCATCCAAGCCGAAGAGGCCAGGGCACTGGCTTTTAGAAAGTTTCTCCTTTTCATAATGACGATTTTAGCAAAGCTGGTATTCCGGAAGGCTCATCAGACGAATGCAAAGGGTCTTGATGTAAGCGGCCCGTTCCGTTTTGATGGTGTAAGGATCGAAAAAGTCTTTGGACAAGGGCAGTTGAGGCACGATCAGGTAATCGGTCAGTTCCTGGAAGCTTTGTCGGAGGTTTTCCCGCTCAAATTGCGCCACAATGGGAGTCATGTCCACCGAGGCATCGAGTTTTCGCAAGGCTCGGCCTCTTTGCTGTGCTTCGAACTCGTCCTTTGCCCGGAATTTGAATTCCTGACCGGCAATCAAGCTGTTGGCCAGATTGAGCCGAATCAACAAGGTCGAATTGTCGATCCATTGCCTCCCGCCAGGCCAGCCCGCTACGTTGGGTGGATCGAATAGGGATTGTCCCAAGGCCTTCTGCAAAAAAACGAGTGCTTTTTCTTCCTTGATGGTGATTTTCAGACTGCGAATCATCCCCGCGATCAATTCTGCAGGTGATTTGATGCGACAGCCTTGATTGACCGGATCGTAAAACCAATCCTGCAGGAAGAGATAGCGCATCAAGCCACCGATGTCGTAATCGCTTTGGTAAAAGTGATGGGCCAAGTCCTCCACATGTTGGTCGTTCAGCTGGTCGTTGACAAAGTAGCGGTAGATCTTTTGGCAAATGAAACGCGCCGTTTGCTTTTCTTCCAAGAGGCGATCGATGATGTCGTCTCCGTCAAAATTGCCAGTCCGTCCCAGAAAGGTCTTCTGTCCAAAGTCGTGCTGTCGCGACCGAAAGACAAACTCTCCTTTGAGGTTGCTGGACCAGCCGGTGAATGCCCTAGCCGCCTCTTTGATGTCTTGCTCGCTGTAATGACCTCTGCCGATGGTGAAGAGTTCCATGAGTTCGCGGGCAAAATTTTCGTTGGGTTTTCGCTTGCGATTTTGTTGGTTGTTGAGAAATCGGATCATGGAGGCGTCTCGGGCAATGGCCTTGACAAAATCTCGGAAATTGCCCAAGGCGTGTTTGCGGATGCTTTGCACTTGTCGCAAGGCCAGTTGGGCCATTTTGGTGGTGCAAGCAAAATGGCCATGCCAGAACAGGCACATTTTTTCCAGTAAGGCACTTCGGTTGGGATCTCCCATGCGCTTGACCCACTCCGCTCTCAGGACTCGGATGTTTTTGCGAGACTGTTGCATCAGGGCTTTTTTCTTTTCATTGCTGAGCTTTCGGAAGTCCTCGTCCATGACAGTTGCCTTCTCGATGCGAGTGGACAGCATTCTGTCGTTGGCAGCGGCCTCAAAGAGTTGATCCAATGCTTGTGGAATGGTCCAGGACTTGCGAGTGGCCCATTCCTCGGCATGGAGGCCAAAACCGGCCCGCCAGTACAGGTGTTTAATGTTTTGACTTGATTCGGTCATTTGTAAAACGTTTGTGCGCTTTGGACCCAAATGGGCCTCCAGGGTTTAATGGTCCTGCATGGCCTTAACGATTTTTAACGATTTCATCAGCTGCAGATAGAGATCATGCGCATGGAAATGAACGCGCAAATGCCGGGCCATTTGATATTCTGAGGGAGAAGAGGACTTTTCCCCTGACTTTGTTATTTTCACTGCGGATGGAAGGGCGTGAGTAGAATAGCTGGTTTTGTCGATTCATTGGCTTTACGACTTTTTTATGGAAGAAAAAGATCAACAAGAAGAATACGAAGATCTCGGGTTTGGGACCAAGCTCACGAGTTCGAGCAGTCGTTTCATTCACAACGATGGCAGTTTGAATGTAGAGCGAGTTGGCAATCGAATTTTGGCCCCTTACCAGAGTATGTTGGAGATGTCTTGGGGGCGGTTTCTCTTATTGGTGTTGGGATTTTTCATCGTCAGCAACCTCTTTTTTGCTTGTCTTTTTTGCCTGTCTGGTGTGGAGAATTTGAGAGGGGTGGAAATGGACGGTCCTCTACCTGCTTTCTGGGAGGCCTTCTTTTTCAGCATTCAAAGTTTTACCACCGTTGGCTACGGAGCCATCAGCCCAACCGGACTTTGGACCAATGTCATCGCTGCCTTGGATGCCTTGACGGGGCTTTTGGCCTTTGCGATCGCCACGGGCTTGATTTTTGCCCGATTCTCCAAGCCACGAGCACGAATTTTGTTCAGTCAGCATGCCCTCATTGCCCCTTACCATGGGATGGAGAGTTTTCAATTTCGGATTGTCAATATGCGCAGCAATAAGATCATTGATCTGTCGGCACGGGTGACGATGACGTGGTTGGAGCGCCAGCCGGACGGTCGCAAGAGACGACAATTTGCCGCTCTGCCCCTGGAGCGCGATCAAGTATTTTTGTTTCCATTGAATTGGACCATTGTCCACCCCATCGATGAGAAAAGCCCACTGTGGGGCAAGACTGCACAGGATTTGGAGCGCATGGGGGTCGAATTTCTCATATTGCTCAAGGGCCACGACGAGACATACAACCAGATCGTTCACTCCAGCAGCTCTTATATATCTGAGGAAATTGTGTGGAATGCCCGTTTTCAGCCCATGTATTACCAGCACGAAAACGGAACCACTTTGGAGATCGACAAGATCGACGACATCAAAAGGTTGGAGAGTAGAAGTTGAAAAGAAAATGGAAGGGCATTAAACCTTTGCCTGGTCCATCTGTCAAAGCAACAAATCACGCAGTATTGAAAGCATCTGTTCAAGACATAAGCGACGATGACATCTTAGCGTTCATTCAAGCGGATCACAGCCGGGAAAAAGGCTTTCGCTTGTTGATGCAGAAGTACCAGGAGAGAATGTACTGGCAGATTCGGCGTTTGGTCATTGAGCACGAGGATGCCAACGACGTCATACAAAACACCTTTTTGAAAGTTTTTCGAAGCATTGGCTCTTTTAAGGGCAATTCGCAGCTGTATACTTGGCTCTACCGGATTGCGACCAACGAGGCCATCACTTTTTTGAACAAGAAAAAGCGAAAAGCTGTCAGCTCCATCGACGAGGAAGAGTCTGGATTGGCTTCTCAGTTGAAAGCGGATGCCTATTTCGATGGGGACGCCGCTCAGCAATGCCTCCAAATGGCTTTGGAAACACTGCCGGAAAAGCAACGCCTCGTCTTCAACATGCGCTACTTTGATGAGATGAGCTACAAGGAGATGTCGGAAGTACTGGGCACGAGTGTGGGAGGTCTCAAAGCGAGCTATCACCACGCTGTCAAAAAAGTAGAACAATACCTCCGAGATGCCGAAGTCGGAGGCTGAAAAATGAAATTCAATCGAAAGATGAAAGACAAAAAAGATAGACAGGACGAATTGTCTTCGTTATCGCCCCGCCTTGCGAAGATGAAAAAGGACAATCCTTTTGAGGTACCTTACAACTACTTCGAAAAATTGCCCGACGACATCTTGCAGCAGTGGCGAGAGGAAGAACAAGCTTCCCAAGCCAAGCAATCGGCACCTTCCTGGTTGGATCAGCTATTGGATCAACTCAGTGTGCTCTTGCAGCCCCGTACGGCCATCGCCTTTGCCAGCTTGGCAGTACTCATTGCAGCAGCGGTGTGGATGATGCAAGTGGGGCCAGAGGGGGCCAATTCCATGGAGGTGGCGTTGGCTGAGCCCATCAGCGATCAGGAAATCGAAGCCTACATCGAAGCCAATCTCGATGAATTTGATACCGAGCTGCTTTTTGCCGAGAGCATTGCAGCTGTAGAGGAGTCTGATGCTGGAGAGTGGGAGGTAGACGACGCAGACCTGGATGAATACTTGGATGAGATCATCGATGAATTGGACGAAGAAGAGTTGGAACAACTGCTTTGATCTGTGTGGATGATTCCTCGTTCTTTTGTGATTTGCAAACTTGAAAATCTTAGCTAAAATGAAACATATCCTAATTTTTGGCCTTGTACTCCTCCTGGGAGCAACTGACTCCTGGGGACAGGACAGTTTGGAAGCACGAATCCAGAAGGCCCGAAGAGACTATTTTCAAAGAGAACTGCAACTGACAGAGGCGGAGGCAGAAAAATTTTGGCCACTCTACGACCAGATGCGCGATGAGCAGGATGAACTGCAGAAGAAGTACAAAATGAATCGCAAAATCGAGCTGATGTCTGATACAGAGGTAGAAAAATTTGTACTGAGCACCTTTGAATTGGAGGAAAAACAATTGGAACTGAAGAAGAGGTACTTTGTCGAGTTCAAAAAGATCATGTCGGTCCGAAAGGTCGCCAGCATGCGCAGAACAGAACAGCGCTTCAAGAGGGAATTGCTCAAGCGGATGCGCAATCGCAGTCAGGGAAATCGCAAACGTCAGAATCGCGATTTGGAAGATGATTTCTAAACGCACTGTTGATTTTTTCAGTACCTTGTCGCTTTGATCATCCATTCAACCACAAGGTCCTTGAAGGCAAAAAAGTCATTCGGTCAGCATTTTCTGCGCGATGAATCCATCTCCCGTCGCATTGCCGATCTCCTCCAACCCAAGGGAAGATATGCCAAGGTGTTGGAAATTGGACCTGGCCAGGGAATGCTGACCCAATTTTTGCTCCCCAAAGAATACGAGTTGGTCGTGGTAGAAGCAGATCGGGATATGATCCCCATTCTGCAGCGAAACTTCCCGGAATTGAAAGGGCAGATCATTACAGGAGATTTTCTGCGACAAGACCTTCCACTGTTTTTTCCCAAAGGCGAGGCCTTCGCCATCATTGGCAATTTTCCCTACAACATCTCTTCGCAAATCCTTTTCAAAATGTTGGATCATCGGGAGCAGGTTCCCGAATTGGTCGGCATGTTCCAAAAGGAAATGGCTGAGCGAGTGGTTGCTGCGCCGGGAAGCAAGATCTATGGGGTCATCAGCATCTTGGTACAGGCGTATTACGAAGGAGAGTATTGCTTTACGGTGGACAGAACTGCCTTTGATCCTCCTCCCAAAGTACAATCGGCCGTGATCCATCTGAGGCGCAAGGCAGAGCAGGACTTGGGCTGCGATCACAAGCTGTTTCGGCGGGTGGTCAAGCAGGCATTCAGCCAGCGAAGAAAGATGCTGCGCAACACCATGAAGGGCTTTGTCAAAGGCCACTCCATGTTGACCGAAGATTTTTTCATGCAACGCCCCGAGCGGTTGTCGGTGGAGGACTTCATCGAGTTGACCAATCGCTTGCAAGAGGCCATCCACAAAGATGTAGACTGAGTTGTTAAGCCAGCTGGCTGGTTTGAACCATGGCTTCGATTGCGTCTATCTCTACCGGAATATTTGCTGTGAGATCGATCACTCCATCCTCTGTAATCAACACATTGTTTTCCAGGCGAATCCCCAGTTTTTCTTCGGGAATGTAAATGCCAGGCTCTACGGTGAAGACCATTCCGGACTCTATGGCTTGGTAGCGGTTGGACAGATCGTGTACGTCCAGTCCCAGGTGGTGTGAGGTGCCATGCATGAAGTACTTCTTGTAAGCAGGCTGCTCGGGATCTTGTCGTTGGATGTCCTCCTTGCTGAGCAGTTGAAGATCCAGCAATTCCTTTTCCATCAAGCGTCCGACTTCCTCGTGATAATCCTCCAGAGAGACCCCTGGCTGGAGCAATTGGGTGGCTGTTTGCATCACCTGGAGCACGGATTGGTACACGGCTTTTTGTCGGTTTGTAAATCGACCACTGACGGGAATGCACCGGGTCAAATCGGCGGCATAATTCCCATATTCGGCTCCAAAATCCAGCAAGATGACCTCTCCCTCCTTGCAGACCTTGTTGTTGTCGCCATAATGCAGCACACAAGCATTGGCCCCACTGGCTATGATGGGGTGGTAGGCATGCCCATTGGCCCGCCTGGAGATGAATTCGTGGGTGATTTCTGCCTCGATCTCGTACTCCCACACCTCAGGCTCCACAAATTGACACACCCGTCGAAACGCTTCTCCTGTGATGTTGACAGCCTGACGGATGAGGTCGATCTCGTGGGGACTCTTCCGCATGCAAATCTTTTTCAAAATGGGTTGGGCCCGTAGATAGCGATGGCCTGGATAGCGTTTTTTGAGGTAGTGGGCAAAGCGGAGGTCTCGGGTCTGCAACTCTGATCGGTAGTGGTCATTTTCGTTGGTGTTGATGTAGACGGCCTGTGCCAAGAGCAATAGCTCGTGGAGGATGTACTCCATTTCGTCCAGCCAATACACCTTCTGTATACCCGAAAGACGGGTGGCCTCGGCCTTGTCGAGCTGATGCCCTTCCCAGGTCGCCAACTTCTCATTGCCCTTTCGAATGAACAATACCTCCTGAAAGTCTTCCTTGATGCAGTTGGGAAACAGGACCAAGATGGTTTCTTCCTGGTCGATGCCAGATAGGTAGAACAAATCAGAGTTTTGCCGAAAGGGATAAAATTGATCTCCATTTCGGGGCATGCGGTCGTTGGAGTTGAAAATGGCAATGGCATTTTTTTGCATGGCTTGTGCAAACTGCCGACGGTGTTGTTGGAACATCTCCACCGGAATGGGATGGTATCGCATATGCAACTGCTTTTGTGGGCTGAGGTGAGGGACGGAGGGCCATCGCAGTTTTGTGACGGCCTATCCGATCCAGGCAAATGACAATTGTATGAACAAGCCTTGGTCGTCCTTGTTCAATGTATTGCTTGCCACGGCCTTGGATGTCATCAGGCCACTGTTGTAAAAAAGTTACTGGTTTTGTAGGAATGCCAACTCTGGGCTTGTCATGCTCGGAATGAATTCGATGATGTCGTATTGGGCCAATTGGTGGATGTGAAATGGGTCTTGGGACAAGATGTTGTCCAACTGCGCTCTGTCAGTTAGGTTGCTCAGGATGAGACCGCCTGTCCGAGGGACTTTTCTGCCCGATGCGATGAAATGCCCTTGTTGGTACTGTTGTTTCAGGTAGCTGATGTGGGCTTCCAGGTGAGGTTCTACTTGGTCGAGTTCGACGATGTAGGTGAGGTTGATGACAAACATGCCTTAAATCTTTTCGTCGATCTTTTCGAGTTGTTTGGGATCGTAATCGCCAAACCACTGTCCCAATCTCTCGCGGGCGGACTCCCGGACTTCCTTGTTGACATAGGCGGCGATGGTCACCAGGCCGAAGCCCAATACGCCCACATCGTCGGTGTATCCCAAGATGGGGGTGAGGTCAGGCAGGGCATCGAAAGGAGCGAGGAAATAGCCCAATGTCCCCAGGATGATGTTTTTGGCCCAGGCTGGCGTGTCTTTGCGCTTGTAGGCATAAAACAGCAGGAGTGCCGTGTAAACAGTCTTGAGACCTGCCTGTCGGGCATATCCTTTCAGCTTTAGCCAGAGCTTGTTGTCGGAGTACTTCTCAGTATACTTTTGAAATGGATTCTTCATCTTCAAATGAATTTACACCAAAAATCAATCTTCTGCCCGAAAAATAAGGGTAAAAAAATGTTAAGATCGACAGAAATTAGGCGAATCTGGACAAAATAACGACTGAAGCGGCCTGTTCCATCCCATTTTGTCTATGCAAGCTTATCTGGGTTGTCACTCAAATAGCTTGCCCAGTTGCTGTATCGCTTTTGTCCTGCCAGCTTGCTATTGGATTGGAAGTGGAGGCAGACAGCGGCGGCCAGCGCATCGGTGGCATCGAATGTTTGGGCATCCAGGGGCTGCTTGAGGATGCTGCTCAGCATGGCTGCGACCTGCTCTTTGGAAGCATTTCCGTTTCCTGTGATGGATTTTTTGATCTTCTTTGGGGAAAATTCGGTGATGTCAAGTCCCATCGTGATCCCCGCCGCGATGGCCACCCCTTGTGCCCTGCCCAGTTTGAGCATGGATTGCACATTTTTCCCAAAAAAGGGTGCTTCCACCGCCATGGCATTTGGTTTGTGCAGGCGGATCAACTCTTGCAGCCGTTCAAATATCTTACAGAGTTTTTGGTGGTGATTTTCCAAATGACTCATTCGGACAACCCCCATTTCTACGAGTTGAGGTTCTTTTTTTCGGATTTCTACAATGGCATATCCCAGGATGTTGGTACCGGGATCAATGCCCAGTAATCGTCGCGATGGTTTGGTCATGTTGGCAAGGTACGGGGAATTTGGGTGACGCACAATTGGGGAATGGCTTGTAACAATGTATTTGTGTCTTCTGTCGAGCCGATGAATTCGTACAATTGACGGGCCGAGAAGACAAAGTATTGAACAGTTGGTAAAAATAAAAATTCGTTGCTCGAAAAAAAGTTGACTTTTTTTGCTTTGCAATGGATTGGAAATGAGTGGATTGTGAGGGATGTGGAAAAAAACTTTGTTTTTCTTTATGGAATTTGGGTAGGTGGCGTGTCCTATTATGGACAAAACGAAAGGCCAAAGATCCGCGGGAAAGGTTTTCGCTTGTTGCTGTCATCTCCCTTTTGGGCAAACATGCCCAGGTTTGGGTTGGCGGAGCCGTGTTTTGCTGCGGTTCCAAAAAGGGGCGGGCTTTTGTGCTCGCCTAGAGGGTGGGCCCACCCAAAGCCGCCCCCCATGCCCAGTTCCATCTGCCGCTCTACCCCAAAGCCCCCGCGAACAAAAACATTTTCGTTTCTTTGCACGTAACCACAACAAGCATACAATCACACCAATCATCTTGAAGACACCATCCAAAATCACCCAACTGTCCCGACCCGTCTCCGGTCGCAGCCGACTGCTCAACGGTCTGATCAAGTTGGTGGTGCTCCTCATGCTCACCTATGTCATCTACCAGCAGATCGTGGCCAGAGAACAAATTGAGGACATCTGGGCCATGTTTGTCAGACAATGGCAACAGGCTCCTACCGCCTACCTCTTACTGACCATCTTGCTGATCCCCCTCAACTGGGCCTTTGAAACGTCCAAGTGGCAGGCCTTGATCAAAAACTTTGCGCCCCTTTCATTCGGCAAAGCCTATCAAGCAGTGCTGAGCGGGGTCACACTCTCCATTTTCACCCCCAATCGGATCGGCGAGTATGGAGGGCGCATTCTATTTTTGCCTGCAGAGCACCATTGGAAAGGAGTATTTGCCACTTTGGTGGGCAGTTTTGCCCAATTGTTGGTTTTGATTGGTTTGGGCATCATCGGCCTGGGGGCATTCGCGGCGCGCTACCTGGCCTTAGAAGGCTATCTATTGTGGGGCGTCTTGTTCATTGGCATTTGTTTCAGTGGACTCATGCTCTTTTGTTTTTACAACATCAGCCTGGTCATCCCCTTGGCCAAAAAACTGCCATTTGCCAATTATTTGCGGCGGGCAGTGGGCAGTGTGAGCGTTCTTCGGCAGTACGATCGGCCAACGCTCAGCCGGACACTGGCCTTTGCACTGGCGCGCTACTTGATTTACAGCTTGCAATACTATCTTCTGTTGCAATTCTTTGGGCTTTCTTTGCCCCTTTGGGAAGGACTGGCAGGCATTGCCACCATTTTTCTGTTGCAAACCAGCATCCCACTTCCCCCCTTCTTGGGGCTGGTCGTCAGGGGGAGCTTGGCCTTGCACATTTGGGGTTTTTATGGGTTCAACGAGCTGGCAGTGCTTACGTCTACATTTGGTTTGTGGATACTAAATTTGATCCTTCCCGCGTTATTTGGTACGATATTTATTTTTAATACGAATGTAGTTCAATCATTCGGTTACAATGACGATTCACAAGATTCTTAGCTTCTTCTTGATTTTTGGGATGATTTTGCCTGCTACCGGGCAGAGTTTGGCCTTGGCATCGGAAGGGGAAGGAGTCCATTGTGAAGAATCGGCAACATGGGATGCCTGCTTCATCGAAAACCAGGCCTTCCAAGTGGGAGAAGAAATCACTTACAAGCTCTATTATCATTGGGGGCTGATTTGGCTCTCTGCAGGCGAGGTCGTTTTCAAAGTGGAGGAGGGAGAGCAGGGAGAATATTACTTGTCTGCCGTTGGGCGTACCTACTCCTCTTATGAATGGTTCTTCAAAGTCCGGGACAAGTACGAGTGCTATGTGGAAAAGGAGAGCTTATTGCCAAGTGTCGCCATTCGGCAGGTAAAGGAGGGGAAATACCGACTGTATGACAAACTGACCTTTGACCAGGCAGCTCGAAAGGTGGTTTCTCTCAGGGGAGACACCAAAGACCAGACCATCCGCCGGACATTCGATTTGCAGGACTGCATGCACGACATCCTCTCGGTCATCTACTACACCCGCAATCTCAATTTTGACCAATTGGAAGTGGGAGAGAAATTTCCGGTGAAAATATTCATGGACAAAGAAGTTTTTTCTCTGGATGTGCACTACAAAGGAAAAGAAAACGACAAAAAAATCAAGGGCTTGGGGCGATTTCGGACCCTGAAATTCAGCCCGGAGGTCATCGCCGGAGAGGTCTTTGACGAAGATACAGAAATGAACGTGTGGGCGACAGACGATGGAAATCGCGTGCCTTTGCTGATTGAGTCGCCCGTCTCGGTGGGCTCTGTCAAGGCCGTCCTCAAATCCTACAAAGGGCTCCGGCATGAGATGGAGGCCAAGCAAAAATAGCATTCTACCCGAACCGATTTTACGGATTTCAAACATAGAGAAAACTACCACACAAAAGCCGCAGGCAATACACCTGCGGCTTTCTCATTGCTGAACAAATCACAGCTTTCGGTTCTTTTATCATCGAAGGCACTTACCTTTGCCATACCAATTTTGGGCTTATGATCAAAAAAGCATTGATTGGACTCGGTTTACTGCTCATCTTCCTGGCTGGGATGTGGGTCATGAGCTATTACAACTACCTCAACAACATCAAGCCCGAGGAGCAATCGCAAATCTTGTTGGAGCAAATCGACAAGGTGGCCAAACTGGTGACTGTGGAAGGGCACTTCATCGAGTACTACGACTACAACGAGCCAGAGACCCCTCTCTTCATCGGACCCATGTTCAACTACGAAGCCCTCTTGCCCAAAAAAGCAGCCAAGCTCCGCGTCCGGGCCAAGGTCTTGGTGGGCTACGACATGGAAAAAATCAGCATGCAAGCCGACAATGCTCGCAAGGTGATCACCATCAGCAACTTGCCAACGCCCGAAATCATTGCCATTGACCACGAGATCGACCAATTCGACAACGAGGCTTCCATCTTCCGGCCTTTGAACAGTCAAGACTACGTCAAAATTGACAAAGGGGCACAGGAACAAATCCGAAAGGCAGCCTACGACAGCAAACTGATCAGCTCAGCGCGTCAGCAAGGAGAAGACTTGTTGGAACTCATTGGCTTCATTGTCCGCAATGCTGGTTGGTCGGTTGAACTATCCAAGGCTCCCGTCCTTGCCCCAGTGGATACACTTGCCCAATGAATCCCCCCACCACAAATGGCTTTTCTCATTGATTTCTCTGTCTTCGACCTGCTCAGAGGCTGTAGAGTAGGGCCGATTCAGAATCTGGGATGATTGGCGAAAAGGAAAAATTCGCGCAAGCATGATGACAAAATCCCCATTTGCAGCATCAAAATTTCGCACCTGAACCTGCTCTTAGTCACGGCCTAATTTTTTTTACTAGCAAAACTTCCTATTTTTAGTCCGTTTTGGAAGGCTCTTGGCCTTCCAGGGAATAGAAATTATAGCATTTAAATAGTAGGAAATTATGCGTGACACCGACAACTTGTCTGGCCAGCAGAGCTTTTTCGGTCATCCGATGGGGCTTTTTTATTTGTTCTTTACCGAAATGTGGGAGCGATTCAGTTACTACGGAATGAGGGCCATCTTGGTCTTATTTCTGGTTGCTCAAACAGATGGAGAAAATCCGGGTTACGGATGGGAGAAAGTCGACGCATTGGCTTTGTATGGTTGGTACACAATGTTGGTGTATGTTGCCTCCATTCCCGGAGGAATATTGGCTGATCGAGTCATTGGTCAGCGAAAAGCAGTCATGGTTGGAGGGTTGTTGCTTTGTGCGGGACACGGCATCTTGGCCGTAGATGCACTCTGGGCCTTCTACACAGGACTTGGACTCATCATTGCCGGAGTGGGTTGCCTCAAGCCCAACATTTCCACCATGGTAGGTGGATTGTACTCCAATGACAGTCAGGAAAGACGTGACCTTGGTTTCTATGTCTTTTACATGGGCATCAACTTGGGGGCTTTTCTCGCGGCCATTGTCGTAGGCTATGTCGGTGAGGTCTGGGGATGGCATTACGGCTTCGGACTAGCTGGCATTGGGATGTTGCTTGGGCAAATCTTCTTTGTGTTTGGCCAAAAGCACCTCCAAGATGTTGGAAATCTAGTGGAAACGACCTCCGGTGAGAAGGATGCCAATCTCTTTTCGGGCATCTTCCAGTCTACCAACTCCATGGCCATCACGGGGGTATTGACCCTCATCGGTACCTACGTACTTATCCAACACAGTGTTGGATATGGCCTGTTGGTCATTGGAATGGCGATCGCAGCTGGTGTGGCCACTGTCATCTACAACTTGAGTTCGCCCGTAGAAAGAGATCGACTCTTGGTTGTCTTTCTGTCCTTTTTGATCGTCATTTTCTTCTGGGGAGCTTTTGAACAGGCAGGCGGACTGATGAACATTTACACAGAGGAAAAGACGGATCGCGAAGCTTCTGTCCTGATCATGCAACTGATCTTCATCGTTCCGATTGTCTTGATTGCCATCAAAGGCTTTATGGAAAAGCTCAAGGGTGGGGAATACGCCAACCATTGGTTGGGACTTACGTCGACCTTGGCAGTGATCTTTTTCTTCATCAACAAATACATGTTCATAGCAGATCCTTGGACAGTGCCTGCTTCTTGGTTCCAGTCGCTCAACGCCCTTTTCATCCTGTTGTTTGCCCCCATCATTGGCGGCTTTTGGATTTGGTGGAAAAAAAGTGGTCGACAGACTTCTTCCATCTTCAAAATGGCCGTCGGTGTCATCATCATGGGCTGGGGCTTCTTTTTCATGACTGGGGCTGTTGGCCAATTCGAAAGCGAAGGTTCTTCTGCCATGTACTGGTTGGTACTGGCCTATTTGTTCCATACATTGGGCGAGCTTTGCGCCTCTCCTGTCGCTCTTTCCTTCATCACCAAGCTTGCTCCCGAACGCTTCGTAGCCTTTATGATGGGCTTTTACTTTGCTGTGACGGGATTGGGCAACAAGCTGGCAGGTTCCCTGGGCGAATTGTCCACCGTGGTAGGAGAGTACGCTGTATTTACAGGAATCGCTGTGTTCTGTACCATCTTCGGCCTCTTGGTCATCCTCATTGTCAAACCACTCAAACGCCTCATGCACGGAGCAGAAGACGACAAATCTGAGCAGGCAGAGCTGGTCGAGGCCACTTAGTGCAGCGCCATCCCATCCATTTCATTGCAAAACAACCTACGTAAAAAATACTTAAAACCAATTTATCTATGAGTTCATCAGACATCAGGTTCGGAGGATCGGATATTAACCAGCGACTGTTGCTGGGACATCCGGTGGGCCTATTTGTGCTATTCTTTACCGAGATGTGGGAGCGATTTTCCTATTACGGTATGCGGGCCCTGCTCGTCCTATTTCTCACGCAGGCCCTTGGTGGCGACAATCCCGGTTGGGCATGGCCCAGGGAACACGCCCTGTCATTGCTCGGAACCTACACCATGATGGTCTACTTGACCCCCATCCTGGGAGGTTACATTGCCGACCGCATCATCGGGTATCGATACGCGGTGGTCATTGGAGCCTTGTTGATGACTCTTGGCCATGCTTCCATGGCGGTGGAGACCCCCATGTTTTTGTACATCGGAATTGCCTTTCTGATTTTTGGAAACGGCTTTTTCAAACCCAATATGACGTCCATCATCTCCAAGATGTACGAAGCTCATTCTGAGAAAAAGGATGGGGCTTACACCATTTTCTACATGGGGGTCAACGCTGGTGCCTTTCTGGGGATTATGCTTTGCGGGTACCTGGGAGAGAAAGTAAGTTGGAGCTTTGGCTTTGGCTTGGCAGGGATTTTCATGTTCTTGGGGATGCTGCAGTTTTGGTTTGCGGGTCCGGTCTTTGGAGAGCTGGGAGCCAAGCCGAAGTTGGTTGAGGAAGCCAATTCCTCAGGTGGAGATGGCCCCAAGGAAGCCCTGGATGGAGACATGGTGGCCCCAGAAGGCGATCGCCTCAATCCATTCACCACAGTGGATATGGTCCTCATAGGAGTCTTTTCCCTCATTGCAACTTTGTGGATATTGAACGATCCGATCTCCAAGATCGGAGGGGTCAATCTCATCCCTTTTGAGGTAGGGGGCATTGCGGGCTCGAACATTCTCATCATCATTGCATTGCTCATATTTTTTGTTGTCTTGATCGCGCGCATCATTCGCTACACGCCCATCGTACGGGATCGGATGATTGCGGTGGCCATTTTTGCCTTTTTCACGGTCTTCTTCTGGGCTGCCTTCGAGCAGGCTGCAGGTTCCATGGCCATCTTTGCACGCGACTATACCGACCGGGCCTTGGATGGCAGCTTTGCCGTGATCTTCAAAACCATTGATACCATCATTACGGTCATCCCCATGTTGATCATCACTTGGGTCTTGTTCAGTTTGTTTGGCAAAACCTACAAGGACATTCCGCTTTCCAATGGCATCCTGGGCTTCAGCTTTGTCATCATTTGGGGGATTGTTGGCTACAAATTGTATCGCGAATTTTCCGATGCAGGGGCAGAGGTCACCGCTACCTGGTTTGCCATCCTCAACTCCTTGTTCATCATCATGTTTGCACCACTCTTTTCCAAATGGTGGGAGAGCAGGTACAATCCGAGTGCGGCCTTCAAATACGGCTTTGGACTGATCCTGTTGGGAATTGGCTTTGGATTCTTGGTCTTTGGTTCCATGTCCATCCCTCAAGGTGCCAAGACAGCTTCTGTCAGCATGATCTGGCTGGTGTTGGCCTATCTCTTCCATACCCTGGGCGAACTTTGTCTATCTCCGCTCGGTCTGTCCTATGTCAGTAAATTGGTGCCTGGACGCATGATTGCCTTTATGTTTGGCATCTGGTACCTGGCCATTGCCATTGGCAACAAGACGGCGCATTATTTGGGAGGTATGATTGACCAGATCACGGCCCAGTATTCTCTGAGTACCTTCTTCCTGATCTTCACGCTGATTCCCATCGGTGCTGGGGTGGTGGTGATGCTGCTCAATCCAATCTTGAAAAAACTCATGCACGGCATCAAATAAAAGTTGTCGGCCAAATCATCGCTCTTGCGCAAAGAACAATTGTCAGCAGAATTTCAGTCCGTACAGCGCTTGTACTTGATGTTGTTATTGGGGCAATTGTTCCTTTGCCTTGTGATCGTCTTTATGGGCTTGGGAGCAGACGGTGGTGGAGAGACCAGTGGCTCGGAGGCACCAGACAACAGAATCTTTTTGATGTCGCCCATTTTGCTGGTGGCGGCTTGTCTTTGGGCCTATTGGATGCGCTTGAAACAGGAGAAGGATGCCGCTGCGTTCATCGATCGGGAAAAGCAACTGGATCACTACCGCGATGGCATTCTTGTAAGGCTCGCCGTATTGGAGGTGGCCAACATCATTACCATTCTGATGATGATCCTGACGAGTGGCTACCAATTGTATTTTTTGACCTTCTTTGTGGTCGGGATTGGAACCTTCTTGTTGCTGCGGCCCAGCGAGAGGGAATTTCAAGAATGGTATCCCTGAGGAAAATGTCGCGATGAAATGCCACAAAACACAAAGCCTGCTTCCAACAACTGGAGGCAGGCTTTGTGGCTTTTGAAGGGCAATTCGCTTGTGCCCTAGGGCTGGTTCACCATGCTCTCTCGCCAGGGCCCCAGATTGGGACAACCTTCGTAAGAGGCATCGATGGTGATGTAAGTTTGACCGATTTTTTGGATGACCCAATCGTTGATGAATCCACTCTTTTTGGATTCCAGAGCAGCGTCCTTGATTTTGGAGTAATCCTGTTGCAAGTTGGCCTTGTGTGGGGAGGTGCGCGATTTGAGCAGAACCATCCGGTAGTAAGTCTCCCCTGTAGGCTGGCGAAAGGAGAAGGGCGCGGAAACATCGTTGATCTCCATGGTGTCGAGCGTGAAGTAGACGTCGGGATCGAGATCGCCAATTTCGAAGAAGGAATTGCCCGTCTTGGGGTTGATCATCGTTCCATCGTTGTTGTAGCTCTGCTGGTTTTCGTCGCCAAATCGCTTGACCGCTGAAGAAAAAGTAATGGAATCTGGCAGGATGAGGCTTCGGATGCTGTCGAGTACATTCTGAGCCTTTTCCAAGTCTGCATCTGTAATCTCGGGTTTGATCAGGATGTGTCGCACGCGAATGGTATTTCCCCGTCGTTCGATCAACTGAAGGAGGTGGTAGCCAAACTCTGTCTCGATGATCTCGGAATATTGGCCTTTTTCAAGATTGTAGGCAGCTGCCTCAAATTCGGGAACGAAGGTCCCCCGCTTTTGCCAACCCAAATCACCACCGACCCGACCAGAACCGGGGTCCATGGAATATTTCTTGGCCAACTCTTCAAAGGGCTCTCCCTCCTTGATGCGCTGCTGAATGTCTTCCAACTGCTTGATGGCAATGTTCTTTTGCTCCTCGTTGACCTTGGGCTTGTAGACAATTTCTCCCACCTCTACCTCAGAGTTGAAGTAGGGGAGGCTGTCCTTGGGGATGCTCTTGAAAAATGTCTTTACTTCTGAAGGCGTTACATTGATGCCCTGCAAGATGTTGGCCCGCATCCGATCCACCATGAGTTTGCTGCGCAAATCCTCGCGAAATTGCTCGCGGACCTCGTTGACCGTCTGGCCGTAGTACGCCTCAAATTGTTTGACATCATTGTTCATATAGGCCAAGATACGCTCGAATCGGGCATCCAACTGAGCGTCAATCTCTTCATTGGCAATGACGATGGAGTCGAGGCGGGCCTGGTTGAGCAAGAGATTTTGGGCCAAGAGATTTTCCAAAACGTTGCAACGAAACTCTGGTTCCAGCGTTCCTCTTTGCTGCCGCAACAGATCGAATTGGTCCTCGATTTCAGACAGAAGGATCAATTCACTGCCTACCTTGCCGACCACCTTGTCTATGATTTGTCGGTCTTGTGCTTGCGCCTGGCTGGCGAATAGGGCGCAAAGCAGCGATAAAAACATCCACTTTCTCATAAATTGCCTTATTTGATCGGTTGCAAGAGTGCAACAGTATGATTTGATGGGGGCCCCTGACTCAGTTGGTGAAAATTTTCACATTGTTGAGTCGGGTTTCCCGATCGTAAATTTCTTCTTTTTTGTCTTCCAACAACTTGACCTTTCGCCGATGGAGTAAGATTCTGACAATCTCGTTTCTGACATATGCCAGCGGTGCGTCCTGCCCCCTTCGAATGGTCTCAAATACCTTGAACAAGTACTGATATTCTCCTTCCCGAAAGTTGGCCGACTTTTTATTCATGATGTCGTTGAACGTCAGCTTTCCCTTGGGAAATTGTGCCAACAGATCATCGACCTTGTACCAACTGCTGTCCTCCAGCATGTAGACCTCGGCTTTGGAGCTGGCAAATTCCAGGATGCGCCTGAAGTTCGTCTCGTCATTACTTTGCCGCCACCACTGCTTCAAATCGCCAATTTCTTCCTCTATCACAGGCACCTTTATGAAATAACAACGGGCAATACTGCTCTCCAAGGTATACTGGTCCTTATTGGCTTCAAAATAGTCTTTCAGCTGTGTAGGAGAAACAATGGAATCGAGCTGGAGTTCGACCAAGAGATTTTCATAGTTGTGTCGGACTAAAGAGGCTCGATAATTCCGTACCAGTTGGTCGATGTTCAAATCTTTGGAAATATTTTTCTCTGCCTCGTGCATCAACAAGCTCTCCCGGACCCATCGCTCCACAAACGCATTCAGCATCAAGAGACTGTCTTCAGGGCTGCCCTCGCTGGCCAATATGTCCTCCAACTCCGAGAGGTACAGACTTTTGCTATATACCGTGGCGAGCAGCTTGTCTTCCTTCTGCTCCTCCACCTCTGCTGGCCGACATTGGGCCAGTAGCAGCGACAAAAACAGGATGGAAACAATCGATCTCAACATATGCGATGTATGGTTAAGCTTGCATTCTTACTTCACCATGCCGTCAAATACCTTCTCGTCGATGTTGACTTTGTAGTCCTTTTGCAGCGATTCGACCCACTGCTTTTCGAGATGGTCTTGGTAATCGGCGATGATGTATCCGCGGGCCTCATCCAATGTCTTGGGGCTGGCGGGCATGATTTGCTCGATTTTGACAAAGCGCATGGCTTTGGTCGAGGCATTGGTCTTGAGAGGAGAGAGGGAACCCTTCTTCCAGCTCATGCCTTCGATCAGGGGATCTTTGTCCTTCTCGACAATTTTTTCCTGAACGGCCACAAATTCCTTGCGCTTGCCCAAGTCCTTCAAGACGGCTTCAGACCCTTTTTTCTTAGCGCACTTTCTTGCCTTGGACGCCAATTTTTCTCCTCCTTCGGCCTTGATGGTGTAATTGCTGATCTCGGCCCGCTCTCCCCACATGTATTTGTTCTTGTTGGCTTCATGAAATTTCTTCAGGCCAGTGGTGTCCTGCGAGGCCTTGTCCCAGACGAGATTCTTGGTGGCTTCAAACAAGAGAATGCCCTCGCGGTATTCGCGCATCAAGGCTTTGAATTCTGGGTACTTCTTCTCCAACTGTCCTTCCTCAAAGCGGATGGCACTTTCTTCGACAAAGCCATTGAACAACTGGCGACCCACTTCGGGAGCCTTGGCGTTGCGGCCGGCGCGCAGGCGCTGGCGAGAGGCCCGCTGCATGTATGCTTCAAATTCGCCCAGTGTTTTTTTCGTAGCTCCCATGGTAAATAGAGGCTTGATGCGCTGAGCAGCTTCATTGGATGGCTTCCATTTGTAGGTCAGGAAATTGGCATCCAGTTTTTGCAGATAGTCATCGAGAAAGGCCGTCTCCTCCTGGTAGTTGTTTTCCTTCTTGATCCGATTGACCATGACTTGTTTTGCCAGTGCATAGCGACTGTCGTTCTGAATCTTGGTTTGCAGTCTTCTCTTGGCAATGTCGTAGCTTTCGATGCCTTTGTTGCTGATGCGCTTGATGATGTGCCACCCAGCTTTGGTTTTGACGGGCTGACTGAAATCGCCGTCCTTGGCCAGGGCAAAGGCGGCATCTTCAAAGGCTTTCTCGTAGCGATTGATCCCAAAGAAACCAATGACACCTCCTCTGTCAGCAGTCTTCTTGTCGTCTGACTGTGCCTTGGCGAGGTCTTCGAAGGAATCGCCTCTTTGCAGAGCTGCATAGATGTCGTCGATGCGTTTTTTGGTAGCCTCGCTGGTCATGCCCTTCTTTTTGTCGATGCGGAGGAAGATGTGCGCTGCCTCCATTTGTCCTCGTGCAGGTCGGACGTCATTCACTTTTACCAAGTGGTATCCCAGTGGAGTCCTTACAGGCAGAGAGATGTCTCCTTTCTTGGTGGTGTAGGCAGCCGATTCGAAGGCGTAGAATCCATCGGGGAGCAAAGCGGTGATGAATCCGATGCGGCCTTTCCGGCTTTTGGTCGCTTTGTCGTCTGAAAGCTTGCTGGCATTGTCTTCAAAGGACTGCTGTCCGCTGGCCATCATCTTGCGCAGGCTCATGGCTCTTTCATAGGCTTTGAGCGTATCTTCCGGGCTGGAAGTCTCTGGCAGTGCAATCATGATGTGACTGATGTCTACATCGGACTGGGTGCGATCGTAGGCTTCTTTGACCAATCGCTCTGTCACCTCCTTGTCGACCAGATATGAGTTTGCCAACTGCTTGCGGTATCCCTCTAGTTCGTTTTGGAGACTTTGGATGGTGTCGAGCTGCATGTCGCGGGCCCGCTGCACTTTCAGCTTGAATTTGACGTACAGATCGAGGTATTCCCGGAGAGATTCTCTCGAGAAGTCGGCCTTGTCGCCATTTGTCTTGGAATAGATGTATGTAAATTCCGATCGTTTAACGGGCGTTTTTTCCACCGTGAAGAGGACAGGATCGTCCTGCGCATAGACGGTCAGGCTACCAATGCACAGACAAATTGTCCACAGAGTCAGGCGATGTATCATAGGTCGAAAGAGTTTTTTGGTATGAAGAAGTTTTAGTTGACGATTTTTCTTGAAAGAAAACTCCGCAAAATTAGCAATTTTGAGCGAACCCGCCCAAGGCTGTCTGCCTCCAATTGGTCAATCCTTGAAATAAAGCCGTTTTACCCGCTCAGAGATGTTGGTAAATACTTCATAAGGAATGGTTTCGAGGCTGTCGGCGAGTAGCTGCACCCTTTGTTCTGGTCCGAAAATGACAACTTCGTCACCTTCGCGGGCTTGTGAGATGTGCGTGAGGTCGATCATGCTCATGTCCATGCAAATGTTTCCCACCGTCGGAGCCTGTTGCCCGTGCAAATGGACGGAAAAGCGGCCGTTGCCTGCCTTTCGCAAAAAACCATCGCCATAGCCGATCGCAATGGTCCCAATGCGCATGGGATGATCGACGCGCCCTCGACGGCCGTAACCGACTGTTTCGCCAGCTGCGACCTCTTTGATCTGTGAAATGCTGGCCTTGAGGCGCAGGACCGGACGGAGGTGTTCTTGGAGCAAGCCACTGCTGTCGACGCCGTACAATCCGATTCCTAAACGGACCATGTCCATTTGGTATTGCGGAAATCGGACGATGCCTCCCGAATTGAGAATGTGGCGCAGCGGACGGTAGCCAATGCCACGGCAAATGTCCTCGTACAATCCTTCGTATATTTGGATTTGCCGGGTGGTGAATTCGTCGTGTTCGGCAGCTTCACTGGCGGCCAAATGGGAGAAAATGGATCGCACCTGGAGCTGTGGATGGGCTTGCAGAAGTTGGATCAGAGCTGGCACGTTGGCCCGTTCAAACCCCAGGCGATGCATGCCCGTGTCGATCTTGAGGTGGACATTGGTTTGCTGTCCTGTTGTCAAGCGTTTGGAAAAGCGCCTCAGCAGCTCCAGAGAGTATATTTCGGCTTCCAATTGGTATTGGAGGATGGCCTCAAAGCTGTTTTCTTCTGGATTGAGCACCAGAATGGGCAACTGAACACCCGCTTTTCGCAATTCGACGCCCTCGTCGGCATAGGCCACTGCCAGGTAGTCTACCTGCCTCGATGCCAGCAACTTGGCCACTTCCGAGCTTCCACTGCCATAGGCCGATGCTTTGACCATGGCCATGAGACGCGTATTGGGAGCGAGTCGTTGGCGGTAGAGGTGGAGGTTGTGGATCAGGGCATTGAGGTCGATTTCCAGGACCGTTTTGTGTACCCTGCGACTCAGGCGCCGAGCGATGCGCTCAAATTCAAATGGGCGGGCTCCCTTCAGCAAAATGGCTTCGTTGAAAAAGGAAAGCTCGTGGATGTGCGCCAGAAATTCATCGGTGTCTGCATAGAAATGAGCGTCGATGGAGCTGGGCAGATGGGAGGCAATGATCGGAATGGCCTGTCCGATGCCAATCAGGCGGTCGATGTTGTGGTCGGCAATGAGTTGGGCGAGGCGTTTGTACAACTGATCTTGTGAAAGGCCACTCTGAAGGAGGTCGGAGAGGATGAGGCTTCGACTGGGGTGGTAACTCTGCTGGTCCAGAAAAGAAAGGGCAATCTGTAAGGCATGCAAATCGAAGTTGTAGGAATCGTTGATCAGCGTACATTGCTGGGCACCCTCGATCAGTTCCAAACGCATGGCCACTGCCTCCAACTTGGCCATTTTGGCCTGGATGTACTCCTTGGGCAAGCCCAATTGCAGCAAAATCCCCCAACAGTGGATGGCATTTTCGATGCTGGCTGCATCCCGAAAGGGAATGGCGATTTCCATGTCTTCTCTCTGGTACCTGGCTCGAATTCTCGTTTGCATTTCCTCCTGCTGGCAGTCTAGGATGTACAATTCGGCCTCCGGATGTTGTCGCGACCAACGGAAGTGTTGTTTGTTGTCAAATGCCTGAGCAGCGCGAGCAACCTCTTCCTTGTCCAAACAGTAGTGAATGTACTGAGCGGACTCGAATAGGCGCAGCTTTTCGGCAATCTTTTGGGCCCTGTCCTCAAAGCCTTCGTCATGGGCCGGGCCAATGTGGGTGAGCAGAGCGATGCTGGGCTGTATGATGGCGGCAATTTTTTCCATTTCTCCTGGCTGAGAGATGCCAGCCTCAAACAAGGCTAGTTCATGGGAGGCATCCAATGGCCAGACAGAGAGAGGGACGCCGATTTGGGAATTGTAGCTGCGGGGACTCCGAATGATTCGGTAGCGGTCATGAAGCAATTGGTGCAGCCATTCCTTGACGATGGTTTTGCCATTGCTGCCCGTGATTCCGATGACTGGCAGCTCAAACTGTGCCCGGTGGTAGGCCGCCAGTTGTTGCAAAGCCTCTTGTGGGCTCTCCACCTCCAAAAAACATGCTTGTGGGCAAGACTCGATGCGCTCTCCTCGTCGAATCACAAAGCAGCGCACCCCGGCCTTGTACAGCTCGGGAATGTAGCGGTGCCCATCGCTTTGCTGTCCTTGGAGGGCAAAGAAAAGGGTCTGATCTGCTGCCGTCAGTTGGCGACTGTCTATCAGCAATTGGTGAATCACCTTCGAACCCTCACTGCCAGGCTTGGAAGTACTGCCGATGATGTTGCTGATCTGATCGATGGAGTAGGGCATATGCGTCAATGGCTTACATCAAATCCAAACCAATGTCTTTGCGGAAATATTTGCCTTCAAACTGAATTTTTGCTGCATTGGCGTTGGACTGCATCAAGGCCTGCCGAAAGTTTTCTCCGTAGGAAGTGATGGCCAGTACCCGTCCACCGTTGGTCTGCAATTGGTCGCCGTTTTGGCGGGTGCCTGCGTGAAAGACGATGCTGTTGTCGAGGAATTCCAGTCCGCTGATGGCCTTCCCCTTCTCGTAGGTGCCCGGATAGCCTCCGGATACCAACATCACGGTGGTGGCAGCGCGTTCGTCGATCTGTATTTGCTGTTCAGACAATCGACCTTTGGCAGTGGCAATGAGGAGTTCCATCAGGTCGTTTTTCAGGCGAGGGATCACCACTTCCGTCTCTGGATCCCCCATGCGGCAGTTGTATTCGATCACGTAGGGAGAGTCGTCCACTTTGATGAGTCCAAAAAAGACAAAGCCTTGATAATCAATGCCTTTCTCCTTGATGCCTTGGATGGTAGGTCGGACAATTTGTTCTTCTACTTTTTGCATCAAGGCCTCATCGACGAAGGAAACAGGCGAAACAGCTCCCATTCCTCCCGTGTTGAGTCCGGTATCTCCCTCACCGATCCGTTTGTAGTCTTTGGCAATGGGAAGCAGTCGGTAGTCGGTACCGTCTGTCAATGCAAAGACAGAGAATTCAATGCCTTGCAAAAAGTCTTCCACCACCACTCGTTCACTGGCTTGGCCAAACTTGCCGCCCAGCATGTCTGTCAGTTCCTTCTTGGCTTGTTCTCGATCGGAGAGGATCAGGACTCCCTTGCCGGCAGCCAGTCCATCGGCCTTGAGAACGATGGGGGGCTGCAAGGTATCGAGATAAGCGAGGGCCTCGGCGAGCTGGTCGCTGGTGAAGTCCTGGTAGGCTGCTGTGGGAATGTTGTAGTCCTGCATGAACGTCTTGGCATAGGCCTTGCTCCCTTCCAATTTGGCCCCTTCTTGGGAAGGTCCGATGACCAGAACATGCTGGAGTTCGGATTCCTGGCGGAAATAGTCGGTGATGCCAGCCACCAGGGGGGCTTCCGGCCCGACGATGAGCATTCCAATCTCGTTGTCGAGGACAAAACTTTTGAGAGCGGGAAAGTCGCTGGCCGACAAGTCGACATTGGTGCCACAGGAGGCGGTGCCTGCGTTGCCAGGTGCGATGAACAATTGTTGCAGCAATGGGCTTTGGGAGAGTTTCCAGGCAAGGGCGTGTTCGCGGCCTCCTCCACCTATCAAGAGTACTTTCATAAGAAGATGTTGAACAAATTGACGATGAATGCTGCAAAGATAGACACTCATCAAATTTTTGTACCTTCGCAGCGCATTTTTTACTGAGTTCAAAGCATGATAACGTACATAAAAGGAACCATAAGCTACAAGAATCCGGCCTACATCATTGTAGAGGCGGGCGGCATAGGCTACCACGTCAACATCAGTCTGCACACCTATTCCCACATTGAGTCAATGGAATCTGTCACCATATTGACTTATTTGCACATCAAAGAAGACAGTCATACGCTTTACGGTTTTGCCGAGCAAGAAGAACGGAGTCTTTTCGTTCATCTATTGTCGGTGTCCGGCATCGGTCCCAATACGGCCCGCATCGTTCTTTCGTCCCTGCGCCCGGAGGAAGTTCGGGCAGCCATTGTGGGAGAGGATGTTGCCTCTTTCAATCGGGTCAAGGGCATCGGTCCGAAGACGGCCAAGCGAATCATTTTGGACTTAAAAGATCGGATTTTGAAAGAAAGCGGAGATGTATCCACGACAGTGGCTCCCATAAACAATACTTTGAGAGATGAAGCGTTATCAGCATTAGTGGCACTCGGATTTCAACGCATCCGGGTTCAAAAGGTATTGAATAACATCTTGAAAAAGCCAAGTGGCAATGAATCGGTGGAAGAACTGATCAAAAAAGCCCTGAAGCAGCTTTCTTAAAAAGTCTCGTTACGGCAATGCGGCCTGCTATCCCTAAATCCTCGATCTATCGAACATATTTCAGAAGTTGAATCTGTTGACTCAGAACAACTTCCAGCCTTTTTCGTAAAGGAAGAGGATATGCATTTGACTTAGATGACCATGAGAACAGAAAACAGGGGGGATATGTTAAAATTCGTCCCCTCCAAAAGAGCAACAGCCATCCGGCGTTATCTTAACACAAAACACTGAAACATCGACGGCTTGAAAGTTTTCTCGTTTGATGAGCTACACACACAATGAACAAGAACACAGCCAAGACCCGATCCCATGTTATTAGAATTATGAAAATAGGACGATCTCTACTAAGTATTTTTTCGGTCATTGTTTGCATTTTGTATGCCTTTTCCGCCTTCGGAAACGGGACACAGCCCGATGATCCCTACGCTCCGGAATACGTGCTGGTCAGCGATCAAATGGCGGCAGATACGGTGCCGCTCAAAGATCGGCAAGACAACTGGATCTACAACTCCAACAACAATCCCTTCGACCTCAAAGACCCCAGCGTCATTGAAAAGGAAGTGGAATACGATCCCGTCAGCGGAAACTACATTGTTACAGAAAAGATTGGAGACGATTACTACCGGGCGCCCACCTACATGAGCTTCGAGGAATACATGGAGTACAAGGCCAAACAGCAGGAAGACGCTTATTTCAAGTCTTTATCGGGGGTGAGCACAGGCAGCGGAGGTGGAGGCAGGATTGACCCCGTTGACAAAATTGATGTAAAAAAGAGCTTGGCCGATCGATTGTTTGGAGGTTCCAAAGTCGACATCCGGCCCCAGGGAACCATCGACCTGACATTTGGCGCCGATTTTCAAAAGGTTCTCAACCCCGTATTGACCGTCCGACAACAGCGACAAGGTGGTTTTGACTTCGACATGAACATCCAAATGAACGTGACGGGGTCCATCGGAGAAAAACTCAAGCTGAATACCAATTACAATACGCAGGCGACCTTCGACTTCGAAAACCAAATGAAGCTGCAGTACGACAGCGATGCCTTCAGCGAAGACGACATCATCAAGGACATCGAAGCGGGTAACGTCAGTTTTCCACTTCGCTCCAGCCTCATTCAGGGCTCCCAAAACCTATTTGGTTTCAAAATCGATACCCAGTGGGGAAAGCTCAAGTTGAGCATGGTGGCCTCGCAGCAGCGCTCGCGCCAGCAGAATCTTCGGCTGGAGGGAGGTAGCCAACTGCAGGAATTCGAAGTGCGGGCGGACCAATACGATGAAAACCGCCACTTTTTCCTCTCTCACTACAATCGCAGCTCCTTCAACGGCTCTCTGGACAATCTTCCACAGGTCAAGAGCTTGTTCAAAATCAATCCAGGAGACATCGAGGTATGGGTGACCAACGACAGAAATGACTACACTGGAAATGGGGTACAAGACATCGTGGCCATTGCCGATTTGGGGGAACCCACTCGCCTGACCAACGACAACATCAACTTCCAAGCGCCCAATCCTGTCCGCTTTCGCGATGCCTTCACCGGAGAAGGCCTGCCCGACAACCGCGCCAACGACATCTACCAAGCCCTGCTCAACGATCCAGAGATCAGAAGCATCGACAAGTCAGTCGCCAAACTGACGGGGCCAGACTTTAGATTTGAGCAGGCCAAAGACTTCGAAAAAATCAGTGCTCGATTGCTGAGCCCTTCCGAATATACCTTCCACCCCGATCTGGGATTCATCTCCCTCAACTTCAACCTGCGCCCCGACCAAGTACTTGGGGTATCGTTTCGCTACGATTACAATGGAAAGAACTACACGGTTGGGGAATTGACCAAAGGCAATGTGCCGGCAGATACCACGCAGCCACCCCCCGTGATCTTCGTCAAGATGCTCAAGAGTACCATCACGCGGATCGATTTGCCTTTCTGGGATTTGATGATGAAAAACGTCTATTCCTTGGGCGCCTTTCAGATCGGACAGGAAGATTTTCGACTCGACATCTTTTACAACGATCCACAAAGGGGCGACATTCGCTTCCTGCCCTTTACCAATCTGGTGGGAATCCCATTGTTGAGGGTCTTCAATCTCGACCGATTAAATGTGCAGGGGGATCCCTGCCCGGACGGCATCTTTGACTTCGTGCCGGGCTTGACGATACAACCCCGAAATGGGCGAATCATGTTCCCGGTCTTGGAGCCTTTTGGGACCGATCTTGTGGAAGACATAGACGATCCCAACCTCCGAGATACCTTTGACTTTCGAGTGCTCTACGACTCCACGCTCACCCGAGCCAGGGAATATCCAGACCTCAACCGATTCATCATCAAAGGGGAGTACAAATCGAGTGGCAACAGTGGTGGTGCCAGCCGAGAGATTTCGCTCGGTTCGTTCAACTTGCCCCAGGGATCGGTTCGTGTGACGGCGGGGGGGCAGACCCTTACGGAAGGGGTGGATTACGAAGTGGATTACAACATCGGCCGGGTGACCATCCTCAACGATGCCCTGCTCAACTCAGGGGTTCCGGTCAATGTCAATTTTGAAGACAATACCTTATTTGGATTTCAAACCAAATCGCTGATCGGTCTGCGAGCTGATTATGCCATCAATGAGGATTTCAACATTGGGGCTACCTACTTGCACCTTTTTGAAAGACCTTTTACCCAGAAAGTCAACGTGGGCGACGATCCCATCAACAACAGCATCTATGGGGTAGACGTCAACTTTACCAAGGATGCTCCCTGGCTGACCCGCCTCGTGGACAACATCCCCCTGATCAATACCAAAGAGCCGTCAAGTGTATCGGTGTCGGCAGAAGCAGCCTTTTTGCAGCCTGGTCACTCGCGGGCCATCAACCAGGGGCGGACAGAAGACGGCAAGAAGGACAAGCGGGGCGTCGTTTATCTCGATGACTTTGAGGGCAGTACGAGCAGCTTTGACCTTCGAACGCCTGCCAACAAGTGGGTGCTGGCCAGTGTGCCGCGGGGTCTGGCCGGTTCGCCGCAGGCCACTCGCTTCCCGGAAGGAGACCTGATCAATGACTTGGCCTATGGTTACAACCGCGCCAAGCTCATGTGGTATCGGATTGACCTCAGTGTGGGGGGCGATCGCAGTGATCCGCGAACTGCTCCAATTGCACAGACAGAGGTGTTTCCCAACATCTCTTTGGTGCCTGGATTCAGCAACAACATTCAGACTTTTGACCTCACCTTCCTGCCAAGGCGACGGGGACCATACAACTTCGACAAGCCACTTGGCCAAAATGATCCGGCCATTTCTGCGGGTATTACCGAGGATGGTTTCTTGGTCGATCCAAGGTCGCGTTGGGGGGGAATCATGCGAGACCTGACCGTGACAGATTTTGAAGCGGCCAACATCGAATTTGTCGAATTCTGGATGCTCAACCCCTTTGAAAATGGTCCCAATGATGGAGAATTGTTCCTCAACTTGGGGAACATCTCGGAGGACATCCTGCGCGATTCCCGCTACTTCTACGAAAATGGAATTCCCACCGATGGCAGTGGCCGGACAGACGAGACCAATTGGAGTTTGATTCCTCGCAACCAAAACATCATCAACGCTTTTGCCAACACAGACAGAGATCGGGAGCTACAGGATGTTGGGTTGGATGGGTTCAATGATGATGGGGAACGGGTACAGTTTGCCGAGGTGGTAGACGAATACCGAGGCCACTTGACCGCCCAGGCGTTTGACGAATTCAACGCCGACCCCTCCAATGACAACTTTGTTTACTTCCGCGACCCAAGCTTCGATGCCAATACGGCAGTTCTCGACCGATACTTGCAATTCAACAACCCGGAAGGCAACTCACAGCCACCAGATGCCAATGCAGCAACGGTCCAATCGGCGACCAACATACCGGATTCGGAAGACCTCAACCGGGACAATACTCTGAACGAAACGGAGGCCTACTACCAATACAGAATTCCTTTGACATCTGTAGAGGATGATCGACCTGATGGAACCTTTACGCTGGATTACAACAACCAGTTCATCACCGACTCCATCCACGGCCCGAACAATCGCATTTGGTACCGATTCAAGATTCCGATTGATCAGCATGATGAGATCGTGGGTGGAATCCAGGATTTCCGTGCCATTCGCTTCATCCGGATGTTCCTGAGAGGATTTGAAGATGACATTACCCTTCGTTTTGCTCGTTTGGAGTTGGCTCGCAACCAGTGGCGTCGCTACCGCCGTCCATTGACAGTGGAGGATGCCGTTGTCGATCCCAACGCTCCGGAATTTTCTTCTTTTGACATCAATGACGTCAACGTGGAGGAAAACAGTACGCGAACCCCATTTGGCTACACCATCCCGCCGGGTATCCAACGAGAGCAGGCCAACAATACCGCCTTTGCCAACGTACTGCAAAACGAGCAGGCCTTGGCCATGAACGTCTGTGGCATGCCGGGTGGTTTTGCCAGGGGGATTTACAAAAACATCAATTTTGACCTTCGATTGTACGAGGAGCTGGAGATGTTTGTCCACTTGGAACCTGTCAACGACCCCAATCTACAGGACGACGACTTGAGGCTGTTGCTGCGAATGGGAAGTGACTTTGAAAACAACTATTACGAATACGAAGTACCACTTGTCATATCGGATACTTCATTGATACCGAACTTCCCCAATCCCGATTTCTACATCGATCCAGCCTACAAACGGGTTGCCTGGCCGGAAGCCAACGACATCAGTGTTCCCCTCAAGGAGTTTACCCAACTCAAGCAAGAACGGAACAGTGCCGCCGCTTCGCTTAACGACTTTTACTCCCGTCCCGACCCGAACAATGAGCGAAATACCATCCGAATCATTGGCAACCCCACGCTTGGGCCGCTGAAAGGGATCATGATCGCTTTGGTCAATCGAGATCCGGAAAACGACGCACACTGTGCAGAGGTGTGGGTCAACGAGCTGCGGGTCAGTGGTTTGGACGAACGAGGCGGTATGGCTGCCATCGGTCGTGTGGACTTGAAGCTGGCCGATCTTGGGGACTTTACCGTGGCTGGTGAAATCGAAACGGTGGGCTTTGGTGGCTTGGAGGAACGCCTTCAGCAACGCGCCCGGGAGCGGAAGACCCAGGTCGATTTGTCGACCAATTTGGAGTTGGGCAAGTTTTTTGGCGACAAGTCGGGCATCAAAATCCCGATGTATGCCCAGTATTCTAAGACAGTGCTCCGGCCCGAATTTGATCCCTATGACAAGGACATTCGATTGGAGGACAAGATTCGAGCCCAGACCACCTCGGAGGAAAAACAGGAAGTCAAGGACTTGGCCCAGGACGTAACGGTCTTAAAGAGTTTGAACTTTACCAACGTCCGAAAAGTCCGAACGGAAAAACAGGCAGACAAAAAGGCCATGCCCTGGAACATTGAAAACTTCAGTGTGAGTTATTCTTATACGGAGGCCGACAATCGAGATCCATTCATCGAAAGCGACAAGGTCAAGGAGCACAATGGCTCGCTCAACTACAGCTATTCGGTGGGCAAAGGGACGAGCATACAGCCTTTCAAGAAGCTGTCCAAGAGCAAATGGCTCAAACTCATTACGGATTTCAACTTCAATCCGGTGCCGAACTCCTTCTCGTTTAGTACTGTCATGAATCGAGAGATACAGATTACCAAATACCGATTTACGGATTTGGACGATCAATTCAGTACGTTCTACAACAAGCAATTTACCTGGAACCGAAACTATGACTTGCGATGGGATTTGTCCAAATCTCTGAAGTTCAACTTCAGTGCCGTCAACGCAGCGGTGATTGATGAATTGAAGAATTTCGATCCGGACACCAATCGACCGTTGACACAAGACGAACTCAACGAAGAGATCTGGAAAAACATCCGGGCATTTGGTCGTACCAAGAACTACAACCATCGCTTCGATCTGGGCTACACTGTTCCCACCAAGCAAATCCCCTTCCTGGATTGGGTGCAGGTGAAGGCGCAGTACAATGCAGACTACAGTTGGAGTGCCGCGGCCCTCAACGTAGATTCCCTTGGAAATGTGATCCAAAACTCTCAGAGGCGCCAGGTGACGGGTGATTTCAATTTTGAAAGTTTGTACCGAAAGTCCAAGTACCTGGATCGGATCAATCGGGGAAGCAGAGGTCGGGGCAGAAACAGTGGCCGAGATTCGGGCCGGGGAGGTCGACGGAAAAAGAGCGACCGGGCTGCCAAGGCAGAAAGTGGAATGGATGGTCCCTCCGGCAGTGACACAGGGGTGGAAATGGGAGCTGATGGCAAGTTGAAAAAGAACAAGCGAAAGAGGCGAAAGAATCGAAAAAATAAGAATGCCGATGCCAACAGCAGCGGCGGTCCACCAGGTACACCTGGCAAAGTGGGGCCTGATGGCAAAAATGCCGATGGAAAGGCTGGGCCTCAGAAGGGCGACAAAAAGAGCAAGAAAGACAAGAAGAAGGAGCGACAGAAGAACAACCGCAATCGGGAACCTTCCCAAATTGAGCGGATACTGATTCGTCCGCTGATGACCCTTCGAAAGGCTCGCTTGTCTTATTCGGAAGACTTCGGGACCGTGGTGCCGGGCTTCTTGCCTCAGACAGAGATGCTGGGCCTCAGCGATGGGTTTGGTGCGCCGGGTTGGGATTTTGTCGGCGGATTGCAACCGAGGATTGCCAACAACGATCGGGAGAATGACTGGCTCAACCAGGCTGCTGGCAAAGGCTGGATCACCGACAACATTTTGCAAAACCAACAAGTGCTGCAAAATTATTCGCAGGACATTCGCGCCAGGATCACCTTGGAACCCTTCAAGGATTTCCGCATCGAGCTGGAGGCCGACCGCAAGTTTACCCAAGACAGATCGCTCTACTTCCGCGATACGACCTTGCTGGACACAGGCTCGCCGATCGATGAGATTGTCCACAGCATCCCCAGGGAGGTGGGTTCGTTCTCCATGTCGTATTTTGCCATGCAGACCTTATTTGGCAATGACATTGAGAGCTTGTTTGAAAGATTCGACGCCAACCGATCGATCATCTCTCGTCGCTTGGGTGTCACCGGCAATCAGCACTCTCTGGACGGAGTTGATTATGCCGAGGGATATGGACGATTGCAGCAAAACGTATTGATTCCGGCCTTCCTCGCTGCCTACACCGACGGAGATGCCAACACAGCAGAGATCGATGCAGATTATACGAAGGTGTTGTTCAAGCAAATTCCGAAGATCAATTGGCAGCTGACCTACAATGGCCTGTCAAAGATTCCGCTCTTCAAGGAGATTTTCTCCAACTTTGCCTTGAGCCACGGGTATCGATCGAATCTGACGGTGAACTCCTTCAGTACGGATACGGATTTTGACTCAGAACTGCCCCTGCGGACAGAGCCGACCAGTTTGAATTACTATACGCGCTTTACCATCCCAGACATTGTGATCGATGAGCAGTTTGCTCCGCTGATCGGGATCAAGGTAGACTTCCAAAATGACCTGGGCTTCCGGATCGATTGGAAGAAGTCGCGCAACTTGCGTCTCAACTTCAACGATGATCGCTTGAATGAGACCAATACAGAAGAATACGTCTTCGGCTTCAACTACCAGTTGCAGGGAGTGGAGTTTGGCTTCATCAAAAACAGCAAGAAGAGGTCGAAGAGTCGTCGCAACAAGGAAGAAGATGAGAAAAAGAACAACCCTCGAAACAACAACCGCAACCGGAGCAGAAGAGGTCCGGGAGGGGGCAATGCAGGGGATTTGAACTTTGTCTTTGACTTCTCTTATCGCAATGACATTACGCTGTTTTACGATTTGAAGAATGGCGAGACCCAAACGGTCAGGGGATTGAAGACGATTCGGATTTCTCCTTCGATTGACTACGATGTCAACGAGCAGGTCAACATTCGACTGTTCTTCGAGCGGAGTCAGACCATTCCAGCCACGCTGGCGTCCTTCCCCATCACCAATACCCAGGGAGGGGTGACCATTCGCTTTTCACTCAATTAACCAAAGTGATGCGATGTGGGAATGTCCGAACTGTGAGCGTTTGTTCAAAAACACCAACCAGTCTCATATGTGTACCAAGATTGGGATCGGGGAGGTGTTTTTGAATAAGCCAGACGAATTGGTCATCGCTTATGACGACATCGTTCAGGTGGTATCTCGCTGGGTTCCCTGTAGCATCGGGGCTTCTGTACACAGTGTTGTCTTCACGAGCCAAAAGGCCTGGCTGATCATCAAGCCGATGAAGAAGGAGTTGGATGTAAAGTTTTATTGTGACTCCCCCATCGAGTCAGAAAAGCTCAAGCGGACCTATCGCACAGGACCCAAATATGCTCACCACATCCGCATTCAGCATTCCGATCAACTAGACGATGAATTTTTTGAATTGCTCAGAGCAGGCTTTGAGTATTCCCTCCAATGATCGTTGGCATCTGTTGTCCAGTATTTGGGAAAGGTGTTGATGGGGAAACAATGCTTGGCAAAGAAGCAAATGGAGAGGGGCCGCTGCAGAGTGGTGTTAAGAGACTGTTAAAGTACAGAAAGGCTGTATGGCAATACATAAATTTGTAAGAATCAGGGTTTTGTAAGGACCTACTTCCAGTACTTTCTTCCGCAATTGTAAGCAAGGTAAATGAACAAAAAGGCGATCTGGATCATCATTGGCTTAATGGGAGCTGCCCTCATCGGCAGCGTACTCTTGCAGATGTACTGGATTCGCTGGTCGATTCAGCTCAATGAGGCACAGTTTGACAAAAATGTCTTCAACGCACTCAACAAAGTCAGTGAGCGTTTGCAAAGTGCTGAAAAAGAAAAAGAAGACATGGAAGCCTTTTACCATGTCCGAGACCTACCTAACCTGGCCATTTCCCAAGAATTTTACCAGACCACTACCGAGAATGGCGTTGAAATTGCCATGCGTACTTCTGTCAATTCTGCGGTGAAAGCCGACAGCATTTTCCGGGAGAAATACCGCATACAGCGAGACAAGGACAAGGACTGTGACGATCCCAAGTGCCGAAATCGACGCTTGGAAGAGTACCGCCGGATGGAGAAATATTGGGAGCGTCAGCAGTTGAACAAGTGGCTCAACCCTCCGCCAATCACCAATCGGATCAACCTCCAGTACCTCAACAACTTCATTCAGCAGGAATTTGCCAACCGAGGCATTTACATCAATTACAACTACGGGATTTTTTCGAGAACCGATCGTTCTTTTGTCATCACCAATGGCCATTATGTCGTCACGGATGACAACACCCAGTATGCCGGGGCTGGATTCAAGAATTTGTTCAACTCAGAATACCAGGTGGATTTGTTTCCCCACAAGATCATGCCTTCTCCGGGGATGCTCATGGTCCACTTTCCGACCAAGGCCAGCCTGGTTTGGGGCTCTGTTTGGAAGACGCTTTTGGCCTCCATCCTTTTCACAGGCATCATCCTGTTTTGCTTTGTCTATACCATCCAGGTGATTTTCCGACAGAAGAAATTGTCGGAAATGAAAACGGATTTCATCAACAATATGACCCACGAGTTCAAGACGCCCATCGCCACCATTTCCCTGGCTGCCGATTCCATTCGGAGTCCTCGCATATTGGGGAACGAAGAAAAGGTGGAGCGATTTGCCAAGATCATCAAGCAGGAAAACCGGCGGATGAACAGCCAAGTGGAAAAGGTCTTGCAAATGGCTGTCATTGACAAGCGCGAATTCAGCCTGAAGTTGACCAACATCAACATGCACGAGGTCATCAGCCAGGCAGTGGCCCACGCCAACCTGCAAGTAGAAAAGAAAGGAGGCACTGTTACGACCGACCTACAGGCCGACAATCCGAACATAGAAGGAGACCTGACACACGTGACAAATGTGGTTCACAACCTACTGGACAACGCCAATAAATATTCACCGGACCAACCCGAAATTTCCGTTCATACGCGCAATGTTGCGAATGGCATTCAAGTTATAGTAAAGGACAAAGGTATTGGTATGAGCAAAGAAGCCAGAAAGCACATATTTGACCGATTCTATCGAGTGCACACTGGCGACCGTCACGATGTAAAAGGCTTTGGTTTGGGCTTGAGCTATGTCAAAGCGATGCTGACAGCCCACAAAGGACAAATCGACGTGAAAAGTGAACTGGGCAAGGGCTCCAGCTTCCTCATCACATTTCCTTTCAAAGTGAGTAATTCCTGAGCGACTTTCAAGACTTTGCCAACTGTCCTACTCGTAGAACTTGACTGACTTATACTTGGATAGGGCGCTCCACAGAACACCTTTTTTAAACGATTAAAACAGTACAAGATGTCTAACAACAGAATCCTTCTGGTTGAAGATGACCAAAACTTTGGCGACGTTTTGCGTTCGTATCTAGAAATGCACGATTACGAGGTCACCCTGGCAACAGATGGAGAGCAAGGATTGGAAAAGTACAACAAAGGAGAATTTGACCTCTGCATCTTCGACGTCATGATGCCCAAAAAGGATGGTTTCAGCCTGGCCAAAGAGATTCGCGAGAAGGATACAGAGATGCCCATCATCTTTCTCACTGCCAAGACCATGAAGGAGGACGTACTGAAAGGGTTTAAAATAGGTGCTGACGATTACATCTCCAAGCCGTTCAACTCCGAAGAGCTGCTGTATCGCATCCAGGCCATCTTGAAGCGACGTCAACACAAGAGAGTGGACCCAAGAGAAGAAATCCGGGAGTTTTCCATCGGAAAATACCACTTCAATTTCCCACTGCGCATCCTGACTTTCAACGATACAGAAACAGGCGATTCCGACAAAACAAAATTGTCTCCCAAAGAAGCCCAGTTGCTTCGCCTTTTTTGCTTGTTCAAAAACGACATCCTTCCTCGTTCAGAAGCCCTGACCAAAATTTGGGGCGAAGACAATTACTTCACCGCTCGCAGCATGGATGTCTTCGTGACCAAGCTGCGCAAGTACCTGAAGATGGACAACAACATCGAGATTGTCAACATCCATGGCAATGGCTTCCAGTTGTTGGTCAAAAGTGAGGAAGAAGTCTAAGAAGACATTTTACCATATTTACATAAAGCAAGAAAGCTCAGTTTTGTACAAAACTGAGCTTTCCTTTTTGGCATCTATCTAAAGAGGATTATTCTACATCCTCCGAAGGTTGTTCTGTCTTGCTGTGAGAAGAAGCCCCCGCTGTAGGTGCATCCGTGCTCTCGCTTTCAGTCTCATCGATTTCCATGAGATGCTCAAAAGGGCGGGCACCAATCAGGCGCTCCACATCTGACTTGAGCAATACTTCATTTTCGAGCAAGGCATTGGCCAAAATTTCCAATTCATTGCGTCTTTCCCGCAGCAGCTTTTGGGCGCGCTGGTATTGCGACTCCGTCAGATTGCGGACTTGCTCGTCGATCAGAGAAGCTGTATCGTCTGAGTAGGGCTTTTGGAATTGATCCTGTTGCATGCCGTAGAAAGACACCTGCCCGACTTGGTTGTTCATCCCAAAAATGGCAATCATGCTGTAGGCCATCTTCGTGATCTGGTCAAGGTCGTTTTGGGCACCTGTCGAAATTTTTCCAAAGACCACTTCTTCTGCCGCCCGTCCACCAAAGGTCATGCACATGCGATCCAGCATTTGCTCTGTCCGGGTGATGTATTCCTCCTTCGGCAAGTACTGGGCATAGCCCAAGGTGCCAATTCCGCGCGGGACAATGGTGACCTTCACCAGGGGAGAGGCGTGCTTGAGGAACCAACCACAGATGGCGTGTCCAGCCTCGTGATAAGCGATGATTCGCTTTTCGTTGGGAGAAATGATCTTGTTTTTCTTCTCCAATCCACCAATGACGCGGTCGAGTGCGTAGTTGAAGTCATCCATATCGACCTCCTTCTTGCCACGGCGGGCGGCGATCAATGCGGCTTCGTTACAAACGTTGGCAATTTCAGCCCCGGCAAAGCCAGGCGTCATTTCTGAGAGAGTAGATGCTTGAATATCGGGTCCCACCTTGATGTTTTTGAGGTGGACTTTGAAGATGGCCTCTCTTCCTTTGAGATCTGGACGGTCGATGCCAATCTGGCGGTCGAATCGGCCGGGGCGCAGCAGGGCATTGTCCAACACATCGGGACGGTTGGTGGCTGCCATCATGATGACCCCTTTGTCTGTGCTGAATCCATCCATTTCGACCAACAGCTGGTTCAGCGTATTTTCGCGCTCATCGTTTCCACCTTGGAAAGAACCTCTTCCCCGAGCGCGTCCGATGGCGTCAATTTCATCGATGAATACAATACAAGGCGCTTTCTCTCTGGCCTGCTTGAACAGGTCTCGAACACGGGAGGCACCTACCCCTACGAACATCTCCACAAAGTCGGAACCAGAGATGGAGAAAAAGGGAACACCAGCTTCTCCGGCCACTGCCTTGGCCAGCAAGGTCTTACCAGTACCCGGAGGGCCTACCAAGAGGACTCCTTTTGGAATCTTGCCCCCCAGAGAGGTGTACTTCTTGGGGTGCTTCAGGAAGTCGACGACCTCCATGACCTCTTCCTTGGCCTCGTCCAGCCCTGCCACATCCTGAAAGGTGACGTTGACCTTGGTGTTGTTGTCAAACAAGGTGGCTTTTGACTTGCCGATGTTGAAGATTTGGGCACCTGGTCCGCCAGCACCTCCGCTGACGCGGCGCATGATGAAGACCCAAATGGCGATGATGATGATGATGGGCAGCAGCCAGCTCAGAATCTGGGGAACCCAGTTGGTCTTGGTCTCATAGTCCACGTATACTCGATCGCCGTCAGGTACATCTGCTTGCGCTGCTTCTACTTTGGCGGCAAATCGATCGACGGAGCCAATTTCGTAGATGAAATGTGGTCTGGGAGAACCAAATTTGGTCTTGGCCGCTTTGGGGTATTTGCCTACGGATTCGGATTCGAGTGTAATTTGTGCATAATCCTTGTTGATTACGACGATGGACTTGACGTCACCGGCCTGGAGCATCTCTTCCACTTTTTTACGGGAAACCTTTTCGCTTCCGGTACTGGAGAGCCCATAAAAGTTGAGAGCCAGCAGGAAAAGCGCCAAAACACCGTAGATCCAATAGGAATTGAACCTAGAGTTGTTGTTCGGCTTGTTATCCTTATTGTTGCTGTTGCTATTGGAATTCATTCAATTCAGTTTTATATTTTGCTCTCGATGGGTGGCGACATGAAGGCCCGAGAGGATATTTACCTACTTAACGTATATAATCTTTAATCGTTTGGGCTGGAGCGAAAAATCATTCACAAGTTTTGGTACTCTGTGAAAATTGCGTCACTCCAAAGGTCCTCCAATTCGTAAAATGAGCGCGTTTCGTGGTAGAATATGTGTACCACCGTATCGAAGTAGTCCAATAGGATCCACTGAGAATGTTGTTGGCCCTCGAAATGTGTTGGAATTGTTTGTCCCTCGGTTTTGACGCGTTTGTAGATGTTGTCGGCAATCGCCTTGACCTGCGTGTGAGACTCACCGTGACAAATGATGAAGAAGTCGGTGGGAGCATCGTGTAGATGCCGGGTATCCAGTTTGATGACGTCTTTTCCTTTTATATCGTGAATGCTGTCAATGATCAGGTCATTTAAGGCTTCAGTGGGTATATGCTGAGGCTTCTCCTTTTTCTGTGTATTCAAATTCTGTTGATTAATGTTCTATTAATTTGGCATACAAGCTGTAAGTGTGAAACATTCGCATATATACCGGGAATCATCTATTTTGTGCTCGTTGGTTGTCGTTTTGTTGGTTCGAAGGCCCTTTAGAATCGGTTTTTGATGGGCCATTTGTCCGAACGTATGAAAGATTCTTCTAACAAGTTACTACTATAAAACTACTAAATATAAGTCGTTTGCATACTATAGGAAACACCCTTTTTGTTGGAAAAGTTTGGATGCACTTTCCCGAGTTGGACTCTACCAATGCGTATGCTTTAAAACTACTATCAAAAAGCAATCCAGCCGAGGGAACTGTCATTTCGACCGACTTTCAGCAGCTTGGCAGAGGACAGCTTGGCAGTTCATGGCATGCACAGGCCCGACAAAATATCATGCTCAGTCTGATTCTCTATCCCGATTTTTTACTCCCCAAACAACAGTTTCGTCTCAACCAGGCCGTCGCTTTGGGCGTTTATGACTTTGTGGAAACGCTGCTGTCGGAACCAGTGCGGATCAAATGGCCCAACGACATTTACGTGGGAGATCAAAAACTGGGGGGAATACTCATTCAAAACAGCATTTTGCCAACGGCCATCAATTCTTCCGTGGTGGGCATCGGCATCAATGTCAACCAGGTGGACTTCCCGCCTTCCCTCCCCAACCCTTGCTCCCTCGCCACATTGACCCGCAAGGACAAAAATGTGCGGAAACTGACAGCTCGTTTGTGCCAACATCTAGAGAGGCGATACCTACAGCTCAAAGCTGGAAAGCACCGCCAGATGCAAGAGGAATACCTCTTGTGTTTGTACAAGTTCATGGAAGAGACCTTGTTCCAGACAGCAGATGGCCGCCTCATCAGTGGCCGCATTACCGGGGTGACAGAGAGTGGCAAACTCAGCATTCACCACACCAATGGAGCAGAACATTTTGGGTTGAAGGAAATTCAGCTCATTCAACGATCATAAAATAAGCAAGCATCGTCTATGAATGCATACATTTTGACCATCGGAGATGAATTGCTCATCGGGCAGGTCATCGATTCCAATGCTGCCTGGATGGCCCAACAACTCAACCTGGCCGGACTGGCGGTGGTGGAGTCCCTATCTGTAGCCGATACCACCGAAGGGATCACCGAAGGCTTGGTACGCGCCTTGGAAAAGGCCGATCTGGTGTTGATGACTGGCGGCCTGGGGCCCACCAAAGACGACATCACCAAAAAAACATTGGCGGACTTTTTCGGTGTGGGAATGGTCTTCGATCAAGCCAGTTACGACCGCATCCTTCGCCTGTTTGAGCGCTGGGGGCGTTCGACGACGGAGGCCCATCGCTTGCAGTGTTTCATGCCGGAAAATGCCGAGTTGCTCGAAAACAAGATGGGAACCGCTCCTGGGATGTGGTTTGAGCGCGACGGCAAGGTGGTGGTGTCCATGCCTGGCGTGCCCTACGAGATGAAATACATCGTGGAACATGGCGTTTTGCCAAGGGCCAAAGAACGCTTTGTCCCAGAAGCACTCATTCACAGAACCATCCGCACGGTGGGAGAGGGAGAGTCCCGGATCGCAAGGCGAATCGAGTCAATCGAAAAGGGCCTACCCGATCACATCAAGCTAGCCTTTTTGCCCAGTCTGGGGCAGGTGCGCCTTCGCTTGAGCGGAAGAGGAGGAGACGAGGCAGTGCTGAGTCGCGAATTGGACAAACAGGTTGCAGCCATTCAGGCAGCCATCCCAGAGCTGATTTTTGGCTACGACAATGAAACTTTGGAGGAGGTAATCGGTAGAATGCTTACAGAACGGCAGTGGATGATGGCCACGGCAGAGAGTTGCACTGGAGGCTATGTGGCCCATCGAATCACCTCCATCCCCGGTTCTTCCCGCTATTATCAAGGCAGTGCCATTGTCTATGCCAACGAATTGAAAGTGAGCATGCTGGGGGTGTCAGAGGCGAGCCTGATGGAACATGGAGCGGTGAGCGAGGCGGTTGTCAGGCAGATGGTGGAGGGCGCTTGCCAGGCATTGAAAACAGATGTGGCCATCGCGACCTCGGGCATTGCAGGGCCGGGCGGTGGCACAGCAGAGAAGCCTGTGGGGACCATCTGGCTGGCTGCGGGGCGGCCCGGGCAGGTGATCAGCCGAAAGCTGTCCCTGGGTAAGGATCGGCTGCGAAACATAGAATACACAAGCACACAGGCACTCAATTTGCTGCGGACATTTTTGTTGGAGGAAGAATCCGGCACAGCGCAAAATGCCCAAAGCGTTTCTCCTGGCAAAGGGAAGTAACGGATATTGCTCAGGGAGAATGGAGGGATCTGATTGGAAAAGTTGCTTTTTGGCAAAGCACACCTTTTGATTCCCTGTATTAAAAGCGTAATTTTGTGGGCCTTAACCAAATTAATAACCATCCTGCCGTTTTACAGCGGACGGATTTGAAAAAAACAAGATTTTCACATGGCACAAGTAGAACTGATTATGCCGAAGATGGGGGAAAGCATCATGGAAGCGACCATCCTCAATTGGGTAAAAAAAGTCGGTGATACCGTAGAAGCAGATGAAACCATACTGGAAATTGCTACGGACAAGGTAGACTCCGAGGTGCCCTCACCAGTGAGTGGAACCATCGCAGAGATTCGCTACGAGGTAGATGATACAGTGGCCATTGGCGAAGTAATTGCCATCATCGCCACAGAAGGCAGTGATGCCAATGTCGTCCCCAGTCCTGCTACCAAAAGCACTCCCGCTGGTCAGAATGGCCATGATTCCGCCAAGGTACCTGCCCCAGAGCCAGTACTTGTCGCCGCCGAGCACTCCGCTCCGGCACCCGCTACTGTGGCAGAACACCAGCCCCTCGCGCCAGCCAGTGAAGGAGGCCGATTCTACTCCCCCCTCGTCCGAAACATTGCCGCCAAAGAAAACATCGGACAAGCGGAGCTGGATGCCATCCACGGGACAGGGTCCAATGGCCGGGTGACCAAAAAGGACATCTTGACCTACGTCAGCAATCGCACCGCTGCCCCGGTAGCACCCGCAAGCCCTGCCGTTGCTGCCCCCGCTGCCAAACCCGCAGCGCCCAGCGCACCCGCCGTTCCCAAAATGGCCGCCTCCATCAGTGGAGATGTGGAAATTGTGGAGATGGATCGCATGCGCCGACTCATTGCCGACCACATGGTCCGGTCCAAGCACACCTCTCCCCACGTGACGTCTTTCGTGGAAGTGGATGTGACCAACATCGTCAACTGGCGCAACAAAATCAAAGGATCTTTCCAAAAACAATACGGAGAAAAGATTACGTTTACACCGATCTTCATCGAAGCGGTTGTCAAAGCCATTCGCGACTTCCCCATGATCAATGTATCTGTGGATGGCAACCGCATCTTGGTGAAAAAATCGATCAATATCGGCATGGCCACAGCGCTTCCATCTGGTAACTTGATCGTACCTGTCATCAAACAGGCAGACATGCTCAGCCTGACCGGAATTACCCGCTCTGTCAACGATTTGGCAGGCCGGGCACGCAAAAATCAATTGAAACCGGAGGAAATACAGGATGGCACCTTCACGTTGACCAATGTAGGAACCTTCGGCAACGTCATGGGGACGCCCATCATCAACCAACCACAAGTCGCCATTTTGGCCGCGGGCGCGATTCGCAAGAAGCCTGCGGTGGTAGAAACAGAATACGGCGATCTGATCGCTGTACGGCAGATGATGTTCTTGTCTCTTTCCTACGATCACCGCGTGGTGGACGGCTTCCTCGGAGGCTCATTTTTGCGCCGGGTGGGAGACTACCTAGAGGCTTTTGACCCCGAAAGGGCCCTGTAGCCTTGTAGGACATACACAGACAGATTCGAGATATCGGAGGGCTTTTGTTCAACAAAAAAATCGTCCATGAAATACAAATGCTACTTGCTGGTGTTTCTGCTGTTCGGCCTGTGTGGTATGCTCAATGCGCAGGTATCTGCCAAGAAGTTGAAAAGCGAAGGGGAAAAGTACTTTGGCAAAGAAAAATACCACGAAGCACTCAATCTTTTTCTGAAATACCAGCGACTCAAGCCATCGGATCTGGGGGCCCGCTACAAAATTGGCTTGGCCTATTTCTACACCAATGGAGTGGAAAACGCCAAGCGCTACCTGGAGTACGTCCTGGAAAACAGCAAAAAGCCCAATCCACAGTCTTATTACTATCTGGGGCGAGCGTATCACAGCAGCAGGGACTACAAAAAGGCCATTGGCTACTACAAGTTGTACTTGAAAAATACCAAGGCAAGTAGCTCCGATCGCGGGTCGGTCAAGGATGCCATTCGCCGCTGTGCCACGGGCCTTCGCATGGAATACCAGGAGGAATTGGCAATTGTCGAAAATCTGGGCGACGGTGTCAATACCCAAGGCGATGAGTTTGGCCCCGTCTTGAGCCCCAATTACGACAACAAAATCTATTTTTCTTCCAGCCGCAAGGGCAATGTGGGAGGAAAACGCGATCCCAAGGGCTTGAGAGACGAAAAGTACGGTTCCTACTATGCCGACATTTACTCCACCGTCATCATCAACGGACAGTGGACCGCCTCCACCCCCTTGAGCTCACTCATCAACAGTCCGCGCCACGATTTTGTACTGGATTTCAACGGCGATGGTTCTGTGATGTTTTTCTACAAGGGCAATGAGATGACAGGAGGGGAAATTTTGGTGGACACCTTTTCCAACCAAACCGATGGCAGGCCTCTGTTTTCCCATCGCTTCGAAGGCCCCATGCAACGGGCCAATGGCGCCAATCATCCCTTTTTCTTCAACGATACCACGCTCTTGTTCAGCAGCTATCGGCCGGGTGGTCAGGGGGGAAGTGATCTGTACGTCGCCCTATATCGAAATGGTCGCTGGCAGCAAGCCATGCCCATCAAAGGCATCAATACCCCGTACGATGAGGTGACGCCCTTCCTATCCAGAGACGGTCGAACGCTCTACTTCAGCTCCAATCGGCGAGAAAGCATTGGAGGAATGGATGTATTTCGCTCCACTTATGACGAAATCAGTCGGACTTGGTCGCCACCCATCAACCTTGGTGTACCCATCAATTCCAGCGCGGACGACAGCCACTTGCGCTTGTCCAGAGACGGACTGACCGCTTATTTCAGTTCTTCGCGCAAGCAGGGATATGGCCAACGCGACATCTATGCCGCCTACTTCAAGACCATCCAAGAAGAACAGATTCAGGCCTCGACACCCGCCAGCTTTGCCGATTTGGAAGCACAAGACATTGCCATGGAAGGCAGTCCAGTCCAGGAAGAGTCGCCAGGAGTGAGCGAGACGGTTTCCATCACACCCGACCCCATTGGATTCAGTGAGGAAGAGATTCAGAACTTCGCCATTACCCCTCTGTTTTACCAAGATGACGACGATGTACTGAACTCGCCCAACAAGCGGGAATTGGACAAAGTGGCTCGCCTGATGCAAGATTTTCCACGGGTAGAGCTGTTGTTGAGTTGCCATTCCGATCGGAGTGGTCCCAAGCAGTTCGAGTTGTTTTTCTCCATCAAAAGGGCGGAGAAAGTGGCTGATTACCTCGTGCGAAGTGGGATCGCAGCTTCGCGCATTCACCTCAAAGGCTTGGGAACCAGCTATCCGGTTGCCAAAACCGAGACCGAGGCAGGCCCCAATCAACAGGGCAGCCGCTTCAACCGCCGGGTGGATTTCTCCTTTTTCTACACCGAAGGCCTTCCCCTGCGCATCAACATCCGAATGCCAGACGTCAGTTTGTTTGGCGACCAAAGAGGCTTTTACTACAAAAGAGCCATCGAGGGATTGTCGTACAAGGTGCAGATTGCCGCCCTGGAGCAGCGATACAACAGCGATGTCTTTTCTGCCTATCCAGACCCCATGATTGAGCGCAACAATGCCAAAAGCTTGTACCAATACACCTTGGGATTGTACAAAACCTTTTCGTCGGCGGGCCAGCTCAAAGATGAGTTGGTTCGGCAGGGATTGGACGATGCCTACGTAGTTCCCTATCTCAATGGCTTGAGGGTGAGCAAGGAAAATGCCCGTGGGATGGTGGCAGATTTTCCAGATCTACTCAATTATTTAAGGGACTGAAATTTGAAATCCACTCAAAAAAGCCCCATCTTCGTTTGTCAGCACATAATAGAAAGGGATTTCATAATGGCCTTTTTCATCCCCTCGCAGGAAAAAAGGCTACTTTCGGACTGAAAATTCTACATCGGATGAGGACCATCGCCTTCCTTAAAGAAAGTCTCAAGAACATCAAAACGGTTGGGACTTTCACTCGCAGTTCAAAATTTGCCTGCAAAGCCATGATCAAGCCTGTTGACTTCAGCAAGGCAAAGGTCATCGTGGAATTGGGGGCTGGGGATGGGGTCATCACCAAACACATCCTGTCGAAAATGCGCCCGGACGCCAAACTGCTCACCTTCGAGGTCAACAAGGCCTTTTGTGATCAGATTCGCACCATCGGCGACCCTCGCCTTCACGTAGTAGAAGACACTGCCGAAAAACTGGGCGAATACCTACAGAAGTACCAACTCGGACAGGCCGACTACATCATTTCAGCCATCCCCTTCGTATCCCTTCCCGACGATCTGGCCTATCGCATCGTGCGTGAATGCCACAAGTACATGAAGCCCAACAGCCGATACATCCAGATCCATTACTCCTTGCTGATGAAGAAGATGTACCAAAAGGTTTTTGGCAACGTCAACATCAACTGGGAGCCACTCAATCTTCCACCAGCCTTTATTTTGGTCAGTGAAAAAAGGGCCAGCTAGACAACAGGTACTCAAGAATTTCCTTCTTTCCCAATCGGCGCTTCTCCCATCCCGAGGATGAATCCTCCTCCTCCTGCTCCACACAGCTTGAGTTTAAAGCGGTCACCACTCAGGCCTTCCAGCCAGGCGTCCTTCCACTCTCTGGGGATCATGTCGGCAAAATATTTCCATTGAAAATGACTGATTTGGTGAAATCGATCAAAGAGAAGATCGTAGTCGGATTGCAGGTAGGCCTGGATGGCTTCTTCGTTGAGGGGAAGCAATTCTGCTTGCAGGCGGCGGGCATAATGGTCGTCCTCCTTTCGTTCGAGAAACAACTCTACCAAAGGAGCCGTCTGGCGGGATCGGCCGCTGTCCAGCAAAAACAGGCCTGCCTCTTCCAGGGAATTGGTTTTTTCCTGTATGTGCAATTGTCCCTCCTCAAAGAGCAATGTCTTGTCCAGGTAGCACACCAATGGATCCAGTCCTGAACTCGATCCGTGAAAAAAGCTTTCCAACTGAGCCAACTGTGCTTTGAGCGGAGCCATTTGTTGTCCATCGAGTTTGTGGCGGACAAAGCGATCGTAAAAAGCAGCGCAAAAGGCCCCCGAACTGCCCGCACCGTAGCCGATGGGAATGTCGCTTTGGAAAAACAAGCCCCTTTCGAGTTCGTCCCAGATGGCGTCGATGTCCAACTCGCAAAGCAATTGGCCCTCGTAGTGGAGGCTTTCCAAGTAGGTGGTAAAGTCTGAGAGTTCTTGCTGGAGCTTGTGGCGGTCTTCCGAGACCTTGGCGTATTGCCAGTGGCCGTTGAATTTGTGGTAGGGAATGGCCAGGGCCATGCCTCCACTGATGATGGTGTACTCGCCGAATAACAAGATTTTGGCAGGGTAGTTTCGCATAGGCGAAAAATAGGAGTTTTTCAACAGATGATCAGCAGTCCAGCAACTTTATTCCTCTGGAGAGAGCTGGCTTTGTTGGCCTTGTTCGTAGAGGAGGTCGCTGTAGGAACGATCGATGAGGGCTTCTTGCGGAATGTTGAGCAATTGCAAATACCGATCGCATTGCTGTTGGAGCTGCTCGATGGAAATGCTGCCGTCTTCGTCGATGGCCTCTATTTCGACAAAGGAACCCAAGCCTTTGACTTGATCGATGTGAAATTTTACATTGTCGATGAAGTAAATGGCCCGTCGCTTGTCCACCTCCACCCAAATGCCCAGTGCCTTTTCCAGGGTACTTTTGAGTGCGGGATAATCTGCGGAGCGATAGAGAGAAACGTCCGACAGCTTGGGGCCAGTCTGGTTGGGGCGTTGGTAGTGAATGAGGGCACTTTCGACCCGTCCCTGGCGGAGTTTCAAGCGGCCATTGGCGACGACGAAGTAGGTATCCACTTGGTGGTCTTCTCCCTTGAGCCAGGCGTTGTGTTCCATGAGCGTCTGTCGGATTTGCTCGGCATGTGGGCAGTGGGCTTTGATTTCGATGATTCTGGGCATGAGGGCAAGTTGGATGAGACATTTGGTTGTACAAAGGGAAATGTAGCGAAATAAATGGGAACAGAGCGAGTGGGGGAGGGGCAAAAATCTGCTGAACATCTTTTCGCTCTCATTGTTGTCTCTTTACATTCCAAATCAAAATACTATCTTCGTCTCGTGAGTAATTTACAGCGCTTGTTAGAAATGTACCAAGGCGACCAGCGGGTGCAGCGATTGGTGGCGGCGGTGCAGCAAGACGCGCCGACACGCCTGCAAGTAACGGGCATGATGGGGGCCCAAAATGCTTTTGTCCTGGCAGGAACTTATTTGCAGCATCCTTGGAATCACCTTTTTGTGGCCTCCGACAAGGAAGAGGCTGCTTATCTGCAAAACAATCTTTCCAGTTTGATGGGGAAAAAGACCATTCACTTTTTTCCCGATTCCTTCAAGCGCCCAATGAACTTCGAGCAGTTGCAGTCCAGCAATGTGCTGCTGCGCACCGAGACCATCAACAAAGTCACCACCTCCAAAGCTGCCGGGGAAATCCTGGTGACCTACCCAGAGGCATTGTTCGAAAAAGTGGTTGCCCCCAAAGTGTTGGCCGAAAGCCGGATAGAGATCAAGATGAACGAACAGGTGGATGTTGACTTTCTGATCGAGCTCTTGGTAGAGTATGGCTTCGAGCGAATGGATTTTGTGTACGAGCCGGGGCAGTTTTCCATCAGAGGAGGCATTGTGGACATCTTCTCCTACGGCAATGAATGGCCTTATCGAGTGGAGCTTTTCGACGATGAGGTGGAAAGCATCCGCACATTTGATCCTCTGACCCAGCTGTCGAAGATGAAGATCGCTGAGGTCTCCATCGTTCCCAACATCAACACCAAGTTTGACCAAAGCCAGAAGGTCTCTCTCTTTCAGGTCCTTCCCACGCAAACCACCATCTGGATCAAAGACTACCAAATGCTTCTGGACAAGTTGCAGTTGTGTTTTGAAAAAGCAGAGGAATTTGCCAACCAGGTATCGGCATTGGACGAAAGCGACCTGGCAGAAATATTTCGGGATCGCGCCTTCATCCGCCCGGCAGAGATTGTGAGCGACATCAAGGACTTTTCCATCTTTCACCTCAAGGAAGGAAAGAGCGATTTGGAATTCGAAGACAAAGTTGCCTTTGCCACCCGACCTCAGCCCAGCTTCAATAAGAACTTCAAGCTGTTGATTGAAAACCTCAATGAGAACAGCCGCGCAAAAATCGACAACTACATCTTTACGGACAACCCCAAGCAGATTGAACGCTTTTACGCCATCTTTCAAGACTTGGGGGCCAGTGTGCAGTTCCATCCCGTCGAAAAAGCCATCCACCAGGGATTTGTTGATGTCGACCTCAAGATTGCTTGCTATACGGATCACCAAATATTTGAGCGTTTTCACCGTTATCGGCTTCGCAAGGGATTTACCAAGGACCAGGCGATCAACCTTCGCATGCTGCGCGAATTGGTGCCCGGTGATTTTGTTACGCACATCGACCACGGCGTAGGCCGTTATTCCGGCTTGGAAAAAATCGACATCAATGGACATGTTCAGGAGTCTGTTCGACTGATTTACAAAAACAACGACATTCTCTACGTCAGCATCAACTCCCTGCACAAGATTTCCAAGTACATCGGCAAAGACGGAACACCTCCGCGACTCAACAAGCTGGGCTCAGATGCTTGGAACAATCTCAAGCGCAAGGCCAAGCGCCAAGTCAAGGACATCGCCGCCAAATTGATCAAGCTCTACGCCAAGCGACGGGCCAGCAAGGGCTTTGCCTTTCAGGAGGATGGCTATCTGCAAAATGAGTTGGAAGCGTCCTTCATCTACGAGGATACACCGGACCAGCTGCAGGCAACCGTCGATGTGAAAGCCGACATGCAAAAGGCCTATCCAATGGATCGCCTGATTTGTGGAGATGTTGGATTTGGAAAAACAGAAATTGCCATCCGGGCGGCCTTCAAGGCAGTGGTGGGAGGCAAGCAAGTGGCCATACTCGTGCCAACAACCATTCTGGCCTTGCAGCATTACAAGACCTTCAAAGAGCGACTGGGCTCTTTTGGGGTGGAGATCGATTACATCAATCGCTTCCGGACCACGGCAGAGCGCAAGGCCATTTTCAAAAAACTCAAAGAAGGCAAGATCGACTTGGTCATTGGTACCCATGGCTTGCTCAACAAAGATGTCGGCTTTAAGGATTTGGGCCTTTTGGTCATCGATGAAGAACAAAAATTTGGGGTGGCAGCCAAGGAAAAATTGCGCAATCTCAAAGTCAATGTCGATACCCTCACCCTGACGGCGACACCGATTCCGCGCACCCTGCAGTTCTCCCTCATGGCCGCCCGCGACCTGTCTGTCATTCGCACCCCGCCACCCAATCGCCAACCGATTCACACAGAGGTACGGGTGTTCAACAACGACATCATTCGCGATGCCATCTACTATGAAATCAATCGCGGCGGGCAGGTCTTCTTTGTCCACAATCGGGTGAAGAACTTGCCAGACATCTCGGCCATGGTCAAACGAATGTGTCCGGATGTGGATGTGGCAATGGCGCACGGACAGTTGGAGGCCAAGCAATTGGAAAGAACGCTTTTGGACTTCATCGATCGGCGCTATGATGTGCTGGTTTGTACCAACATCATCGAGACGGGCTTGGACATACCCAATGCCAATACCATCATCATCAACAATGCCAACCAATTTGGCCTCAGTGATTTGCACCAGTTGCGGGGGCGGGTTGGGCGTTCCAACAAGCGGGCCTTTTGCTATCTGTTCAGTCCCCCCTTGTCTGTGCTCACGCCAGAAGCCCGGAAGCGCCTGCAAACCTTGGAGGAATTTTCGGAGTTGGGGAGTGGGTTCAACATTGCCATGCGCGATCTTGACATTCGCGGAGCAGGCAATTTGTTGGGGGCCGAGCAAAGTGGATTCATCACCGACATTGGCTACGAAACCTACCAAAAGATTTTGGAAGAGGCGGTCCACGAACTCAAGGAGACCCAATTCAAAGAGCTGTTTGAAGAGGAGTTGGAAAAGGACCGGAAGTTTGTCCACGACGTACAGGTGGATACCGACATCGAAATGCTCATCCCCGACGATTATGTCACCAGCATACAGGAGCGACTCAATTTATATACCGAGATCGACCAGATCGAAAATGAAAAAGGCGTAGAAGACTTCCACAAGAAACTGGCAGATCGCTTTGGCAAGGTACCTCGTCCGGTCAAGGAACTCTTTGAGGGCTTGCGACTGCGCTGGATGTGCAAGCGCCTGGGTTTTGAGAGGCTCACGCTGAAGAATCGGAAGCTTCGTTGCTATTTTGTGAGCAATCCACAGTCCCCTTTCTTTGAAACGGATGTGTTCAACAACATCGTTCGCTATGTGGCCATGAATGGAGAGTCGGAATCTTTGAGCTTTAAAAAGTCGGTCAAGTACTTCATTCTCATCCGCGAAGGGGTGCGCAACTTGCGCGATGCCCACGAGGTATTGGTGCGCATGCAGGCCGATGTGCTGCAGACTGTAGAATGACTAGAACACCAATAGCTTCATTGTCGCTTCTTCTCCCACTTTCAAGAAGTACATGCCAGCCGCCATGGGCTGGTCGAACCATAGCTCTCCTTGCTCATCAGATGCTTGGATGGTCTTTAGCATCAGACGACCTTGTGCATTGTAAAGTGTCAGGGCATAGTCGGAACGGACCTGATCGACATCAATGCGGAATCGTCCCCGGTTGGGATTGGGAATGATGTTGTACTCCCGCAGGGCTTCCCACTCGAAGTCCAGCTGATAGCTGTTGCAGACTTGGCCGTAATAGCGGGTTTCCGCAATGTGAACCAAGGCACTGCTTCCTGCTTTGACAGCAATGCCCTCCTTCAAGTCTTCTACACCAAATTGCTCCAACCCCAATTGAAATTGGATCGACAAGAGTTGGGGAAGTCGCACGTCGGTGATCTGCTGCAGGCGCAGCCGACCGTCTTGTGGGAAGAACAAGGAAAAGTAATCGGGATCTTCCTCTCGATTTTCGTATTCTAGATAGGAGCGAAGGGAAAAGGTTTTTTCCGACCAATTCACCTCCAGTGGAATGGCTTGAGTTGCTTCATCATTGGGCTCATCCGATTGGCAGAGCTCAGAAGACCAGATGGATACTTCTCGTTGAAATATCTCGCTGTTGCCGCATCTCGTTCCATTTCGCAAGTAGCCGTAGGTCAGTTGAATGTCGTATTGCCCCTCCTGTACCAGTACATCTTCAAACTGGAACTCTTGCGTGGAAAGCGGGGGCAGCGACAGTTCGATGGTGAAAGTTTCTTGCTTCTCGGAGCCCAGCTCTGTGCGGGTGCAAAAGATTTGCAAATTGTCGATGGGCTCGTCACTTTTGTTGGTCACAGTGCCTTCGATGGTGGGCTTGTCTTCGAGAAACAACTCTGGCTCCAGGAAGGATTCGATGACCACACCCTTGGACCCCAGTTCAGCACCCAGATTGAATGGGGCGGCTATTTGAACAAACCTCGGACGATAGCTCAGATTTTCCAATACATCATTTAGATAGGTGTAGCCATCTGGCTTGCCCGGCATTTGTGTCAGCATGTTTTTGTACAGCACAATGTGAAGATGGCAATCTCCATTTCCGGTATCGCCCACGGTTCCGATGATGCTGCCTGCTTTGATGGTATCGGTCCTGGGGAGGTCGATGCGTTCCAGGTGGGCATAGCGCAGCACGAAGTCTGGATTGTCGGTCGATTGGAGCAAGATTTGGTTGCCATAGCCATCCTGACTGCCTCCTGTGGCTAGGACGGTTGCATCGAAGACGGCCCGCAAGGGACGCCCACAGGTTGAGAGGCCAATGCATCCGTTGATGTACCAATCCTGGGCCAGTACATCTCCTTCCAGATGATAGATGGATCGACTGGTGTAAGTCCAGCCATTGGACCCTTCGATGGGACTGATGTACCAGGAATCTGCGAAGGGCCAGAGCAGGGAAGAAGTGCCATCAGCTTGAAGTTCCACCTGCGCATTGATGCTGGAATACAGCATCGCAAAAATCATCCATACAACAACTCGACTGCCTGTTACTCCTTCCATATGTGTTGAGGTTGGTTACATGTTTCTCCGATATTGTCCGCCTACTTCAAAGAGGGCATTGGTGATTTGACCGAGGGTGCAATACTTGCCAACCTCCATCAGCTCATCGAAGATGTTGCCGTTTTGAATGGCCGTTTGCTGCAAATGCCGGAGCATTTCTGTAGATCTGTCGGCACTGGCTTTGTGAAGATTGTCTCTCGTGTCAATTTGGGCCAATTTTTCTTCCTCATCTGCTCGGATGACCTCGCCAGGTACAATGGTGGGCGAGCCATCTTTGGACAAGTAGGTATTGACCCCGATGATTGGGTACTCCCCGGTATGCTTGAGCGTTTCGTAATACAAGCTCTCATCCTGGATTTTGCTTCGCTGGTACATGGTTTCCATGGCGCCAAGGACTCCGCCTCGTTCTGTCAGTCGATCAAATTCGTAGAGCACCGCCTCTTCCACCAAGTCGGTCAGTTCATCGATGATGAAGGCTCCTTGCAGTGGATTTTCATTCTTGGCCAATCCCAACTCGTGGTTGATGATCATCTGGATGGCGACGGCCCGGCGCACGCTCTCCTCTGTCGGCGTGGTGATGGCTTCGTCGTAGGCATTGGTGTGGAGAGAGTTGCAGTTGTCGTAGATGGCATACAGAGCCTGTAAGCTGGTCCGGATGTCGTTGAAGGAAATTTCCTGTGCGTGCAGAGAACGGCCGGAGGTCTGGATGTGGTATTTGAGCTTTTGCGAACGCGCCCCAGCCTTGTACTTGAGCTTCATGGCCTTGGACCAGATGCGGCGCGCGACCCGGCCGATGACGGCATATTCCGGATCGATTCCGTTGGAAAAGAAGAACGACAGGTTGGGGGCAAAATCGTCGATGTTCATCCCCCTGGACAGGTAGTATTCCACAAAGGTGAACCCATTGGCCAGGGTAAATGCCAGTTGCGTAATGGGATTGGCACCTGCTTCTGCAATGTGATAGCCAGAAATGGACACAGAGTAGAAATTGCGCACACTGTGGTCGATGAAATACTGCTGGACGTCTCCCATCAGCTTGAGGGAGAACTCTGTGGAGAAGATACAGGTGTTTTGTGCCTGGTCTTCCTTGAGGATGTCCGCCTGGACAGTTCCCCGAACGGCAGCCAGTGCTTTGGCCTTGAGGGGGGCGTATGTGTCGGCGTCGAGCACCTGATCGCCAGTGAGGCCCAGCAAGAGCAGTCCCAAGCCATTGTTTCCTTTCGGCAGCTCGCCCTGGTATTGTGGACGAGGCAAGCTTTTATCATCATAGACCTCTTTGAGCTTGGCTTCAACCAGGTGTTCGAGTTGGTTCTCTTGGATGTATCGCTCGCACTGCTGGTCGATGGCGGCATTCATGAAGAAGGCGCAAATGGTAGCGGCTGGCCCGTTGATGGTCATGGAGACGGAAGTCTTGGGGTCGCAGAGATCAAAGCCGGAGTACAATTTTTTGGCATCATCGAGGCAGCAAATGCTGACCCCGGAATTGCCCACTTTCCCATAAATGTCGGGCCGGTGATCGGGGTCTTCTCCGTAGAGGGTCACCGAGTCAAAGGCGGTCGACAGGCGGTTGGCAGGCATGTCGGAAGACAGGTAGTGAAAGCGGCGGTTGGTGCGTTCTGGTCCTCCTTCTCCGGCAAACATCCTGGTGGGGTCTTCTCCTTTGCGCTTGAATGGGAACACCCCTGCCGTATAGGGAAACTCTCCTGGAACATTTTCCTGCAAGACCCAGCGAAGGATTTCTCCCCAGTCTTTGAACTTGGGCAGGGCAACCCTTGGGATGCGGGAGTGGGAGAGGGATTTGGTGAAAGTGGGAACGCGGATTTCGCGCTTGCGAACCTTGTAGATGAACTCATCGGCGGCGTAGGCTGCCTTTTGGGCCTCCCAATTGTCGAGAATCCGTTGGCATTGACCATCCAGGTCCAGCGCCAAGTCGTCGTAGGCCTTTTGAAGACTGTCGAGCAATGCTTCCTTATTGGCAATCTCTTGGTCTTGAAGTGTTGCGATGGATTGGTTGAGGGCAAACAAGTTTCTTGCAATGTCGCACTGTCGGTCCACCCAGCGGTCGTACTGACGGTTGTTTTCCGATATTTCCGACAGGTATCGAGTGCGCTTGGGGGGAATGATGAAGATTTTTTCGCTCAGTCCTGCGGGCAGCTCGAAGCCGGATGTCAGGGGCGCTTTTGTCTTTTCGACGATGTCGTCAATGATTTTGCGGTAAACTGTATTGGTACCCGGATCATTGAACTGGGAGGCAATGGTGCCAAAGACAGGCATGTCGTCTATGGATTCCTCCCACAGCTGGTGGTTGCGCTGGTACTGTTTTCTGACGTCCCGCAGGGCATCCTGGGCCCCTCGCTTGTCAAACTTGTTGATGGCGATGACGTCGGCAAAGTCGAGCATGTCAATCTTTTCCAATTGGGTGGCGGCGCCGTATTCTGGTGTCATGACGTAGAGAGACAAGTCGGAATGGTCGACAATTTCTGTGTCTGACTGGCCGATCCCGGAGGTTTCGAGTATGATCAGGTCGAAATTGGCAGCTTTCAGGATGTCTATGGCGCCTTGGACGTGTTTGGACAGGGCCAAATTGGACTGGCGGGTGGCCAGGGAGCGCATGTAGACGCGGCCAGCGGCGATGGCTGGGTGGATGGCGTTCATGCGGATGCGATCGCCCAAGAGAGCACCTCCTGTTTTGCGTTTGGAGGGGTCTACGGATACGATGGCAATGTTTTTATCGGTAAAATCGAGCAAGAAGCGGCGAACCAGTTCATCGACCAAACTAGACTTCCCGGCCCCACCCGTTCCGGTGATGCCCAAGACAGGAATGATTTTGGGAGAAATGTCTTGGCGAATGCGCTGCATCCACTCGTGGTTTTGCTCTGGGAAGTTTTCGATGGCAGAGATCATGCGAGCAATGGAGCCACTGTCTCTTTGGGTAAAGTGCTTGAGTTCTCCATTGAGTTGTTGGCCCATCGGGAAATCGCAGGATTTCAGTACGTCATTGATCATCCCTTGCAAGCCCATGCGGCGGCCATCGTCGGGAGAATAGATGCGGGTGATGCCGTATTGGTGCAACTCTTCTATCTCGCTGGGCAGAATGGTGCCACCGCCACCGCCAAATATCTTGATGTGGCCTGCCTTGTTTTCTTTCAGCAGGTCGTACATGTATTTGAAAAATTCGTTGTGGCCGCCTTGGTAGGAGGTAATGGCGATGCCTTGCACATCTTCCTGAATGGCTGTCTCTACGATTTCCTGTACAGAGCGGTTGTGGCCCAGGTGGATGATTTCCGCTCCGGAGCTTTGCATGATGCGGCGCATGATGTTGATGGCAGCATCGTGGCCGTCGAAGAGGGAAGCAGCCGTTACGATCCGGACTTTGTTGGTCGGTTGGTAGGGTGCAATTTTTTCCATATGGTGGTTTGATTTGGTCAATGTAGTTGGAGCATGTGCTCGATGGTGGCGAAAGGACCAATTTGACACACACTCTTGTGTAGGGAAATGCAAATTTACGAAAAAATGGGCCTCAAAACATCCTTTTCGCGAGTCGTTCAGCCCCAGAATGGTATATTCGCAACTTGTGGACAAAAAGGCAAGTCGGGTGGATTTTTCCTCTTCCAACGGGCCGCATTTGGCCCCTGACACACTAAAATGCCTCCGTGGGCAGTTACTTTTACCTCAACAGTGGATGAAAAACCACTTGTGGACAAGCTTCTCTCATAAGCATTGATTCACCGCTAAACAGAACAAAAATGAAAAAATCAACCTTTTTCCTGGCCTTTTGCGTCCTGCTGCTCTCCAGCGGTTGTGGCTACAAGGCAGAGATTGCCAAATTGGAAAGCGAGCTGAATTCCGAAAAAGAGCGGGTCGCTGAGTTGGAAAACCAGGTGGATTACCTACAAAATACCAACAGCAGCCAACTGGAATTGATGACAGACCTATCGGTCATCAACAAATCGGGGGCCGAGAGCATCCAAAAGTCACTGGAATCCATCGCACAGCAATACGGCTTCATCCAAGACCTGACCACCAAGATACAAACCAAAGACTCTCTCAACTTGGCACTGGTGATGAACCTCAAACGATCCTTGAGCGACATCAACGACGACGACATCCAGGTGGAAGTCCGCGGTGGAAAAGTACACGTCTCCATCTCCGATCAATTGCTTTTTTCTTCGGGCAGCTCCACGCTCAGCTCTCGCGCCAAGGGTGTCATGGACAAAATCGCCTCTGTCATCAACGATCACTACGAGTTGGATGTACTCGTGGAGGGGCATACCGACAATGTGCCCATTACCAGCGGCTGCATCTCCGACAACTGGGACCTGAGTGTGAAAAGGGCAACCTCTGTGGTGCGCATGCTACAGGAAGAGTACCTGGTAGAGCCCGAACGCCTGACGGCAGCTGGCCGCTCCCAATTTGATCCTCGGTCGGACAATGACACAGAAGAAGGCCGTGGCACCAACCGCCGGACGGAGATCGTCATCATGCCCAAGTTGGACCAATTCTTCAAGCTCTTGGAGAGTCCGGAGCTGATGAACTAAGCTGGTCTCACAAACGGGCCTTTCACGCTGCCATTGGCCACTGTCCCATCTTGAGGGGCAGTGGCCAATTGTCATTTTCAGCTGTTCCATGTTCTGTCTACAGACAATTGTCAAATAGCCCTCATCGCTTGTTGGGTTTTGCCCTGCACTTGTCGGTTGGGGGTATGTTGGGGCTTGAAATGGCCTTATCTTGCTGTCGTATCGCATGTGCGTTGAATCTTTTGGATGGAATGATCAAACAACTGCCCGCTTTCCATCCCATCACAAAGCGAGAGACCCATATTTTTTTGTCGTTTTTCCAAGCAAGTCGTTGAAGCACCGTGCTTTCAAACCAGTAGTTATTTCGATACACAAATTTCCTCGTAAAAGCTTTTGACCTGACAATGGTCTTGTGCTGAGCTTCGCTTTCAATTGGAGCGGAGAAGGAGCACATCGTCACTTGCTATTTTGACTGAGAATTCTCCTTCTCGGAAGGTCGTTCTTTTGCCCGAAAGCAAGTCATCCATCTGTCCGAGGCACTTACGAGGCACTTACACCAGTCATTCATCCAATGCATTTTCAAACATGAAGTGGGCAATTGCCACGTGCAATCCCTGTGCACTTCTCAAACAGTTTCACAATGAAAAAAAATCAGAAACCATCCTTGAACAGTCTCAAGAAGTTGGCCATCGACGAAGCCAAAAATGCCAAAATCAAAGGTGGTGGTGGATCGATCATCGCCGACGAGATCGACGGTCTTTGAGGCTGACATCCTACACCCTAGTACCATTTCATAACTATGTAAGACAGGAAAACATGAAGAAGCAAATTCTCAAAAAAGAATTGACCAGTAGTAACAAAACATTTTGTCAAACACTTGATGCAGGCCAACAAGCCAAGGTCAAAGGCGGCGGAGACGTCGTGATTGACGACATTGATGGCGTTTGACCCCAGCAGCCTACACTGGGACATCATTTCATAACCATGTAAGACAGGAAAACATGAAGAAGCAAATTCTCAAAAAAGAATTGACCAGTAGTAACAAAACATTTTATCAAGCACTTGATGCAGGCCAACAAGCCAAGGTCAAAGGCGGCGGAGACGTCGTGATTGACGACATTGATGGCGTTTGAGTTCTCGGATGAAAACCCATGAAGATCAGTGTTTGAGGTGGATCGTTTTGTCCACCAGAAAGAAGCAAATGATAAGTATTGCACGAGCCTAGACAAAAGACACCGGTGGCGTTGTCGGAGATGCCATCGGGGGAGGCAAGTGGACTTATTTGCTGATACGTCAAACTTTTTGCAACAGTCGATTTTGACAACGGTCAGAATCGGCTGTTGTGTTTTGACTCACCCATCGGGCCAATTTACTCATCGATCAGATGAGCCTGCGAGTGGAATGCTTGCAATTGTATGGTATTGGCCACTTTTTTCTCAGAAAATTCGTACTTTGCTTTCAAATAGCAACTACAACTCTCCCCTGTTTTCAGACCATTATACCCACACCCAATCTCTTGAGTACCATTCACTTTTCGCAAGAAAACGGATGGCGCTCTCGGGGCATTGATCGAAGACTTGCATTATTCTCTGACACATACCCAAATGGATTGCTCTGCCCATCAATTGCATTGAGCAATCGTTTCGGTGCTGGGTACAATGTTGAATTTGCAATCATTCATCGAGTTTGTCATGCGTCAATTGTTTTCTCTCTTCTTTTTTGGGATTTGCCTACTCGCTATGGGTGTGGAGCTTTGCGCGCAGTATCCACATCTCAGAGAGTATTCCACATCAGATGGCCTGCCAAGCTCAAACGTTTACCACATCTTTCAGGACCGAGCGGGTTTGATCTGGGTCTGTACCGACAAGGGGCTGGCCCGGTTCAATGGATACGATTTCACCACTTTCACCACCCGAGACAATTTGCCAAGCAGCGATGTCTTTCACCTGGATCAGGACCGGGAAGGCAGGATTTGGTTGAGTACGATCAATGACTTGTGTTATTTTGAGAATGGAAAATTCATCCGACTTTATGTAGACGAAGCCGATGGCGAATTGGTCTTTCACAACATACAGTCGGACGGCAGGCATTTTGTCAATTTTGGAAATCGACTGTTCCTACTGGAAGGTGGTCGCCGCCTGCGCGAAATTCCAATCTACAACACTTGGCAACAAGGCAATTTTTACCTCACAGAAAAGCAGGCCGTTGAGATCGGATGCCCTCCATCCACCAATCGATTTGGCCCCTCCATCTATCACGATGGCCAGTACTTCAGCGATACATCGATGTATTTGCACAAACAATTAGAGGTAAGAGGAACCAAATTTTCTGAGGGGACTTTTGTTTTGGATGAGAACAAACTATTTGTATTTGGCAAAAAAGAAGCTGTTGTCATTCAAGGAGAAAGCACAGAGCGATTCCCCCTCCAAGACGAGGTGATCAGTGTCGGACGACTGGAGGAGCATTCCTTCTTTGTCATATATCCCGACTCAGCTGTGGTGTACAATGATGCATTTGAAGTGCAGCACCAGTTTGACTTTCTGAAAAAAATGGATGTGAATCACCTGCGGATGGACAGCCATGGGCATTTGTGGGTGGGAACCAGGGATGGCTTGTACTTTTTGAGTTGCATCGCTCGCGGAAGCCAGGTGATCGATTTTGGCCTTCAGGGAGTGGGCAAAAGCATCACCTGTATGGATGAGAACGAGGGGGTCATTTGGGCAGGTAACCAAAAGGGACGCTTGCTGCGATGGGAAGATGACTTGGTCCAGAAGTACACCCCTTTGGAACTGGGAAGGAAAAAAATCACCTGTCTTGAATACATCGACCAGTACATTCTGCTGGGCGGAAAAAACTTTTTGGCTTACGATGATGCAAAGCCGCAAAGGGGCTTGAAAATGGTTCAAGGATTGGAAACATTGCTGGAAACACAAGTTTACCTTGGCGCCATCAAATCGATTGCTCGTACAGCCTCCAATGACATCCTCATCTCTGGGTCCAATGGAGCTTTTTTATTTGAAAAGGATTCCAATTGGTTTCAGACTCTCTCCCCAGATAGGACCTATGCCATGGCACAAGACGAGGACGGAACCATTTGGATCGGGCGAAAAAATGGACTTGCCAGATATTCAGATGGGGAGTTGTCGGATTGGAAGGGCAAGCACGAATACTTCAGTTATGAGTTCAACGATTTGGCTGTGGATGCCAACGGTTTTTTGTGGCTGGCAACCAATGGCAATGGGATCATCTGTTTTCGGGATTCTTTTTTGTACCAAATTCCCGAACTCGAAAAAGAGATTGTCAACAGGATCAACATTGGAGAGGATGGCTTGATTGGCTTGGCGACCAGTCGTGGGGCTGCTTTTCTCAGGCTGGACAGTCACTCTCCTTTCGCCTATTCGATCAAACAAATGTCAACAGCACATGGCCTGCCATCCAATGAGGTCAACGACATTGCCATGGGAGGTGACACCATCTTTCTCGCCACCTCCAAGGGACTCCTCTTGCTGCCCGGTAGCAATCTTGAAATGGAGTGTGAGCAGCCGGAATTGTTTTTTGAGGAAATCAACATTGGCGGCAGTTCCGTTGCCCTTCGGCAAGACCATACATTGCCATACGATCAAAACAACTTTGTGCTTCGCTATACCTGCCTGTCCTACAAAAGCGACAAGCAGATTGTGTACCATTACAAGATGGAGGGCTTGGACGAAGAGTGGAAGACAACCGCAGAGCGCTTCAAAGAATACACCACTTTACCCGCTGGGGAATATGTCTTTCGAATCAAGGCAGAGGACGTCGACCATCTTTTTACCCAGGAGCGAGCCATCAAATTTCGAATCCATCCTCCTTTTTGGCAAACGATCTGGTTTGCTTCTTTGGTGGTGCTCGCCGTACAAGGATTGATCCTCGCCATCTTTCGCTGGAGGGAAAATCGACTCAAGCGGAAGGCCGAAGAGAACCGGCTCATCGACAAGAAAATGGCCGAATTGGAACTCAAGGCACTGCAGGCACAGATGAATCCCCACTTTGTCTTCAACTCTTTGAATTCCATCCAAAGCTTTGTCACGCAAAAAGATGGCTTTTCTGCCAATCAATACCTGTCGAAATTTTCGAAGCTCATGCGCTTGTTTTTGGAGTCGTCCAGAAAGAGGTTCATCTACCTGTCGGAAAACATCGAGATCTTGCAGCTTTATCTGGAATTGGAAAAGCTGCGTTTCGATGACAAATTCAAATACCACATCCGAGTAGAGGAGTCTTTGTATCCTTCCAGTGTGGAGTTTCCCTCCATGATGGTACAGCCCTTTGTGGAAAATGCCATCAACCACGGCTTGGCCTACAAAAAAGGGAAGGGACTGCTGGAGATTCATTTCTACCAGGAGGCCAACAGCATCATCTGCGTGATAGAGGACAATGGAATTGGCCGGAAAAAGGCACAGGAAATCAACGAGCGCAAGGCACAGCGGGGATACATTTCCAGGGGGATGCAGCTGGTGGAGGACCGGCGGAAAATGCTCAGCGGCCTGGAAGGAATCAACATCAACATTGCCATCAAAGACAAATACGACGAACACCAACAGGCGAATGGGACCAAGGTGACCATCACCGTTCCCCTTCCCACTGATTGATTTGATTGAAAAAACTGCACTATGACTGATATAAAAGCTGTCATCATTGACGATGAAAAGAGGAGTACGCTCACCTTGCACAACTTGCTGTCTCAGTACTGTTCTGAGGTGGAAGTGGTTGGCATTGCACACTCCAAGGACGAGGCCATCCGGCTGATTTTGAGCTGTCGGCCCAATTTGGTCTTTTTGGATGTGGAGCTGTCCGAAGGAAGTGGCTTTGACTTATTGGAAGAACTTCCCACCCAGCAGTTTGAACTCATCTTTGTCACGGGTTTCAATCGCTATGCCCTGCAGGCCATCAAATTTCATGCCCTCGACTACCTGCTCAAACCAGTCGACATCAAGGACTTGATCCAAGCAGTGGAGCGGGCAAAGGCCCGCCTGCAGCGAACCCACGACTACCAACGGCTGACGCATTTGTTGAGCAACCTACGCACCCCTCGACTTGCTGCCCGCAAAATGGCGATCCCCAATGGCGAGGGCAAAGAATTCATTGCGGTAGAGGAGATTGTGCGACTTCAGGCCGATCGAGCCTATACCTGGTTTTACCTCAAAGGGAAAGAAAAATTGATGTCCTCCAAAAACATGGGGGAATACGAAAAGTTGCTGCCCGGCATCGACGCGCAAGGAAGCCATCATTTCATCCGCATTCACCATCGCCATTTGGTCAACTTGCACTACATCAAGTCGGTCAATGGAAAGGAGGCCTATGTGAAGATGCAGGATGGCACCAAGCTACCCATTGCTCAGCGGCGGAAGACGGATTTCTTTGTGGCTTTGGAACGGGCAGGCCTGGGGTAAATGGAGTTTGAAAACAAAAAGTGTTTGATTTTTTGTTTTTAATTGTTGTTTTTCTATTTTTGTTCCAGCAGTTGGCCTCACCCAACCACAACAATCATTTTCACGTATGTCACATTGCGGGCAACCGTTTGCTTCCCGAAAGTCATTCTTGCCCGGCAGCCCTTCCTTTGCAATGAGCACGCCCAACGAGGCTTTGGTACAAAGGAAGCATCCCAAAAGCTGATATTTTGGGTATATTTGCAGTTCGCAGCATGAAAATTTCAAAGCGATACAGTTATGGCGAAAAATAAGATGAGTACCCCTCCTGTACGAACACTCGACAACGGAAACGGAGAGACAGTGATCAGCCTTAGTGGCATGTACCAAGACTATTTCCTGGACTATGCTTCCTACGTGATCCTGGAACGGGCTGTACCGGGTATTGTTGACGGGCTCAAACCGGTTCAGAGGCGCATCCTGCACGCGATGAAGGAAATGGACGATGGGCGATACCACAAGGTGGCCAACATCATCGGGCAGACCATGCAGTTTCACCCCCACGGAGATGCTGCCATCGGCGCTGCCTTGGTCAATTTGGGGCAAAAGGATCTGTTGATCGATCCACAGGGGAACTGGGGCGATGTTCGAACTGGGGATTCGGCTGCTGCTTCTCGATACATCGAAGCCCGCCTGACAAAATTTGCCTTGGATGTGGCCTTCAATGGTCAGACGACGGAATGGCAACTGTCTTATGATGGACGCAAGCGAGAGCCGATTGCACTGCCGATGAAGTTTCCATTGGTATTGTCGCAAGGAGTGGAGGGAATTGCTGTGGGCTTGTCTACCAAGATATTGCCGCACAATTTCATCGAGTTGATCAAGGCATCCATCAAAATATTGCAAGACAAGCGCTTCCAGATTTTTCCAGATTTTCTGACTGGGGGACTCATTGATGTGAGCGAGTACAATGCGGGAAAAAGAGGGGGCAAAGTCAAGGTGCGGGCCCGCATCGAGCAGGTGGACAAAAAGACCCTGGCCATCAAAGAACTTCCCTATGGCGTGACGACCAGCTCGATGACAGACAGCATTGTCAAAGCCAATGAAAAAGGGAAAATCAAAGTCAAAAAGATCGTCGACAACACTGCCAGAGATGTGGAAATCTTGGTAGAATTGGCGCCGGGCATTTCCCCCGATCTCACTGTTGATGCTCTGTACGCCTTCACCAATTGCGAGGTATCCATCTCCACCAATGCCTGCATCATCGTCGAGGACAAGCCCCACTTCCTTTCGGTTCACGACATCTTGAAGATTTGTACCGAAAATACGCGGGATCTGCTGCGGCAAGAATTGGAGATTCGGAAAGGAGAATTGCAGGAAAAGCTTTTCTTTGCCAGCTTGGAAAAAATCTTCATCGAGAATCGCATCTATCGCGAAATTGAAGAGTGCGAGACCTGGGAGGAAGTCTTGAGCACGATAGATACAGAGCTTCGCAAGTACGTCGTTACTCCGTCGGATAAGCCCAGAAAGACCGACAAGCGCCTGCGCCTGATCCGAGACATTGTGGAGGAAGACATTGTTCGACTGACCGAAATCCGGATCAAGCGAATCTCCAAGTACAATACCTTCAAGGCAGAAGAACAGATCGCCAAGCTCAAAGAAGAACTCAAAGAGGTCCAGCACAATCTCGAAAACCTGACGGATTATGCCATCGCTTACTACAGACGCCTGTTGCAAAAATACGGCAAGGGCAAGGAGCGCCGGACCGAGATTACCACCTTCGATGCCATCAAAGCAGTCCAGGTCGTGGCCAACAATACCAAATTGTATGTCAGTCGAAAGGACGGCTTCATCGGGACGTCTTTGCGAAAAGAAGAGTTTGTGGCCGAATGCTCAGACATCGACGATGTGATCGCCTTTACCAAGGATGGGAAATTCAAAGTGGTGCGGATTGCCGAAAAGGTTTTCGTGGGCAAAAACATCATCCACGTAGCGGTCTGGAAAAAGGGAGACGACCGCACGACCTACAACATGATTTACCTGGATGGGAAGACGGGACGCTCCATGGCCAAACGCTTCAACGTCACCGCCATCACGCGCGACAAAGAATACGACCTGACAGGTGGGGGCGCAAAAAATTCGAAGACACATTACCTGACTTCCAATCCCAATGGCGAGTCAGAGGTGGTGACGGTCTATCTGTCACAGGGAAGTACGGCCAAGAAAAAAGTGTTTGATTATTACTTTGACGAACTGGGGATCAAGGGCCGGGCCTCTAAGGGCAACATCGTTTCCCGCTATCCCATCCGCAAGGTGGTGCAAAAAGAGGTGGGCCAATCGACCCTGGGTGCCATAAAGATGTGGATGGACGAGGTCAGTGGGCGCCTCAATACTGATGGGCGGGGCCTGTTCTTGGGAGAGTTTGATACGGGAGACCACATTCTTCTCTTGTACAAAAATGGGGAATATGAAATTTCCGACTTTGACCAATCCCGCAAGTTCGACCCCAAGGAATTGATCCACATTGGCAAATTCGATACACAGAGCGTCATCACCGCCGTGTATTACGAGGGAGAGAGAGGATGGTCCATGGTCAAGCGCTTTCAAGTGGAGACGAGCACCGTCAACGAACGCTACAGATACATCACAGAGCACCGCAGCTCCAAGCTGTATTTTGCCTCCATTGATTCCGATCCGCTGGTCCACTACAACATTCGGGAAAACAGAGAAACGGTGACCTATGAATTGGAATTGGCAGGCTTCATCGACGTGAAGGGTTGGAAGGCCAAAGGCAACAAATTGACAGAAAAGAAGATCACAAAGATCGAGCAGATCCAAACAGAAGATAAAAAAAAACTCAAGGCAGGTGACTCCATAGAGTTCGATGTAGAGGACAATGGACAGGCCAAATTGTTTTGACCGCTCCTAAGAACATCGACTGGGTGATCCTTGTTTCATTGACAGATTCGCCCTACATATGACAACAGAGGATTACAAGGCCATCGCATCCACCCTCCCCAAACAGCCTGGGGTGTACCGCTTCATCGATGCGGACGATACCATCATATACGTGGGCAAGGCCAAAAATCTGAAAAATCGACTGTCGTCTTACTTCGGCTCCAAAAAGCACATGGCCCACAAGACTCGGGTCATGGTCAAAAATGCCGATCACATCAAATTCACGATCGTTGAGACGGAGACCGATGCCCTTCTGCTGGAAAATACCCTGATCAAGAAGAACCAGCCTCGCTACAATGTCATGCTCAAGGATGGAAAATCCTACTCCTACATCTGCATCAAAAAGGAGAGATTTCCCAGAGTGTTTCTCACCCGGCGAATCATCAAGGATGGGTCCACGTATTTCGGTCCTTACACCTCTCGCTCGCGACTCAAGATCATCCTCGACCTGATCAAGCGTCTTTTCCCACTGCGCACCTGCTCCTTCAATCTGTCCGAAGACAACATCCAAAAGGGCAAATTCAAGGTCTGCCTGGAATTTCACATCAAAAACTGCAAAGGCGCCTGCGAGGGCAAAGAAGAAGAAGGGGCCTACAACGAAAAGATTCGCCAGATCAAGAACATCCTCAAGGGGCACTTTGGAGCCGTCAAAGACCATTTTCGCGAAGAGATGAAGCGGCTGGCTGAAGGCTTGGAATTTGAAAAGGCCCATGAACTCAAGGAAAAACTGACGGCCTTCGAAGATTACCAGGGCAAATCCACTGTTGTCAGCACCACCATCCGCGATGTAGACATCTTTACCATTGCCTCCAACGAGAAGTTTGCCTATGTCAACTATCTCAAAGTGGTCAATGGTGCCATCATCAACAGCTACACCCAGGAAATGACCAAAAACCTGGATGGCGACGAAAAGGAATTGCTGGAATTTGCCATTCCCGAATTGCGGGAGCGCTTCAGCAGCCTCGCCAGAGAAGTCATCCTGCCTTTTGAACTGCAATTGACAGATCCTTCTCTGAGCATCACCATTCCCAAGATTGGAGACAAAAAGAAGCTGTTGGACCTATCGGCCAAAAATGTCAAGTACTTCCTCTTGCAAAAACAGAAGGAGGAAATCTCTCGCACCAACAAGCAAACACCTGCCGAACGCATCCTGCGTACCCTCCAGGAAGACCTGCAAATGGATCGCTTGCCAACGCATCTCGAATGCTTTGACAACTCCAACATGCAAGGTTCTTTTCCCGTGGCCTCTTGTGTGGTCTTCAAAAATGCCAAGCCATCCAAAAGAGATTACCGCCACTACAACATCAAGACAGTGGTGGGGCCGGATGACTTTGCCTCCATGGAGGAAATCGTCTATCGCCGCTACAAGCGATTGCTGGAAGAGGACCAGCCGCTGCCTCAGTTGGTGGTCATAGATGGCGGCAAGGGACAGCTCAGCGCCGCTGTCAAGAGCTTGGAAAAGCTGGGCATCCGCGATCGGCTTACCATCATCGGGATTGCCAAAAGGCTGGAAGAGATTTTCTTTCCAGAAGACCCGATTCCTCTCTACATCAACAAGAAATCCGAATCTCTCAAACTCATTCAGCAAGCCCGCAACGAGGCACACCGCTTTGCCATTACCTTTCACAGAGACCAACGCTCTCGCAATTTTACGGGGACCGAACTGACCAACATACCGGGAGTCGGCAAAAAAACGGCCGAAAAATTGTTACAACATTTTAAGTCGGTCAAGCAATTGAAGCGGGCCACTGCCGCCGAGATCGAAGAAGTGGCAGGCAAGCGCATCGCTGAAAAACTATCTCTTTATTTCAACCGAACCGATGCGACCTGATCGGTTCCAACGCATCCCTTATGCTAACCAAGCCCCAAAAAGCCAAATTCAGAGCTGAGTTGTTTCGCCACCTCGATGGCATCGCCATGGCACCAGTCGCCTACAGCCTCCACAAGCACAAACTGCTCGATGCTCTGTTGAAAGAAAAACGTCTTTCCATCCGTCAATTGTGTGATCGTTTTGGAGCCAATGAAGGCTACCTCAACGTAGCCCTCCACCTGCTGTGTGGCCAAGGGTGGTTGGAGCAGGAATTGGACAATGGCAGTGATGACATCTTTTACAGCACCAATGATCGCAGTGCCATTGCCTTTGCGTTGTGTCATTTGTACGAAGATGTGGTGGCACTCATCCAGTACTCTGGCCAATTTCACAAGCGCAAATTCGAACGCAAGCCTTTCTTGATGCTCGAAAGCATCTATGACAAATGCCGCCGACAATACGATTTGTCTCCGGAGGTGGCGCCGGAGGTGCATGCCATCCAGCAACAAGTCCTTCGGCACATCGAGGGCATGATCGTGGGGCCGACCACCGTTGCCTTGGGGATGGGAGGCATGTTTCACAAATACTTCATGGAGGCCTCTTTCAAGGCAGAGGAATTTCACAAAGATTCCGACAGTTTTGGCCGACTGCTGGAGATCTTCGTCTATCTGGAATGGTTCGAGAAGAAAAACAATACCTATCGATTTACTGACAAGGGGCTGTTCTTTGCCAAGCGGGCCAGTGCCTATGGCGTGACGGTCTCCTACATTCCAACCTTCCGCCGCATGGATGACTTGTTGTTTGGAAAGCCAGATTTGTTGTGGGATGTTCCGGCTGGCTCGCCCGAAATCCATGTCGATCGGGCCATGAATGTCTGGGGAAGTGGTGGCGCCCACGGTACCTACTTCCGAAAAATTGATGAGGCTGTCATCTCGCTTTTCAACCGACCCATTGCCGAACAACCCAAAGGCATCGTGGACATGGGCTGTGGAAATGGGGCTTTTTTGGAACACATCTTCAACGTCATCGCTCAGCGAACCCGGCGGGGAGAACTTCTGGAGGAACATCCCTTGTTTTTGGTGGGCGCCGATTTCAATCAAGCTGCGCTGAAGGCGACGCGGGCCACTTTGATACAGGCAGACATTTGGGCCAAGGTCATCTGGGGCGACATTGGCCGTCCGGACTTGCTGGCCGATGATCTGCAGGAAAACTATGGCATTGACCTAGGGGATTTGTTGAATGTGCGCACCTTTTTGGACCACAACCGCATCTGGGAAGACCCCGCAGAGCGCAGCCCGGACCGCCTGAGTACTTCCTCTGGAGCCTTTGCCCATCGCGGCCGCCGCATTCCCAACAATGCCGTCGAAGACAATCTCTTGCAACACTTCCGCAAGTGGGCTCCCTTCGTTCGCAAATTTGGCCTGTTGGTCATCGAATTGCACACCATCAGTCCTGCCCTCATCGCTGAGAACCTGGGGCGAACAGCGGCCACGGCCTACAATGCCACCCATGGATTCTCCGATCAGTACATCTTGGAGATAGACAACTTCCTGAAGGTAGCTGCAGAGGCGGGCCTTCATCCCGACCCACAACACCAGAGCAGATTTCCCAAATCTGAGCTGGCGACAGTAAGCATCAATCTGCTCAAAGGAAAGTGATGACAAGAGAAGACATTTTGCTCAACAGCATCTGGACCTCCGGAAAACTGATCGTCCATTCCCTCTTCTTCCAAGCAGAAGTACGCATCGACTTGTTGACCTCTGAATACAATTTGAAAAATACCCATCAGATCATTTCTGAGAAATTTGTCCAATGCATCAATGATTTTCTACAACTGCCCGAAGAGGGTCGCCCGCTGATGCAACAACTCTTGTACAAGCACTGCCTGGCTTGTTGCGAAAGCACTTCTTATGGGGTCGACATCCTGGAGGGCGAGACAGAAACAGAGGCCAATCTGCGAGAATTTGGCGTGGCAGCTCCGGAAGATGCGCTGAAAAAGGCCAATTTAGACCATGTCGTGGTGGAGGAAAACAAATTTTTGAAAAATCGCTTTGTCACCCTGGTCTTCTACCCCCAATGGGAACAAGAATACGGCTGTGAGCTGATCCTCAAAAACGGAAGATTGCTGGATTTCTCTGGGGAGGGAGGCACCTACTTGGCCCAATTTGATACAGACGAGTGAGCTTCGAATACATCCAATTTTCCAACTAGAAATAACTGATGAATCCCAAGTGAACCTTGGCGTTTCGAAAATCAAAGGGGTTTTGTCGGCGCTTGCCCCAGGCCAAACTGATGCCCATCACCCCGGCCTTGGTGTCGATGGTAAACCCACCGCCAAATCCATAGGGGCTGTCGTAGAGCTTGCCAGTGGCAGTGAGATCCTCGATGTAGGCGAGATCACCGAATAAGAAGGCATAGGAATTGAGGCCCAGCAACACCCGGTACTCAAGGGTGAAAACACTGAAGCGAGTGGCAAAAATGGACTCCTCATCAAAGCCGCGCAACAGTCGGTTGCCCCCCAGGCGGTACTGCTCGTTTTGGTAAATGTCCTCTCCTGCAATGATGACCCCTCCCTCGGCACCCAACTTGATGGTACTGCGACCAAGAACAGACAAGGGCCAGTAGTATTCCAGGCGAGCCTCTAATTTGTATTGGAAGGTATTGAGATTGAGGCTGTCGTAGAGACTCTCAAACTGAAAATCGGGGTCCGACTCATCCTCCAATGCAAGGATGTTGGGATTCTTCAAGATGCGTTTCAGGCCAGCCCCTCCCCGAAGCAACAGGCCCCAGCCCCGCTGTGGATTGAAGCGATAGTCGAGCTTTTGCAAATTGTACTCCAGCCCAAAGGAGGTGTTGCGCACATCTATGTTGGAGGGCAAGCGGCGCGTTCGGATGATCTGATCGGGCTGAATGCTGAGAAGGGCCGTTGAATAATTGTTGTAATACACCCGCAGGTAATTGCCTCCTTCCAAAAGGTATTGAATACCGGCACTGGCATTGAGGTCGCGAAAGGTACTGTCTCGGCGCGAGAGCAGAAAATTGAAATCGGCGCCAAAGGGGAGGCTGAGAATGTAGGGGTAGGCAAAGCGAAGCTCCAACTCTTGGGTCTCGGGTCGCAAGCGTTGGAAATCGACAAACAATTTTTCGCCCTTCCCAAACTGATTTTGCAAGTCTCCGGTAAAGGAAAAGGAGAGCTGCAGACGTCGGTTGGCTTCGGAATCACTTCCTGGCAGAATTCCAAAAATGAAATCCCAACGGCTGTTTTTTCGCTTGGTCAAAAACAAGTTGACAATGGCCTTGTCGCCTTTGAAGGTGACCGTGGGCGGGCGCTTCTCTCGCAAAAAAGGCAGTTCCTTGAGTCGGTTGCGAATCTTTTGAATGCGATCTTTGCTGTACAAACTGCCCGACTTCAGCCCCAGGTAATTTTCCAAATAGGTTTTGGAGATGCGGACATCGCTTACGATGTTGACCCCGTCGATCAACACCAGTCGATTCTTGTCGAGGTACAAACTCCCCTTCACCTGTCCATCCACGACAGACACATTGCGAAGGCCCACAGAGGCGAAGGGAAACCCACTGTTTTCTGCGTAGTTGAGCAGTCGGTCGAGCAGTTGTTGGAGTTCAGAATAGTGAAAAGGTTTGTCCTGGTAAAAGCGTTCTTTGTATCCAGCCCGTTCGAGAAACACAGGTTCGACCCCCGCCGCATCCAGTTGGGCCCAGCGATAGGCTTCGCCCACCCAAAGATGGGCCGTGGCAATGCTATCGGTCATCTGCAAACTGTCAATGGAAGCCGTGATGAATGCCTGTCCCCAGAGCTGGCTGAGTGCCTGCTGCAAGCTCTCGCGCAACGCAATGCTGTCGGCCACCCGGAGTGGGATGTCTATTTTGTCTTTCAGAAAATCGCCTTCCTTGTCCAGCAATTGCCATTGGATTTGGTAGCCTTTTTGCTGACTCCAGGCTGTAGAGAAACAACAACTGCACAACAACAGGCAAAGACCACAGAGCCGGGGGGCAAAGAGGGAAGAGAAAAATTGCGATATTTGCAGTGAAAAATCCAACTAGCAGTTAAACGTACAGTAGCTTGTTTTTGATACAATCACCCAATTGATTTGCTGCCAATGCCCGGACTGTATCTCCACATTCCCTTTTGCCGGAAGGCTTGCCATTATTGCAACTTCCACTTCTCAACCAGCTTGCGACATCGAGAGCGCATGACGGAAGCCCTGCTCGTGGAGATGGACTTGCAAAAAGACTACTTCGACCAAGGACCACTAAATTCCGTTTACATCGGAGGGGGAACACCCTCTTTGCTGTCGGTTGATGAACTCAAGCGCCTGTTGGACAAAGCCGATGCCCTCTTTTCCATTGGTTCGGATGCTGAAATCACACTGGAAACCAATCCAGATGATTTGACCATCGACTATCTAAAAGACCTTGCCGCCAGTCCCTTCAACCGCCTGAGCATTGGCATTCAATCATTTGACCAGCAAGACCTGCTCCTGATGAACCGGGCACATGACGCTGAGCAAGCCCTTCGCTGCATTCCAGATGCCCAGGCCGCTGGCTTTGACAACCTCACGGTCGACCTCATCTACGGGATACAAGGTCTTAGTGATGCGCGATGGCAACAAAATATGCAGCGGGTATTTGATTTTGGGGTACCTCACATTTCCAGCTATTGCCTCACCGTGGAACCGGGGACGGCCATGGACCACTTTGTTCGCAACAAGAAAATGGAGCCTGTGAATGAGGAACAATCCGCGCGGCAGTTTTCTCAGCTCATGGAGGCCATGCAGGCCAATGGCTACGATCACTACGAAATTTCCAACTTTGCCCGACCAGGCTTCTACGCCCGCCACAACTCCAACTACTGGCTGGGCATTCCCTATCTGGGCATCGGCCCTTCCGCTCACTCCTTCGACGGCCAAAACCGCCAGTGGAACATCGCTCACAACAGTCGCTACCTCCAATCCATCGAGGAAGGAGTCGTGCCATTTGAAAGAGAAGAACTGAGTGCGGAAGAGCGATACAATGAATACGTCATGACTTCCATTCGCACCATCTGGGGATGTCAGTTGGCGAAGGTAGAACAGTTTGGTCCCCACTTTGGTCCTCACTTTTTGTCCCAAATCCAGACATTTGTGGAAAAGGGGCAGGCCATCGAAAAGGATGGCCACTACGTCTTGACCCAAAGTGGAAAACTATTGGCAGATGGAATTGCGATGGAGTTGTTTTGGGTTGGTTGAGTGGAGATTACATGAATTCGATGTAGTCTATTTCCAACTGGAAATCTCCTGATTTTTTGCCAGTGTTGACAAAGCCCAAGCGAATCACCTTGGCCAGCATCTCATCCGACGGTTTTTCTCCCATGTTTTGTCCCACCCGATAGGTGTCAAAATCGCGCAGCTCAATTTCCACGGTCGTCCATTCTCCTTGAGGAATGTCGATGCTTTTCTTGTAATAGGGCATGTACCAACGTTGGTAGTTTTCCATGGTGAAGGCAAAGTTCTGGCCAGTGGCTTTGCAGCGAATCTTGATTTTTTTGAAGCCAGAAAGGTCCATGGTCTGGTAGGGACTGCGGACAGATGCGAAGCCGCCATTGTTTTCCAACGAAACAGCTCCTTTGAAAATCAGGCTTTCATTGGAAAAGGAGACAGTGCCTTGGGACAAGCCACCCATGACGCCATCGTTGAGCGCCCGCCAATCGTCGCCGCCAGTTTGTTGGCCAAAATTAATGGTGTGTCCGGGATGGGTGAGGAAGAAGAAGGAAGTCAACAGTAGGATGAAATTCATACGACAGATCATTTAGGTTTGAGAGTACTTAGACATACAACCGTCCAGCAGAAAGATTGTTGCCACTCGTCAAAAATGTTGTTGCTAGCCTTTGATTTTGTCGCAAATCATACAGAATGCATTCCCTCACAAGGCGACCAAGCAAAACCAAAGGTCATCTCCTCTGGCTCGATTCGGTATTTGTCCAGCGGGTGAGACATCCAGGAATCAATGCCACCAACCCCCATTTGCCGATGATCGATGCAAAGGCTGATTTGCTCACCGATAACGCAGTCGATGCTGTGCAAGCTTCCGCGGCTTTGGCGGCTGAGGTCTTCGGGGCAAAAGGGGAGAGCTGTCATGCCAAAATGTGGCTGACCTTTGATCTGCAGCCCCTTCCCTTGGTCGTCCAAGAATCGGGCAAAGCGCACTTCTTCCTTGTTGCCATTTTCTTGGGGTGCGATGTAAGGATGGTACTGATCGGCAACCGTTCCTCGATACAGTCCTACAGAAGCGGCCGCTTTCCGATCAGGATAATTTTCAAAAGGCCCTCTACCGTACCATTCCATGTTTTTCAGCCGAGGGTGGAGCAACAACTGCAGGCCAATCCGAGGCAATTCGGGCAATTCATCATCTCCAGGAACGAAATGTCCCTTGATTTCAAACCATTGCTGATGGATTCGGTAGGACAAGTCCACGGTAGCTGAAATGCCTTCGAAGCCCAACTTGGTATGGACCAGCCATCCATCCTCCTGCTCTGCCACCGACCAATGGAGCAACTGATGCGATTGGCTTGCCCGGCGCCAGACAGCGGTCCGCTCCGGCATGCCATTGCCAAAGTCATTGTCCACCGGAGCCCGCCAAAAATTGGGGCGGATCGGACTGGCCAGGTATTCTTCCCCTGCTTGGGTGAGGGAATGCAATAGGCCACTTTCCTTGTTGAACACCAGAGAGTACTCGTCGTGCTGAAAGCTGCAATGCTGCTTTGTCTTGACCAGATGATGATGTTTACCGAGGCCACTGATGGGTGGGGCAGGGGAAATGTTTTGGGATAGGTGAAATTGACCATGTGCCATTTCATGTCCCGCTTCCAGCAACGGCTCTTTGTCCAAAAGATGGGCATAGAGGTCCAGAAAATATTCTCTTTGTGGGGAAAATGTCAGTTGGTTCCACTCCAATGTCAATTCGCCCATTTGTTGGGGAGCGAGGGCTGGGGGACAACTACTGCCCTGGGCCAGGGTGCCATCCAGACTCCATACCTTCCAGTCGATGCGGATGTTGTCCAGGTGGCGGAAGCTGTAGTCATTGCGAATTTGTAGGACACCACTTTGCCAGTCAAACTGCTCGAACAAAATGGGTTGGTAAAACATCTTGACCTCCCAAATGGCAGGATGTGGCTGTCTGTCGGGGAAAAGCAAGCCGTTGATGCAGAAATTGTTGTCGCTGGGTACCTCTGCCGGACCAAAATCTCCCCCGAATTTCCAGTACTTCTCTCCACTCTCTCCCTGCGCTGCCAAGCCTTGATCGTGCCAGTCCCAGATGAAGCCTCCCTGCAAGACTGCATGCTGCCGAATGACCTCCCAGTACTCTGCAAAATTTCCAAGACTGTTGCCCATCGCATGCGCATACTCGCACATGATGAGGGGGCGAGAGGGCGCCTTGAGGGCGTATTGCTGCAGGTGTTCGATGGATGGATACATGGGGCAAACCACATCGGTGTAAGGCTCTTCAAATGCTTGCTCATATTGCAAGGGGCGGGCGGGATCGCGCTGTCGAACCCAGTCTGCAGTTGCATGAAAGTTGAGCCCATCCCCCGCTTCATTGCCCAAAGACCAGATGATGATGGATGGATGATTTTTGCTCCGCTCCAACATGCGCTGGGTCCGGTCCATGTGCGCACCTGCCCAAAGGGGATCTTTGGCAAGACTTTCCTCTTCGAAGCCCATCCCATGTGATTCGATGTTGGCCTCGTCTACCACATAAAGTCCATAGCGGTCGCACAGTTCGTACCAATAGTCGTCATTGGGATAATGGCTGCTTCGGACGGCATTGATGTTGTAGGTTTTCATCAGGCGAATGTCCTCCTCCATGCTCTGTCTGCTCACCACATGGCCCGTGTACTCGTCGTGCTCATGCCGATTGACACCCTTGATCAAGATGGGGTGGCCATTGATGTGTAGTTGGGCATCTTTGATTTCGACCCGACGAAAGCCGATGCAGCAACCGACAGCTTCCAGACTTTGTCCCATTTCGTCTTGTAGCTCCAAAGCGAGTTGGTATACATTGGGGGTTTCAGCAGTCCACGGAAGGGGGGCAGTTAGGTTTTTGCAAATGGACAACTGCACATTTTGCTTTCCTGCCCAGTCAACCTGCGATGATCCTTGCCAAACAGCTTCTCCTTTTTGGTCAACGATTTCCCAGAAAAGCTGGTGCCTGCCCAAGGAAGATGGAGATTGATGGTGCTGTAGGTCGACTTCCAATTCCAAACGGCCATCCCGATAGGCATCGTCCAGAGTGGGGCGGGCAAAAAAGTCGCGAATGTAGGCCTGTGGTCGGGCCCAGAGATAGACATCGCGTTCGATGCCACTCAAGCGCCAAAAATCCTGACATTCCAAATAAGAACCATCACAGTATCGATAGACCTCGACGGAGAGTTGGTTTTGGCCTTTTCGAAGATAGGGGGTGAGTCGAAAAGTGACCTCCGTTTTGCTGTCCTGGTTGTAGCCCAGCCATTGGCCATTGATCCAAAAATAGGCAGCCGTCTTGACCGCCCCGAAGGTGAGAAAGATTTCCTTCTCTGCCCATTGTTCTGGCAGTTCAAAGACTCTCTTGTAGGAACCAACGGGATTGTCATCTTCTGGAACAAAGGGAGGATTTTTGGGAAAGGGATAGCGGTCGTTGACATAGATCGGATGGCCATGGCCTTGCAGTTGCCAATTGGAAGGCACGGCAATTTTGGGCCAGTGGCTGGTGTCAAAGTCCTCCTGAAAAAAATCTTTGGGACGCTGGGCGGGGCAGGGAGACCACTGGAAATCCCATTGGCCATTGAGGTCGAGGTAAAAGGGAGATTCCTTTTTGTCCTTGGCAGCCAGGCAAGCGTCCCGATTGGGAAAGGGGATCAGATGGGCATGGGGTTTCTCCTGCCCGATCTTGAATATGCTGGGGTCCTGCAAAAAAGATGGGTCTGCCTGTGCAGGCAATTGGGGCTTGTCCATTTGGTGTCGTGTTTACCAAAAAGCAATCAAAATGGCAAAGACGATTGCGATGAGCACAATGGCCTGTACCCGATAATCAAGGTACCACGGCTGCCCTTCCATGCCTTCGCCGATCAAGTCGGGATGATATGTGAGGTTTTCGATCTTTTCTGGTGCAGGAGCTGGAGAGGCTTCACTGATGGCAACAAAAATGATGCTGCTCAGAAATACCAACAGCCCCACATTCATGGTGTAGTGCAGATGCCACAGGTCGAATTGTTCCAAGACAAAGAGAAACACCCCAACGGCTGTCCCCAGGATGAGGGTCCAAAAGGCTCCTTGCCCATTGCCGCGCTTGTAAAAAACGCCCACCAAAAAGATGACAGCGATGGGAGGGACCACGATGGAAAACATTTGCTGAAGGTAGTCCCAGAGGTTTTCAAAGTGAGCAATCTGTGGGGCCCAAATGGCAGAGATCAACATGAATGCCAGGGTTGTGATACGGCCATAATAGGTCAGCTTCTCCTCTGGCATGGAGGGATTGCGGGGCTTGACAAAGTCCATGATGACCAGGGTGGAGGAGGAGTTCAGAGTTGAGTCTACGCTGGACAGAATGGCGGAGATGAGTCCTGCCAATACCAATCCCAGCAAGCCCACTGGAAGGATTTCCATCATGGCGGTGGGAAATACCATGTCGGGTCGATCCAAGCCCGGCAGTACCGTGATGGCCATCACGCCAGGAATGACCATGATGAAGAGGGGAACAATTTTGAGCAATCCGGCAAACACAATCCCCCAACGCGCATGGCGAATGTCTTTGCTGCCCAATACTCGTTGGATGATGTATTGATTGGTGGTCCAGTACCAAAAGCCCAAAAAGGGAACGCCAATGATCAGGCCCGGCCACGGCAGGGTCGGATCATCGATGGGGCGCACCATGGACAGGTGACCGTCGGGCACAGATGCCACCATTTGACTCCAACTGAAATCCATTTTTTCAAACAGCAAATACGTCATGACCGTGCATCCCACAATGAGGATGATTGCCTGAATGGCATCGGTGTAGACAACGGCCTTCAAGCCACCAAATGCGGTGTAGACTCCTGCGATCAATGCCAGCCCCAAGGTGGCATGCCACAAGACCAAGTCAGGGAAAAAGGTCTGCAATACCAATGCCCCTGCGTAGAGTCCCCCCGACATTTCGATGACCACACTCATGAAAATGGTGATGGCCGAAAAGAAGTTGCGGGAACGGGCGTCGTAGCGCAATTCCAAAAATTCGGGAATGGTGGTGATGCGGGCCCGGAGATACATGGGCACGAAGATGAGCGCCGCAATCAAGAGAGGAATGGCCGACATCCATTCATAGACCGACTGCACAACCCCCGAACTGTAGGCGGCTCCGGACAGCCCAATGATGGTAGAACTGGAAATGTTGGATGCGAAAAGAGACAATCCGATCAATCCCCAAGTGAAGGTGCGCCCTCCCAAAAATAAGTCCTCACTGGTTTGGTTGCGCCGGGCAATGGTCAGCCCGATGGCAATGACAACGATGAAGTAGAGGATGACGATCCCCAGGTCGATGTTGCTGATGTTCTCACTCATGGCTTGTTGTGTTGGTTTTCTTTAGTCAATCCGGCACGCTGTCGATCAGCAACTGCAAAATGTGCTGAGCTGCTTTGGCAATGACAGTGCCTGGCCCAAATACGCCGGCCACTCCTTGTTCGTACAGAAAGTCGTAGTCTTTTTGGGGAATGACCCCTCCCACGACAACGAGGATGTCCTCCCTGCCAATGGCTTGCAATTGCTGGATGGTGGCGGGGACCAAGGTGCGGTGTCCGGCGGCCAGGGAGGAAATGCCGAGAATGTGGACATCGTTTTCAGCTGCCTGGCGCGCGGCTTCTTCCGGAGTTTGGAAGAGCGGTCCAATGTCTACATCGAAGCCCAGGTCGGCAAAGCTGGTGGCAATCACCTTGGCGCCGCGATCGTGCCCGTCCTGCCCCAATTTGGCAATGAGAATCCGAGGACGCCTTCCCTCCAACTGATCAAACTGATCGGCCATGGCTCTGGCCTTTTTGAAATCTTCGTCTGTTTTGATCTCGTTGGCATAGACACCGGAGACCGTCTGCGCGCTGGCGACATATCGGCCAAAAGAGTTTTCCATGGCCAGAGAGATCTCCCCCAGTGTGGCCCGAAGCCTGGCCGCTTCCACTGCCAGGGCGAGGAGGTTGCCTTCGCCACTTTTGGCCGCTTGCTTGATGTCTTCCAGAGCTTGGTTGACTGCTTGCTCATCCCGGCTGGCCCGAATGTTTTGGAGGCGTTCGACCTGTTCTTTGCGAACGGCGCTATTGTCCACCGTAAGGATGTCGATGGGTTCTTCCTCTTCTGTTTGAAAAATGTTGACCCCAACGATTCGATCCTGTCCCGCATCAATACGGGCCTGCTTGCGGGCGGCAGCTTCTTCGATCCGCAGCTTGGGCAGGCCTTTTTCAATGGCTTTGGCCATGCCGCCGAGTTCTTCTACTTCCTGAATCAATGCCCAAGCCCGATCGACCAATTGTCCGGTCAGGTATTCTACGTAGTAAGAGCCCGCCCAGGGGTCGACTACTTTGGTGATGTCTGTTTCCTGTTGCAGGTACTTTTGGGTATCGCGGGCAATTTTTGCGCTGAAATCTGTGGGCAGCGCCACGGCCTCATCCAGCGAATTGGTGTGCAAGGACTGGGTGCCTCCCAAGGTAGCGGCCAAGGCCTCGATGCAAGTCCGAGCGATGTTGTTGAACGGATCTTGTTCGGTGAGGCTCCATCCAGAGGTTTGGCAGTGTGTGCGCAATGCCATCGACTTGGCATTTTCTGGTTGGAATTGGCGAACGATGCGGGCCCAGAGAAGGCGTCCGGCCCGCAGCTTGGCAATTTCCATGAAGTGGTTCATTCCGATGGCCCAGAAAAAGGAAAGCCGAGGCGCGAAGTCATCGATGTGCAACCCAGCCTGAATGCCTGTGCGGATGTATTCCAATCCGTCGGCCAGGGTATAGGCGAGTTCCAGATCGGCGGGGGCACCTGCTTCGTGCATGTGGTAGCCGCTGATGCTGATGGAGTTGAAGCGGGGCATGTGTTTGGCGGTGTAGGCAAAAATATCGGCTACGATGCGCATGGAGGGGGCGGGGGGATAGATGTAGGTGTTGCGCACCATGAATTCCTTGAGGATGTCATTTTGGATGGTGCCGCTGAGCTGTTGGCTGCTCACTCCTTGTTCTTCGGCTGCTACGATGTAGAATGCCATGACGGGAATGACGGCACCATTCATGGTCATGGAGACCGACATTTTGTCCAATGGAATTTGGTCGAAGAGAATTTTCATGTCTTCCACCGAGTCGATGGCTACGCCTGCCATCCCTACGTCTCCTGCTACCCTGGGGTGATCGGAATCATAGCCCCGATGGGTTGCCAAATCAAATGCCACGGAGAGTCCCTTTTGGCCTGCTGCGAGGTTGCGGCGGTAAAAGGCATTGCTCTCTTCGGCTGTGGAGAATCCGGCGTATTGGCGGATGGTCCAGGGGCGGCCCGTGTACATGGAGCCGTAGGGCCCTCTCAGATAGGGAGGGAGGCCTGCGACAAAGTACAGGTGCTCTAGGTCCTCGTTGTCGGCAGGGGTGTAGTGTGCTTTGAGATCGATTTGCTCCGGTGTCTTTCTGCCGGAAGCGGTGTTGCCGTTTTGAGGCTGGAGCAGGTGGGGCTGCAGGGGCAATGAGGAAAAGTCAGGACGTGCCATATACTGAAAATTTGTCCTGCAAAGGTAAGCAATTTCAGGGCTGGCCAAAAGAAAAGGACGCCCTGTTGAAGCATCCTTTCCAATGAGTCGAAAAACTACCGAATATTTTATTCTTTTTCTCCTTACTCCAATCGGAATCGGACGGGGAGATTGTAATAGACTTTGACGGTTTCGTTGCGCTGTCGGCCAGGAATCCAGTCGGGCATCATGTTGACGACGCGTTCGACCTCTTTGCCACAGCCACCTCCAATGCCCCTGAGCACTTCTATGTCGGAGATGGAGCCACTTTCACTGACCACAAAGCGAACGACCACATTGCCTTCCAGACCCACATCTCTGGCCATTGCAGGATACTTGATGTTTTTGTAGATGAACTCGAGCATTCGTCGGCTGGCACATTGCTTGCGCTCATCCCTATCTGTCAGGTCTTCACATCCTGGAAAACGCGGCATTTCCTCCACCACGGTAAAAATTTCTTCGATGTCCTCCTTGTCATCGGGCAGAGGGGGCTCGATGAGTGGGGGCGGAGGAGAATATTTCACCTTTTTCACAGGCCTGTCTTCGGTGGTAGGCGTAACATCGACCTTGCTGGGGACGGGTTCTGGCTCTGGTTCTGTAATGATCTCCGGCTCTGGTTCCGACAAGATTTCTGTGGGAGTGATGACAACCGGAGGGGGCATTCGCTTTTTGGGATGAGCGGTCCGAACGGGGGTATAAAGATCATCTTCTTCCATGACGATGGTTCGTTCTGTACTCGGTTCAGAATAGGTGGTGTAGTTGAAAGCCAACAATACCATACTCAGGGAAAAGATGAAACCAATTTTCATGTAAATGCCGCGATTTTTGCGCAGGCGAGATATATCTGGGCGATTCATTTGATTTCCATTTTACGTGATGAAATAAACAGCTGATCAGTCCTGTACCCCGTAACTGAGGGTGGTACAGACCGACAAGGACGCGATGCACTTGGCTGAATTGGTAGTGAGAAAACCGCTGACGGGCCCGCGGCGGGAAAGCTTTCAATAGGGTAGATGCCGGGGATGTGTATTTTGGTGCATTTGCCTGCACAATTTGTGAGAATGCACTATTTTTGTAGCATCACTACACACAGCCTGTTTGCAACCTTAGACAAGGAGAGTTGTTACTATGATGACTCAACCTATTTGCTGACCACACAAAATCAAGTCCTTGATAGAATATAACCGCTTTGAATTGGAAAATGGCTTGAAAGTCCTCGTGCATCAGGATGACAGTACTCCGATGGTTGCCATCAATGTGTTGTACGACGTAGGGGCCCGGGATGAATCGCCTGACAAGACTGGCTTTGCCCATTTGTTTGAGCATTTGATGTTTGGAGGCTCGGCCCATGTTCCCGATTTTGATGAGCCCATCCAGCGGGCGGGAGGTGACAGCAATGCCTTTACCAACAATGACGTCACCAATTTCTACGATGTCTTGCCAGCCGAAAACCTGGAAACGGCCTTTTGGCTGGAGTCGGATCGCATGTTGAGTCTCAATTTTTCCCAGCGTTCCTTGGAGGTACAGCAAAAGGTGGTGGTAGAGGAATTCAAAGAAAGTTGCCTCAATCAACCTTATGGAGACGTTTGGCATCACTTGTCTGATCTGGCCTACGAAATCCATCCTTATCGCTGGCCCACCATTGGCAAAGTGCCCCGCCATGTGGAAGAGGCGACCCTGGAAGATGTACAGGAGTTTTTTCACAAGTTTTACTGTCCCAACAATGCCATCCTGGTGGTGGCAGGCAAGACCACGGAGGCAGAGGTGCGCCAACTGACGGAGAAATGGTTTGCAGATATTCCCAAGGGCAAAGTGCCCAAGCGGGAGCTGCCGCAAGAGCCACCGCAAAGGGAATTGCACCGCCGCATCAACGAAACCAGTGTGCCACTCAACGCCATCTACTTGGCCTTTCACGTACCCGGTCGAAACGATGACAATTACTACGCAGCTGATTTGCTGTCAGATGTACTCTGCAATGGACAATCCTCTCGTTTGTACCGAAAGCTGTACAAAGACCAAGGGATTTTCACAGACATCGACGCTTACATTACGGGAAACATCGATCCGGGATTGCTCATCATCGAAGGAAAACCGAGTGAAGGCGTAAGCCTAGAAGAGGCCGAGGCAGCCATTTGGAAAGAGATCGAGCTGCTGAAAACGGAGGGCGTCAGCGAACGCGAGTTGCAGAAGTACAAAAACAAGATTGAAAGTACCCTGGCCTTTTCCGAGACCAATGTGCTCAACAAGGCCATCAACTTGGCATTTTTTGAGTTGGTTGGAGATGCTAGCCTCATCAATCGGGAGGCGGAGTTGTACCAGCAGGTAACCACCCAAGATCTGCAGCGCATGGCCCATGAGATTTTGACAGAAGAAAACTGCTCAGAATTGGTCTACAAGGTGAAGTAGAAATCCTGGGGCTATTCCCAAAATTCATATTCATAGACAATTGGCGTTTCGGTGGTGCCATCAGCCCTGGTCGTGACCTCCTGCCGGATCAACTTGTTTTCGCCGTAGGTGATTTCTACCACAGATTTCAGTCGACGATCGTCCGAAAATTTGGTGATCTTGATGGGAAATCCATCCTCATTGTATTCGTACTCCTTGATGCCCAAATAGTCCTTTGCCTCCTTGGTCGACCCATCTTCGAGGTAAGCATAGCGTTCATTTTCTGAATAGTTGAATAAGCTGGCATCCAATTTCCCTGCATCCACCAGCTCATAGCGATAGGCAATGGAAGTGTAGAGCTTTTGTTGGTCTTCCGGATGCTCTTCCAGCCAGGCTCCCAAGGCATCATTGTAATCAAGCTCTCCTCCTCTTGTGGCTGCACCGTCTTTGTTGTGATATTCGTAATTGGTATCCGCTCCGATCAATGTCCCATCTTCATATCGGAAATAATCGGTGTAATGGACCTGTTGGAGACTATCGTACCTAAGTCGTATGACAGAAGAGTCTTTGCCGTTTTCAATTCTCGTGAAGTAGTAATAGGCGCCTTCACTTCGTTGGATGGACTCGCTGAAAAAGAAGCGTTCCCCGTCGGCCCGGTATCTGTCCACCCGGATGGGATTGCCGAGCGAATCCAATTTTCGGATGGTGTAGCTATCGTATTGTTCTGTTTTGGGATAGTTAAAATGATAGGATTTGATGACCCTGCCGATGGAATCGTGTTCGTAGGTGTAAACACCATTCATGCTGACGGATGTATACCAGGCGGTCAGGTATCCCTTTTCATTGAAAAAATGCCTTTCCGGGTACTTTTGGTAGCTCCCGTCTCCCCAGATTCTGCTGACGGATTTTACCTTTTGTTGTTTTGCAATTCGCCGGAAGTCCTCCATGGGGAGGTATTCGGATACGTTGCTGTACTGCGCCCAGCCAGAGATGTGCCAGAGGCTACACAGCAATAGGGATAGGAAAAACTGCTTCATATATCCATACGGTGATCAAATATGCTGCCTACTTGGCCATTCTTGCAATGAAATGCAAAATGTGACTTTTGAACTACAAAAAGCGGGTGAAATGGGTGGAAAGACTGTCAGAGTGGCAGTTTCCTAAAAAACCTCAGCAGCACCTTTGAAGGCACTGCGAGGTTTTTCGGGTACTTACTATCCGTGTAAAATTCCTTATGCTGAAAGAAATTTTCCGTTAAAAACTCTCCCCTTTGTCTGGCTTTTCTCCGCGGAGAAAGCACATCGTTCTCTTACGGGTTTTTTACCATCGCTTGGTTTCTGGGTAGTCGTTGATGGTATTGTACTTTTGTTTCATTCGTCGGCATGATCTTTCTTCCAAGAATGCCAAAATGGATAAGTCACTCATAGACTGGAGCGTGGGGAACGACTCCGATGGTGTTGAAATAAACCATTTGAGAGATTGTGGCCAAAACAGCCAATCTGCCCTTTTGGGGTTATGTCGCGGACCGAAATGATGGATCAATCCATCTATTGTCAGCACTGACAAAGGTAGGGGCAAAATGCAGAAGAGGTGGTTCAAACTAGGGTAGGAGAGTGCCAATATTCGGTAAAATGATGCCATCAGTGTTCAAAATGCGGTCTTCCCCCCTTCCATTGACTCAATTTACCTTGAGGCTGCTGTCGGAGGGGAGCTTGCCAAAGCGTCGCTTGTAGAGCTTTGTGAAGTAGCCCACATTGGAAAAGCCCGAGGCATAGGCCACTGCTTTGACAGTGCGAAACTCCCTGTTCTCGACGCACTGACGGGCTTTCTGTAGGCGGTTTTCTTGTAGGTACTGGTTGGGGGTGAGCCCTGTCAAGCGTTTGATGTTGCGGAAGAGTTGCCGACGGCTGATGTGCATCGATTCTGCCATCTGGTCGATTTTGAAGTGGGGCTTGTCCAGATTTTTCTGCAAGAGCTCCTCCAATTGATGAAGCCACGCCTGTTCTTCCTGACTGATCAAAGGAGAAGAGGAAGAGGCATCAGATGTTCCATTTGTTTTTGTCTCCTGTTGCTTGAGCTGGCCATTGCGAAGTAAATTGTTGATGCGCACCAACAGCTCTTCTGCCTCAAAGGGCTTGAGTAGGTAATCGTCTACCCCAATGCGCAGGGCTTTGAGTTTGTCTGACAACTCTGAGCGCGCCGTCAGCATCACAATTGGAATGTGTCGCCACTCATCCTGGCTTTTGAGCTTTTCCAGGAGTTGGAATCCATCCATGACAGGCATCATGATGTCCGAAAGGATGAGATCGGGGGTCAAGTGTTCGAGTTGCTTGATGGCATCGGCACCATTTTCTGCCAGGTGACAGTGATGGTGATCGTCCAAGATGGATTTGAGGTAATTGCGCAAATCTGAATGATCTTCTACGATGAGGATGGAGCGTTTGCCGACGCCTTCTACAGCCAGAGGGGGATCACTCTGAGCGGAGGCATCGGCGACGGGCTCGATTGGCATGTCCAGGCTTGGGGTCAGCGAATTATTGGGTGCCAGCTGGAGAGGAAAGGCAAAATGAAATGTACTTCCCTGCCCCCACTCGCTCTCCGCCCACACCCTGCCATTGAACAGCTTGGCAAACTCTGTGCAGAGGGCCAGCCCAATGCCCGTACCCCCTTCTGCCGCTGCATCTTCCCGACGGGTCTGGTAAAATCGATTGAAAATGTGAGGGAGGTCATCGGGATGGATGCCTCGTCCGCTGTCTTGTACCTGTAGGTGCAGTTGATCGGTTTCCTGGATGATTTGTAGAACTACCCGGCCCGCTTGTGAACTGAACTTGAAGGCATTGGACAATAGATTGGCGACAAGCATTTCAAACTTGTGGACGTCGAGCCAAATGCACAAGTCTGGGTCTGCTTGGTAATCAACGCTAAATTGGATGCCCTCTTTTTCGGCCAAGGCATAAAAAGCAGCGGCAATTCGGCGGATGAGAACTTGGAGTTGGGTGGCTTCCAGCTGCAGTTGCATTTTGCCAGCTTCCAGTTTGGTAAGGTCCATGATTTCGTCGACCAATCTGAGAAGTTGCTTGCCGTTTTGCTGCATCAGGAGCAGGAGCTGTTGGTTTTTGGGATTGTTGTCGTGGCTGTCGATGACCGAGGCCAGGGGGCCGAGGATGAGGGTCAGCGGTGTGCGCAGCTCGTGGGAAATGTTGGCAAAAAAACGAGATTTTACCGAGTCGAGTTGTCGGAGTTCTTCGGCCTGTTGTTCAATGGTTTGCTTGTCCTTCCGAATTTGTTCCGTCCGTTCCAATACCAATTTTTCCAATGCTTCCTGCTGCATCCGGTACTGAGCATTTCTGCGGCGGGTCCAGCCCAAGATGCCTCCGAGCAGCAGGCCAGCCAACAGGACAAAAAACCACCAACGAAGATAAAAGGGCCTTGCCACGACGACCTGAAAGGCCAGCTCTTGGCTCGACCAGTGCCCATTGGAGGTCTGCCCCTTGATGCGCATTCGATGGGTGCCAAAAGGGAGCCGACTCAGGCGGATGAAGTTTTCGCTTTGGTAATTCCAGTCGGCATCGACCCCTTCCACTTTGTAGGCGTAGCGATTGTTGCTCGCATCGGTAAAAGACAGAAGGGAGAACTCCAATCGAAAGAAGCGATCGGAGGTGGCCATGCTGATGGTTGGTGTCTGTTGCAATTCCGCTGTTCGGTCCACCAGTTGATTCTGGTCGCCGTCAAATTGTTGAAAATGTGTGAGAACCAGGGGAAGATCGATCAGTTGTTTCTTCTGTAAATTCTCTGGATGAAAGTAGGTGATGCCATTCAAGCCGCCAAAGTACAGGCTGCCGTCGGGCGCTTGGTAGTGGGATACGCGATTGAACTCATTGTGACTGATGCCATCTTCTTCCAGATAAGTGGTGCCCTGCCAATTCTTTTTGTCAAACTGAATCAAGCCGTAATTGCTCGACAGCCACAGGTTGCCATAGCCATCTTCGTAGATGCTGTAAATGGTGCTGTTGGACAAACCATCGGCTTGGGTAAATCGCCGGTACTCCTGCCCTTGGGGATGCCAGCGGATCAGCCCCATGTCGCGACTGCCCAGCCAAAAATGCCCGCTGCTGTCGACGTGAATGTGGTAGATGCCCTCGAAGGACAAACTCTGTTGCTTTCCCAGACTGGTGATGTGCTGGCGAATGGCCTTGGCCCTCACGTCCAAGCTGAACAGTCCGTGATCGGTGGCCAGCCAAACAAGGCCTTCCGGGCCCTCAACAAATTGATAAATCGAGCCTCCCTTTTCCAGCAATCCCTCCAGTGGCGGCAGGTGGTGGACTTGACCTTGTGGGTCGATGTATCCCACCCTGGCAATGTCTGTCCCAAACCAAATGTTGCCCTGTTGGTCTTCAAACATCGACCAAACATCGACTTCTGTCGCGCCGTTTTTCTGCAGTCCCAGCGGATAAAAAATGGAACTGTCCTGCTCGGGTAGGTACTTCCCCATGAGGCTGCGGCTGAAGCCTGCCCAGATGTTGCCCTGTCGATCTTTGAGTAGGCTGTAGGTCAGTCCGGTTCTGAAAGAGGAAGTGTCTACAGGATGGGCTTCTTGGCGATTGGGGTCAAAGATCCACAGGGAGGGGAAGATGCGATCATTGCCGGCCCATAGTCTGTTTTGTCGGTCGGTGGCCAGGCCACGGGAGGTGAACCCTTGGGTGCCATTGTATTTGAGAGAGTGGAGGATTTTGCGAAAGGGACTTTGTCGGATTTCTATGAGAAACAGCCCTTGGGTAGAGCCCACCCAAATTCGATCTTGGTCATCAAATACAATAGTGTTGACTCTTTTCAAAGCCGGATATTGTGGGGCCAGGTCGAAATGCCATCCTTCACTGGGGTGAAATATCTGGAATTGGTCTGCTGTCCCCATCCAAATGGATCCCTGTTTGGGATGTCGGCTGAATTTGCAATTTCCTGCTACAATGGGGGAATTCAAATCTACCTTGGCAAGCTGTTCAACGGTGGAGTCAAGTGGATGGGGGCGCTCCCGTTTGTTGGCATCGACTTGGAAGAGTTGTCCGATTGGGCAGTTGAGATTGTTGCCATACTTGGATATGTAGTACAGCTTGCCCTGCTCATCTTCTCCACCGATGTACTGCGAATAGTGAGGGTAACCACCATTTTTCTCGGATCGATAAAGGACTTTTCCCTCTGTGTTGATGCAGTAGAGAATGGCTTGTGGACTGACGGGACTGCTTTGGTAGCCCCAAATTTCATCACGTGTCGAGAAGTACTCCAAGGAGAGGGGGTAATTGTCGATGGGGTGGGAGGTGAAGCCGTTTTTCGGATCGTAAATCACAAGTTGTCGGCGATTGGTGGTGAAGGCAATCCGTCCGTCTTCCGAGGCGGCGAAGCTGGTGATGTCGGCTACTTGGAGTGGGGCATCTGGTCCGAATTTCTCCTCAAAGGAAAAAACCTCTTCTGTCTCGGGATGAAACAAATCGATGCTGAGGGGGGCTTTGAAGATGGGATTGGTGGTGAAAAAGAGCCACATCCATCCTTGTTTGTCCTCTGCGATGTGATTGATCCGATTGGATTGCAGTCCATTTTTTTCGCGGGTGTACCAACGGAAATTGTAGCCGTCGAAGCGGTTGAGTCCATAGTTGGTGCCCAGCCAGATGAAGCCCTGTTGGTCTTGGTGGATGGCCTGAATGTCTACATGGGACAGCCCTTCTTTGCTGCCAAAGTATTGGACTTGGGTGGTAAAGTTTTGGCTGCTCAAAAGGATGGGGGAGAGGAGCAGGCACAGCAAAAAGCCAAAAGAAGGTATGAGGCGGTATGTACTCACGAGTCTGGTCTGGGGTATGTCTACACAAATATAACAAATCGACCAAACTCTGTGGCAATGGGGGAAGTAGATTGGGAGTTTGTGGGCTTACAGGCGTGTTTTTTTGAGTCGATCCAGGTCGCGTTTGCTGTCTCTTTCCTTGATGGACGCTCGTTTGTCGAAGGATTTCTTTCCCTTTGCCAGGGCGATTTCCAGCTTTGCAAATCCGCGATCGGTCACGTACAAGCGATAGGGGACGATGGTGTTACCCTTTTCTTTGACCTTGCGTTCGAGCTTGCGCAGCTCCTTTTTATTGAGCAACAATTTGCGCATGCGTCGGGGCTCGTGGTTGTAGTAGGTGCCAAATTTGTATTCTGCCACGTGCAAGCTGCGGACATACAGCTCCCCTTGGCGGAAGACGCAATAGGCATCGTTGAGGTTGGCATGACCGGCACGGATGGATTTGATCTCCGTGCCGGTCAATACAATCCCTGCCTCAAACTCGTCTACGAAGTAGTATTCGAATTTGGCTTTGCGATTGACAATTTCTATTTTTTTCTCTTTTGCCATTTATCTAAGTTTCACGGCCGTACCATAGGCCAATATTTCTGAGCAGCCCGCCATGACCATCGAAGTGGTGAATCGTACATTTACAACGGCATCTGCTCCCAGTTGTTCGGCATCGGCAATCATGCGCGCAATGGCTTGCTCTCGGGCTTCAGCCATCAGGCGGGTATATTCTGAGATTTCTCCTCCGATGATGTTTTTGAGACCAGCGAAGATATCTCGTCCGATGTTGCGTGCCCTGACTGTACTGCCTCTGGCAATTTCGATGGTTTCAACGATGTCGCGTCCGGCAATGGTGTCAGTTGTGGAGATTAACATAAGTCAGCTGGGTTTAAGTTCAAAAAATTGGCTACAAATTCTCAAAGATGAAATCCGTCATCTTATTGTACAGATGCAAGCGAGTTGGTCCACCATAGATCCCGTGATTTCTGTTGGGATAAAAGTAGGTATCGAATTGCTTGTTGGCCATGATCAATGCATTGGCCATCTCGGCGGTGTTTTGGAAGTGGACATTGTCGTCGGCCACCCCGTGGATCAGCAAGTATTTGCCCTTGAGCCGATCGGCGAAGTAGATGGGGGAATTGTCCTTGTAGCCATCTGGATTTTCCTTGGAGGTGCGCATGTAGCGTTCTGTGTAGATGGTGTCGTACCACTTCCAGTTGGTGACTGGAGCCACGGCGATGGCTGCCTTGAAGACATCATTGCCTTTGGTGATGCAGAGGCTCGACATGTAGCCACCATAGCTCCATCCGAAGATGCCAATCCGGCTGCCATCGGTGTAGGGGAGAGAGGCCAGGTATTTGGCCGCTTCGATCTGGTCGATGGTTTCGTACTTGCCCAATTGGAGGTAGGTCATCTTTTTGAACTCCTCTCCTCGGCCTCCAGTGCCTCTGTTGTCGACACTTACCACGATGTATCCCTGGCTGGCCAGCAGTTGGTACCACCAGTAATTGAAGGAACCAAAGGCATCTTGTGCGGTTTGACTGCCAGGGCCTCCGTACACGTACATGAATACAGGGTATTGGAAGTTTTCGTTGAAGTTGGGCGGTTTGATCATCCAACCATTGAGGCTGATATTTTCACTGGTTTTGAAGTTGAAAAACTCCACAGGTTGGACGCCGTAGTCTTCCTGCAGCTTTGCCACCCTGGCATTGTCTTCGATGACCCGGACTTGCTTGCCGTTGCGGTCGTGAACTGTATAAGTATAGGGAGAGTTGGCGTTTGAGTAGGTATTGACAAAGTAGTCGAAGTTGCCAGAAAACTGGGCCCTGTTGGTTCCGTTGGCGGGAGTGAGCAATTTTTTGTTTTTGCCTTTCAAGTCGATGGCGTACACCTGCCGCTCCATTGGGCTGACTTCTGCGGCCTGGTAAAAGACCCGTCCATTGGCCTCATCGACACCGTAGAAATTGGTCACATCGTACTTGCCTTTGGTGATTTGGCGCTTCATCTTGCCATTCATGTCGTACAGATAAATGTGACTGAAGCCATCCTGCTCACTGGTGTACAAAAAGGACTGGCCATCCTTCAAGAACGTCAGATTGTCGAAGTGTGATTCGGCAATGTAATACTTGTTGGTCTCCTTCATCAGCTGAGAGGTCTTGCCACTTTTGGCGTCGGTCAGCAAGAGTTCCAACTCGTTTTGGTGGCGGTTCATGCGCAGGATGCAGAGGGTGCTGGGGTCTTTGGTCCAGCGGATGCGAGGCAGGTAAATATCGGTTTCTCCACCCGTCTCTGCCTTGATGGTTTTGCCACTTTCCACATCAAAGATGTGAATGCTCAGCGTGGCGTTGACCTCTCCTACTTTGGGATATTTGAAGGTTTCGTATTCTGGATAGATGTCGTCGTGGTACATCGTCATGGTAAATTCGGAGACAGCACTTTCATCAAATCGCATAAAGGCGACGCGCTTGCCATCGGGCGACCATTCGAAGGCCTGCGACATGGAAAACTCTTCCTCGTATACCCAGTCTGCCGATCCATTGATGATGTGATTGTGTTTTCCATCCTCCGTCACTTGGGTGGTTTTGCCTGTCTTGAGGTCGTGGACAAAGAGGTTGTTGTCCATGACATAGGCCAATTTATCGGACTGGGCATTGAGAGTAACGTAGCTCTGTTTGCCCTCCTTGTTGACAGTGATCAGCTTTTTGCTGTTGCGGTCGTAGACGAAGAAGTAGGCCTTGGTCGATCGGCGGTAGATGGATTCTGTACCAGCTTTGAGGAGGATGCGGCTTTCGTCGTCGTTGAAGGAGTAGCCATCAAATTTTCCTGGAAAATCTTCATTGTCTTTGACTTCTTCCGGATCGAACAAGACAGCGGTTTCTTCGCCAGAGGTCAGGTCAAATTGGACGATTTTATTTTCGACCAGTCGAGTATAGTGCTTTCCGTCTTTCATAAAATTGAACCCAGGCACAGATTGGGTCATGAAAGTATACTTTTGCCAAATGTCTTCGACTGTGATTTTTTGAGATTGTGCAACGGCCGTTTGGGTGGCGAAGCTGATGGCCAGTACAGCCACCAAATAGGATAGGGATAATTTGTACATAGGTACCTGAGCTTTTGGTGTATGTTAAAGACTTTCCCTAAAGTTAGGGATAAATGCAGCAATTTGATTTTTTTCGGAGCGAAAACGGACGAACGGGAAGATTTCTTCGATGCAGAGACAAATTTGTTTACTCACCGGTAATTTTTCGAATGGCCTCCTCCATTTTCCGCCTTCTGTTGCGCTTTTCTATGATCAGAGCTGGTTTTGCTCGCTCCTGGCAATCGTCGATCGGGCAGCGTTCGCAGGTGGTGTGTACCTCCCGCAGACTCAGGGCTGGATCGTCCCAAAAGTGAATGGTCTTTTTGACTTCTTCGTTGAGCAAAAAGCCAAGGGTTACGCTGACGTTTTGGCCCAAGTTTGGAGAGCCAATCCGAGCGAGAGTCAGGCATAGGTATTCGTCACCTGTACCGTAATAGCGAGAGCGTTGGGCTCCCACGATGGTATCCACATACTTGCCATCGGTCTGCATTTGGTGCAGATCTTTCAGCAGAGAAAGGGACATCCAGCGGCGGCAGTAGTGCTCACTGATTTGGTTGCCGTGGGGATGATGGTGCCGGTTGAGATGTAGTTCCTTGTCGATCTGGAAGCTGTCCTCCACAGGGTCGTGTTTGAAGCGAAGGGAAAACAACATTTCCAATCCAAAAAATCGCGGAATGAGATTGGTCAATCGTTGGAAAAGCATCTCGGGGGAGGCTCGGTACTTCTTCATCAGGCCGATGAATGCCTGCCCATCCCAGGTTTTTCTTGCGAAAAAAGATTGCAAGTCGCTTTTGAAAGAGTCTCTGTGGATCAGGATGGCCACTCCGAAGTAGGCAGCTCTGAAGTGGTTGAGCACTTCCTCAAAGGACCTGACTTTGAGCAAAGAAGAAGAGGCAGATCGTTCTCCCAGTTCGAGGTACTGAAATCCCAACTCTTTGGCCAACTGAAAGGCCCGCTGTGTCTGGGTAAGTCCGCTTTGCAGCAGCAAGCGATTTTTTTGCTGGATGTAGACCGCCCGGAGGTGTTGCAGTTCGGGATACTCCTCCAGCCCATTTTCGACAATCTTGTAGCCATAAGTATCTTCGAGTATGCCGATGAGCAGATGGAGAGGAACCGCCCTGCCCTTGGGCAATTGGTATTCTTCCACAAAACGGCTGGCCGCCTCTTCGATGTCCTCGAAATAATTGTAGTGCATTTCTTGATACGAGCGCAATGCCCCCTGATAGAAATTTTCTTCTCGCAAGGAGAAATTCCTCGCCAGGTCCATCAAGGTAGAAATGAAGGCCCCCACCCGCAACGGAGCGTTGGCAATGATTTCCACGACCTTGGACAGCTCGATGCCAAACAGGTCCAGCGGGAGTTCATTCAGGAAATTGGAGTGGAGCAGGTCACCAACCGGAGCCAGGGAGCCACTCAACTTTCGATCTGTTAGCTCTTCTGCCTGGGTATCCAGCGCAGCGGCTAGGTCTACGATTTTGGCGGCCTTGGGAAATTTCTTGCCCTTTTCAATCTCGTTGAGGTATGAGATGGATAGTCCGGATTGCTTGGAAAGATCGGCAAAGGACAAGCCTTTTTCTTGTCGCAACTGCTTGACTTTCAGTCCAAATATGATGCGGTCGTTTTGGTTTTTTCCAACTGCCATGTGATGAGAGTACTACTGTTTTGGAGCAGGCTCAATCCATACAAACCATCGGGCTGCTCTTGCTCGTCTTTGACTACGTATGCTTGAAAGCCCCGAAAGATAAAAAGATTATGGGCTTTCTGCACGTCAAGGTCGTCCTATTTGTGACCAATGCCACCCCAAAAGGCCATCTTTTGCTCGGCGCAAACTTGGACTCTTTGTTTTGAGCAGATGTTGGGTGTAACAAGAAGGAATCCTTATTTTTGTCCTGATTTTGAAAGCCCAGTTCACCCATTGATCTCTAGCCAAATATGGAAAAAGCATTGTTCTCCGATTTTTCGCCCGCCTCCAAGAGCGACTGGCAGCAGCGCATTCTCAAAGAGTTGAAGGGCAGGCCCATAGAGGCACTGGACTGGGCCTGGCAGGATGGCATTGTTTTGTCCCCCTTTGTCCACCGCGAAGAAGTCTCAGAAGACCAAAAGGCAGCCCTGGGAGCTGGATTGGTTGACAACAGTTGGTCAATTGGCGAAGACTTTGAGGTTGAGGCCGCTGGCGAAAAGGCAGTCAATCAGCTGTTGATGGAAGCACTGGTCAAAGGAGTGGATGCCCCTCGCTTGGTCTTTGGACAGTCTCACCCGCCTGCCGATTGGGACTGGGCATTGGCATTGAAAGGGGTGGTACCCGATTACATTTACCTCAACATAGAAGCGGCACAACTGAGTGCGGCAGATTTGCTGGGCCTGATGCAGGGCCTGGTCGATGTCTGGCAACAGGACGGTCGGGCGTTGGAAACATTGAGGGGGGCCTTGCAGTCCAATTGCTGGCAACAAGCCGAGGAGTCATCGGATTTGGCGGCTTACATGCGAAATCACCTTCCTCAATTCCACCTATTCACCATTGATGGCCGCGCCGCACAGCAGGGGCCAGAGCAATTGGTTTCGGAGCTGCATCAGATTGTCCGGTCAGCTGTCGACCAAATGGATCGATGGACGGAGTACGGCTGGACAGCAGCACAAGTGAGCGAGCAAGTGTGCTTTCGACTGGCAGTGGGAACCAGCTACTTTCCGGAGATCGCCAAGATTCGAGCCTTGCATCTGTTGTGGGCCAATGTGTTGGCCGCTTACGGGTTGCCACCCAGCCGGGCCCGCATAGAAGCAGAGCTGTCGGCCTCCAGCCAGGGAGAAAATACCCACACCAACATGATTCGGATGACCACCCAGGCCATGTCGGCTGTCATCGGGGGAGTTGCCCGCCTGTATCTACAAGCTGCCAATTCTACCACAGAAGGAGCAAGCCCTTTTACCCGCCGCATTGCCCGCAATGTCCACCACATCTTGCGAATGGAAAGTTTCCTGGATGGGGTAGTGGACCCCGCTGCCGGGAGCTACTACATAGAACGCATGAGTGTGCAATTAGCAGAGGCCGTGTGGAAAAAGATGTAGAAAACGATACCGCCACAATGAAAAAGCCGCAGTGAGTTTCCTCGCTGCGGCTTTTTCACATCACCCATTCAGGATGGGCTGCAAGACCCAAATTCCTATTCGAGTGCCTGCTTGACAGTCATTTCGTAGCTGTCTCGGTTGTCCGCTGTGGTGACGTTGACAGCAGTAATTTTCAGCAAGAAGTAATCTTCTCCTGATTTGACGATGAAAATGTCGTCTACCGCCACAACATCTGTCTCGGTGATTTCTGTACCAGCATTGTACAGCTCAATGATTTGCTCCTTGATGGTAAAGGCGTCAAAGTCGAAGGTCTCAGGCTGGAAACCAGCTGGGACTCTCAGTTCAGCACCATTGGCAGGCTTGAACTTCTGGAGCCAGTTGTCGGCTGGAAGCTTGTTGATGTCGATGCCCAAGTCAACGATGTCGGCCAGCGGAGAGTTGGCAGGGACAGAGTCGGGAACCGAAAGGTCCAGACCACCAAATACGCTGGAAGGTCCGTCTGCATTGGAGAGCAACTCAGCTGGGAAGGTACCGTCAATGAGGGTTCCGGCCAGGAAGTTGATGTCTATGCTTGTTACCTGACTGGCTTCATCGGTTACTTCGATGGTGTAGGTCTTATTGCTGTTGTCTATGCTGGAACGGATGTAGATGGTTCCATTGAATCCGTCTTTGTCAGCCTCTGGGAAGTCCAGTGGGTTGGCGCCGAACTCAGCAGTCATGTCAGGACTGTTGTAGCGCAGGCGGTTGGCATCCATGAGCGTGCCATTTTCTCTGACACCAATGGATTGTAGGCGGCCGTCTCCTGCGACGACATCTACTGCAATGGCCACCAATTGGTTTGTGCCGACAATGATGTCAGCTCCACCGCTGTAGTTGATGACTGGCGGGTTGCCAATGATGGTTACGCTGACAGAGATGTTGTCAGTTTGTTGGTCTTTGTCCACCACTTCGAAGTTGTAGACATAATTTCCGGCAGCACCTGGATTGAGGATAAATACATCCCAAGTGAGGCCAGCTCCGTCAGCGCCTACGATGACTTGGGGATTGTTGGCAGAAGAAGGCTCGTCGGAAATGTGTGGAAAAATCAGGCGTCCATTGGCTCCGCCAGGCAGAGCAGCCCCATCTTCCAAAACAGTAATTGCGTTTAGGTCAGCATCTCCTCTGTCGGCTTTGATCCGAAATCTGAGGGTATCGGTCAGCCCTGCATTGGCATCGGCACTGATGTATCCTGCTTCTGCGAGTAGGCTGATACTAGGGGGAATTGCTACGCCGCCACCGCCTGGGGCATCATCCTCTCCACAAGAGGTGATGAACAGAATGCTCAGTAGGCTCAGACAAAATGCTAGTGAGAGATTTTTTCTCATGATCACATGGTTTTTGATGAATGAAAACAAAGTTTTAATGGAGAAAAAGGGTTGGTAGCACTAAAGGTAATTTCTATCAATAAACTTGCCTAAGAAAAGGCGAATATACGCCTAAGACGAAGAAAAACTAATAAGGTCATCTGTTGGATGGAGAAAAATTAAGAATTTAACAAATTCTTCACATGAATAGGAGGGCGCAAAAGATGCCCCTTCGCCAGTGGTCGTAGATTGTTTTCAAATGCATTTGATGATCTGCGTGACCGACGTTGGGGCAATTCAAATAAAAATGATGAAGAGACGACTAAGTTTTATTCATACCAATTCGCATAGGGTTTGGGGTGTTGTTTTTCGTTTTGTCTGATGCAATATGGCAAATTGAGTCAGTGGTGGCAGGGTAAGAGAGCTCAACAATTACTTGTGAAACAAATAAGAATCAGCTGCCTGCCATCCACCGACGCAAAGGCAATTTTTTCAGTTTTTCTCAATGATGTGCTGACAGGGCAAAACTCGTAGTTGTCACTACTGCTTTTCGCTTCAGATATGGCTCTGCAACAAAATGTACAGAAGCAATTCAAGAGGACAATCAGTCGTTATTCGTGGGACAAATGTAAATCATCTACTTCCATTCAATGCTCATTTTTTGCTCTGGTCTACAGCCTTTTTTGTGCTGCTTTGTATTGTAAAACTATGCATAAAAAGTGGGGAAAACCAGCCCTTGAATCCCCGGAAAAGCGTATTTTACCCACCTTAATGCTTTTTAACAGGAATGGCCATAACTGATGAAGGGAGGTTAATTCAATTAACAAATAATTTATTGATTATCAGTTGAAAATAAATTAGTTAAAAAGTGTTTTGTTGTGGCGTTAAAAACTTTAACACTCCGAAAAATGCCTGAAAAGTTCAAATCCAGCTCTGCCGACGACAAATCTACTTCTTCGAGCTTTCTCAGCGGTCGCAAACGCCGAAAGGAGCGTTCTGCCGAGGCCTATGTAGAAGGCATTCTGGCAGGTGATCGAGTCGTACTAGGCCAGGCCATCACACTGGTCGAAAGCCACCTGGACAGGCACCGACGGCTGGCCCGCCAGATCATCGAAGCTTGCTTGCCACACACGCGCTCGTCCACCCGGATCGGGATCACAGGCACGCCAGGAGTGGGCAAAAGTACCTTCATCGAAAACCTGGGGCGACAATTGTTGGAACAGGGGCATCAATTGGCTGTTTTGGCAGTCGATCCTTCCAGCCAGGTGAGCAGTGGGAGCATTTTGGGCGACAAGACGAGGATGAATACCTTGTCCACCGACCCGAGGGCATTTGTGCGGCCCTCGCCCGCTGGCCGCTCCCTGGGCGGGGTAGCCCGAAACACCCGCGAGACCATCATGCTGTGCGAGGCAGCGGGCTATGACACCATCTTCATTGAAACCGTCGGAGTGGGCCAATCCGAGATTTCTGTCCATTCCATGGTCGATTTCTTTTTGCTGTTGCTGTTGCCCGGCGCAGGAGATGAGTTGCAGGGGATGAAGCGAGGCATCGTGGAAATGGCCGATGGCATCATCATCAACAAAGCCGACGGGGAGCGCCGCAACCTGGCCCGGCAGGCCCGGAAAGACTACGCCAAAGCCTTGCACCTCTTTCCCGCCAAAGAAAACGGCTTGCCAGTAGAGATTCACCTTTGTTCGGCCTTGGAAGGAGAGGGAATCGATCAGGCATGGACTGCCATCCAAGCACACCTAAGCCAGTTGAAGGAAAGCGGTTTCTTTGCCAAGCGACGCCAAAGCCAAGCCCTTTATTGGCTCAACGAAAGCATCAATGCCCGCCTCCGGGATACCTTCAACACCCACGAGGCCGTCCGCCAGTCACGCGCTGCCATCGAACAGGCCATCCTCGATGGCAAGCTAAGTCCCTTCGAAGGAGGTGACCGACTCCTCCAGCTCTTTTTCGACCCTCCCTCTTCCCCTTAGGATCAGCATTGGGCCGAATGTCTGACGACCTTTGGCGATTCTTTTTGCCGAATGTCAACCAAATATCCAGAATCCCTCTATCTTTGGTCCAAACACCCTGCAATGATGGCAACAATCTATGAATCGCTTCAGCTTGCCAAGAAACGCGGCGAAAAAAAATTCGTCGTATTGGTCGATCCGGACAAAGTCCGCCTGGGCAATATGGATCGGACCCTCGAACTGGCTGCCAGTGCTGGGGTCGATTACTTCTTCATAGGAGGCAGCTTGGTGGTCAACAACATGCTCGATCACTGTCTCAAGCAAATGAAAGAACGCTGCGACATTCCCATCATTCTCTTCCCAGGGAATTCTTTCCAGTTGAGTTATCGCGCAGATGCCATTCTCTTTCTGTCGCTCATATCAGGCCGGAATGCAGACCTACTGATTGGCAAGCACGTCATCACAGCTCCTTACCTCAAACTCAGTCCCCTGGAGATCATCTCTACAGGCTACATGCTTGTCGACGGCGGGGTGCCCACCACGGTTTCCTACATGAGCAACACCCAACCCATCCCTGCCAACAAAGACGATGTGGCCTTGTGTACGGCGGTGGCTGGTGAAATGCTGGGCCTCAAGATGATGTACATGGATGCAGGGAGTGGCGCCCGCAACCCGGTGAGTGAGTCCATGATAGAGGCAGTCAGCAGTGCAGTCAAAATTCCGCTCATCGTAGGAGGAGGCATCCGGACCGCCGAAAAGGTGCGCCGCAATGTGGAAGCCGGAGCAGACGTTATTGTCGTTGGAAATGCCATCGAAAAAGACCCGCAATTGATCATCGATATGGTAGCAGCTGCGAAAGAGGGGAGCAAAGAAGTCGTAGAGGAGTAACTGACTGCTGCAGCATCTGCCCCTTGTCAAAAATAGCAAAGCTATGTTCTTGTATCGCTCTATTGCCAGCCTGCTGGCCCTGTCGTTTTGTCTGTCCTTCTCTTTGGCCCAAAACCTGGTGCCCAATCCCGGATTTGAAGCCAACGAAAAAATAGTGCCCACCTGGATGCGCAATGACCTCATGTTTGAAGCCATGACCATTGGCTGGACCAGCCCCAACCAAGGCTCCCCCGACATCATCGCCAATGCAGCAATCCCGCGCTGGCACCCCAAACGCCGCCGGGTAGACCTCAGCACCCACAAGGCCCGCAATGGCGAGGTCATGATGGGCATCAAAACCTATGGCTGTGCGACTGGCACCCAGCACTGCAAGGAGTATTTGCAAATCGAGTTGGAAGAATCGCTGGACCAGGGACAAGAATATTATGCCGAGTTTTGGGTGCAACCCATTCGCACTTCCATTCGCGTCAACAACTTTGGAATGGCCTTGTCGGACGTCGAGATTCAGGACAACGACACCTATGGCATCCATTATTTTGATCCCGTGGTGGAGGACGATCGCCTAATAGATGCAGCCCCAGGAGAGTGGGTGCGCATATCGGGGGTCTTTACCGCAGATTTTCCCTACCAGTACTTGCTCATTGGCAATTTCAGGACCGATGACGAGACCCTTACGCGTTCGATTGCGGAAGGCTTGAGATATTCTTATTACCTCATAGACGATGTTTTGTTAAGGCCTGTTGGCAAGTCCTTTTCTGTGTCTTTGCGAACGGAGGAATTTGAAAAAGGCGAGGCCATCACCCTCGACAACATCTTCTTTGCCCATGACGAGTCGGAACTCTTGCCCGCTTCTTTTCCTCAGTTGGATGAACTGGTCAGGGTGTTGCAAGAGCAAAGCGAATTGTCCATCAAGGTGTGTGGGCATACCGACAATTCTGGCCAGGCCGAGTACAATTTGGTGCTCTCAGAAAAGCGGGCGGCTGCCGTTGCTGATTACCTGGCCCAAAAAGGCATTTCCAAAAAACGCTTGCAATTGCAGGGCTTCGGCGACTCCCAACCCGTGGCCGACAACGATACCGAGGAGGGGAGACAGGCCAATCGGCGGGTAACATTTGTTGTCCAGTGAAACTAAATGAGCTGTCCTTGTGTTTCTCATTCATTGGTTTTTTTGCATCTCGCGATGCCAGGGAAAGGAAGTCTGCCAAACCAGATTTTTCCCTACAAAAAAGTAACATGAAAGGAACTGTTGTAAAATCTACGGGGAGTTGGTACCAGGTGCAACTGGGCGAGGGAGATCTGATGAATTGTCGCATCATGGGCAAGTTTCGGCTCAATGGCCTGAAGCTCACCAATCCCGTCGCTGTGGGAGATGAGGTGCAGATCGAAGCGGAGGAAGCTGGTACTGGTTTGATCAAGAAAATTTTGTCCCGACGCAATTATGTCGTCCGTCAATCGCCCCGCAAGAAGCACCACCTCCACCTATTGGCCAGCAACATCGACCAGGCCGTCGTGGTCATGACCATCGTTCAGCCCAAACTCAAACAAGGCTTCATCGATCGCTTTTTGCTCATGACCGAGCCACACGACATCCCCGTGATCATCGTATTCAATAAGTCCGACCTCTACGATGAGGGCGATGTGGCCGTCTACGAATACCTAAAAGACATTTACGAAAACATTGGCTATCAGACCTTATTGGTTTCGGCCACAGAAGGAGATGGACTGGATGATCTGATGGCGGGTCTGAAAGACAAGATCAGCTTGATCAGTGGCCAGTCAGGTGTAGGTAAATCCACCTTGCTCAACGGCCTGCAACCCTCGCTGGACATTCGCACGGGAGAGCTGTCGGATTACTCAGGCAAGGGCCAACACACCACCACATTTGCCGAGATGCATCCGCTCGAAAAGGGGGGATTCATCATTGACACTCCGGGGATCAAGTCCTTGGCTTTCAATAATTTGGAGCCCATGGATGTGGCCCACAACTTTCGCGAATTCTTCGCCATTTCTTCTGAATGTAAGTTTGCCAATTGCACCCACCGCAACGAACCGAAATGCGCTGTCAAACAGGCCATAGAAGGCGGAACCATCAGCGAATTGCGCTATGCCAACTACCTACAGATTTTGGAGGAGATCGAAGACCAAAATTACTGGGAGCGGCACAAGGGGATGTAAACTTCTGAGGGCTTCATTTCTTTTCCAAGGACTGCTGCAGGGTTTTGGCGGCATTGTTGAAACGATGTTGTGGGCGATCGACGATGCTCTGCAACAATGGCTCGCTGATGAGGGGGGCCGAGTTGTTGGCCAAGTAAGAGAGCAAAAGAAAGTATTCGCTGTCTTCAAAGACAGAGCCATTGGGAGACAAGTCTTGTTGGTATTGTTTGAAAAAGCGGATGGCTTTTGGATAGTCGCCTTCCAGGAAATGGGTGTGGGCCAAGAGGTAGTACGCAATGGGTTGTTGTTGGCTTTGGCCGAGGGAGCGAAAATAAGAGAGCAGTTCTGTACTTTGACTTGGATCGGCCATTTGCAATTTTCCCACCTGTTCAAAAAACGCCCCTTCCATCTTTGTCAGTTCTGGATTGATGCGCTGGATGCTTGCCGGGTTGGCGAGCAGTTGTAGGTCAGAATTTTTCAACTTGTCAACCCAGTGCATTCGAATCAACTTTTCATTGTTTTGTTTTTGTGAGGCGGGGCGAAGAACGAACCATCCCAGCAGCAAGGCGATGCCCAAGAGAAGGACGGGCAGTAGATAGGAAAACAGAGAAAAGGAGGGCAACTCGACGCGTCGTCCCCCGGATTCTTCGTCGGCATTGGGAAGAGGGTGTTCGCTCATGTAGCGAAGGTAGGCTGTTTTTGGGAAATTTTCTGCCTACTCCAACTTCAATAACTGCCGCCCGATGTGCTGTCCCTGAATTTCCAGATCGAGGAAATAACTGCCCGCTGCGGCTGTTGACAAATCGATCACATGTCGGATGTCAACTGCTCGATCCAGCTGGTGGTATTGCAACTGCTGGCCATTGCTGCCAAATACACGTACTTGGCAAGGAGCTGCTTGCCGGAGCTGCACCTCTAGTTGGAACAGACCGGTGGAAGGATTGGGGAAAATGTGCAACTGGCGAATGATCTCCGCTTCGTGACTGGCCGTCGTTCCCACCACAAAAGATGTTACCTCCATACAACCATTGGCATCGGTGACAGTCAATCGATGGCTGCCATTGGACAGGTCTTGCGTCGATGGGCCTGTATCTCCATTGCTCCACTGGTATCGATAGGGAGTGATGCCACCTCTGACCACCGCCATGGCCATGCCGTCGTTTCCGTTGATGGGTGGACTGCTGCTCACCTGCACCTCCAAAGGCGACGGCTCCATGATTTGGTAGGAAGTGCTGAAGTTGCAACCGTTGGCATCTCTGATCAAAACGCGGTATTCACCCGACGCCAAATCCACCAGACTGGCTGTACTGTCTCCGGTCGACCATTGGTAAACGAATGGAGGATTTCCCTTTTGGGGGATGAGATCGATGCTGCCGTTGTCTTCACCATGGCATTGAACATCGGTGATTTGTTCCTCTACGAGCACTCCTTCGCTCGGGTTCAATTGGATGCTGTCGATGAGCTCACAGTCGAGTTCGTCCGTGATGGTCACGAGGTAGGTGCCAGCCGATAGGCCTGCGCGGGTGGAGTCTGTACTGTCGTCTTCCCAGAGATAGGTGTAGGGCCCTGTTCCACCGCTTCCCGCCACATGGACCACGGCTCCATCAATGACACAATCTTCTTCCGTTTGAAAATCGACTTCCAGTTTTGGCGCCACCAATAGATAAATGCTGTGCAAACTGTCACAACCGTCCGTCCCTCTATTGAGGCGTTGCAAGCTGCCATTGCGAGTGTATGAGACACCATCGAAACTGTCTCCGAAACAAAGCTGAACATCTTCTTCTGTACGGCTGCTGATGCGGGTGTCGATGAGGATGGAATCGATCCCCTCGCAACCACTTTCGTCCGATACGGTGACGATGTAAAGACCGGGGCCATTGGCCAAAATCTCCTCCGTTGTCTCTCCACCGGACCAAAGATAAAAGTCGAAGGTGCCAGCATTCAATGTGGAGGTTTCGCCATCGCACAAGGCATCGCCCCCTGTGATGTCGGGAACCAATTTGGCATTTTCGACGATGCGTACGGTGTCGGAGCCCGTGCAGGACTGGGCATCCGTAACTGTGATACTGTAGGAGCCCATGCTGTTGACAGAAATGCTGGCTGTTGTATCTCCTGTGGACCAAATATATGAGCTGTAATTTCCGCCAGTCAAACGGGTGCTTTCATCGGTGCAAAAGCTCAGTTGTCCGCCGATGGTCGGTTCGACTGGAGGAGACTCCCGGACAAGTTTTCCGTTGGCAGCAGAACAACCGTATACATCGGTCACTGTCAGGGAGTAGCTGCCAGCTTGGTCCACTTCTATGGTACTGGTGGTATCCCCTGTCGACCACAAATAGCTTGTGTGAACTCCGCCAAACAGACTCGCTTTGCCCCCTTCACAAATGAATGGAATGCCAGTGATCACAGGACGTGCAGCAGCGTTTTCGCGCAAGTTGAGTGTGCTGCTGCCCTGGCAACCATTGGCGTCGGTGACCGTGAGGCTGTAGGTGTTGGTTTGCTTGGCAAAGATGGACTGACTGCTGTCGCCTGTGGACCAGCTGTAGTTCAGGAAGCCATTTTCTCCGCTTAACAAACTACTGTCTCCGACACAAAAAACTTCACTGCCATTGATGAGTGGACTGGGCAATGGATTTTCCCTGATGTCGACCCTGCTGCTGCCCTCACAACCATTGCGTTGGCGGACTTGCAAAAGGTATTGTCCCGGCTGGGCTGCATCGATGGACTGGGTGGTATCTCCCGTAGACCAACGATAGCTGAGGTAGTCGTCTGTGCTCAGTTGGGTGCTTCCTCCTTGGCAGTATTGCAAATCGCCGATGATGTCTGGTGTGATGGAATCGATCAGCATCACCTGTAGGCTGCCTTGCCCGACACAACCATTGGCATCGGTGACGGTGAGCTGGTAGCTGCCTGCTGTGGAAACATTGATGGATTGGGTGGTATCTCCTGTGGACCAATTCCAATTGTTGTAAGTTTCTCCATTTAGTTGGGTGGTACCGCCTGGGCAAAAATTGGAAAGGCCACCGATTTGTGGGCGGGGATTGGGATGTTCGATGAGTCGGTAGGCTTCACTGCCCTGACAGCCGTTGGCATCGGTGACCGTTAGTTCGTAATTGCCCCCCTGATCCACTCGAATGCTTTGGATGGTATCGCCTGTAGACCAGCGATAGGTTCCGAATAGCCCCCCGGTCAAGTCTGCTTCTTCTCCTTCGCAAATGCTGGCTGGCCCTGAGATATTTGGTCGTGGCAAGTTGGCCTGTGTGATGACTGCCTCTCGGATGGCGGTGCAACCATTGGCATCGGTGACCGTCAGTTGGTAGCTGCCCGCTTCGTCGACTTCCAGACTGGAGGCTGTAGATCCATCTGACCACTCGTATTGATTAAAGGCAGGTTGAACTCCTAGTATGGTATTGGTACCAGCACAATAAAACGTATCTCCCACGATGAGTGCGACTGGGCTGGTGTTGTCGAGTACGAGAACAGAATCAGTCCCGCTGCATCCCATGCCATCGGTGACCGTCACTCGGTAGGTTCCCCCCGTATTGACTTCAATGCTTCGGTCATTGGCTCCATTGGACCAAGCGTAGCTGGCAAATTCTTCCGCTTCCAACGTGGTACTTGCCCCCGCACAAATGGTCATTATCCCCGAGATGTTGACATCCAACATGCCCGTGGTTTCGGCAAATACTTCCGTCGTACCAGTACAGCCATTGGCATCGGTGACCGTGAGACTGTACCGTCCGGAAGAGAAGACGGTGAGCTGCTGATTGAGCGAGCCATTGGACCATTCGTAGGCAGCATAATTGCTCCCCGGATCAAAGGTGGTAGAGCCACCGACACAAAAGGTCCTAGAGCCCATCAGACTAGGAGTCGGCATGATGGCATCAGTGACGACAATGGAGTCTTTTCCTTGACAGCCATTGGCATCGGTGACGGTGATGCCATAGCGGCCTGCCTCGTCGATTTGTAGACCTGGGTTTGTACTGCCATCGGACCAAAGGTAAGTCGCAAAGGCATTGCTGGTGGTCAGCAATTCTTGAGTTCCTGCACAGAGAACATCCTCTCCCATCAATTGGGGATCGGGCAAGTCGAAAACCTGAACATTGGTGGATTGTATGTCGCTGCAGCCATTGGCATCGGTAATGGTGACGGAGTAGGTGGTAGAGCTGTCGGGTTGTACCTCCTGGCTGCTGCTGTTGTCAAGTCCATTGTTCCAGGAATAGTTGTATTGCCCAGTGCCCCCCGTGGCGGCGGCGGTCAATTGGGTTGGCACGCCGTGGCATAGGCTGGTATCTTGGCTGATGTCTGTGCGAAGCGGATCATTTTCCTCCACGGTGACACTTTCGATGCGTTGGCAATTGCCCTCATCGGTAATGGTGACGGTGTAGGTGCCAGCACAAAGATTTTGGATGCTGATGGTGCTGTCTCCGGTGGACCAAACAAAGCGGTAGCCCGGCACACCTCCATCTACACGAACGCTGGCCATGCCGTCGCAAGCTCCTGTGCAGCTGACTTGCTCCCGTCGAAGATCTACCAATAAGGCAGGCGGATTTCCGTCCCATTCGTAACAACCCATGTCTGCTTGTGCTCCGAATCGCCTGGCGTTTTCATCCAGGTCAATGGGCAATTCTTCGGTGGTATCCTGGTCGGAATCGGCATCCATGTCATCTGCAGGGAGCCAATCCGGAGAAGCTGCGTCTATGGCGGGAGAACAGCTCGATGTGTGTAGATCGCCGTTGGCAGCGTCCATGAATTGTGGGTCTTCGAAAAGATTCCCTCCCTGGTCGGCCAGGTTGCTTCCTAGGCCTCCTTGGATGATGGAGTGGGTGGCGGTCAGCCCAGCCTGATCTGCTGTGATTTCGTTTTGGCCTGAGGCTGTGTTGTTGTCCCAAAAGATGCTGTTGGCCAGTTGGATGTTGTGTGATCCGTTGCCGGCGCGGGCAAAGAGGGCTCCGCCATTTTGTTGGCAGTAGTTGCGCGACAAGCTGCAATGGATGAATTGGCCCTGTAGGTTGCCTGCACTACCGTTGTCAGCATTGCAGACGATGGCGCCTCCATTGCCCTCTGTTTCATTTCGTTCCAATAAGCAATTGACAAGCTGAAAGGAATGGCTTGCTTGCCCGCTGGCACCCATGAAAATGGCTCCGGCAGAGACCTCGCTTTTGTTGCGGCGGAAGCTGCAATTGATCAAGGTATCGGTGGCCATCGCAGAGCGGCTGTGCAAGTTGGCAATTGCCCCTCCTTGTCCCCGAGCCTGGTTGTCGGCAAAGGCAGTGCGGAGAATGGTACACTTGCTTTGTCCTCCCTCACCTCTGATGGCAATTGCCCCTCCGTCGCCATCGCTGCTGTTGTTTTCAAACAGGCAATCTTCAAAGATGGAAGCGATGGTTCCCTGCAAATTGCTGTTGGCATAGATGGCCCCTCCATCGCCATTGATCGCTTGGTTTTCCAAAAATTGGCAATTGAAAAATGTTGGAGCTGCTTCTCCCCCTTGGGCTGCTTCCATCGCAATGGCCCCTCCTTGGCCGCTGAGGTTGGTACGGAAGGTGCAATTGCGAATTTGTGGACGACAGCTGTTGCCTTGACGGGCATCGAGATGCATTCCACCTCCAGATTGTCCTGCTTGGTCTCCCGCTGCATCCTGGATGATGAGGCCGTCTAGGATGGTTTTGTCCCCTGCATTTTGGAGACTGACCACTCGGTAGGAATTGTCTGCAGGGCTGTTGGGCTGACCAATGTTGCCACTCAGTCTAACGGGATAGGAAGTGGTATTTCGCTGAGACAATTCGGTTTCTGATCCCACAAAACCTCCATAGATTTCTACGCCGTTGGGGATGTGAAAGGATTGATTGCGGTCGGTTCCGTCGGTGGGATGGTAGACGCCACGTCCAATCCATATTTGGTTGCTTGCTTCTGCTTGTTCCAGCGCATATTCCAATCTGGTGAATGCATTGTCCCAGTTTTCTCCCGTATTGCCTCCTGAGGCCAGGAAGTGTACATACAGGATTTGGCCATTTTCGTAGGCACCCATGTCGATGCGGTTGTCGTAGATTCGATCGTTTTCGCCCAGGTCTAGCCTGTAGAGGTTGGACAAGAGCGAATTGTTTCCAGCATCGATGGCCGGGGAGCAGCGCAAGAGGTGTAGGTCGCCATTGTCGGCATCTGCATAGTCGGGATCTTCCTGTAGGTTGTTGCCTTCGTTAGCGAGGCCGCTGGGTAGGTCTTCCTGTAAGATGCAATGAGCCACATTGCCGGAGGCTCCCTGATTTCTGATGCTTGGGATGCTTCCGCCCCAGAGAATGCTGTTGTACAAATCGATGGTCAGTTGGCCACCTCCCTGTTCCAGAAAAAGAGAGCCTGCTGTTCCGCCCGCCCGATTGTTGGCAAAAGAACAGTTGATGATTTCTGCATCGATGGTACCGGGCGCAAATTCGTCGGCATCCAGGTACATGGCACCTCCCGATGTGCTGGCCCTGTTGCGGTCCAGTTGACTGTTGACAATTCGAAATGTACTGTTGCCCTGCTGTGATCCTCTCAGGTAAATGGCTCCGGCAGATTTTCCAGATTGATTTTGAGAGAAAATGCAGTTGTTCAACTGATCATTGCCCCGGCTTTCAAAGCTGATGCGGTTGTAAATGGCTCCCCCTTCTCCGCTGGCCCGATTGCCGACGAATTGACATTTGCCGATGAGCAGGGCTGAGCGCGAGCGATTGGTCAGACGACTCCAAATGGCGCCCCCTCGGTCGTTGGCGGTGTTGTTGCTGAAAATGGATTGATTGATGATGGCACTGAGTTGGGAATTGTCGCCAGATATGGAAAATGCGATGGCACCACCGTCATTGCCACAGAGGTTGTTGAAAAATTGGCAGTTGGAGATCTGTGGGCCTACCTGTGCTCCTTGTGAGCCTACCCCTAATATGGCTCCACCAAAACTGGTAAGGCCAATGGAGGCGGTATTTCCCTCAAAGGTGCAGACGTCAATGGAAGGGGCGGTTGTCCCCCCGGCAGATGCATCCATGCCAATGGCCCCACCACCGCCAGCGTAGTTGTTTCGGAATGTGCAATTTCCAATGTAGGGGGAGCTGGTATTGCCCAAGCTGCCGTTGATGTAGAGGCCTCCTCCTAGGTTGAATCCAGCTGCATCGGCATTTCCCTCCTCGATGACAAAGCCGTCCAATACGGACAAACTGCTGCTTCCTTCGGCCACCACCACGTGATAGCTGTTGTCGGTGCTGTCGCCTTTTTGGCCAATGTCGCCACTGAGTCGACTGAGGTAGGTTGTGACATCTCTTTCAGACAGCTGGCTTTCTGTCCCTCTGAATCCTCCATATAAGCTGAGGCCATCTCTGAGTTGGAAGGATTGTTCCCGATCGTGGGTTGTGCAGTTGTTGCATTGGGTGGGGTAATAGATTCCTTCGGCCACCCATATCTGTCCATTGGCTGTCCGATCAATGGCCAGCTGGAGGTCGGTAAAGGCGTTGGCCCAAGAGCTGCCGTCGTTGGCTCCGGTCGCAGCTGCTCGTACAAATACCTGCCCCCAAGTGGTGGTGGACAGACCGAAGCAGCCGCAGAAGGTCAGTAGCTGAAGCCAAAAGCTTGGCGTCAGGATTCGCATAGGATGTTGCATGGGTATATTTTTTGTATGCCGTCGCTGTGCTCATCTGTTGAAAAAAATGTGCCACCAAGTGTCAAATTGGTTGCGAATTGGCAGAAAGTGGCCGTTGGGCCAGAGGTGGTGGGGAGATTATTGTCAGATATTTGGGCTATCTTTAAAGCATGTTTGACAATAGACCTGTAACAGATTGGCTTCCGATCACTCGAAAGGAAGTAGAGATGCGTGGCTGGGATGAATTGGATGTCATCCTGATTTCTGGCGATGCCTATGTGGATCATCCAGCCTTTGGCAATGCAGTCATCGGGCGCATCCTTGAGAGCGAGGGCCTGCGAGTGGCCTTGGTGCCACAGCCCAATTGGAAAGACGATTTGCGAGATTTTCGCAAAATGGGACGTCCCAAATTGTTTTTTGGGGTGACTTCTGGTTGCATGGACTCTATGGTCAATCACTACACGGCTTCTAGGCGTCGGCGCTCTACAGATGCCTACACTCCTGGAGGAACTGCGGGCTTCCGACCCGATTATGCAGTGAAGGTATATTCCAAAATCTTGAAAGAGATCTATCCCGATGTCCCTGTGTTGATTGGTGGTATTGAAGCATCTTTGCGGCGGGTGACCCATTACGATTATTGGGAGGACAAACTGCTTCCCAACATTTTGGAAATGAGCGGGGCCGACATGCTGGTCTATGGCATGGGGGAAATGCCCTTGCGCGAAATCATCCGCTTGCTCCGCAGAGGTGTCCCTTTCGAGTCCTTGACCACCATCCCGCAAACTGCCGTTCTCATTCCGCGACAGTCCGAGCCTCCAGTCAACAAGAAGTGGAAAACCCTGGAATTGTCTTCCCACGAAAAATGTCTGCGCGACAAGCAATCATTTGCCGCCAATTTCAAGCACATCGAACAGGAATCCAACAAGGTTCAGGCTCGTCGCTTGGTCCAGGCCTGTGGCGATCACAAAGTGGTGATCAACCCTCCTTATCCACCCATGACGGAGAAACAGATCGACACCAGTTTTGATTTGCCCTACACCAGAATGCCGCATCCCAAATACAGAAAAAGAGGATCTGTGCCCGCCTACGAGATGATTCGTTTCTCGGTCAATATGCATCGGGGCTGCTTTGGGGGTTGTAGCTTTTGTACCATCTCGGCCCATCAAGGCAAATTCATTGCCAGCCGTTCGGAAAAATCCATCTTGCGCGAGGTGGACCAAGTCACCAAAATGCCTGACTTTAAGGGCTACATCAGCGACTTGGGTGGGCCATCGGCCAATATGTACCGCATGAAGGGCAAGGTGCAAGAGATTTGTGATCGTTGTGTGAGTCCGTCCTGCATCCACCCGGTGGTTTGCAGCAATTTGGATACGAGTCACAAGCCAATGACGGAATTGTACAAAAAGGTAGATGCCCATCCCGAAGTCAAAAAAGCATTTGTGGGCAGTGGCATTCGCTATGATCTGTTGGTGGACAGTTACAACAAAAATGCGGATGACAGCTTGGATGAATATTTGGAACAAGTCGTGACCTGCCACATCAGCGGTCGCCTAAAAGTGGCGCCAGAGCATACCTCAGATGAGACCTTGAAGACCATGCGGAAGCCTTCCTTCAAGCATTTTCACGAGTTCAAAAAGAAGTACGACCATTTCAATAAAAAGCACGGACTCAACCAACCCTTGATTCCTTACTTCATTTCCAGCCATCCCGGCTCTACCGAGGAGGAAATGGCCAACCTGGCTGCCGAGACCAAGCAGATGGGCTTCCGCCTGGAGCAGGTCCAGGACTTCACGCCTACGCCCATGACGGTGGCCACTGTCATTTACTACACAGGCCTTCATCCTTATACGCTCCGTCCTGTCTACACTGCCAGGACCAAGAGCGAGCGGAAGCGGCAGCACATGTTTTTCTTTTGGCACAAGCGCGAAAACCACCAAAGCATTCGCGACCAATTGGCATCCATGGGCCGGGAAGATTTGTTGAAGAAGCTCATTGGCGACAAGAAAAAATTTCGCAAGAGGGAGTTTTTGCGAGATCGGGGACGTAAGCACCATAAGAAAAAGCGATTCAAGCCGCGGTAGACCTGAGACATTTTATGAACAGCATTTTTATAAAGCGAAAACAAAAAATGATCCTACCTCCGGGTAAGGGGCAGTTGGAGGCCAAAGAACTTGCAGAGGGCCATCCAGTTGCTTCCTTCTCGATTTGCTTAGCGACTGAACCTTCCCTCTGCATCTATCGCTCTTGTATCAAGCTCCCTTCCCAAACATGATCAGAATGCCTTCACTGGCTTCGTCGGTTTCGTTCCACCATTTGTGATGGACATTGGGTGGAATGAAGATGGTGTTGCCCTTTTCCAGGGAAATTCGCTTGCCATCTACGATTCCTTCGGTTGTCCCCTTGATGGCGACCACCATGATGGGGAATGGCATGACCTGTTCTCGTGGATCGTGGCGGACCTTTTCTTCTGGCAAGACCCGGTACCAGACGGTGCGCAATCCTTTTTCGTAGTAAAAGACCACAAAGTTGGAGCCGTGTGCCTTGCGCGTCAGGCCTTCGCTGAAGGGGATGGTTTCGGGGAATCCTCGGGTCCAAAAGTGGAAGGAGAAGGGGTTGATTTTGTGGTACGCTTCCTCGGAGGGTTGGTAGCCCTCCATCATGGAAATGCTCATGGGTGTGTAGTCGCCGGAAAAGGCTTTGCCCTGGGCTGTCAACGCGTTCAGTTCGCCATTGTGGATCGCCTGCAGGGTGGCTGGCTCAATGTTGTAGACAAAAGTCTTCACCTTGGGGAGGCCTTCGGTGAGGAGGACTTCCCATTGGTCGCCAAGCTTTTTGCCAGTTACCTGGACGGTCCAATTACCCTCCTCGCCCACGCTGATGCCGAATGTCATGGGGTCGGCAGCAAAGCGGTCGCTGCGGTAGTCTTGGACGTAGTCTTGGATGATTTGTGCTGCCTGGATGGAAGGGTTGGACAGATCGACAGTGACGAGGCTGGTTTGGGCTTGCAGAGGCAGTAAAAAGAGTGCCATGGACGCAAAAAATAAGAGCATATTCAAAACTTTCATAAGACTTTGGTTGAATGGTTTGTGAATGATGTACTCACAAAACAATGCGAATAAAGCCATGATTGCCAGCCGTTTAGCTCTTTTGTGGCGAATGTGCAGCTCTCAGGGGTGAACGGTCAACAGCTGCTCTAGCTGGTCGGCATATTGTCTGGAAACAGGGAGTTGATCATCGTAGGTGTCGAGGGAAGCCAGCATCTTTCTGCTCGTGATTTTTTGTAGACGGAAGTAGGCCGTATTGATCAAATGGCGCCTGTGACAGCGGTGAATGGGGGAGGTAAGCTGGGCAATCTGAGTCTCTATGTTTTTCAGACTGGAGCGGAACAGCTTTTTCTTTCGGACTCCTTCACAGAGGTAGTGGATGTCCACATAATTGTCGTTGCTGCTGATGTAGAGGATGTCTTTGGGGTTGATTCGGAGGATTTTTCCATTGTTGGCGGTCAGGGTGTATGTTTCTTGAGCAGTGAGGGCGGAGAGGCGCTTTCGATCGATGTATTGATAGACGCCGAGCAAGAAAAACCCAACTGTCAGGGTGATGAAAAACACTCGTCCAATGACAAAGACATACTCCAGCCAAGTAAAGTCGCGGTAGCCAGCCCAAAAACTTTTGTACAAAAACATCATACCAGCGATGAAAAGCCCTACCAGTACATACCACGGGAGTGCCCGTGCGAGCGTCCAGCCCTGAAATGCCTTGGGGATGATGGCGGGGACCAGCCATTCCATGAACAGATAGGAAAGAATGAAGACCCCTCCCATGCTGATGATGACCAAGTTGTAATACCATTGGTCGTTGACATTTTGGATGCCAAAGGGTTTGAAGAGGATGACGAAGATGCTACAGCTGACTCCCAGCAGAAGAATCCAAAAGAGGTTCTTTCGACTTCTTTCGGGACGAGGAAAGGGGGCATTGAACAGGCTTGAAAGGTTCATTGCAGGCAAATTGAGAGGTGGTCACGCCTTTTGCAGGGCATGAAATTGCTTGTACATCTACCAAACGGGAAACCAGCTCTTGTGGTTGAATGCCTTTTTGTTAAAATGCCTTTCTCCTTTGGCAAGCCTTACTGCTTGACCAGTTTTTGTGTGCCCTTTCCAGGCCAGTGCAATAGGTATATACCTTGTGGAAGATGATCTAGCCGAAGGGTTTCCTCATTGGATTGGAGGATGTATTGATCCACCTGGCGGCCGTGTAGATCATAGAGTTGCAGTGTTTGTGGCCGTGAACCTTCACAGCTGATGTGAAGAGGACCATCGGTGGGATTGGGTGCAATGGTCGGGGAGACATCGATGGCAGGGGTGGTGCTATTCAGCTGATCACAGTTGTACAGACCAACAGCGGGACTGAAGTAAGGATTCGAGAGTTGGGCAACGCCCAGAAAATCATTTTTGAAACACCTGATGCTGCCTCCCTCACCGCCATCTGCACCAACATTCAGGTAATCATAGGGAAGAATGTAGCTGTACTTGTAGCCGATTTCTTCGTAGAGGGTGTCGAAGAAGGGAATGGTTCCACTGGGAGCTGTGGGATCAGTGATTTCGACCTCTTGGGTAAACAACTCTCGTCCGTTCCAGGAAGTGTGGAAAGTATCGGTAATGGTGAATGTGAGAAATTTTTCTGTGGACCATTCATGGTCGAAGTACATCTTCCAGCTTTTGCCGATGGGGGCTTGGAAGTTCATCATAGTATCGAAATGGATTTGATCTGTCGAGAATTCCACGATGCCATTTACCTCATAGAGGTACACATCTTGCAGCGGAAAGGAGAAGTTGTTCAGGCCCTGCCAGCGAAAGGCATGCTTTTGAAATGTCTTGCAAAGGCGATCGCCGATGAGGGTATCTTTTTTGTAGAAAACTTCCGTATAGCCATAGGCCCAGCCGCCGTAGTAGTCGAATATCCATTGAGAGTCCTCTTTGACAAAGTGTTGGGCATAGCTCATTTGAGCAACCAATAAAAAGGGGAGCAGGTAGGAGAGGAGGAAGAGGTGCTTGCTTGTGATCATTTTTTGTTGCTTTGTTCAAAAATAAAAAAAGTCCCAGCTTTAGAAAAGGAACTTTGGCACTGGAAATGCCCCTCCGAACAGAAATGCCAATTTTTGACCCCCATGTGCTGTGATTAGTTCCTATCTTATGTGGGTCAATAATTCGCCAAAAAGATCAAAAATACCATTTATGAAAAAGCTTTCGATCAGTATTTTTTGTTGCTTATTTCTTTTACAGCTTCATGCCCAAGAGTTGGAACGCAAAGGGGCATTGGGGGCTGTGGTTGAGTCGTTGGAAGATGGCAAAGGCATTCTCGTCCCTCAGGTACTCGACAATGGGACGGCCGCTGCCGTGGGGATACAAGCCGGAGACATTCTCTACGAAATCAATGGAAAAAACTACACGGATGTGGCGGCTTTGGTGGAGCATACCAGTGGCTGGCGTGCAGGTGATGAGATGACGGTTCGGCTCCTGCGAGGGACAAAGATGATGGAATTGAGTGGCGTGGTCAAGGGCAAGCCGATGGAATCATCCGACCATGGCACCGTCATCTACGGCGCAGTGCCTTTTCAGGGGGGACAGCTGCGGAGCATCCTGGAGTTGCCAAAGGGCGTGGACAATCCTCCTGTGGTATTTTTCCTGCAGGGATTCAGCTGTGGTTCCATCGACTATTACTACGATCAGCGCAATCCCGTCAAGCAATTGGTGGAAGGGTTGGTGGAAAAGGGAATTGCGGTGTACCGGGTGGAAAAGCCTGGATTGGGCGACTGTCAGGGGACGCCAAATTGTGAAGACATCGGCTACCATCTGGAGGTAGATGCCTTTGCGGAAGCCCTTCGGATGTTGAAAAAGACCGATGGAGTAGATCGGGACAACATCTATCTGTTTGGGCACTCATTGGGGGGCGTGACAGCACCCTTGTTGGCAGAGCGCGAAAAGGTCAAGGGGATCGTCAGCTATGGCAGTGTGGCGACCACTTGGTACGAATACTCCTTGCGAATCTTGCGCGAACAGCACAGCATGCGTGGCAAGGATTTGGAGGGAATAGAAGAAAGCATTCGCACCCGGGGTCCTCTGTTGTATGACTTTTTGGTCAAAAAAATGACGCCAGAACAACTGCGAGCCATCCCGGCTTATGAAGGTCTTTTGGAAACAGGCCTGCCAATGCTCGACGAAGACAACCAGACCCTCGGGCGCCACTACACCTTCATGCAGGAAATCAATGAAACCAACATTACCAAGGCATTCAAGAATGCCGGAGTCCATTTCTTGGGTGTTCATGGGGAATTCGACTTGCATGCCATCGATTACAAGTGGGCCGAGTACCAAGCGTCAGTGGTCAATGCGTACCACCCCGGCAAAGGGTCTTGGACGATCCTCAAAGGAACAGAACACGTTTTTGCCAAGGTCCCTTCCATGGAGGAGCACCTGCGGCTGCGCAGCGAAGGATTGTTCACCGGAGCGTACATGTCCAAACATTTTAACCCAGAATTGGTTACCATCGTGAGTGATTGGATTCAAAAAATCAAGCAAGAGACACAGAATGGATAGACGAGAAGTTCTCAAAAAAGGAGCTGTTCTGGCTCTGGGAGGCAGCCTGCTACCGAGTGGTTTGCTGTCGGCCAGCCCTCTCCCGCACTTGGCTGCTGATCTGCAGTGTGCCAGGCCTTCTTTGCAAAATCGAAAATTGGGGGTTGCCCTGGTTGGTCTGGGAAATTACAGCACCCGCCAATTGGCTCCGGCCCTGCTGGAAACGGAGCATTGCTACCTGGCTGGCATTGTGACCGGGACACCCCAAAAGGCCAAGGAGTGGTCCGACAAGTACAGCATTCCAGAGAAGAACATTTACAATTACCAGACCTTCGACCGCCTGCGAGACAATCCCGACATAGACATTGTCTACGTGGTGCTGCCCAATTTCATGCATGCCGAATACAGCATTCGGGCATTTGAAGCTGGCAAGCACGTCATTTGTGAAAAGCCCATGGGCTTGGATGCGGATGAGTGCAAGCGGATGTTGGCGGCCAGGGACAAGGCCGGGAAGAAATTGCAAGTTGGGTATCGCCTGTATTACCAACCCGACCACCTCAAGGCTGTTGAGGTTGGCAGCAAGGGGCGGTTGGGCAAGACCAAGATGATGGAATCTGGTCTGGGCTTTCGCATGGCAGTACCAGGCATTTGGCGGCTCGACAAAAACAAGGGTGGGGGAGGAGCGATCATGGACCTTGGTGTGTATTGCATACAGTCGGTCCGGCGCTTTGCGGGAGAATTGCCCCGTTCGGTAAGTGCGCAAGGCTACAATACCAATCCCGATTTGTTTCGGGGCATTTACGAGACCGTGACCTTTCAGCTTCGCTACCCATCGGGCGCCATCAGCAACTGCACGACTTCCTACAATGCTTATGTGGATCGCTTTTATGCAGCTTGTGAGAAGGGGTGGCTGGAAATCAATCCATCTTTCAATGCGGGGCGTGTGCCGGATTTGAAGGGATCGGAGGAATGGACTGTCGATGCTCCTGTGAGTTCCTACCAATCAATGGCACAGATGGATGCTTTTGCCCTGGACATCAAAAATGACAGAATGGTGTTGGCTTCGGGGGAAGAGGGCTTGATTGATTTGCAGATCATCGATGCGGTGAAGCAGAGCATGGCGAGGGGGAAGGAAGTGGAGATCATTTATGGGCGTTGATGGGATGGATGAAAATTTGTCGATTTTGGTTGATTTTATCGATTAGTGTACGTATTATTGTACATAATAATGTACAATTTTAGATATGAAAGCTGTTTCAATTTCCTCGTTAAGATCAAAAATGAAGACTTATTTCGATGCTGTGAGTAAATCACTGGAAGTCATCATAGTGCCAAGAAACAACAATGATGATGATGCGATCGTGATCATGTCAATTAAAGAATACAATTCCTTAAAAGAAACAGAGTACTTACTCTCTACTAAATCAAATCGAAAGAGGTTAGAAAAATCCATTGACCAACTGCAATCTGGCAATACTGTTGAGTTCAATCTCGAAGAATAAAACTCAAAAGATGAAGATTGAATTTACGGATGACGCCTGGGAAGATTTTGAATATTGGATTGAGACGGATGTAGATATAGTCAATAAGATCAAAGACTTATTGAAATCGATAAGAAACACTCCATTTAAGGGGATTGGAAAACCTGAACCATTGAAATATGATTTAAAAGGGTTTTGGTCGAGAAGAATTACCCAGGAGCATCGACTCGTGTATAGGGTAAGTGGAAAAAGGAGAGATGACCAAAAGTGCAGTATCATCCAATGTCGATTTCACTATGATGACTAAACGCAAAAACAAAACTGTCGCCCCAGAGGCAGTTGATGAAAGCCAAGGTCTCACACTTTTGCTGAAGCGACAAACGGTGCCGCGATCCTTCTGCTAAAGAGACCGCAGCACCAAATCGAGAATAGTGTTAGAATTTCTCTTTTTTCCTTTTTTTGAAAATTCTGATGATGGCGAAGACCGCCAGTCCAAGCGTTGCTGCCCAGCCCACAATGAGGACAATGGAGGCCGCCGTTCCGTTGCCCGAACAGGATAGGTTGCAGGCCAGTGCAGCCACCAAGTAGCCCAGGACGGTGGTCAGGAGCAAGACGCCGAGGACCAAGGCAATTTTGAGGAAGGTGTCACCTTTTTCTCCTTTCTTCTTGTTGGTGCGCCATTGCTTTTTGAACTTTTTCAGTTGCTTTTTGATCTCTTTTCTGTGTTTGCGGAATTTCTTTCGCAGCTCCTTCTTGGACAGTTTGGGAGCCTCGGCTGCCTTGCGGTCCTCTGACCCCAACACGATGAATTTGGCAGAAACTTGTCCTACAGTCGAGCTGGTCTGTAGCGGTTGTACACAAAAGTTGTAGGTGGCGGTTGCGATGATGATGGCGGTAGAGAAAAGCAAGCTGAAGTCGGCCAGCTTTTGTCTGTGGTAGGTGTAGGCAAGCCATCCACCCCTGTCCCTTCTGCTGGGGTAGAGGACGTATGCCAGTCCAAATGCTGTAAACGAAAGAGGGATCAGCCAGTAGGGGATGGCGATGTTGAGTAGGTAAAAAGAGAGGCCACTGGCCATGGCAATGCCGGCCATCAACAATTGGAAGAGAGCGATTAGCACCCATGCTTTATACTTATTGTTTTTAGCCCAGAGAGAAATGTTTTTCAGTTCCATTTGTTCAGTCATTTGATTTCAATGGCAAGTTACAAGCACCTCTGGATGCAGTCGCAGGATAATTTGTTTGCGGAAGAATTTTATTTTATTAAAATTAAATATTTTCGCATTTGTTGATTTGGCATCAAAGGTTGCTTTCCTTTATGAAATTTTGCAGACTGTTGAGGTTCCCATTGTAAAGATCGAAATCATTGTTTTGGCCATGGACGATGTAGTGGCTGCTGCGTTGCCAAAACAGCCAGGGATTGCCTTGCCATGCTTTGGGGAGTCTGGGCTGTGGCCCTGTGATGTAGAGGGCGACCCAGAGGGGATATTGTCCAAATTCGGGGCGGTCGAGGTATTTGTTGCCAGAGGGAATGTCGGTGTAGATCATGGGGCGCCGATTCATGCGTTTTTCCACCTCTTGCAAAAAACTGAGGAGGTCTTCCTGGATGCTTTCTACGGATTGGCTTTTGTCGATGCCTCCTCCCTCGAAGTCGACCACAGGAGGTAGGTCTGTTTCTTTCATGCTGGCGATGACACTGGTGAAGTGTTCTGCCTGTCGGATGGGATTGTCGGCAGTGTGGTAAAAATGGTAGGCTCCACGAATGAAGCCTTTTTGGGGGATGTTGGCCCAGTTGAAGTAAAAATTGGGATCGATGTAACCGAGTCCTTCTGTAGCTTTGCAAAAAATAAAGGTGAAGCCATCTTCTTCCTTGCTCAAGTCACTGATCTCTTTGCCTTGAAAGTGGGAGATGTCGAGGCCTTTGCAGAAGGTGGCAGCGGGCGCCGCCGGAGCTGGGCTTTTGTCTGGTGCGGCTTGTGGAGAGGGCGTGGTTTGGTTGGGCCGTTCTTCCACTTCTGCCAACAGAGAATCTGCTATTGTTTCCAGGTTTTCTTCGGCCACTTGTTCTACACCCAATTGGCAGGATGTGAGGACCAAGCAGCAAAGGAGATGGCACAAAAAGACGATGAGCGGTTTCATTGGGGTTGATTTTGCATTTTGAAAGGGAATGAGATAAGCGTCCAAAAGATACGCAATTGGAGAAGATTCCTCCTCATTTGACTGCTGGTTTTGTGCCAAAGAAATGACTGTACACAGGGTGGTGACTCTGCAGAGAATGAACAATGGCTTTCGCGAGTGGATTTACTGATTGAGCCACATTTTGAAACTCTTGGTTTTGGCAGAACTGATGATGATTTCCCGTTTGGCAGCTGGTGTCAACTCCACTTTCATTCGACTCTTGGAAAGACTGATCATGCGGTCGATGGATTCGAAATGAGCGATGAAAGATCGGTTGAGTCGGTGAAAGTGTTTTGGGTTGAGCAAGTCTTCCAGGTCGCTGAGTTTGTAATCGATGATGAAGCGCGAGCCATCCTTTCTGGTGAGATAGACGTAGCGATCTTCTCCTTCGAAATACGCCACCTGCTCCGTTTTGATGCTCAGTACTTTCTCACCGCGCGATACAATGAACCGCTCCTGGTATTGCTGTTGTTTTTCCTGCAGGGCATCCATGAGTTTTTGGTAGTCGATGTCCTGGGATGTCGGACGGGTAGTCGCATATTTTTGAAGGCTTCTGCTGAGTGCTTCCCTGTCAATGGGCTTGAGCAGATAGTCGATGCTGTTGACTTTGAAGGCTTGCAGGGCATACTGATCGTAAGCTGTTGTAAAGATGATGGGCGTATCTACTTGGACCGATTCGAATATCTTGAAACTCAGGTCATCGGCCAGGTGGATGTCCAAAAAGATGAGATCAGCTTTGTATTGCCGGAGCCATTCGATGGTATTTTTGACAGTGTCCAGTTTTGCGAGAATCTCTATTTGAGGAGCGACTTGTTGCAAGAGTATTTCCAGCATGTCTCTTGCGTGTTTTTCATCTTCAACGATAATGACTTTCATTTGGCGAATTTTTCTGATTGCTTATTGAATTGGAAAATGCAATGGTTTTCTAGCCTTCCTCTATCAATGGAATCTTGGCGATGTATTGGGTTTCTGTTTTGGAAAAACTGACGGGTTCGGCGCAGATCAGTCGGTACCGAGCCTGCAGGTTGTTGAGCCCTACTTTGGTGGATGTCGGCTTGTTGCCCCTGGCTTGCAAATTGTTGATCACGTAGATGTAGTTGTCTTCGTCTTTGATCTGGATGCGAAGTGGATTGTCGATCGAAACGATGTTGTGCTTGATGGCATTTTCCACCAGTAGTTGCAAGGAAAATGGCGGCAGGCAGTGGTTGAGTTTTTGCTCGTCCACTTGGATGTCGATTTGTAGGCTGTCGTCAAATCTCATTTTTTGCAGATAGACATACGAACGAATGAAATCCAATTCTTGCGATAGGCTGATGATTTGTTGTTCGCGCAGTTCCAAAAGGCTGCGATAGATTCGGGAAAACTGATGGGTGAACTGGATGGCTTGTTCCGGATCAGTGGAGATCAGCGAGGACAATATGTTCATGCTGTTGAACAAAAAATGCGGATTGATTTGGCTTTTGAGAATTTCGTATTGGGCCAAGATGTTTTCCTTTTCTTGTCGGGCAGTTTGGAGGAGCAATTGTTTGTTTTGTTTGCGCAAGCTGTAAGCCTCCAATGCATTGCTGATGATCATGCGCAACTCCTCCACGTTCCACGGCTTGGTGATGTATCGATCCACCTGCCCTTTGTTGATGGCATCGATGATGGCTTGCACATCGCTGTAGCCTGTCAGGACCATGCGGATCATGTCCGGTTGTTGGTGTCGGACTTTTTCCAACAACTCCACTCCACTCATCTTGGGCATGCGCTGGTCGCTCACGATGAGGTCGATGGCTTGGGTTTGCAAGAGCTCCAAGGCAGCTTGTCCTCCCAGGGCTGTGAACACTTTGTATTGGCGCCGGAAGATGGCTCTGAAGGCCAACAGATTGTCCGCCTCGTCATCGACGTATAAGATGTTGTAGTTTGTTTCCATCCTATTTGAGGGGTAGGTGAATGATGAATGTGGTTCCTTTGCCTTCCTCGCTTTTCACTTCAATTTGGCCGCCATGTGCCCGGATGATGTTTTGGCTGATGGCCAGCCCCAGTCCCGTACCTTTCCCAGCTGCCTTGGTGGTGAAGAAGGGATCGAAAATGCGTGTTTGAATGTCGGCGCTCATGCCATGTCCATCGTCTTGTATGTAGATGCTGGCACGCTTGCCATCGCTCTGGGTTCGAATGTGCATGACTCCTTTTTGCTCCATGGCCTGAATGCCGTTGTTGATGATGTTGAGGAACACTTGGCTGAGTTTGTTGAGCTGGCAATTGACGGGTGGGAGGGATGCATATTTTTTGTGCAGCTCGATTTCGTTGAGTTGACTGCCCAGAATGAGCAGTGCCGAATCCAGGGCCTCGTGGATGTTTGCTTCTTCGTAATGCTCGTTGGTACTTCTCGAAAAATTGCGGAGGCTGTCTACGATGCTTTTGGTTCGGTCGGTGCCGTGTCGAATGCTTTGCAAGAGCTGGCCGATCTCTTCGCGCAGGAGGGCGACATCCGTTGATTGGCCTTTTTGGATGAGAAGCTGGACCAGCCCTTCTTTTCTGCTTTGTCGTTCGATCTCATCGACAATGTGAAGCAGTTCGTCCAGCTCCTCAAAATCCTGTTGGAGGGCTTGGGTATTGGACGCGATGAAGTTGATGGGGTTGTTGATCTCGTGGGCGATGCCGGCAGTGAGTTGGCCGATGGTGGCCATTTTTTCGGATTGGATGAGCTGTTGTTGTACGGCTTCTTTTTCTACCAAAAGCTGATCCGCTTCCTGCTTTTTGATCTGAAGAACTTGCATGGCTTTGCGCTTTTGGTAAATCGCCCACAAAGCGATCAGCGACAAAAAAGCCATCAAGGCAAAGCCTCCCAAAAGGGCATTTCGTTCTTTTGCGCTGCGTTGTTTTTCTGCTTGCAGCAATTCGATTTGTCTTTCCTTTTCAGCAGTTTCGTATTGGGTTTTCAGTTGGTTGAGTTGCTCTTGGGAAGAGGCATTGGAGAGGCTGTCCTTGATTTGTTGGTAGGCCAACAACGATTGATAGGCTTCTGGGAAGTTGCCCGTATTGGCATGGAGTTCAGACAAGCTTTGGTGGGCATCTCGGATGTTGCTTGCATGTTGCATGCGCAGGGCCAACTGGAGGCTTTCCCGATAGTAGCGAATGGCTTGGGAAGGGTCGCCGAGTTCTTCACAGATCAGTCCCATATTTTTGAGGACCATGGCGATGCGGGCCTTGTCGTCCAATTCGGTGTAGAGGTCGAGAGCTGCCTCTGTGTATTGCATGGCTTTTCGGAATTGACCTTTGGTGCGGTAGACTTCGCCCAGGTTGGTGAGATTGGCGGCTTTGAAAAAGCGGAGATGGAGGCTGTCGCTGAGATGGAGGGCCGTCTCCAAGTAGTTGATGCCCAGGTCGTATTGTTCCTGTGCATAGGCCACGGCAAAGAGGTTGTTGTAAATCCTGACAACGCCTTCTAGGTCATCGTGTTTGCGATTGCTTTGCAGCACGATTTGGTAATTCTCAATGGCCTTGTCGTACTCTCCGCTGAAGTAGTAGATGTTGCCGATGTTGGTATAAGAACTGGCCAAGTTGCTCGGACTGGCGTTGTGGTCTCTGCGCAATTCTGCACAGCGGATGTACGCTTTGAGGGCCTTGGGCAATTTGCTTTGTCGCCGGAAAATGTTTCCTTGAGCTTGTAGGACATCTGCCAATTGGAGAAAGTCGCCTTCCTTTTCAAACAGCTTTGCGGCCTGTTGCAAATCTCGGTCGGCCTCCTCGAAAGCTCCTTTTTTGGTGGCCATGGTTGCTGCGTACAAGAGTCCTGTTGCTTTTAGGCGAGGCCAGGCATTTTTCTCTGCCAATGCAATGACTTGCAGCGCCAGGTTTTGGGCACTATCCGGATCGACATTTTTCAATAGATTGGACAGGTGAATCATGGCAGAGGCCCGAACGGTATCTTCCACACTGCTTTGCATCACTTGGTACAAACTGTCGGTGGGCTTCCGCTGTGCTGCGCTCTCAAAGGCCAGCAGGCAAAACAGTCCCAGTAAAGCCCATCGCTTGCCGTAGAGTGTTTTCTTTTCAAGAATCTGCCTGTTCATCATGCAGTCGTTTGAGTGTGAAAACTGTTCATTTTTACATCTTTGGTCTGCTTCATCCTTGGACTTGTCGTTTTGGCAATGTGATGGTAAAGATGCTACCTACATCGGGAGTGCTGTCGATGTCGATTTTCCCTTGGTGTTGTTCTACAATGCCATAGCTGATGGCCAGCCCCAGCCCTGTCCCTTTGCCCACTTCTTTGGTGGTAAAAAAGGGATCGAAGATTTTTTCCATGGTAGCTGCCGACATGCCCTGTCCGGTATCCTTGATGCGGATGCAAATGCTGTTGCCGATGTCCTCGGTAGATAGGTAGATGTCTCCCTTGCCTTCGATGGCTTGGATGGCATTGTTGAGGATGTTCATAAATACTTGGTTGAGCTTCCCCAACTGGCATTCGATGAGGGGCAACTCCTTGTATGATTTGTGAATCTGGATATCGCTCCCCAGTCGACTGTCCAATATGACAAGGGTAGAATCGAGTCCTTTGTGAACGTCTGCCAACTCAAAGGTATCTCCTTTGGAATGCGAAAAAGTCTTGAGCCCTTCAATGATTCGGACGGTTCGGTCAGCCCCTCTTTCTATGCCGCCGATGAGCTGTGTGACCTCTTCGCTGATGAAGGGCAGGTCGAGTTCTTGGGCAGCCTGTAGAAGTTGTTGGACTTGCTCTTCTTTGGGCTGTTGGGGCCAGTTGACGATTTGTTGTAGAAGTTCGGACATGTCTTCAAAATCGAGTCGAAGGGCTTTGACATTGGAGACAATGAAGTTGATCGGGTTGTTGATTTCGTGGGCGATGCCAGCCGTAAGTTGTCCGAGGGAGGCCATCTTCTCAGCCTGGACCAATTGGGTGTGGGTCGATTGTAGTTTTTGAAGGACTTGCTCTTTTTCTCTCAGGGCCTGTTCCGTCTCTTTTTGACTTTGCTGGAGTTGGCGATTGGCCCGGCGTCGCAGCTGGCTGGTTCGGAGCAGCAGCAGGGTCAGCACCGCAAAGATGCCAATGCCGATCAGGAGGTATTGGCGTTGCTTGTTGAGCAGGAGGATGGCCTGTTCCTTTTCGCGGGTTTCGTATTGGGTCTTGAGCTTGGCCAGGGTTTGGTCCGACTTTTCATTGAAGAGAATGTCTCTGTTGTCGATGTAGCCCCGGTATGCTTCGAAGGCCGATTGGTAGTCGTTCAGTTGGGCGTGGCAATTGGACAGGCGGAGGTAGGCATCCTGGATCGAGATGGTCTTGCCAATGTCTTGGGAGATGTTGAGGCTTTTGTTGAAGTAGTCGATTGCCTCTTCAATCCGCTGTTGTTTTTCGTGCAGCACTCCCAAGCGGTAATTGAGTCGGACCATTTTCTCTTTGCTGTTCATCTGCGCTGCGATCTGCAATGCCTTTTCAAAAAAAGACCTGGCCTGCTCGAAGTTGCCCATTTCTGTGTGGGTATTCCCCATGTTGCGATAGGTGACCTCGATGAATTGGCGATTGCCATTCTTTTGAAAAACTTGGAGGGCTTTTTCGTAATAGTCAAAAGCCTGCTTGTACTTTTTCAAGTCGTTGTACAGAAGACCGAGACTGTTGTAGGAAAAGCCGATGTTGATCTGGTCCTTAATCGCCAGGCGGATGGTCAGTGCTTTTTTGAAAAAATCCTCTGCCTTTTCGTAATCTTTGCTCAGTCGATACACATTACCGATGCTGCCGTAGGAGCGAGCGAGAATGCCTTTGGGGGCATCATTGGCGACCAACAATTTTTGGCACTCAATCTGGTATTCCAGTGCTGCTGGGTAATCGCCCAAGGCCTGATGAGTTCGGCCGATGCTCATCATGGATTCTGCTACGAGCAGCGAATCACCCCATTGCCGAAAGAGCTGCAAACTGTTGTTGTAGGCTTGCATGGCCGAGTTGATGTTGCCAAGGGCTCGCTCGGACAAACCCAGTACCACCATGGCCAATCCTTCACTCTGCACATCGCTTCTCCTTTGGGATTCTGCTACCGCTTTCATGGCCAATGTGCGGGCACTGTCTGGATACTGGTTGAAAAGTTGTTGGCCTTTGCGGATGCAGAGACTCAGTGTGTCGTCCTTGGCCAGGTGACTGTGTCGAAGAATGCCATTCATGCCCTTCTTCTGTGCCAGCAGAGGGATGCCCAAGAACAGGGTCAGTACAAATATCAGCAGCTGTTTCACAGATCTATGTGGGGTATAAAGGTATGGGCGAAATGGCCGCCTTCAAAATAACAAGAAATTGTCAAACGGCGAGAGCAGGGGAGCTGGTTCACTTCAAGAATCTGGTCTTTTGAGGATGGTGTTTCCCACTTCACTGCAGTTTTTTCCCACTTCACTACAAGACTTGAGCTTTGTGCTGTTTGCCAAGGCGTGGTGTGTACTCTGATGTTTGGTCTTCAGGACTATCACTACATCTCTGTCCATCTTCACTGCAGGCCGTTCCCACTTCACATCAATGCACTTTTTGGAGTGGTGACTTGTGGTCTACATTTGTGATCGTCATCAGCAAGCAAGCATGTTCAACTGCAAGCAATTGACGGAACAGAACGATCACTGCATTTTTTGTTTGCGACTGACACCCCTCAAAAAATCAAACATTTTACACCCTTTGAAAACCAATTGCATCATGCAAAATTCAATGATTTCGTTTGGCCTGATTTTCTTTCTCTCGTTCTTTCTCACCGGGAATATGCAGGCCCAATTTGACAACAACACAATGGTAGCGCAGGCGGGATTTGGCCTCGGTGGGTACAGCCACAATTACAGCTCGCAGACCCCTGTGATCAGCTTGGCTTTTGAAAAAGGCTTCAAAGAGGACATCGGACCTGGCAACATCGGTATTGGAGGACAGCTGGGATACAAAAGTGGTCGTTACGACTACAGTTCCTTCGAATCTCGCTACTCCTGGACCTATCGCTACATCATGGCCGCCGGCCGTGCGGTCTACCATCCCGACTTTGCCCAGTCCGAAAAATTTGATGCCTACGCAGGCTTGACCCTGGGGCTGTACTTCCTAGACTTTGGTTCCAACGACATTGGCGTTGCCGGATACAATCGCACTCATCTATTGCTGGGAGCGGTGGTTGGTTGCAAGTATTACTTCACAGACAAGGTTGGTGCCTATGCCGAGTTGGGTTATGGCTTGGGGTATCTCAACCTTGGGGTCGCTTACAAATTGTAGTTCCAATCAGAAAATTGTATTTGCCCACAACCTCATCAGCGGAGGATGTTTGTCGACCAGAACACATTGTTGGAGAGCTGATATGATGGGGTTGGAAAGTGTTTTCGATCAGGTTGCCTGTCGGTAAAGTCGGGCAGCCTGTTTTTGTTTTGGGGGTGTTTGCAAGGGAGCTTGGGCTTAGTGGGAGCTGGTGGTAAGGGCCTCTTCGATGGTTTCTTTGAGTTGGTCTACGTCCCAGGGTTTGGTGAGGTAGTGGTTGATGTTCCCTCTTTCCAGGGCCGTGTGAATGGGCCCCATTTCACTGTAGCCAGTCACCACCATTCGGACGATCTGGGGATACTCTTGTTTGATGCATTCAAAGAATTCCAGTCCTGTCATTTCGGGCATGCGTTGGTCGCTCAGGATGAGATCAACGCGTTGGGTTTTGAGCAGCGCAATGGCCTCCTTGCCACTCAGTGCCGTGTAGACATTGAAGCTTCTTCTGAAGACTGCTTTGAAAGCCATGAGGTTGTCCTGTTCATCATCGACATACAGGATGTCATACCTTTTTGCCATATGAAAGTACTTATGTAAGGGCTGAGACTGGCAAGATAGGAGATTTTTTCTAAAGTGGGGTTGTTTGTTTGCATTGATTTGAATCCCTGTTTTGCGCTCCTTGCCAATGGCTTTTCCCTCTTCACTGCATTCTTTTTTTGTGGATCAGAAGTTTGCTGAATATTTGTGTCAAAAATGAGTCCTTACCAATCCTCCCTCTTTTATTATTGCGGCAGCATGTTGCTGTTCAGCTTTGGATACCTGACCCAAGCTGTGATGCAGGACAGTTGGAAAGAAGACAGCATGAATGGGTTTTGTGTACTGTCGTTGATGATTGCCTTGTCGATGATCTTTTTCATTGATCTGTTGATTCGGCAGATGGAAGTGGCCATGATCTGGAAGTGGGGCTTGCAGTTGGTGACAATCGGACTGTGTTTGTTGGTTCATTTCCAATTGGTCCGTCCTGTCTTACTTTGACAGACGACAGTCTGATGAGGGATGCTTGCCGCTTGTCTCAGTGGTGAGACTCCAACAACTTTAGCAGCTCCAATTGCATGGATTGTCCCTTGTCTTTGTTGTACCATTTTTGCAATTCGATCTGTTTCTCCTGGGCACTCATCTCGGTATTCTCTTTGTGTGCCATGACCATGTCTTGGGCCTCTTTGGGCCTTGGGCCCCAGCTGAAGAGGTCTTCGCCATTGGCATCTCTCACCACCAACATAGGAATTGATCTCGCTCCGTTGGTGAGGTAGTTTTCGATCTCACTATCAGAGGAATCTCTGTTTTGCATGCTAAGCTCAATGTCGGGATTTTCTTCCACCAGTTTCGTGATGAAGCTTTGGCTGTGGGCAGCATCTCCACACCAAGGCTCTGTGATCAACAACCATTTTTGTGGCTGCTCGATTTGTCTGATTTTTTCCAAGAGGCTGGGGAGCATTTTTCCCCTTTTGTTCCAGCGGTCAATTCTTGATCGATTCATTTTGACATAGCCCACATACGCATCAGAATCGTAGGGGTATTCTCTGTTTTCGCCGTTCAGTATGGCATCGAACTGTTTTTGGTAGTCTAATAAGGTCATCTTTGATGGTTTTGATGGTTTTGATGGTTTTGATGGTTTTGATGGTTTTGATGGTTTTGATGGCTGTTGCTAGATGCTCCTTGCTCGTCTTGGGGGCAGCCTGTTGCTGAGAGCGTTGGATTTTCATCAGCTTGAACAGGCCTGCTTGGGTCAAGGTTCTGGGAGGTGGGGGAAAAATGAATGGTCAGTAGAAGTTGGAGTGGAGATATGAGGACTTTGTGCAGTGTGATCGGTCGTCTTGTGTTGAGATCGAGGGCTTGTTTTGGCATTGCAGAAATGGCATTTGGAGAAGGGTATACTTGTGGCTTTGGGAGGGTCCCGCCCAACCGCCCCCTCCACCTCTCCGATCCGTCCAGAGCACACAGCTCCGCCCTTTCTCCAATCGGCTGAGGGGCCGCAAGAAATCTACTGGTTTTCCTCCCGAAAGGGCCCTCCTCGGAAAGAAAAAATCCGGTAATAGGACACGGCACCCACCCAAATTCCATAAATTTTTAGGCACTTTTTTCGAAGATTTTTTTTCGTTATGTTTATTCGATTGGTTGTGAATGTCTTGCGGACAGATAATATGGAATTGAATTCGTATATTGTATTGTAAAATGTGTTGCTGCAAATCGCCATTCTTTTGAATTCCCCCCCCTCATTCCATATCTTTGTCATCATGTTGAAAACGACAAATCTCGGCTTTTCCTACGATGGAAATAACTTCCTTCACTTTCCAGACGTTGACTGTCAAAGAGGTGAGCATTGGCTGTTGCTCGGCCAGTCTGGCTGTGGCAAAACCACCTTGCTGCATCTTCTTGGCGGACTGCGCACACCACAGAAAGGGATCGTAGAAGTAGATGGGCAAGTTCTGAACAAACTCAGCGCTGCTGCCTTGGACCGATTTCGCGGACAAAAGATTGGAATCGTCTTTCAACAGGCACACTTTCTCAAAGCACTCACTGTCAAAGAGAACCTGGCCTTGGCACAACAGCTGGCTGGACAAGCAGTCTCTGAAAAGCGCATCAAAGAAATGTTGGAACGTTTGCGCATCGATCACAAACTCAACGAATACACCAACAACCTCAGCCAAGGAGAACAGCAACGGCTCGCCATTGCGCGGGCATTGGTCAATCGGCCACTGGTCATATTGGCAGATGAACCGACTTCTGCACTGGACGATGTCAATTGCGAGGAGGTCGTTCAGTTGTTGGAGCAACAGGCTGGGGAAGAAAATGCCAGCCTTGTGATCGTCACCCATGATGGAAGACTCAAGGAGCGATTCGAAAAGCGCATCATCTTGTAATGGCTGCCCGATGGGAGGACGCCATTGCTGCAAATCATCCAAGCAATTATGAATATTCTTCGACTTAGTTGGAAAAATCTCACGTTCAAACCCCTGTCAATGACCCTCAGTTTGTTGCTGTTTGCCCTGGGTGTTGGACTGATTTCTTTGCTCCTGATGATGAGTGAGCAGATCGAAGAAAAGTTTGAAAACAACTTGGCAGACATCGACATGGTGGTCGGCGCCAAAGGAAGTCCGCTGCAGTTGATTTTGTGCAACATGTACCACATCGATGCCCCCACGGGCAATGTCTCCATCAATGAGATCAAGCCGTTTCTCAATCCTCGCCATCCACTCATCCGCTTTTCTGTCCCTGTATCTGTGGGTGACAACCACAAAGGGTATCGAATTGTGGGGACCAACCACTTGTTCATCGATTCTCTATACAATGGTACCTTGGCCAAGGGCAAACGCTGGGAGAGAGATTTTGAAGTCAACATCGGCGCAGCAGTGGCCGACGATTTGGGCCTGGCCATTGGTGATCGCTTTTTCAGTGCACATGGATTGATTGATGATGGCATCAACATCCACGATGATGGAGAGGGGTTTGAGGTGGTCGGAATTTTTGAACCTTCCGGTACAGTACTCGATCAGTTGATATTGACCAATACACAGAGCATCTGGAAAGTACACGATCACGAGGATCATGACCATGGCGAACACGATCACAAGGAGGGGGCCAATAAGGGCCACGATCATGAGGGCCACGATCATGAGGGCCACGATCATGAGGGCCACGATCATGAGGGCCACGATCATGAGGGCCACGATCATGAGGGCCACGATCATGAAGATCATGCTCACAAGGGTCATGACCATGAAGATCATGCTCACAAGGGTCATGACCATGAAGATCATGCTCACAAGGGTCATGACCATGAGGGCCACGATCATGAGGGGCACGACCATGAGGGCCACGATCATGAGGGGCACGACCATGAGGGCCACGATCATGAGGGGCACGACCATGAGGGCCACGATC
>JBCBOS010000004.1:0-90176 GCA_039821145.1 Bacteroidota bacterium | reverse complement strand
GATCATGAGGGCCATGCTCACGAGGGTCATGACCATGAAGGCCATGCTCACAAGGGTCATGACCATGAAGATCATGCTCACGAGGGCCACGATCATGAGGGGCACGACCATGAGGGCCATGCCCACGAGGGCCACGATCATGAAAGCCACGCTCACGAGGGCCACGATCACGAAGATCATGCTCACGAAGGCCATGCCCACCAAGAGAAAGAGCCCCCTGCTCCTCGGAAACCCCTCATAGAAGAAGTAGACAAGGAAGTCACTGCCCTCTTGGTTCGCTTCCGGAACAATTCCAACTGGCGGGCGCTCAACATGCCGCGTGAAATCAATGAAAATACAGACCTACTAGCCGCTTCCCCGGCATATCAAATGAATCGATTGATGGAAATGATGGGCAATGGAGAGCAATTTTTGCACTTTCTGGCCATCGTTATCATCATTGTTTCTGGCTTGAGCATATTCATTTCCCTCTTCAGTTCGTTGAAGGAGAGGCGATATGAACTGGCCCTCATGCGGGTCATGGGCGCTTCTCGCAGTCGCTTGTTCTTCCTCATCATATTGGAAGGACTGATTTTGGCGACTTTGGGCTATGTGCTTGGACTACTGCTGAGCCATTCCGGGATTGAATTTTTCTCTGGTTATATGGAAGATGCCTATCGCTATTCATTCACTGGACGAACCTTCTTGATGGAGGAAATCCTACTACTGGGAGCTTCCCTGTTCATTGGCCTTTTGGCAGCGATATTGCCAGCCATTTCTGCTTCTGGTACGGATATTTCTACAACTTTAACAGAATCTTAGCACCAAAAGCTGTCCTGCTTTGTTGTATACATACGTCCAAAAGGTGCATTTTTACCATACAATTGCACCCAAATAGAGGTACGCTTATGAAAAAATCAGTGATTGTTTGCTTGTTTGTGGCCCTTTTTCTGAATCTCAGCGAGGGGCTGGCACAGGACAAAAATGCCTGGAGAACCCTGGCAATGATGAAGTACGAGAATGAATTTACCTCCAAAGGACCTGCTTCTGGAGACGGTAAGTTCATCGCCATGATCGAAAAATTGGATGGGCAGACCATTCAGCTCAAAGGCTATGTCATCCCATTGAGTGGAAAAAAGGCCCAAAGTCACTTCATGTTCTCGGCTTATCCCTACGGAAATTGCTTCTTTTGTGGAAAAGCCGGGCCCGAATCTGTTGTTGAGGTATTCACCAAAGACAACCAAAAAATTCCATTTTCTGAAAAAGCCATCACGATCGAGGGACGCTTTGAATTTACCTCTCGCAACACAAAGCAAGTCATGTTTAGCCTCAAAGAGGCAGAACTGATTGACCGATAGATTGTTGCTATCTTTGTGCAAAATGCCATATCCATGAAAAAGTTGTTTGTTCTGCCCTTGCCCCTGTTTTTCTTGTTCACTTGCTGGACAACTGCTGGTGCTCAGGCTCCTGAGACGAACAACATTTGGAAAACCCTTTCCAAAATTACCTTCAAGAAGCAGTATGATGAAGTGATGGGCTTCAAAGTGGATGTTCCCGTATTCAGCGAGCCCATCAAAAAGCTGGACGGAGAATTGGTCACCATCAAGGGCTACATCATCCCTGTAGAGGGCTACAAAAGTCACAGGGAGTTTGTCTTTTCAGCCTTCCCCTACAACATGTGCTTTTTCTGTGGAGGTGCCGGGCCAGAGACCGTCATGGAGGTCGAAGCCAAGGAGGCCATCAAGTACACCACCGAGCCCATCACCATCCGGGGCAAATTGCAGCTCAACGACGAAGACATCAACCGCCTGATCTACGCACTGACGGAGGTCGAACGGGTAGATTGAACCTCTTCCCACCAATTGCGAAAAAAAGTAATATTTTAGCGACCATAGCGGCAAAAAATCCGTATACTTCTCTCGTATCAATGGATCCAGTTATCTATGGCCAAAAACAAGAAAGCAAAGCAAGGCGGAAAAGCACCGAAAGCCAAGAAGCTTCATTCCAAATCCCGCCTGAACGGACAACCCGATTTTTTTACCAACCAATTGTGGCATGCCCTGATCATCATGGCATTCAGTTTTGTGCTCTATGGCAATACCATCGGACATGGGTATACCCAGGACGACGCCATCGTGATCACAGACAACATGTATACCACCCAGGGATTGGCAGGCATTCCGGGCATTCTGTCCTACGATACGTTCAAGGGATTTTTCAAAACAGAAGGCAAAGACAAGCTTGTATCCGGAGGACGCTATCGGCCCATGACACTCATCCTCTTTGCCATCGAATGGGAATTGTCTGCCCGCCCGCTGCTCAACTCTGACGGCAGCCAAAGGCGAGATGCCCAAGGGCAAGGCATCAAAGAGGGCAATCCAGCCGTCGGGCACTTTGTCAATGTCCTTCTCTTTGGACTCACAGGTTTGTGTGTGTACTGGCTGCTGCTCGCCCTTCTCACTGGCAGTGGCAAGGAAAGCTATGCCTATTTTGTGGCCATCGCAGCGGCCTTGCTATTCGTCGCCCACCCCATCCATACCGAGGCAGTGGCCAACATCAAAGGACGCGATGAGATTGTCAGCCTTTTGGGTAGCCTGGGCGCCGCCTGCTTGATCCTTCGCGCCTTCCGCACCAAGCAAATCCAGTGGTCTTTGTTGGCAGGAGTGGTATTCTTTGTGGGGCTGATGGCCAAAGAAAATGCCATTACGTTTTTGGCCATCGTCCCCTTGATGTATTACTTTTTTACAAAGGCAGATTTTGGAACCATTGCCCGGCAGGTCATTCCATTTGCAGCAGCGGCAGTGGCCTTTTTGTTCATTCGCTTTTCCATCATCAGTTCTTTTGGGGAGCCTTCCAATGAATTGATGAACAATCCGTTTCTCAAGTTAGAGGGCAGCCAGTACGTCCCCTTCTCGGCGGCCGAACAGTTTGCCACCGTTTTGTACACCATCGGCAAATACTTTCAGCTGCTGGTTTTTCCCCATCCATTGACCCACGACTACTATCCTCGGCATGTCGATCTGATGACCTTAGGCGATTGGCAGGTGTGGCTCAGTGCATTGGCCTTTTTGGGACTCATCGCTTTTTCTTTTTGGGAAATGGTCAAGAAAAATCACTTGGCCTTTGCCGGATTGTTTTTCTTGCTGACGTTTTCGATTGTATCCAACCTGCTTTTTCCCATCGGCACCAATATGGCCGAACGCCTCGTCTTCATGCCTTCTGTGGGCTTTTGCATGGCGGTTGCCATTTTGTTGTATCGACTGGCCTTGTGGCAGGCAAAAAGCGACAGCCTCAAGTCTTTTCAGCAATTGAACATTCCTTTTGCCATCCTGGGCGTTGTCCTATTGTTGATGAGCATCAAGACCATCAATCGCAATGCTGCCTGGGAAAGCAATTACACCCTTTTTACAACAGACATTGCCACCTCGCCCAACAGTGCCAAATTGCGCAATGCAGTTGGGGGAGAGTTGTCTGTTCGTTCGCTGGAAGTGGAAAATGAGGCCCAGCGAAAGCAGATGCTGACCGAGGCAGTGGGGCACCTCAACGAAGCCGTTCGGATTCATCCGGGCTACAAGGAGGCGTATCTTCAATTGGGCAATTGCTACAATTATCTTGAACAGTTTGACAAGGCCATACAATACTACCAACAGGTCTTGAAAATGAATCCGGGCGATGAAAAGGCAGAGCGCAACATCGGCATTACCTACCGGGATGCAGGACGCTATTGGGGCGAAAAGCGACAAGACATCCAAAAAGCCATCATCAATCTGCAAGAAGCCCGCAAACGGATGCCGGAGGATTACGAAACAAATCGCTTGCTGGGAGTCGCCTTTGGGGTCGCCAACCAGCACATGAGAGCCATAGAATATTTTCTGAAGGCCACAGAAATTCAGCCTGAAAATGCCGATGCTCATTGGAATCTTGGCAGTGCCTTCATGCACCTGGGATCCAATGACAAAGCTCAGGTAGCCATCGAAAAAGCCGAGCAGCTCGACCCCGGGATTCGCCAGCGCAAACAAGCGAGTGAGAGGCGGATGTTGGAGTCCAGAGGTCGTCAATAATCTTTTCCTGTCTGCCAAGCAAAATTGGCAATACGACACAGCATCAAATAGTGAACTTGGAGCATTATGAAATCAGCAGTTTTAACCATCTTACTCATTGCCCTGCTCAGCATCAGTGCCAATGATCGATACAATTCCGATCCCTCAGAGGCAGCCGTAGAGGCATTGGAAAAGCAAGAGGCATGGATCAGTGATGTATTTGATGCCATGAGTGAAGAGGAACGCTTGGCCCAGTTGTTTATGATCCGGGCACATTCTGACCTGGGACCAGATCACATCGCCCAAGTGGAAAAGGCCATTCGGGACTACCAGATCGGAGGCCTCTGTTTTTTCCAAGGAACACCAGAAAAACAGGCCGAATTGACCAATCGCTACCAAGCCCTCGCCCAGCGCGTGCCCCTGATGATTTCCATGGATGCGGAATGGGGCCTGGGAATGCGCCTGAAGAAAAGCACCATCAGTTTTCCCAAACAATTGATGTTGGGCGCCATACAAGACAATCGCTTGATTTATGAAATGGGGCAGGAGGTGGCCCGCCAGTGCCGTCGCATCGGTGTCCACGTCAACTTCGCCCCGGTGGCCGACGTCAACAACAATCCCTCCAACCCTGTCATCAATACCCGCTCCTTCGGCGAGGATCGATACAACGTGGCTGCCAAGAGCTATGCCTACATGAAGGGCATGCAGGATGGCCGCGTCTATGCCTGTGCCAAGCACTTCCCAGGCCATGGTGATACCGACGTGGATTCGCACTACGACCTGCCCATCATCCCCCACGACCGCCAACGCCTGGACAGCATCGAGTTGTTTCCCTTTCGGGTATTGTCAGATCACGGCATCGAGAGCATGATGATTGCCCATTTGCACGTCCCCGTCATCGACAGCAGCGCCAATCTCCCCACCACGCTTTCTCCCCGAGCCGTTACCACTATTCTGAAAGATGAAATGGGATTCAATGGCTTGATTTTTACCGATGCCTTGGGCATGAAAGGAGTGACCAAGCACCACCAGCCGGGAGAAGTGGAGGCCAATGCCTTGGTGGCGGGCAACGACATCTTGTTGCTGCCAGAAGACATTCCGGCCGCTTTCAAGGCGATCAATGCTTACCTGGCCGATGGGCGACTGAAGCTGGATAGGGTTCACAAAAGTGTTCGAAAAGTGCTGCGGGCAAAATACCAATTGGGGCTGACCAAGTTTGTGCCACTGCGCATGTCGGGCATTCGCGAAAACCTCAATGCACCCGAAGCAAAATCCCTCAAGCGCCGCTTGATCCAGGAAGCCCTCACTTTGGTGCGCAACGAAGATGACCTGCTCCCCTTTGGCCTGGTCGATACACTTTCCATCGGCTCCTTGTCCATGGGGTCCTACAGCCAAACCCTCTTTCAAAAGACCCTCAGCAAATATTCAGATGTCGACCATTACGACGCGCCCAAAGACATGAGCTCCGCTGTGAGCGAACGCCTGATCCGCAAGCTGGGCCAAAAGGATGTCGTCGTCATTGGGCTGCACGACATGAGCAGCTATGCCAGCAAAAACTTTGGGATCGACATGAGCCAGCGGGCCTTCATTGATGCCCTTCGCAAGATGACCAAGGTCGTATTGGTTGTTTTTGGCAATCCCTATTCCCTGCAATATTTTGATGAGGTCGACTGGGTGTTGGAGGCCTACAATGAGGATGACGTGACCCAAGAATTGGCGGCGCAGGCTCTTTTCGGCGCATTCAGCATCAAAGGGCGCTTGCCTGTGACGGCCTCTGCTCGCAGCCGCTTCAACGACGGACATACCACCAGCTCATTCTTTCGCTTGTCCTACGACCTGCCCGAAAGTGTGGGCATGCGAGCCAGCGAACTCAAGGGAGTGGACGCAATGATGCAAAAGGCCATCCGGACCAAGGCCACGCCGGGTGGGGTGGTGCTGGTGGCCAAAGATGGCAAGGTGGTGTTCAACAAAGCCTATGGGCACCATACCTACTCGAAGCGCACCAGGGTAGAAACATCCGACATCTACGACCTGGCTTCTGTGACCAAGATAGCCGCCTCCACAGTATCGGTGATGAAATTGCACGAAGAGGGCCGCATCAATGTTTACGAACCGATGAGCAACTACCTGCCAGAGTTGAAGCAGACCAACAAGGCCGATTTGACGATCTACGACATCATGGCCCACCGGGCCCGCCTCAAGGCCTGGATTCCATTCTTTGAGCAAACTGTGACCAAGAGTCGCCGCAATCCCCGGCCCATGACCAAATACTACAAGCGCAAGCGGACGGGAGATTTTCAGGTGCCGGTGACGGAAAAGCTGTTTATGGTAGAGAGCTTTCAGGACTCCATTTGGGCACAAATTCGTCGATCTGAGCTTCGCCCTAAGGCCCAATACAAATACAGCGATCTGGGCTTTTACCTAATCAGTCTGATGGTCAGTCGGGTGACAGGACAGCCTTTTGAGACCTATGTACAAGAGACCTTTTACAAGCCATTAGGCATGTCCACAGCTACCTACAAACCTACGGAAAAGTTTTCTCTCAAGCAGATCGTGCCCACGGAGGAAGACAAGTATTTTCGTCGGCAGCGGGTCCACGGCTACGTCCACGATATGGGCGCTGCCATGCTGGGAGGTGTCAGCGGACATGCGGGCCTTTTTGCCAATGCCAACGACTTGGCCATCCTCATGCAGATGTTGCTCAATGGTGGCTATTACGGCGGCCAGCAGTTTTTGCAGCCTGAAACCATTCGCACCTTCATCACTCGCCATCCGGAAGACACCCGCCGTGGCATTGGATTTGATATGAAGGAACTCAGCCCGCTGCGCAACCAAAATGTTTCGGCCAAAGCCTCGGAGAGTACTTTTGGGCATTTGGGTTTTACGGGCACCTGTGTTTGGGTAGATCCGGAATACAATCTTATATTTGTCTTTCTTTCCAACCGGACCTATCCCTCGATGAACAATTACAAACTGAGCACGGAGGATTACAGGCCCCGCATACAAAGTATTGTTTACGAAGCACTGGAAAATTGATGAACTGGCCGTTGCGCATCGCCCGTAGGTATCTTTTTGCCAAGCGTTCTACAAACGCCATCAATGTCATTTCGGGCATCTCTGTTTTTGGCATCGCCATCGGTACGGCCGCCTTGGTCATTGTATTGTCTGTCTTCAACGGCTTCGAAGACCTCATTTCCAGCCTGTTCAGCTCTTTCAATCCCGATGTGAAAATACTACCTGTCGAAGGGAAAGTCTTCGAGGTGGATTCCAGCAAGTTGGCGACGCTTCGGCAGTTGCCTGGCGTGGAGGCCGTTTCCCTGAGTTTGGAAGAGGTCGCTTTTTTTGAATACAAAGAAAGTCAGGACTTTGGGACACTCAAGGGGGTGGATGAATACTTTGCGGCAGTGACCCGAATTGATTCTACGGTTCGCGAAGGGGTGTACAGCTTGAAAAACAATGGCCAACAAATGGTCATCCTGGGATTGGGAATGCGCAATAAATTGACGGTGGATGTGGACAATTTTGTCACGCCTCTTTTTGTGTACATGGCCAAGCGAAAGAAAGGAACTTTTGGCGAACCCTTCCGCAAGCGACGTGCCCAACCGGCCGGCACCTTTGTGATTCAGCAAGACTTTGACAACCAATATGTACTTTCCTCTCTGGAATTTGCCCGGCAGTTGTTGGACTATGATGACGAAGCCAGTGCCATCGAGCTGCGACTGGACCCGGAAGGCGATCAGCCAGCGGTGCTGGAAAGCATTCAGGCGGTCATGGGGCCAGAATTTGTCGTGCTGGATCGCTACCGACAGGACGAGGCCTTTCTCAAGTTGATGAACATCGAAAAGTGGATGAGCTTCGCCATTCTCAGCCTGACCCTCGTCTTGGTGGCATTCAATATGGTGGGCTCTCTTTGGATGATTGTATTGGAGAAGAAAAAAGACATTGCCATCCTCAAATCCATGGGCGCCACAGCCGCCAAAGTGCGCAACATCTTTCTCTACGAAGGCCTGCTGCTTTCCTTGCTGGGGATGGTCAGTGGCTTTGTTCTGGCCGTTCTCTTCATTGTGGTTCAAAAGCTATTGGGAGTCGTGCCCATTCCGGCTGGATTTGTGGTAGATGCGTACCCCATCAGCATGCGGTTGTTGGACTTCGTTGCAGTTGCTGTGACGGTGGTCGGCATCGGCATCTTGGCATCCCTGCCCCCTGCCCGCAAAGCTGCCAGCATCGATGCGATGATACGCGAGGAATGATTGCTGTGTTTTCTTCTCTCCCTCTTTTCCAATAGAAAGTATGAACCAATGGCAAAAATCTTTAGGAAAAATCGACAGCGATTTCTGACCGAAAAAAGGATCAAAAAATACCTGACCTACGCAGTTGGCGAAATCATTCTGGTGGTCATCGGAATCCTGGTCGCCCTTCAAATCAATTCCATCAGCGAAGATCGCCAACGAGCCAAGCTGGAAAAGATCTTGCTGCAACAAGTCAAATTTGAAATACAAGAGGTTTATGAGGACGTGTGGCGGGATGCCGCAAAGTTGAAAATGGGATTCAACAGTCACTACGAAATCATTGACGTGATTGAAAAGGATCAGCCCTACACCGATAGCCTCTGTTTTGATTTTTACTTGATAAAAATGGATGAATACATCTTTCCGACCAATGCTGCCTACACCAGATTGACTGAAGAAGGCCTCGACATCATTCAGAACGACACCATTCGGATGGCCCTTCAAGCGCTGTATGAAGGCAACTTTCCGCGATTGACGGCAAACAAATCCTTCGTCCCCGATATTTCAGAAGTGTTGGACGACTATTATCTCCAGGCATTCAGGCCAAATACAGACATGGATTTGAGGTTCAGTGCTGAATTGGTAAATGACACGGTGGGAACCAGGGTCTACTCTGATGAGCACTACGTCTTTCCCATTGTGGATGATTCCTATGGAAAAGAGTATACGGTTGGCTATGTCCCACTTCAATTTGAGGCTTTGAAAAAAGATCCAAAGTTTCACATGCTCTTGGCACAGACCCGCCGGTACCGCAAGATCAAAATGCTCCGCTACGATTCTGTCAAATCCATCATCAAGAATGTCGTCAAGATCATAGACAGAGAATTGGCGAAAAAGTAGGAGATTTCCACTTTTTGTGTCAAAATATATTTTACTGAATAAAAATAAACAAAAAGTTGTTTTACATGGCTTTTATCACTATTTTTGTTACGATTGATGATTGAATGATTGATTTGTACCCAAAAAAGTTATAAATGTCTATGCCTTCCTATTTCGACGACCCTTATACCTCTTCCTCTCAATCCCGCGTTGGCATGCCCGACTGGCTGGTTGTAAAAATGGCTGCCCTCCGACTGATGAGTGTACACGGCACAACGACAGCCAAAGAATTGGAGTTTTACCTTCAGAGCCGAGGATACAGCAGTTACCAACAGAATCTCGCGACCCTCCTGGATTGCATCGCTGCTGGCGAAGGCTGGACTTTGTTGTTCAATGGCCGCCAAAAGGTGTATTGTCTCGGGATGGAGTTGGCAGAATCTTGCCCTTGCTACCTGTTGGGTTTTTCAGACAATTGAGAGGGGAGGGGGTGCGTAAAAAATTACTGCAAACAGTTGGTGCTCAGATTGCGTAAAACCTGTACAATCCACAATCATGAACGAGTCGGTATTTTGGCAAGTCATCGAGTCAGCCTGGGCCACGTACCCAGCACTGGATGCCACCCGGAAAAGAGCAATTTCCCTCAACCAAAGTGATGCCCTTCAACAGTTGGCCATTGTCATGGAACAGGCCGTTGTCCCCGCCATGGGGATCAAGCTGATGGCACTGAGTCGGGAAGATTTGAAGGAGTTCATTCGCTTGATGGAGTACAAAATGTACCAGTTGGATACGCCCATCCTGTTTCAGTACACCCGTCTTTCAGAAGTTTGTTTCATTCATGCGCGGGCCATTGTCATCGGTCTGGGAAAGACTTATTTTGACCTAGTTCAGCGCCATCCTTCCAAGGTCACTCCTTTCTTGGAAGCAGAGTACATCGCCACCCTTGCCTACAAAGTCTACGAAGAACAATTTGGTCAGCCCTTTGAAAAGTTTGTCAAACACAGCATCATCACCCGTTCCAATGAAACGGCCTGGGCCCAACAGGAGGGATGCTGATGCTGTATGGAATGTCTACTCTTTGAATGGATCAGCAAAGCGCTCTGCAGTGATGAATACGGGGTCCGTCAAGGTCTTCAGGAAGTCGACCAATGCCTTTTTCTCCGTTTCACTGAAGTTGAATTGCCTTGGACTTCCATTGTTTTCCTTCAACAGCCTGTGTAGATTCCTGTGTTCTTTGATGCCTGTGCTGTAGTGTTCGATCACTTCTTCCAGGCTGTCAAATCGGCCGTCGTGCATATAAGGTCCAGTCAATTCTATGTTGCGCAGGGTAGGTACTTTGAATACACCGTCGAATTCTGGTCCGTTCATTCCAAGTGGGTGGTTGTCCAATTCTCCGATTCCTTTGTCTTCGTAGGCAATGTCCAATCCATTGCTTGCATGATCTATGCTTGCGGTGGTAGATGTTGTGCCATGGCAAGTCGCACATTGAGTCATGAATAGGGTCTTGCCCAGGTTTTCGGATTCGGTGAAGTTGTCCAGCTTTGCAAAGGGATCGAAGTTAGCGGCAGAGACGTCTTTGTAGCCTTTGTCGAATTTGCTGTTGTGGGAGAAAAAGGAGAGCATGAATGCTTCGATGGATTCCAGCAGGCGCTCCTTGGTGATGTATTGATCCGGCTGTCCACTGGTACTTTCCAACCAGTATGCTCTTTTGAACAGGACTTGGTAGTAGTCAATTTCCCGTACGCGCTTGACCAACTCGTCCATGTCGAGTCCCATTTCGATGGCGTCTTCGATGGTTTGGGTGCTTTGCTCGGCAATGGTTCTGGCCCGCCCATCCCAAAAAAGGTTGGCCGTTACAGGTCCTCCGTAGGCTTGGGAAGCGGAGCTTGTCGACCCGAGGGCAAAGGAGTTGCGAGGAGTCAATTCCCCATTGAAGCCTTCGCTTTGGGCAACTGGATCAGCAAATGCATTGGCCTGGTGGTGGCAGGAAGCGCAAGAGACCGATTTGTTGAGAGACAGCTCTGTGTCGTAAAACAGAACGCGGCCCAGTGTTGCCTTTCCTCGTTGGATGCGAGTGGGAATTCCAGCCATGAAAGAGGGAGGCGTTGTGGAATACTCATGTGGGGTGCCCAGTGGCAAATTCAACTTGGCAGAAAGGATTTCTTTTTCCGCATCAGAATAGTATTCGGAGGTGGATTCCACCCTGTCCTTGGTACAAGCACTCAGAAACAACATCAGTAGGCAAAGAGAGAAAATGGGCATTCTTTTCATAGCTGGTGGCTTTGGTTTGTCTAGTTATTTGAAAATGAACATTTCTAAAACATACAAAAACAATGGGGTATTTCAAAATTTAACATTTTGATGACAATGGCTGTCCGGGAGAGTGGATTAAGCGCCTAGATTCCGCCCCTTCCATTGCGAAATGTCTTCTTTCTTGATCGCCGCTGCCATCAGATCGGGAAACAGCTCCGGCGTGCAGGCAAAGCTGGGAATGTCGAGGCTGGCCAGTTGGGCAGCCATTTGATGGTCGTAGGAGGGCGCCCCTTTGTCGCTGAGGGCCAAGAGGGTGATGAATTGCACCCCAGAACCCTTGATGCTGGCAATCCGTCGGACCATTTGTCGGGCATTGCCTCCCTCGTACAAATCGCTGATCAGCACAAGTATGGTGTCTTCTGGGCGAGTGATCAGCCCCTCGGTATAGGCGAGAGCCTTGTTGATGTCGGTACCACCGCCCAATTGGGTGCCAAAGAGTAGGTCCACTGGATCATTGAGCTGCTCAGTCAAGTCTACCACCGATGTGTCGAATACCACCATGTGGGTTTTGACAGAGGACAGAGAAGCCATGATGGCCCCAAAAATGCCAGAATACACCACCGATGTCCCCATGGAACCACTTTGGTCGACCAGGAGGATGACGTGTCGGAGGGACTGTCCTTTGCGACCGTAGCCAATCAAGCGTTCGGGAATGATGGCCCCCAACTCGTGTTGGTAATGCTTCAGGTTGGCGCGGATGGTTTGGTGCCAGTCAATTTCGTTGAGACGAGGTCGGCGGTTGCGAATCGATCGGCTCAGGCTGCCTTTGATGGCCTGGCGCATGGGGTTATGGAGCTTTTTTTGCAATTCTTCCACCACCTTTCGAACCACCTTTCGGGCAGTGTCCTTGGTCTTATTGGGAATGATTTTGTTGAGACTCAGGATGGTGGCCACCAAACTGACATCGGCTTCGACAGATTCCAGCAATTCTGGTTCCAGCAACATCTGTTGAAGGCCCAAGCGATCGAAGGCATCCCGCTGCATTACCTGGACAACTTTGCTGGGGAAGTATTTGCGGATGTCCCCCAACCAGCGATTGACATTGGGGGCGGAGCTGCCCAGGCCGCCTTTGCGCTCACTGTCGTACAAGGCATCGAGCACTTTGTCCATCTGCATGCTATCTCCTTCCAGACCTGTCTCCCCTTGAGGATCGGCCTTGCTGCCCAAGATCAAACGCCATTTTTTCAACTTTTCATCCATCTCTGTAAAGATAGACATTGTGACCTTTACAAGTCCATACCAACAGGAAAAATCTGTCCTTCCCGCGTCCTTGATCGAGCAACAGGCCAAACGATTTGGAGAGCCAAGTGTTCCTTGTCAGAAATCGCCCCTCATTGAAAATGTAGAATTTTGACAGTGATATGCATTGCCTTGCTGTCGAAGTTTGTATCTTCTGAACTTTGTGAAAGGGAGACCGCAGAAATACCGCTGATTTGTCATTCTGTCGAACCGCTTATGTGTAAATTGCTCGGCCAATAAAACGATTGTGAAAACAGACTACCAGGACAGCTTTACCAATGAACAGCAGGAGGTCCTGAAGTCCATACGGATTTCGAGAATCATCCTTCCCATTCTGCTCGGTGTAGGTGTGGTGGCGTATCTGTTTTGGCGGAACTTCAACCCGGAGGAACTTTCCAAAATCAACTGGACCAGCCACACTGCCTTTTGGATTCTGGCTGCGTTTGGCTTCCTTGTCATCCGTCACCTGTCCTATGCCAATCGACTGCGCATCTTATCCGATAAGGCCTTCAGTTGGCGCAAGTGCATCGAATTGATTTTCATCTGGGAATTCAGCTCCGCTGTATCGCCCACCAGCATCGGGGGCTCCGCTGTTGCACTGTTCATCCTGGCACAGGAAAAGCTGTCCACTGCCAAAACCACCACCATCGTCATTTTCACAGCAGTGCTCGACACTTTTTTCTTCATCGGGACACTGCCGATCTTGTTTGTCCTTTTTGGTCCACGCATCATTCGCCCCAACATGTCTACCCTATACGACCTCGATGGCTGGGGCTACACCTTCATCGGTACCTACCTCTTCATGGGACTGTACGGCTTCCTGTTTTTCTATGGCCTTTTCATCAACCCCTTGGCCATCAAACGGCTGATGGTGAGCATCACCCGCCTGGGCTTCCTGCGCAAGTACCGCCACAAGGCCATCGAGCTGGGCAATGACATCGTCACAGCATCCAGAGAGATGCGCCAGCGACGCTGGTCCTATCACATCGGCGCGTTCCTCTCAACCGCAGGGGCTTGGTCTTGCCGTTTTTTGCTGCTCAATTGCCTCATCATCGCCTTTATGCCCGATACATCCCTGGCGGCGATCGAGCAATTGGTCTTGTACGGTCGGCTGGAAACCATGTTTGTCATCATGGCCTTCAGCCCAACGCCTGGCGGGGCTGGATTGGCAGAGATTGTATTCTATGGCTTTCTGAGCGACTATGTACCGGGCAAAGGAGTCGCGTTGTTGGTGGCTTCCATCTGGCGTTTGTTGACTTATTATTTGTATCTCCTAATCGGGGCCATCATCATCCCCAATTGGATTCGGACGGTTCTCAACGAGCGAAAGCGACGGCGCATGGCTGGTGGTAAGGCAACGGACAATCCCATCGGATAGCTTCCTCAAAAGACGACTGGCGGACAACTTTGGACGGGGAAAACGCATTCTACTTCAAAAAAATCAAACAACAATGGCCGCAACATCCAACTTTTCCAGAATTGGCAACATCCTATTGATCGTCTTATTGGCTGCTCTGGCTGTACGCTATTTTTACATGAAGCCCAAATACGGTGGGGGAGAACCCGCGCCAAACATAGAGGCCACTGACATCAGCGGCAAAGCGTTCACCCTGGAACAACTCGAAGGCCAGTTTGTCCTCGTTGATTTTTGGGGAAGCTGGTGTGGTCCCTGTCGTCAGGAAAATCCCTTTCTGGTGGCATTGTACGACAACTACCACGACAAGCCCTTGACCGACAAGGGGGGACTGGAAATTGTGAGTATTGGTGTGGAAAACAGCGACCAAAGGTGGAAACGAGCCATCGAAAAGGACGGCTTGCGGTGGCCCCATCACATCCTGGACCAGTCAACAAGCCTCCGATTTTTCAACGGTCCCATCTCCGAAGCCTATGGCATCAAGGAAGTCCCGACGAAGTACCTGATCAACCCCGAGGGAGAAATCATGGAGGCCAATCCTTCCATCGAACGCATCCAGGAGATTCTGGATGGACAGCTCGACTGACAAAATGGCTCAAATTTGGCCGTGGCAACAAAATTGATGTACCAAATACAGGAAATTTTATTGATTTCCGTACTCGCTTTGCAGGACTTGCCATGAGACTGGCAAAGCAGAATAACATACGACCATGGGTATGATCAAAAAAATTAAAGACATAATGAGCAAAAAGGATAAAATAGAATCAACAGAAGAAATTGCCGAAGAGACTGTAAATCAGGAAGATAAGGCTGGGAAGAAAGGTTCTAAGTCCAGCAAAAAGTCTTCCAAAGAAGCCAAATGGGAGGCGGAAAAAGAAGAATTGGAAGCTCAGGTGAGCGAACTGAAAGACAAGTACATTCGCCTGGTGGCTGAGTTTGACAACTACAAAAAGCGCACTGTCAGAGAGCGTCTCGATCTGATGGCTACGGCAGCACAAGACACCCTGGCAGCTTTGCTTCCGGTTTTGGACGATTTTGACAGGGCCAAGAAAAATGCAGAAGACGAAAACAGCAAGGAGCCGTTCAGTGAAGGGGTCATGCTGGTCTACAACAAATTGTACGGCGCTCTTCAGCAGAGAGGACTGGAACCCATGGAGTCCAATGGCGAGGCTTTTGATCCCGAATTCCACGAGGCCATTACGGAAATTCCCGCTCCCTCCGACGACATGAAGGGCAAAGTCATCGACACGGTAGAAAAAGGATACAAGCTGAAAGAAAAAATTATTCGTTATGCCAAAGTCGTCGTAGGCAAATAAGATCCATCCAATATGGCAAAAAGAGATTATTACGAAGTCCTGGGCGTTGCAAAAGGCGCCGATGAAGGAAGCATCAAAAAGGCGTATCGCAAAATCGCCATGAAGTTTCACCCGGACCGCAATCCGGGAGACAAGGCTGCCGAGGACAAGTTCAAAGAGGCAGCAGAAGCCTACGAAATATTGAGTGACAAAGACAAGCGGGCGCGCTACGATCGCTTCGGCCATGCCGGTGTGAGCGGGCAGGCCAGTGGCAGAGGAGGCTTCAGCGGTGGCATGACGATGGAAGACATCTTCTCTCAGTTTGGAGACATCTTTGGCGATGGTGGCAGCCCTTTCGAATCCTTTTTCGGTGGTGGCAGTCGCACGCAAAGGCGCTCACAAGGCCAGCGGGGAAGCAACCTGCGCATCCGCGTGGGATTGACCCTTAGCGAGGTGGCCAACGGGGTGACCAAGAAGATCAAGGTCAAAAAACAAATCATCTGCAGGACCTGCAATGGATCTGGTGCCAAAGACAAAAGCTCTGTTACTGTCTGTACCACTTGCAAAGGATCTGGATATGTTCGCCAGGTGAGAAGTACCTTCCTGGGACAAATGCAGACCACGACAACTTGTCCCACTTGCAATGGGACGGGCCAGATGATTACGGCCAAGTGCAATGTTTGCAAAGGCGACGGCCGCGTCATGGGAGAGGAAACCATCGAGATCGAAATCCCTGCAGGAGTAGAAGAGGGCATGCAGTTGTCCATGAGAGGAAGAGGAAATGCGGGCATGCGAGGCGGTCCTTCCGGAGATTTGCTGATCAATGTGGAGGAGAAAAAGCACGAGTCACTTCAGCGAGAAGGGAGCAACCTCATCTACGAACTTTACCTCAATTTCGCCGACGCGGCCTTGGGAACATCTAAGGAGGTGCCCACCATCGACGGCAAGGTAAAGGTCAAAATACCTGCTGGGACACAAGCTGGAAAGATTTTCCGCCTCAAGGGCAAGGGATTGCCAGCTGTACAAAGTTATGGCAAGGGAGATCAACTGATCCACGTCAACATCTGGACGCCCAAGAAAGTCAATGACAAGGAGCGCAAGTTGTTGGAGCAATTGCAAAACATGCCCAATTTTCAGCCCAGCCCCGGCAAATCGGAAAAAGGCTTTTTCGAACGCATGAGAGACTATTTCAGCTAAACTTCACGTTTACCTCCCATGCGAAAAATACCAACCAGTTGCCAAGCCTGCTCCTACCTTGTCGTGTCGTTTTTGTGCTTGATGGGATTGTCGTCCTGCGGCCCCAACTACATCTTTGACGAGACAAAGCAGATTCAGGAGCAGGCTTGGACCTATGCCGACTCGCTCGACTTTCGGGTGTCCATTGCAGATACCAATAAGGTGTTCAATCTCTATTTGGACATCGACCACCAACTGGGGTATCCTTTTGAGAATCTTTACTTGATGGTTCACACCACCTTCCCCTCTGGTCAACGACTGAACCAACGCCTATCAGTCAATTTCATGGACAAGGCTGGCAAACTCCATGGCGACTGTAGCGGGGAGCATTGTTCCTTGCGGGTGCGCATGCAGGAGAAAGCTTACTTCAGCGAAGCAGGGGACTACCAATTCTCCATCGAACAATTTACCCGTCAAGATTCCCTCCCCGGCATTCGCAGCTTGGCCCTCCGCATCGAAGACCTGGGCATGGATCGCTCCAAGGCCTCCAGTGAATAATTGATGTCTATCCGACGATTCTGATTTTGGGAATTGCAGTAAATTTCGGAAGCTTGCCCTATCTTTAGTGTTACATGAATCGGTCTAAGCTCCTCATCTATGCCTTATTCAGCCTTTTTGCTGTATTGCTGGTCTACTGCAATGTATCGACCCGCGAGGCCCAGCCCGTGGCCGACTACCTCAATCTGTCCGATACCGTAGATTATGTAGGCATGAGCACCTGCATTGGTTGCCATCAAAATGTGTACGAAACCTATCGCAAGACGGGGATGGGCCGTTCCTTTGACCATGCCACCTTGGAAAAGACCGATGCCACCTTTGGCAAGCACGCCTTGGTATACGATGCCCGTTCCGACTTTTACTACAAGCCCTTCTTCAAAGGCGATACCCTCTTTGTCAAAGAGTTTCGACTCGATGGGACAGACACCATCCACCAGCGGACAGAGGCCATCAGTTACATCGTAGGCTCGGGCCATCACACCAATTCCCACATCCTGGACTTCAACGGCTACATCTACCAAGCTCCCATCACCTTTTATACACAGGACCAAAAATGGGACATGGCGCCTGGCTTTGAGACAGAGAATCTTCGGTTTTCGCGGCTGTTGACCAGCGAATGCCTCACTTGCCACAATCACTTTCCCAAGATGGCCGAAGGGTCAATCAACAAGTTTACGGAAGTGCCGAGAGGGATTGCCTGTGAGCGATGCCATGGGCCGGGGGAATTGCATGTGCGCGAGAAAATGGCCGGGCAGATTGTCGATACCAGTCAATACATTGACTACTCGATCGTCAACCCCCGGGACTTGGAACGCGATCGGCAAATGGACCTTTGTCAGCGGTGTCACTTGCAGGGCATTGCAGTGCTGGAAGAAGGCAAGAGTTTTTACGACTTCAAGCCTTCTATGAAATTGTCTGATGTGCTCAACGTTTTTTTGCCCCGCTTTACGGACAGCCACGAGAAATTCATCATGGCCTCGCAGGCGGACCGCCTTCAGATGAGTGCTTGCTACCAAAGCTCTGAAAAGCTGACTTGCTTGAGTTGCCACAATCCACATCATACGGTCAAGGAGACACCCAGGGAAAAATTCAACAACACTTGCCGCTCTTGTCATGGCGAAAAGGTGCCTGAAGTTTGCTCGGGGCTGGCCGAATCTCAACAGATGGATGCCACCCAATGTGTGGGCTGCCACATGCCGCCCTCCAGTAGCATCGACATTCCGCACGTCAACATCACCGACCATTACATCAGCCGCCAAACAGCCCGCCGGGCCCTGCAGATGGACCCCAGTACCCAAGAGGAGATCACTCGCTTTTTGGGCCTGCAGATGATGACCAAATCCGATCCCACACCTTTGGACATGGCAAGGGGCTACATTGCCACTCACGACAAATATGTGGAAGCCAGTCAGATGCTGGACTCTGCCCTTTTCTACTTGACAAAAGCATCGCCTTCCGAGCCGGGCTTTTTCAAAACCCAAATCCACTACTACTTCACCCGGAAGGATTTTGCAGCTGTGCGGCAGTTGGCCAAAACGGAGGCGATCAGCAGCTTGACAGATGGGTGGACCTTGTACCGCATCGGAGAGGCCTTTGCAACGTCAAGCTCTCACGATCTGGCCTTGCCTTATTTGCAAAAGGCAGTTCAGGACATGCCCTACCATTTGGAATTTCAGGAAAAACTGGGCAATTCCTATGTCGGTCTGCAACAGCTCGACAAAGCCGAGGAGACCTATCGCTTTGTGCTGTCCGAGAATGCCAAGCGGAAAGCAGCCTTGTGCAATCTGGGCTATGTGCGCGCCCTCAAGCGACAATTTCAGGAGGCCATGGAATTGTACGACAAAGCCATTGCCCTGGACCCGGACTATGTACAGGCATTGCTCAACAAGGCCGCCATGCTGCAGTTTCTCAACCGACAGGCAGAAGCCCGAAAATTGGCCAAGCGAATCTTGCGCATCGAGCCGGAGAACGCCCGCGCCCAGCTTTTGCTACAGTCGGTCGATACCTAGACCAGAGGGCATTAAAGTAATGTTAATCAAATCGACAAAATTGGAGAGGGATTATCTCTGAGGTAAATTGTACAAATGGTTGACTATCTGAGGATTGTGCTTGATTTTTTAGGAGGGTATGGGGGAAATAAGCCATTTGTTCTTCCAAATCACAGGCCTGTAGCAACCTCCAAACCCATACTGTGGTTTGGTTATTGAACGTTTATACAATGGCACCACAGTCGCCGAATTAATCACCAAACTGATGCATAATGAAAAGAATTTTTGCCATACTATTGATCCTTCCGCTTTGTGTGAGCCTTTCTTCTGCCCAGGGCTTCAAAAAATTGATTGACAAAGCCGAAAAGAAAATCAAAGAAGGAGGGACGAGCCTCAGCCAGGAAGAAGTGGGCAATGGCCTCAAGGAAGCCCTCGACAAAGGGGTTGGCAAAGCTGTCGACTTTTTGTCGGCCGAGGACGGATACTACAAGAGTCCCTACAAGATTTTGATCCCCGAAGAAGCCCGCAAAGTGACTGGAAAGCTCAAAAGCGTTCCCGGCTTTCAGGATGTGGAAAAAAATCTGGAAGAAAAGCTCAACCGGGCAGCAGAAGATGCAGCCATCAAGGCCAAGCCCATTTTCATAGCAGCCATCAAGCAAATGACCTTCAAGGACGCGATGAACATCCTGATGGGCAACAAGGATGCTGCCACCCGCTACTTAGAAAGTTCAACCTACGACAACTTATTTGGCGAATTCATGCCTGTCATCCAAGCCTCTTTGGACAAGGTCAACGCCCGCGAATACTGGCGCTCGGCTGTCAAGGCCCACAACAAGTTGCCATTCGTCAAAAAAGCCAATCCAGAGTTGGATGAGTACGTGACCCAAAAGGCATTGGTCGGAATGTTCAGCCTGGTGGAAAAGAAAGAATTGGACATCCGCGAAAACACAGGTTCTCGAAATACCGATCTGCTGAAAAAAGTCTTTGCCAAGCAGGACTAGATCAGCATTTGAAACGCAGTGGCAAGAGCAAGGCCGGGAGGTGACATCACTTTCTGGCCTTGTTGCTTGTAGCCAGTCAGAGGGAGTTCATTTGAAATGGACTTCGAGTCATCTCCAGAATGAAATAGCTCTTTGGCAATTCTCGTTTTAGGGAGAAATTGCGTATCGTACAGGGCATCTACAAATCATCAAACCAATCGACATGAAACAGCTTTTTCTCTTGTGCAGTTTTTTGCTTTTGACCATCGGCAACAGTGGCTTTCGCTATACCAGCCCGGATGATTCTGTCATCATTGTTGAAGGGTACGAAGAGATCAACAGCCTCGATGAGCTGACGAAGAAATTTCGGGGCAAAGCCATCTACATCGATCTTTGGGCGACCTGGTGTGGTCCCTGCCGCCGGGAGTTTCAGCACAAGCAAGGCTTGCTGGATTTTGCCAAGGACAAAGACCTGGAACTGGTATACATTTCTGCAGATGGACCGGGGGAAACGGAAAAGTGGAAGCAGTTCATCGAATTGAATAAAATTGCAGGGCATCACGTTTTGGCCAACCAACAGCTAAGGGCCGACCTGACCGATCGCTTCTATCGACGGATCAAAAAAGGCCGCAAGGTTCTCAGCTTGCCTACCTACATCATTGTCAACAAAAAAGGAAAAGTGGTGCAGCGCGATGCGCGTCGACCCAGTGATGGCAAGCGCCTCTACAAGCAACTGTCAAAGGCCCTGAAGTAGTGACAGACCATCAACGATGCTTTTGATAAACATGCGCAGGGCTTAGCTCTCGCAAGGCCTTCCATTCCTCTTTGGTCAATTCCGGACTGGAAAGAGTTGCTGCGTTTTCTTCCAACTGCTCCACCCGGCTGGCCCCGGTCGCCACAGTAGACACCGCAGACTGTGCCAAGGCAAAGCGCAGAGCAGTCTGTGCCGGGCTCCGCTCCTCTACACTCAACTGGCCAAGCCTCTTTTGGATGCGCCCAACCTCCTCCGCAGTGTGCGACAAATACTCCTTCGCCGCCTTGTGGCCCAGCAAGCCCTTGGCAATGCCCCCTCGCACGATCACACCAATATTTTTTTCCTCCAACAAAGCCAGACAGCTTTCCTCCGGACGTCGGTCCAACAAGCTGTACTGCATCATGACAGAAGACAATTGGGACTTGGCTGCATACGCTCGGATGACATTGGGGCGGATGGAGGAAATGCCGTAGGCCCGTATCCAGCCCTTGGCCTTGAGTTGTTCGAAGGCTTCGATGCTCTCGTCCATTGGATCATCGATGGTACCTCCGTGCAATTGGTAGAGGTCGATGTAGTCGGTTTGGAGCCGGCGGAGGCTTTGTTCTACTGCTTGTAGAATGTAGGCTTTTGTGGGGTTCCAATCCCAGCCGCTGCCATCGCTGCGCCACTGGTTGCCTACTTTGGTGGCAATGAGGAGTTGTTGGCGTCGGTCCTTGAAGGCGTGGCCCAGCATTTGTTCGTTGAAGCCTTTTTGGTACAGATCGGCTGTGTCAAAGAAGTTGATGCCCAGATCGCAGGCGCGGTGTAGGAGTTGGCTGGAAAGAGACTGGTCTGGAGGCAAGGACATGCAGCCGTAGCTGATGGCACTTACTTCCAGACCAGATGAGCCCAAAGGACGATGTTGCATAAGCTAGAATTCGTTTATGGATTGACCACAAATTTACTCATGATGCGCGCATTTTCCGTAACGATTCCATAGACATATTGACCGGCGGGAAACTGGTCGAGAGAAATGAATTCTTGGTGTTCGCCAGTGGGAAGGTGCCCTTTGTCGATGTTTTGAATGAGTCGGCCATCGGCGGAGTAGATCTCGATTCTCACTTCGCTGTCCTGGTCCAAGTCGTAAGAAAGGCGGGTGAAATCGCCAGCTGGATTGGGGGCGGCAGGGTAGAGGGTGAGGCCTTTTTCGCTCACGAAGGGATCATCGACGCTGGTTGTCATGAAATCGACGATGGAGAAAATGAGGAAGTTGGCCTCCAAATCCCAGGAGTTGTCCGCATCGTCAATGCTCACCCAGGTAGAGCCATCGCTGAACTGTTCCCAGCTGTCGCTGCCATCGCCACAGCCATTCTGAGAGATCAGGATGCCCACAGTATCGTTGTTGGCGTAGAGATCAGTCAGGTCGACACTGGCAAAATATTGGGGTGTATTGACAGTGGGAGGGGTATCGAAGGTAAAGATGGTGGCCACCACGGCATTTGGATCGACGTTGAGTTCGCTGGCTCTGACGGGGGCACTGGTGCCAACCAGCGTACTGGGGGCGCCATTTCCATCGGCATCATAGATGTTGATGGTGACATCGCCATCGTTGACGGCAGATCGTTCGGCAAAGAAGACCCACACTTCCTGAACAGTATACTCTTCTGCCCGGTCGAAAGTAAATCTTTGGGCCTTTTGCAGGTCGCCAAATTCGTTGGTGCCAGCCAGGAAGCCCCAGCGGTCTGTGATGGTGAAGCTGAAGACATTTCGGCCACAAGTATCTTGAAAGGCACCTGGGATCAAAGTGTCCATGATGCCCCGTGGGCTTGCTACAGGACGCTCATCGAAAGACAGGCTTTTTTGGAGTGACGGAATGGGATTGTACGTTTTTTGGGCCATAGCGGTCCCTGCTGTCAATAGAATGAAGCAGCACAAGATTGTAAAGTTTTTTAGCATTTGGTGACATTTAAAAGTGAGTAATTGACTGTCTGTCGTCGCAAGCTGTAATGGATGTGGTCTGTGTTCGACCTACAAAAGGTAATTGCTAATTTATTGTAATTCAAGTCATCCCCTTTCTGCAAGGGGGGAATTAAGGGAACTTTAACGAAGCTGTGTGCCATCCAACATTGGATTTTAACATTTGCACAGCAGCTTGGATGCTTTGTGACACAAAAAATCGGGCAACAGATGTCTGGAAGCATCCAATTGGTAAGGAAATGCTGTTGGGAAAGTAACGATCCTGGGATTTGCTGGGTTCATCTTCCCCTTTCACTGATATGTCGCTCAATTGCTATACCACCCAAAAAGTGGGAACTCGACACTTTGCCAAACTTCGTGGATAGATGCCCCAAATCTTCGCCTGACAACTTGTCTTGGTCGAAAAAGTCCGACGCATCTGATCATCTTATCTCACAAAGTGCTAAATTAGAGGGTTAGAAAAAGAATGCATGAAATCGAAAAACCGTCGCAAACGCCGTTTGGCAGCCATTATGTACACCGATATTGTCGGTTATTCTGCCATGATGCAGGAGGACGAGGAGCGGGCGATTGCCTTGCGAGATCGGCACAGAGAAGTTTTCAAACGATTTCACGAGCAATTCGATGGGACCGTTCTGCAGTATTATGGAGACGGAACCCTCAGCATTTTTGACAGCACCGCCGATGCCGTGGAGTGTGCCGTGAAAATGCAGCAGATATTGGGAGACTCCCCCGTGGTGCCACTGCGCATTTCTGTTCACACCGGAGACATCACCTACGATGAAGAAGATGCTTATGGTGACGGACTCAACGTGGCAGCTCGCCTGGAGCCACTCTGCAACCCCGGCGGAATTTTCATCTCTGGCAAGACCTACGACGACATCAAGAACCATCCTTTTCTGCGGGCCGAGTCCCTGGGCTTTTTCGATTTGAAAAACATCCGGGAACCTGTAGAAATCTATGCTGTGGCCAACGAGGGCGTTGAATTTCCGGATGTGTCTGAGTTGCCATCTACTACAGCCCAACGAGAGGAAGCCCCTCCGCAAAACTTTGGTCGCAAGAAAAGTGTGGCTGCTCTTTTGGCATTCTTCCTCGGCTCCTTGGGAATTCATCGATTCTATCTCGGCCAAAAAGGCCTGGGCATCACGTACTTTGTCATCTCGCTCATTGGCATCATGGGAGTCATCACGGAAGGAGATGCAGAACCCATTTTCATGACGACCGTCATTGGAATGATTGCTCTGCTGGATGCATTGATCTTTATGGTCATGCCGAAGGCAAATTTTGATCGAAAATTCAATCAAGCAGCTTCTTCTTCGGGTAAAAAGGCCAAAAAGGAAAAACGATCCGCTCGCCGAAAGCGCTATGCCAGTCCGGCTCGGCCTACGCGGACGACCCGAACCAGTGCCTTCCCCGAAAGCCGCCGCCCTGCCCCAGTCGATACCGTCCCCAGCCCGCCCCAGCGCCGCAAGACCATCCCCAATGTCAACCCATTGGAACTGCGCGGCTTGCAGAACTACAATGCCCGCAACATCGACGGAGCCATTGCGGACTTCGAACAAGCGCTCGATACCGACCCCGACAATCCTGCCATCTACTTCATCCTGGCCAAGTGTTTTTCCCTGAAAGAAAACGCCCGGGAAGCCTTTCTGTACCTGGATCGGGCCGTAGAATTGGGCTTCGATGACTTTGACCAAATCCGACGAGAAAAGGCTTTGGCATTTCTGCGCTCCCATGCGCTCTACGAAACCTATGTCCGAAATGGATACCGGTGGCCCTCCGATTTGCCTCCTCCGGGAGAGGACTTGCTGAGTCAACAAACGCCCAAAAAAGAAAAAGGGGACTTGATCCAGCAACTGCTCGAACTGGAAAATCTCTACAAAAGAGGAATCCTTACCGAAGAAGAGTACATCGAGCAACGCAATCGCTTCAACGGACAGTAACAGCCCAACAACCCACAAGCACACATGCAACGAAAAGCCTATCGCCTCAAAGCCGGCAACCTACTCCACATGCATTTGGAGGAAGAAACCCTCCCAGCCCCCGGTGAGGGCGAAGTCAGCATCGCTGTCAAAGCCATCGGTTTGAACTTTGCAGATGTCTTTGCCATTTGGGGACTCTACAGCGCCACGCCCAAGGAGGCTTTTGTGCCTGGTTTGGAATATGCTGGGGTGGTCCAGGCTGTTGGCAACGGGGTGGATCGGCTGAAAGTAGGAGATCGCATCATGGGCGTGACGCGTTTTGGGGGCTATGCCAGCCATTTGAACATCGACCATCAATACGCCATTTCCTTGCCCGACGATTGGAGCTTTGAGGAAGGGGCAGCTTATTTGGTGCAAGTACTGACGGCCTATTATGGAATGACGCGTTTGGGCAACTTGCAAAAAGGACAGTGTGTGCTGATCCACAGTGCGGCTGGAGGTGTGGGCATTTTGGCCAATCGAATTGCGAAAAAATACGATGCCTATACCATTGGGAGTGTCGGCCGGCCAGCGAAGGTGGACTTTTGCAAAGAGGAAGGCTATGACGAGGTGATTGTGCGTAGCTCTGGTTTTGCGCAGGACCTGAAGAAGGCATTGAATGGCAGAGATCTCAATTTGGTCATGGAATGCATCGGCGGTGAGATCTACGAGGCAGGTTTTGAGGCCTTGGCACCTGAGGGGCGTTCCATCATCTACGGTGCAGCCCGCTATGCCTCTCCCGGCAATCGCCCCAATTATCCCAAACTGATTTGGCAATATTTTACCCGCCCCAAACTAGACCCACAGTCCTTGGCAGAACTCAACAAAGGCGTATTGGGGTTCAATCTCATTTATCTGTACGATCGCGTCTCTTTGATGTACGAGCTCTTGTCCGAGATAGAATCTTTGGACATTGGAAAACCCCATGTCGGGCACAGTTTTCCCTTTGCCCAGCTGCCCGATGCCATTCGCCTGTTCCAAACAGGGAAAACCATGGGGAAGGTTGTTGTCACTGTCTAATCAGAGGTGCTTTCCTAAAATCTAAGGTGTTTGATGGTCAGGGATTCGTTGATCAATTGCATCAGGGAATCGATTCCAATTTTGAGGTGCTCGTTGACAAAGTTTTCTGTGACGTGTTTGTCACTCATTTCTGTCTTTACACCGTCGGGTACCATCGGAATGTCGGATACCAAGAGCAGGGCACCAGCGGGGATGCGGTTTTTGAAGGCTGCCACAAAAATGGTTGCCGTTTCCATATCGATGGCAATGGGCCGCAATGATCGCAGGTACTCTTTGAAGTCTTCCCGATGCTCCCACACTCGTTTGTTGGTGGTGTAGACGGTGCCAGTCCAATAGTCTCGATCGTGTTCGCGGATGGTGGTCGAGATGGCCTTTTGGAGGGCGAAGGAAGGGAGAGCGGGCACTTCGGGGGGCAAATAATCATTGGAGGTTCCCTCTCCGCGGATGGCTGCAATGGGCAGGATGAGGTCTCCCACTTTGTTTTTGTGATCTTTCAAACCGCCACATTTTCCCAGAAAGAGGGCTGCCTTGGGCTGGATGGCCGTCAGCAGATCGATGATGGTGCCAGCATTGGGACTGCCCATTCCGAAGTTGATGATGGTGATGTCGCCCGCCGTAGCAGAGGGCATGGATCGCTTTCGTCCCTTGATTTCCACTCCGTGCCACTTGGCAAACAGTTCTACGTAGTGTTGGAAATTGGTCAGGAGAATGTACTCTCCAAACTCGTTGATGGCTGTTCCTGTATAGCGAGGAAGCCAATTTTCGACGATGTCTTGTTTGGTTTTCATCTGTTAGGCGGTTTTATGAAAAAGGGCAGGAGATTGTCTCCCGCCCTTTTGAAGTTTTTATCTAGCCAAGAACATGGATCGTTGTCGTTCCAACTCGCGGAAAAACGGATCGTTGAGGTCCTTGATGAAGCGGATGGCCTCGCCAGTGGATTTCATTTCTGGTCCGAGGTTTTTGTCCACATTCGGGAATTTATTGAACGAGAAGACGGGCACCTTGATGGCGTAGCCTTCCAGTTGTTTGTTGATTTCAAAGTCTTTGATCTTGTGCGTACCCAACATCACTTGCGTAGCGATTTTGAGGAAGGGCACCTTGTAGGCCTTGGCGATGAACGGGGTAGTCCGGGAGGCCCGTGGGTTGGCTTCGATGACATAGACCTTTTCCCCCTTGATGGCAAACTGGATGTTGATCAGCCCGATGATGTTGAGGGCCTTGGCCAATCGCTTGGTGTAGGCAATCATTGTTTCCACCACCTCGTCGGACAAGCTGTAGGTGGGCAACATGGCCGAGCTGTCGCCGGAGTGGATGCCCGCTGGCTCGATGTGCTCCATGATTCCCATGATGAGGACATCGTCTCCATCGCAAATGGCGTCGATTTCTGCTTCTTTGGCTCTGTCCAAAAACTGATCGACCAAGACCCGGTTGTCGGGCATGTGCTTGAAAATCTTCAAGACGTGGCGCTCCAGTTCTTCGTCGTTGATGACAATGCGCATGTCCTGTCCACCCAAAACGTAGGACGGACGAACCAAAACGGGGTAGGTGACTTTATTGGCAATTTTCAGTGCCTCATCTGCATCATCTGCCACGCCGTATTTGGGGTAGGGGATGTTGAGTTCTTTGAGGAGGTCGGAGAAGCGTCCCCGGTCTTCGGCCAGGTCCATGGACTCGTAGCTGGTACCGAAAATCTTTATACCCGACTCGTGTAAGGTTTTGGCCAGCTTGAGAGCCGTTTGGCCACCCAGTTGTACGATGATCCCTTCGGGCTGTTCCAGGTCGATGATTTCCTTGAGGTGTTCCCAGAAAACAGGCTCGAAGTACAGCTTGTCGGCAATGTCGAAGTCTGTAGAAACCGTCTCGGGATTGCAGTTGATCATGATGGATTCGTAGCCAGACTCTTTGATGGCGAGCAGGCCGTGGACACAGCAGTAGTCAAATTCGATGCCCTGCCCAATGCGATTGGGACCTGAGCCAAGGACAATGACTTTTTTGTTCTTGGAGGGGATGCTTTCGTTTTCTTGATCGAAGGTAGAATAGTAATAAGGTGTCTTGGCTTCGAACTCGGCTGCGCAGGTATCCACCAGCTTGTAGGTGCGTCGGATGCCCAGCTTGTAGCGTCTCTTGGTCACTTCATTTTCTTTAATGCGGAGCAACCAGGCAATTTGTGCATCGGAATAACCACACTGCTTGAGTTCCAGGAAGAACTCTCTTGGCAGATCATCCGCCACATTGTAGCGCATGAGTTGTTCTTCGAGTTTGACGAGGTGGCGAATTTGCTTGATGAACCAACGGTCGATGCGGGTCAGCTTGTAGATGGTCTTCACAGGTACACCCAGGCGGAGGGCATCTTTGACTCGGTAGATGCGGTCATCGCTGGCTTTTTCCAGTCTTTCCAAGATGTCCTGTGTGCGAATCCATTCTTTTTTGTCGGCCCCCAATCCCTGGCGGTTGTTCTCCTGGCTTTGACAAGCTTTCTGGAGAGCTTCGAGGAAAGTCCGACCGATGGCCATGACTTCTCCCACAGATTTCATTTGAAGCCCGAGGGTGTGATCAGCACCGTAGAACTTGCTGAAATTCCAGCGAGGCATTTTTACGATGACGTAATCGAGGGTAGGCTCGAAGTAAGCAGAAGTTGTTTTGGTGATCTGGTTTTTCAGTTCATCCAAGGTATATCCGATGGCCAGCTTGGCTGCGACTTTGGCAATGGGGTACCCGGTGGCCTTGCTTGCCAGGGCTGATGAGCGCGATACCCTTGGGTTGATTTCGATGACGATCAGATCTTCGCTCTTGGGCTCGATGGCGAACTGAATGTTGCAACCTCCCGCAAAATTTCCGAGGGAGCGCATGGCCAGGATGGCTTCGTCTCTCATTTGTTGGTAGGCCGTATCGGACAGGGTCATGGCCGGGGCAACAGTGATGCTGTCTCCGGTGTGAATCCCCATGGGGTCTACGTTTTCGACCGTACAGATGATGACGACGTTATCGTTGGAGTCGCGCAGCAATTCCAGCTCGAATTCTTTCCATCCCAAGACGGCTCTTTCCACCAGCACTTCGTGGGTGGGCGACATGTCCAGTCCGCGGCGCAGGGCGGCGTCGAAGTCTTTGGCCTCGTGTACGAAAGCACCACCCGTACCTCCCAGAGTGTAAGAGGGGCGAATGACGAGAGGGAATCCAATTTTTTGAGCAGCATCTTTTCCTTCCAGGAAGGAGTTGGCGATGAAAGATGGGGCTACTTTGAGACCCAGCTCAACGACGTGTTTGCGGAACGCCTCTCTGTTTTCTGCCAATTCGATTGCGTCGAGATCTACCCCCACCAGTCTGGTGTTGAAGCGTTCCCAGACTCCTTGCTTTCCTGCCTCGATGGCCAGGTTGAGGGCGGTTTGTCCTCCCATGGTCGGCAACACTGCGTCGATTTGTCGCTCTTCCAATATTTGCACCAGGCTTTCCACGGTAAGTGGCAGCAAATAGATGTGATCGGCTGTCACCGGATCAGTCATGATGGTGGCAGGATTGGAATTGATGAGGGTGACCTCTATGCCTTCCTCTCGCAGGGAGCGGGAGGCTTGGGTTCCGGAGTAATCAAATTCACAGGCCTGGCCAATGATGATGGGGCCACTACCGATGATGAGGATGGATTTAATCGAATGATCTCTTGGCATGCGTTACTAAAGTTGACCCGCAAAGCGGGTGAGTCAATAATGAAGCTTTCAATTAGGATAGCCCAAATTTGCGCAAAAATAGGAAACAGAACATAAAATTCATTGGAATGGCGACAGGTTTATCTACAAAATTTTCTGAAGACAAAGAATAATGAATTCCGAACACAGTCTTGTGTATCTTTGGGGCATGAAAAAAGTATTGATTACGGATGGTGTCCATCCCCTTTTGGCAGAAGGCCTCCAATCAATGGGCTTTCATTGCGATTATCACCCACAAATCACCCTCGCAGAGGTTCGACAGATTGTTGGGCAGTACGATGGCTTGATCATCAACAGCAAGATCACGGTGGATGTCCCCCTGTTGGAAGCGGGTAAAAAACTGCGCTTTGTGGGGCGGCTGGGCTCTGGCATGGAGATCATCGATCAGCCGGCGGCCCGGGAGCGGGGAGTGGCTGTGCTCAACTCACCGGAGGGCAATCGCAATGCCGTGGCAGAACACGCTCTGGGGATGTTGCTGGCATTGAACAACAAACTATTGGTGGCGGACAGAGAGGTGCGGGCCAATGTCTGGCGTCGCGAACAAAACAGAGGACGGGAAATCATGGGCTCCACGGTGGGCCTGATTGGCTTTGGGCATACGGGAAGCAGCTTTGCCCAGAAACTGGTCGGCATGGGCGTCCGCATACTGGCTTACGACAAGTACAAGACCAACTACACGGCGAACTTCCCCCAAGTTGAGCCCGTCAGTTTGGCAAGTCTTTGTCAGAATGCAGATATTATCAGCCTACATCTACCCTTAACGGTGGAAACTCGCCAATGGATAGATGCTGACTTTTTATCAGGCTGTAAGCAGGGAGCCATCCTACTCAATACCTCCCGTGGCCCCATCGTCAAAACAGCGGATTTGGTGCAAGCCCTGAAAGATGGCCAATTGGGGGGCGCTTGCCTGGATGTCTTTGAAAATGAGCGTCCTGCCACCTTTGATGCAAGTGAAAATGCCCTGTACGACAGCCTGCATCGATTGCCCAATGTGATTCTATCTCCCCATGTTGCGGGCTGGACGGCAGAGTCCAAACGACGGCTAGCCAGCGTGTTGTTGGAGAAGATTGCAGACGTGTTGAAACAAGGGAAAAGTACTTAGAAACCTGACTTATTCTGAAAATAGGGTCAGAAAAATCTCATCCTGTATTGTAATTTGCTGATCAATTCAAGCCCCCATTGTGTCCATGCGAAAAAATCGACCAAATGGGTACATCGACGGATTTATGACAAATAGCCATAGAAAAGGGGAAATTTACCGGATTGGCAGACAGCGAATTGATTCGTTAAAAGTTTATCAATTACCAGTATTTTATTTCGGCTGTTTTTCATCTGTCAGGCGTCTGACATGCCCAGGGGTATTTTTTGAAATACGTGTTAATTTCCTTAACATTGCATGATTTCTCAGCATCCTCATATTCATCATCAAAAAGAATAAAATATGGTAAGGTGTTTACTACTCTCACTTATGTTGTTGGTCGGTACGATCGCGGTCGCGCAGACCTCCCAAATCTACGGTAAGATTACCGATGAAGAAAGCGGGGAGGAACTGATCGGTGCCAACATTGTATTGGAGAAAAACGGTGTCTTTTCCGCCGGTGGTGCCACAGATTTTGAGGGCAATTATGGCCTCAACATCGACCCAGGTACTTACGATGCCACAATCTCCTATACGGGCTATGCCGACAGCAAGATTACAGGCATTTTGGTCAAGAGTGGCCAGAATACCAAACTCAACATCAAACTCAGTCAGGGTCTCCTCCTGGATGAGGTTGTCGTAAAGGACTACAAAGTTCCGCTGATCGAACAGGACAATACCACTTCTGGTCAAACGATCACGGCGGAGCAGATTCAGAATCTCCCCACCAAAAACGTAACAGCTCTTGCCGCCACTGCTGCAGGTGCTTCTCAAGCTGATGAAGGGGATGATGTAAACATTAAGGGATCGCGTGACAACGCCACCGATTACTATATTGATGGCATTCGCGTACGTGGAGCTGCCAACCTGATCCCACAATCTGAAATCGATCAGCTACAGATCATCACCGGGGGTATCGAAGCCCAGTACGGTGACGTGACGGGGGGGATCATTTCCATCACGACAAAAGGACCTTCTTCTTCCTTCGGAGGTGCATTTGAAGTGGAAACTTCGGAATATCTGGATGCATTTGGTTACAACTTGATCAGTGCCAACGTCAGTGGTCCCATTCTGAAAAACAAAGACGGTGAGCCCATCATCGGTTATCGCTTGTCTGGTCAGTACCTAGACCGCGAAGATGATGACCCCACGGCTGTCGACGTCTTCCGGGTAACAGATGAGAAGCTGGCCGAGCTGGAGGCCGAACCAATCGTCATTGTTGGTTCTTCTGTAATTCCTGCTGCAGAGCAGTTGTCTGAGGATGATGTAGAAGCATTGGATGCTCAACCCAACGAGCGCTCTACCCGTTACGATTTGACGGCCAAGATCGATGCTCGTTTGACAAAGGGAATCGATGTGACGTTCACAGGTTCTTACAACTACATCGAAAACCAATTCACACCATTTGAGACCAGCAGAACACGCGCCAACTGGCGTTTGCTGAACTCTCACAACAACCCCACTTCTTTCCAGTCTCAGTACCGCGGTAACTTCCGTTTCCGTCACCGCCTGGGAACCAGTGGCCTCAAGTCAGAGGGAGAGGAAGATGGTGCCAAGAAAGGGGCGCTGATCCAGAATGCAGAATACGTTTTGCAGGGTGGATACGAAAGACGCCTTTTCGAAAGATATGACACTCGCCACGAAGATCGCTTCTTCGACTACGGCTACATTGGAGACTTCAATAACGTCTTTACTCCTCAGGTAGGAGACCCCGACAATGACGGAATCAGACAGCACACTGGATACTTCCCTGTATTGGAAAGCTTTACGCCAGGTACGCAAAACCCTGTCTTGGTCAACTACAACAACATCTCCGACATAGCAGACATCAACAGTTTTGTCGCCATCAACGGGGAATACCGTGGTAACGTCACTTCTGCCTGGAATTTCCACACCAACGTTGGACAGGTATACAACCGCTTTGAAAAAATTGACAACGAAATCATCACCATCAATGCCAGAAGTTCTTTCGACCTGATGCCTGGTGGTTCTGAAAAAGGACGTCACTCCATCCAGTTTGGTATCAACTTCGAGCAGCGCTACTTGCGCAACTACGTCTTGGTGCCAAGAACAATCTGGCAAGTTGCCCGTCAGCGTGCCAACCGGAACATCCTCGGTTTGGGAACTGACACCATTGGTTGGATCATCGACCAGGGAGACTCCATCGCACTCTTGAATACACTGACAGATGAGCCGGATGAAGCTTTGTTCTACCGCCGTGTCAGAGATGTGACTGGCCAGGGTTTGGATGAGTTTGTCAATGTAGACGGCATCAGCCCAGACCAACTGTCTTTGGACATGTTCTCCGCTCAAGAATTGACGGATGTCAACCTCATGTCTGCTTATGGTTTTGACCACACTGGAGAACGCCTCAGCAATGATGTGACCTTCGACGACTTTTTTACCGCCGAACAAGATGGCATACGAACCTTCCCGGTTGCCCCCTTTAACCCCATCTACTTCTCGGCCTACATTCAAGATAAGTTTACCTTCAAGGACATCATTTTCCGATTGGGTCTGCGGGTAGACCGCTACGATGCCAACACGAAGGTATTGAAGGACATTTACTCTCTGTACGACATTCAGAGTGCAGGAGAGTTCTACGCCCAAACAGGAAGAGATCAGCCTGCGGCTGTACAAGATGACTACAAAGTATACACTGATGGAGAAGAATCTGAAATCGTAAAAGCTTTCCGCAAAGGTGACCAGTGGTACGATGCAACTGGTACGGCTGTCAACGGAGGTAACGTGATCTTTGGTGGACAGGTGGTAACGCCTCGTCTGAAAAACCCAGATGCCAACATCCGGGAGCGTGGGTTCAACCCCGACGAATCCTTCGAAGATTACCAGCCACAGTTCAACTGGATGCCACGTTTGGCCTTCTCTTTCCCAATTTCTGACGAAGCCAACTTCTTTGCACACTACGACATTCTGGTACAGCGTCCACCGTCCAACGCCATTTCTACTGCATTGGACTACTACTACTTCAACGAGCGCCCAGGTACAGATGCCGCACCATTTGACAACTCGAACTTGCGTCCGGAAAGAACCATCGACTACGAGGTGGGTTTCCAGCAAAGACTTGGCAACTCTTCTGCCATCAAATTGGCTGCTTACTACAAGGAATTGCGCGACATGATCCAACGCCGTACCGTTCTCTTCGTTCCGGCTCCGATCAACTCTTATGTAACTTATGACAACTTGGATTTCGGTACAGTAAAAGGTTTTACGTTCCAGTATGATCTTCGCCGTACAGGCAACATCCAACTGCAAGCTAACTACACACTACAGTTCGCTGATGGTACTGGTTCTGATGCCGACTCTCAGCGTGGTATCAGCAACCGGGGTAACATCCGTACTCTGTTCCCTCTCAACTTTGATGAGCGCCACCGCATCGTCGGTACCATTGACTATCGCTACTCTGCAGGTAAGAACTACAACGGACCTCGCATGTTTGGAAAAGACATCCTTGCCAATACGGGGATCAACATCCAGACCATCGGGGTATCTGGTCGTCCATATACTGCAAAGCTTTTGGCTGATAGTCGTTTGGATGGCTCCGGTACAGTCGGTCAGATCAACGGTGCCAGACTGCCTTGGAACTTTACTGTGAACTTCCGTCTTGACAAGCGTTTCAGCCTGGTGAAAAACCCAGACAAGCGTCAACTGGGATTGAATGTTTACTTCCGGGTTCAGAACTTGTTGGACCGCCGCAACACCATTGCCGTTTACCCAGCATCTGGATCTCCATCTGACGATGGCTACCTGACTTCTTCCTTCGGACTAGATGAAATCGAGACATTGGAAGCCGCCAACCGCGATGTAAATGCCTTCTTGGCTTCTTACCAGTGGCGGATTCTCAACCCGAACTTCTTTGCCTTGCCACGGCGGATGTTCTTGGGTGCCATCTTCGAATTTTAATGGACCGAAGCAAAAAATTAAAAACATAGCTTAAAATCTTTAGATCATGCGTTTTTTAAAATACATCTTTCTACTGCTCGCTTTTGCGATGGCCTATGTGCCTTCTGCAGAGGCGCATGAGCCCGATAGAGGGAAGAAAAAGACCCGTCCGGCGAAGACCAACAAGGCTTCTCTTCGGATGGATTGCGCGCAGGCAACTGCGCAAATCGACCAAGCGATCAACAACGTACGAGCCCGTTTGCTATCAGGTGGTGACGTTTGGTGGGATGGATCTGATGGACGTTATGTCGTTCCCAAGGTAGATCCTGCTTCTGGTCTGCCGGAAGTATCGTCTCTGTTTGCAGGTGCTGTTTGGTTGGGTGGATTGGACGATGCCAACAACCTCAAAGTCGCTGCCCAAACTTATGGTTCTGCCAGTGGTACCACCGACTTTTGGCCTGGTCCACTGACACCAGATGAAGGAACAGTAGATGCGACAACCTGTGTCAACTGGGACCGATTCTTTACCGTATTGGGTTCCAACATCGACATTCACCTGGCCAACTTCGAAACGTTCAGAGCCCAGGGTGTAGAATATGATCCAGACCTCATCCCAGAGGATGTGAAGACTTGGCCGGGTCGAGGCAATAAGTTTTTTGCCGATGTATACGATTTCGAATTGCCAAACACCAGCCAGGGATTGGGTGCCTTCTTCGACCGCGATGGCGACGATTTCTACGAGCCAGAAGATGGTGATTATCCGATCATCGAAATCGCTGGTTGTGAGACGCCACAGTTTCCGGATCAAATGATCTTCTGGATCTACAACGATGCAGGTGGTATCCACACCGAGTCAAATGGACAGGAAATCCGTATGGAGGTACAGGTTCAGGCCTTCTCCTACGCGACCAACGATGAGGTCAACAACATGACCTTCCAGCGTTACAAGCTCATCAACAGGGCGGTTTCCTCCATTGACAGTACGTTTTTTGCCATGTGGGTTGACCCCGATTTGGGATGTTTTACGGATGACTATGTAGGTTGTGATACCTCTCGTAGTTTGGCCTATGTATACAATGAGGATGCACTTGATGGTGCTGCCGGTTGCGATTGCGAAGGTGTACCTACTTATTGTGCCAACATTCCGATCCTGGGTGTGGATTACTTCCGTGGTCCTAGAAACGAATTCTTTGAGGAGCTGGGAATGTCTTCCTTCACCTACTACAACAACCGTACGGTCGGTAACAACCCTCCGGGTACGACTGACCCCGAAAATGCGGTAGAATTCTATCGTTACCTGTCTGGCTCATGGAGAGATGGTACGCCATTTACTTTTGGAGGCAGTGGATACGATGTCACTGGTACCAACGCGATTTCTTTCGCCTTTACCGAGCCGCCAAACCAAGTTGGTGGTTGGTCCATGTGTGAGGAGAACCTTCCTTTCGGTGACCGCCGTACCATCCAGGCTACAGGTCCTTTCCGTTTGGATCCCGGTGCTGTCAACGAATTGATCGTTGGAGCCGTATGGGTACCATTTGCCGATTATCCTTGTCCTGACATCAGCGACCTTTTGGCAGCCGATGAGCTTGCACAAGGTTTGTTCAATACTTGTTTTGACATCCTCGACGGTCCAGATGCACCAGATGTAGATTGGATAGAATTGGACCGCGAGTTGATTGCTGTCTTGACCAACGATACTGTTTCTACTTTCAACAACCGCTTCGAATCATACGAGGAGGTCGATCCAATCGCTCCAGATATGTTCCCACTGGAAGATCGCAAGTACAAGTTTGAAGGATACAAAATTTACCAATTGAATGGCCCCAACGTCGGTACTGGTGACATCAATGATCCAGACAAGGCGCGTGTCATCCAAAGTGTGGATTTGAGAAACGGCATCCGCGACATCTACAACTGGAGCCCGGTCAGAAACCCAAGTACAGATCCAAATGCTCCAACAGACATCTGGGTACCATCTGTACAAACGGAAGAGGCAACAGACGAAGGCATCGCTCACACCTTCCAAATTACGGAAGATCAGTTTGCACCTTCTGATCGTCGCTTGATCAACCACAAGAAGTACTACTACTTGGTGATTGCTTATGCACACAACGAATACGAAGAGTTCTCTCAGGAGAATGGTGTCTTGACTGGACAGCGTCGTCCTTATTTGGTTGGACGTAGAAACATCCAAGTGTACACCGTGATACCGCGTCCAATTGTAGACGTCAAGCTCAATGCTTCCTACGGTGACGGCCCTGTCGTAACTCGGGTAGATGGAGAAGGTGCTGGTGGACGATTCCTGCAGGTCAGCAAAGAGACTCGTGAGGCCATGTTGGCAGATGACTTTGACGGAAGAGTACCATATACTGCTGGCAATTCGCCAATCGATGTGAAAATCTTCAACCCACTGGGTATTCAGGATGGCAACTACCGCTTGACATTCATCGATGGAGATTTGACAGATGAAGATCTTGAAAACGATTCGCGTTGGGAATTGACGGATTTGGATGCAAACAGCGTCATCGTCTCCGAGCAGACCATTGAGCGTCTCAACGAGCAGATTCTACCAGAATATGGTTTCTCCATTGCCATTGCGCAAACCAATGATGCAGGTGATTTGACAACCGAACTCAACGGAGCCATTGGCGCCAACCTCACTTTCGAGGATGTCACCCAAGAATGGTTGACCTTCCTGCCGGATGGTTCTGGTGCTGGTTTCAACGGATTCACCAACTTTGTCAGAACAGAAGGTGGTGAGCCAGACTTTGACCTCGATCCCAACCAAGGGTTGACGAGGGTTGCCAACGGAACTTTCGTTCCTTTCTACTTGGCCAACTACAACATCGCTGATGCACCGCTGATTACGCCAGCTTGGTTGGACAACAACGGTCGCAACGTAAGAAGACGTGCCGATTTGGAAGACCTCAACAATGTTGACATCGTCTTTACTTCTGATAAGTCCAAGTGGAGCCGTTGTGTGATTGTCGAATCTGCCTCTCAGCTGTGGACAGATCCCAACAGTGGTGCTGGTGCTGATTCGGAAGGTGGTGCAGAACAGTTTGACCTGCGTGCTGCTCCTTCTGTAGGTACGGAGGATGCCAATGGCGACGGTTTGCCCGATCCAGATGGTGCAGTCGATGAAGACAACGAACCATTGATTGGTATGGGTTGGTTCCCTGGCTACGCGGTTGATGTAGAAACAGGAGAACGCCTCAACATCTTCTTTGGTGAAAACTCCACCTTCAGCATAGAAAACCAGGATCGAGTAGGTGGCGATGCCGCATACAACAATCCAGCACAGTCAGGCAAGCGTTTGGGCAACGACATGATGTGGAACCCAAGCTCACAAGCCATCCTTGCACCACCTGTCAACGACATCTACCAGTTGGTATTTGGAGGACATCACTTCATCTATGTTACCAACCAAGAATACGATGAGTGTGCAGACTTGTACTCTCTGTTGGCAAGTGGACGTAGCTCCAGTAAGATCAACGCATTGAGAGATGTGACCTGGACTGCCATTCCTCTCTTGGCGCCAGATCAGCAGCTGCTGAGCTATGCAGACGGTTTGATTCCAAATGAGACTGTCATGGAATTGCGTGTTGACAACCCATACGCTGTGAAGTTGGGAACAGGCCAAGCCAATGGCTACCCAACCTATGAGTTCTCTTTCGACGGTTCACAGTCACAAGCATTGGCCACAGAGCTGGAGATCAACGAGCAGCTGGATGCCATCAACGTTGTACCAAATCCATACTATGGTTTCTCCAACTACGAGACATCCCAGTTCAGCACCAATGTCAAGATTACGAATCTACCAGCCCAGTGTACGGTCAGCATCTATACGCTGGATGGCAAATTCATCCGCCGCTACAAAAGAAATGAACAGGGTGCAGATTTATCTGGCCGCAACAACAAAGGATTCCTCACAGGACAGGTGGCACCTGCCATCGAGTGGGACGTCAAGAACTTTGCGGGCATTACAGTTGCCAGTGGAGTCTACTTGATCCATGTGGAGGCTCCAGGTTTGGGAGAACGAGTGATTAAGTGGTTTGGTGTCAACCGTCAGTTTGACCCATCGGGCTTATAATTCAGTTCGCACGTTTGCCGGAAGCGTTTCGCTTCGGTCGGGATGCTTCCGGCAACATCCATTAAGTCATTGGACGGAATGATGGAAAAGTCATTGTCAGGTGAGCACTGAAATTTCTTTGGTAGGGCATTTGATGACTGTGGAAAATCAAATGACTTTTCACTTGCCTTTCCGTCACTCAGTTTGAATAAAAATATCATTATGAATAAAGTTATCTACTTTTTATTAATCGGTCTTTTCCTGGGAACTGCACCAGATGCCTTTGCGGGGAACCCTGATCGTCAGGGGGAGGCCGGAGCGGCTCAGTTGCTGATCAACCCCTGGGCGCGTAGCGCTGGCTTGCACTCGCTGAACACAGCCAATGTCATGGGGGTAGAGGCGATGCGCATCAACGTAGCTGGTTTGTCCAGAGTTGCCAAGTCGGAGTTTGTCTTGGCTCATACCCGCTATCTAGAAGGAACAGACATCGGCATCAATGCCTTTGGATTTGCACAAAAGATTGGCAAGGGAGGTACCCTGGGGGTAAGCTTGATGGCCATGGACTTAGGTGACATTGCCGTTACCACTGAAGACCTGCCAGAAGGAACGGGAGCGACTTTTTCTCCTCGCCTCATCAACATGGGCTTTTCCTACGCACACATGTTTGAAAACAAGGTATCCGTTGGCATCACCCTGCGTGGTGTTTCTGAATCCACTGCTGATGTATCGGCGTTTGGAATGGCACTGGATGCTGGTGTGCAGTACGTGACTGGTGAGCAGGACAACTTCAAGTTTGGAATTGCACTGCGCAACATCGGTACGCCAATGACTTTCAGAGGTCAGGGTTTGTCCGAGCAACGCCCGAACCCACAAAGTGAGCAGTTGCCTTACAACTTGTCTTACTTCCAGCGTTCTCAGCGTTTTGAATTGCCTTCAATGCTCAACATCGGTCTGTCATACGACGTCATCGTACAGACCCGTCACCGCATTACTTTGATCGGTAACTTTACCGCCAACTCCTTCTCTCAGGATCTCGTAGGTGCTGGTTTGGAATACGCCTTCAATGAAATGTTCATGATCAGAGGTGCGTACAAGTACGACTTCGAATCCAACCAGAACGGAGGTGAATTGGCTCCTGTAGAAACAGGCCCCAGTGGTGGTGTTTCTTTCCAGGTACCACTCAAAAAGGATGGTGGTAGCAAGATTGGCATCGACTACGGCTACCGGGTCACACAGCCTTGGGGCGGAACACACAACTTTTCCGTTCGCATCCTGCTGTAATCCCTTCCCTCATAAGTGTTGATTGACAACACGCAAAGGGTGTTCTCTTCCGAAGAGAGCACCCTTTGTTTTTTGGTGAAATGTCTCCACAAATTCTTGGATTTTCTTCTGCACGCAAGCGGGTTCAGCTGTTGGAGTGACAGGGAAAAAAGGGGAAAAATAGAAAACTGACTTTTCCGAAAAGACGGATGCTGTGCTGCAATGCTTTGTCATAAATTGGATGTGTTCATCTTATTTGTCAAGCTTGAAAACACACAGAAGTATGCGTTTTTTTACACATCTATTACTGCCCCTTCTTATAATCTGTGTTTTTCAGCAAACTGCTTTTTCTCATGTAGGGATCGAGTCGAAAGACAAAAACAGGCCGACTGCCTCAAAGGATCAGAAAGCCTCCTACCGCATGGATTGTGCGCAAGCCAGAACGCAGGCCGACCAGAGCATCAACAACGTCAGAGCCCGTCTGTTGACAGGAGGTGATGTTTGGTGGGATGGCAATGCCAATGGCAGCTACATCATTCCGAAGGTAGAACCCGGCTCAGGTGCGCCAGAGCGTTCGTCGATCTTTGCAGGTGCCGTATGGCTCGGTGGAGTCGACGATGCAAACATCCTCAGAGTGGCCGCCCAGACTTATGGCTCCTCACGAGGCCTGAGTGATTTTTGGCCTGGACCTCTGACCGATGAGGGCGTAGTCGATGCCGAGACTTGCAACGATTGGGACCGCATGTTTACCATTCTGGGAAGTGAAATTGAACAGCACCAGGTAAATTACTTGGAATCTGTCAACAGCGGAACGGATTACGATCCTGACTTAATCCCAGATAACGTAAAGTACTGGCCCGCCCGTGGCAATCCGTTCTTTTTTGAAGAGTACGAGTTTGCACTGCCCAACAATTCTCAAGGACTGGCGGCCTTTCACGACCAGGATGGAGATGAGTTGTACGATCCTTCCAAGGGAGACTATCCGGTCATCGAAGTTGCTGGCTGCGATGCCAAAGGCCCCATCTTTGCCGACGAGATGTTTTTCTGGATCTACAATGATGCCGGAGGAATTCATACCCAAACTGGGGGGGAGCCGATCCGGATGGAGATTCAGGTGCAAGCCTTTGCCTTTGCCACCAATGACGAGATCAACAACATGAGCTTTCAACGCTATAAGCTCATCAATCGCGCCGTTGGTTCCATCGACAGCATGTACTTTGCCATGTGGGTCGATCCCGACTTGGGTTGCTATCTCGATGACTACATCGGTTGCGACAGCTCGCGAAGTTTGGCCTTCATCTACAATCAGGACATCACTGATGGAGAACCTGGCTGTAGTTGTCCCGACGGAGTGGAAACCTATTGCAATGACGTACCCGCCTTGGGAGTTGATTATTTTCGCGGGCCTCGAAATGAATTCTTCGAAGAATTGGGCATGTCCTCCTTTATGTATTACAACAACAACATCGGAGGAGTTGGCCCTACGACCGATCCGGAAAATGCTGTGGAATTCTATCGTTACCTGACGGGTTCCTGGCGAGATGGGACTCCCCTTACCAAAGGTGGAAGTGGGTACAATGTCACGAGTACAGACTATACCAACTATGCTTTTACTGGCTTGCCCAACGACAACAGCGATTGGTCGATGTGCAGCGAAGGCTTGCCATCTGGTGACCGAAGAACCATCCAAGCCACAGGTCCTTTCCGTTTGGACCCTGGTGCGGTCAATGAGTTGATCATTGGTGCTGTTTGGGTTCCCTTTGCAGATTACCCTTGTCCGGGCTTGTCTGGACTGTTGGCTGCCGATGATTTGGCCCAAGGTCTTTTTGACAACTGCTTCGAATTGCTGGAAGGCCCTGACGCACCAAATCTCAATTGGTTGGAAATGGATCAGGAGATCATTGCTGTCTTGAGCAATCCCGAAAGTCCCATCTTCAACAACACCAACGAAGAGTACACAGAGGTGGACATCTTCACAGGAGAAGAGATCGCAGACGAGGACAAAACCTATGTCTTTGAAGGATACCAACTGTATCAGCTGAGAGGCCCAGGTGTTGGATCGGGTGATTTGTCCAATCCTGATCTGGCTCGCGTCGTAGAGACAGTAGACATCAAAAATGGCGTCAAGGATTTGTTCAATTGGCGGGGCTTCGACAACCCCAGTCAGAATGTACTTGCCACCGACAAACTCTGGGATCCTACTCTGATGAATGAAAATGCACAGGACGAAGGAATCAAACATACTTTCCGGATCACGGAGGACCTTTTTGCCGAATCCAATCGCCGCTTGATCAACCACAAGAACTACTATTATATGATTGTTGCCTATGGCTACAACAACTATGAAGATTTTGTACAATTGGACAATGGAGAGTTGATCGGCCAACGGACAACTTATCTGCCAGGTCGAAAAAACATCCGGCGATATACCGTCACACCACGACCCATTACCAATGTGCGACTGAATTCGGCATATGGCGATGGAACCATCATCACTCGACTGGATGGAGAGGGCGCTGGAGGCAATTACCTCAAGGTCGACAAGCAAATGCGGGAAGCCATGATCTCACCCGATTTTGACGACCGAATCACCTACCTGCCTGGCCAGGCTCCCATCGGCGTATCGATCTACAACCCATTGGGTGTCATTGACGGCCGCTTTCGCTTGGAGTTTTTTGATGAGGAGATGTCTGATGACGAGTTGGAAGTGGAGACATATTGGAAGTTGACAAATCTGGACAATCAGGACGAGGTCTTTTCAGACCAGACCATCGAACGACTCAATGAGCAATTGCTACCAGCTTATGGATTTTCAGTCAAAATTGAGCAGACGGAGGAGGCCGGCCAACTCACTCCAGGCAATGGAGCGATCGGAGGCAGCATCAGCTATGAGGACGATGCCGAACCCTGGCTCAACTTTTTGACTGACCAGGAAGGTTCTGGCAACAGTGGCTTGTTCAATTTTGTCCGCACGGGTTTCAATGAAAAGGATTCTGATCAAGACCCAGAGCAAGACCTGACCAATGTCTTGGACGGAACCTTTGTGCCCTTCAAATTGAGTTGCTACGAACTCGATGTGGCCAATCCCGTCTTGAGTCCTGCTTGGGTGGGGTCCAATGGCCGAAACCTGGACAAGCGTTTGGACTTGGAGGACCTCAACAATGTCGACATTGTATTGACTCCAGATAAATCCAAGTGGAGTCGTTGTGTGGTGGTAGAGTCTGCTTCAGAGCTTTGGACTCGCGCCATAACATCCATCCAGACAGAAGGCAATGTAGAGCAGTTCGCCCTTCGTCCGGTTCCTTCCGTGAGCAAAGAAGATGCAGATGGCGACGGCTTGCCCGATCCAGATGGAGAGTTGGATGCTGATGGAGATGCCCGCATGGGCATGGGATGGTTCCCTGGTTATGCCGTTGATGTAGAAACCGGGCAACGCTTGAACATTTTCTTTGGCGAAAACTCCCTCTATCGACCAGAGAATGACGACTTCTTTGGAGGTCCTGATGTCTACGTAGATCCTCCCCTCAATGGCAAACGCCTGGGCAATGACATGATGTGGAATCCAAATGGTCAGTTGGGATTACAAGCCAATGTCAATTCGCTCGTCAACATCGTGGCAGGGGGACATCATTTCATCTATGTTACGCAAGAGCCCTACGACGAGGGAGAAGCCACCTATCAGTTGCTCAAAAGAGACCGGGCAGCCAGTACCATCAATGCCTTGAAGCTGGTCACCTGGACAGCCATCCCGCTTGTGAGAAGCGAAAACTTGCGCTCCTATGCAGATGGCTTGGTCCCCAGCGAGGCAGTCATTGAGCTCCGGGTTGACAATCCGTTCGACGTTGAGATGGGGACCAATGAAAACGATGGGTATCCCGCCTATGAATTCTCTTTTGAAGGGGTAGAGGCGGCACCATTGGTAAGCAGAGGAGAAATTGACGGACAACTCGATGCCATCAACATCGTTCCCAATCCTTACTATGGGTACTCTAACTACGAACTCACGGAGCTCACCCGCCATGTCAAAGTCACCAACCTACCGGCCAAGTGTACTGTCACCATCTATTCATTGGACGGGAAGTTCATTCGCAACTACAAGCGGGATTTGGGAGAAAATGCACCCATTGGAAGCAATCCTGGGATTTTGGTCAGTCAAATAGAACCCGACCTGATTTGGGACCTCAACAACCACAAGGGAATTCCCGTGGCCAGTGGGACTTACTTGGTCCACATCGCTGCTCCTGGCTTGGGAGAGAGAGTGCTGAAGTGGTTTGGAATTGGGCGACAATTTGATCCGTCCCGTTTCTAGGCCCTCGGCTCCGAAGGTTACAGTTTATTTTTGAGTTTATATGAAGGCTGCGGCAGCCGATTTCTGAGAATGAGATCGGTTGCCGCTTGTCTTTTGAGGATGATTTTTATATCGATATATGCAAAAAATAAATGTGATTACTGGCAAAATCTGCAGTTTTTCTGCAGTGCTTTGGGGACATCTTTGTGAAATCATCTTTCAATCATCCAAAAATAAGGCTTATGAAACGATTGAATTCAGTATTGACATGGACTTGCATGCTCCTGGGACTTCTTGTACAGTTTTCTTGCAACAAAAGCAATGAAACGCTTCCTTCGAGCTTTGGAACGAGTACTGACGACAATGATGCCCCCCTGGTGGCGTCTCTTCCCTTGAATTGGACGGCCGAGCTGTATGCTGAAACGGCCAGTAGCATCGAACAAAACTGCAGCCTAAGTGACATCAATCTGCACAACGGCAACCCTGTATTTGAGCTTCGTACTGCCACAGAGAGCGGCATTTGGAAAGTCAATGCTCAAAATGGAGACATCCTTTGGAAATGGAAGGACGAAGCCAGCACAGGTGGATTTCAAAACCACAGTCTACAAGGCGACGTCCTTTACTTCACCGATGAAGGTGGCAAAGCCTACAAGCTCGACCTGAACTCAGGCCAAAAGCTTTGGGAGGTAGAGCTGGAGCTACAGCCCGGTGAATGGGCTGTGTTCGATGGCGACGACATTTATCTCCCGGAACAGTATGAGGCAAATGGACATCGCCTCACGGGCATCCAGCGCATTCGCATGCCGTTGCGCGAGAAGGCCGTCATCTTCCGCGCGCCTGACAGAGACAATTCTTCAGAAGAATACATTGGTCGTCCGGCACTAACGGACTGCGATGGAAACAGTGTCCTGATCTTTACCCGACACTACAAAAAGGAGGGACGAAAGCTTTCCTTTGCCAGAATCATTGCTTGGGATGTGCCCTTGCAGCGGAGTATGTGGTTCCTGCCAGTGCAACAGCACCCTGGGCAGCGGACTCCCCACAGCTCGGACATCTACGTCGAGGGTGGCAATGTCTTTTTTGCCGATGCCAAATTTCTGTACAACATCCAACTTGCCAATGGAAATTGTAGCTGGCGAAGCCCAGTGAGCATCGCCCCCAGCCAACCAATCCAGATGGCCTTTGGTCCGACAGACTTGATTTATTACAACGGAGCTGGCTGGCTGGCGAGCCTTCAGCGCAAAACAGGGAAGAAGAATTGGAGCAAGTCTGTCGCCTACAAGGAGGCAGCAACTTGTCTATCCTTGGTGGGCGAACATGTCGTCTTGGGGCACAGCGAATTGGATTGTTACTCGACGGCAAATGGCAGGCGATTGACTCGGTATTGCACAGCCGATCTGTACCCGGCCTATTCAGATCGAGAAGGGGCCAGCCTGCGCGCAGGTTTTCTCGCTCATGCGGAGGAAGACCAACAGCTGGTAGTGGCCGCCGAGCGTCACCTCATCTGTTTGGGAAGCTCCAGTCAGTAGAAGGCCCGAGAGAATTCTCATTGGTGAGCAATTGTATGTCACTGATAAACAAAAACTTACACTTCTGCTGCTCCCAATCTGTCGCTGAAATATTAGATTCTTTGTTAAAAAGTTATTAACTTTGCTACATTAGAGACGAGAACGCTTTTGCTAGTCAGTAGGAGCGTTCTCTAATTTTTTTTCATCACCATCATCGGATCGCAGTTTGCGAAAAAATTATTGAGGTTCCGTCGTTTGATCTTTTCTCTTCAGTAAAGGCGGCATCATCCGAATCTTAATTTTGTAAAATCCGGAAAGGTACCAATCATAGCGGATGCAGCAGAGAGCTGTCGTCCGCACTAAAATAGACTTATTATGGCTAACTACAACTATCTCACACAAGAGGGATACGACAAGATTGTAGCTGACTTGGACGAAATGAAAACTGCTGGTCGACAAAAGGTCGCCAGCGCCATTGCAGAGGCGAGAGAAAAGGGCGATTTGTCAGAGAATGCAGAATACGATGCAGCCAAAGATGCTCAGGGAATGCTGGAGTTGCGCATCAATGAGCTGGAAAAAACACTGGCCAATGCCCGCGTCATCGATGCTTCTCAGCTGGACAACTCCAAAGTGACAGTTTTGTCTAAGGTGACCATCAAAAATGTCAAGAACAAGGCCACCTTGACGTACCATCTGGTGTCTGAGTCAGAAGCTGACATCAAAGCCAAAAAGATTTCTGTTAGCTCGCCAGTGGGCAAAGGGTTGTTGGGCAAAAAAGTAGGAGAGATTGCTACAATTGAGACGCCTCGCGGCAATCTCGAATTTGAAGTTATGGACATCTCTTTCTAATCTGCTGACCTTCTCATCACTACCCAAAAGCTCATCTTATGGCCAGCATATTCACCCGCATCGTCCAAGGAGAAATTCCCTGCCACAAAATTGCTGAAACGGAAGGCTACCTAGCCTTCCTCGACATCAATCCCATTGTCAAGGGGCATGTGCTGTGCATTCCCAAAAAGGAAATTGATTACATTTTTGACTTAGACGACGATACCCTGGGAGGCCTCATGGTGTTTGCCAAACAAGTGGCCAAAAAAATTGAAGCGGTCATTCCTTGCAAACGAGTCGGAGTCATGGTAATTGGTACAGAAGTGCCTCACGCCCACGTTCACCTCATCCCCTTTGCTGTGGAATCAGAAATTGACATCACACGTCCAAAGCTCAAGTTGAGCCAAGAAGAGTTGGCATCCATCGCCGCTCAAATTCGAGGGTAAAAACCACAAAAGCTATCCTTTCGCCTGCTTGGCAACCTTATCCTGCCATTTGCGCATCAGCTTGCGAGTGGCACCAGCCAGCCGTTTGTAGGGCAGAGGCTCTTTTGCTGTATAAATGAAGATGAAGGCATACTGCTCGCCCCTTTCTTCCAGAAAATCGTACAGGATGTGTTTGTGCAGCCGATAGGCTTCTCTGAGTTTTCGGCGGATTCGATTGCGATGGGCAGCCCTGCGGAAAGAGCGGCGGGGAATGGTCTGGGTAAATTGAATCTTGACAGTATCGGTGGGAAGTTGGGTTTGCACCCAAATCAGACGTATGGGATAGGCAGTGACAGATGATCCCTCGCGGAATAACTGCCCAATGAGCTTGCGGCTTTTTAGTCTTTCATCCTTTTGAAACGTAAATGTTGGCATACGACGAAGCGCAAAGCTGTTGCTTCACGCAAGGAACTGTTGTGGTGAATTCTTTTCAGAAACATCCAACACAGCAGACACCATTTGAACCACTTGTCGGTCGGTTCTATTTAACAATTCTTTCGTCGGAGACTGTCAGCTTGTGACGGCCCTTGGCACGACGGCGAGCCAATAGCTTGCGCCCATTCTTGCTGCTCATACGAGAACGAAAGCCGTGCTTGTTGGAGCGCTTTCTCTTGGATGGTTGATAAGTCCTTTTCATGTTCTAAATTCTTTTCACAATTGCTGCTTAAAAAAGCGGGACAAAGGTACAATTTATTTATGGAACAGACAATGCCCCAGGCCGAAAAGCCGCAAAGACAAGCTGAGTAGCTGCCAATAATCGGTTTCAGCCCCTTTCCACCTTCGCCCAATTCTTTGCGTCTGCCAATTGCTGCACCGTTTTTCCAGCCAGACACAAATGCTGTTTGATGACAGAAATGACTCGTTTTCAACCTACTGACAACATTCTTAGGGGGATATAGTGTAAAAAATTCCATCATTTTTTTTATTTTCATTACCTCAAAACGATTTTCAAACTTTTGAGCTTGTTCAGATTTAAAATTTTGATGCTGCAAATGAGCCTGCCTGTTCGGTAGGCAGGTATTTTGGCAAATAATCCCAAATTCTGCACAAGCTCTTAAACAAACTACTATGGGTTTATTCGATTTTATCAAAGGAGTCATGGGATCGGCCAAAGATGTAGCTGAAAAGGCAGCTGATAAAGCCGAGGACTTAGCCGATGTAATGTCAGACAAGGCAGAAGATGCCATGGAAAGTGCTAAAGAAATGGCGGAAGATGCGGTGGAAAATGCCAAAGTGATGGCAGGCAGTGCCATGGAGAAAGCAGGCGATGCCATGGAAAGCGCCAAAGAAATGGCGGAAGATGCGGTGGAAAATGCCAAAGTGATGGCAGGCAGTGCCATGGAGAAAGCAGGCGATGCCATGGAAAGCGCCAAAGAAATGGCAGGTGACGCGATGGAAAATGCCAAAGAGATGGCGGGCAGTGCCATGGAGAAGGCAGGCGACGCCATGGAAAGTGCCAAAGAAATGGCAAGTAATGCGATGGAAAGCGCAGAAGATGCAGCCGAGAATGTGATGGAAAGTACCAAGGAGATGGCAGACAATGTCGTCGACAAGGCCAAAGATATGGCAGGGTCTGATGATCCTGCAAAAGATGCTTAAACTTGAGTTCTAATTGACGAAAGCCATTTTGTGCTGGTACTACCGGACGGAATGGCTTTTTTTATGCCCCTGAGTGGCCAATCAAGAGGGCAAAAGGGCCTGGATCTCTGACAGGTATTGATCGATGAATTCCCCCATTCGCTTGCGCCTGTATTGCATGACCCAACGTGGATGAGGCAGTGGACGCACCTCCTTGAACAGGCCTGTGCGCTTGTTCAGTTTGTGGAGATACTTGTAATTTTTTCCCATTCCTAGACAGAGAGCCGTAGACCCTGTGCAGCCAAAGGCAATTTGTTCTTTGAGATGCTGGATGATGTGTGGTTCTACCGCATTTTGCAGTTGGCGATCGTCGTAGTAATTGCAATTGATGCCATCCCGGGTAAATCCCAGGGGGCAAACAGAGCTGATGTAACAATGGCGGTAAAAGGCATCTGGCCCACCAAATGCGTTGATGATTTCGTAGACGAAAATGGAGGAAAGCTCATGCCGTTTTTGGAATGGATTGGCAATGCCACAGCTGTCTTGCAGATGAACGGGGTCCGTAAATGCAATGCCCGTCACACCAGCGCCAAATCTTCCTGGATTGATGCCGAGTAGAAAAATCCTCGGGCGCTCATCGGAAAAATATTTGCCGTAGAAACTTTCCATGGCCTGCAGCGTATCTGCTTCCGAAAAGGGATAGAGCAGATCGAAGCCCTTGGGCAAAATCCAGTCGGCTGGGAGAGACTGGTGGAAATGCAAAACCTTTTGTCCAAAATTCATCGCAAAAGTGTCTGGTGCGCACTCAGGAGAATGGCATGATTTGTGAAAATCACCAAATTAACCAAATCCATCCGTTATGGCCTCTGTACCTTCCCAGCTGTTTTACACTTTTTTTCTTTTGTGTGCCTTGATGACTGCCACACCATCTGCGAAGGCTCAGTACGCTTTGCCAACCAATGATCCCACTGGGCAGGACTCGATTCGGGTCGTTTCCATCACCACCAATGAAAAAGATCGCCAGCTGATGATCAACTTCAACAAGCCCATCAATGAGAAGGCCTCTTTGAGTTTGTTCAATCTACATGGGACAGAAGTACAACGGACCACTCTGGAAAGCAACAAAGAAATCGTTCGCCTGGATTTATCTGAATTGCCAGAGGGAATGTATGTGGCCGTCATCAGCGGCGAAGAGGTCAATTTGAGTCAATACGTCTTCAAAGAATTTTAAGCCAAAAAAACTACTCATCAGTCGGCAGCTTTTGAGATCACTTCAAATTCTGTCCGGCGGTTTTCTTGCCTGCCAGTCGCCGTATCATTGCTGTCGATGGGACGACTTTCTCCATAGCCTTTGTACCGCAAACGATCTTCAGAAATGCCTTTGGCCACCAGATAATCAAAAACGGCCTTGGCCCGATCTTCTGACAACTTGAGGTTGTCCACATCAGACCCAACATCATCGGTATGTCCATTGATTTGTATCTGCAATTGGGAGTTGTCTTCCAATAGTGCCTTGAGCTTGTCCAATTCAAAGTAGGAGCTGGGGCTCAGCTCGGCCGAACCCGTATCAAAAAAGACATTCTTTAGGATCACAGGCTTGTTTTGCGCCAGTGGTTCGGCGCCCGCTTCTGCTGTGGTGGGGACTGTCTGCAAGCCGATGGTCAAGCGATAAGGCTCCGACAGGCTGTTGTTTTTGCTGAGGGCAAAATTTTCAGACTGAAATAAGTAGTTTTCCTTTGCCACATTCAATGCATAGTCGGTACCCGCTGGAAGGCAAACCAGGAATTCTCCGCTTTCGTCCGTTGTAGAAGCGGTGTGGATCTTCCCATTGCTCAGATCGACAAATTCAACCTGCGCCATCAAGGGGTTTCGACTTTGTGCGTCAATGACTTTGGCCTGTACGTACGTGACTGGCTGCGGGCGGGCCTCCTCGTACAGTTCGAAACTGTACAAATCGGTGGTTGGTCGGTCATTTTGGCTTTTCTGTTGGTAGTCTCGGTCCGAGGCAAAATAAGCAGTCTGGCCATCCAAGCTGATGATCATTGCTGCATCATTGGCCTTGGTGTTGATGGGGTACCCCAGGTTTTTGGGCTTGTCCCAGACCCCATCGGATTTCCTGCGGGCAAAGAAGAGGTCAAATTTCCCCATTCCGATGTGCCCATCCGACATGAAGTAAAGCGTCTGCCCGTCGGCGTGGATGAAGGGGGTACTCTCGTGGTTTTTTGTGTTGATGTTTGGGCCCAGATTGCGGGGACTGCTCCAGCTGCCATCTGCCTGTCGTTGGCAGACCCATATGTCGTAGCCACCCTGTCCGCCAGCGCGGTTGCTGGAAAAATACAAGGTTTGTCCGTTGGCCGAAATACTGGGCTGCTTCTCAGAGCCCTTGGTATTGATGGTGTTGCCAATGTTGCGAGGCTTGGTCCAGCGATTGTTGCGAACTTCTGAGAAGTACAAATCACATTGGCCAAGTCCATCCTTGCGGTCACAAGCGGTGAAGACCATCAGTTTTCCGTCGGCAGAGATGCTTTGTGCGCCTTCGTTGAGCGGGGTGTTGATGGTGGTAATGGGGCGTCCTTCTTGCCATTGGCCATCCACTTTTTGACTGATGTAAAAATCTTCCTGGGCCTGTCGACGTGTGTAGATCAGGGTATTTTCATCTGCTGTCAGCGAAGGGAGGTATTCCCAATCCGGGGTATTGACCTTGTCACCAAGACTTTTTGGGTCAAAGGGAACCGGGTTTTGGGTGGCCTTGGCGATGAAATTGGCCTGGTCGCGATAGCGTTGAGCTTTGGCGCGGAGAACCTTGTTTTTGGACTTGGTATTGAGGTATCCGTCGAAGTGGTCAGCAGCTTCCAGGTATTTGTCTTGGCGCATTTCCGACAATCCCAGGGTGTAAAACACCTTTTTGTTGTAGAGGGGATCGATGTCCAATACCTTCTCGAAATTGGCCTCTGCAGCGGCGAAATCCTTCATGGCATAGTAACAAGCTCCGATTTGCAGATGTGCATTGATGAAGCGAGGTTCGTACTTCAGGGCTTTCCTAAATTCCTTGATGGCAGCCTCATTTTGGTCTTTGATGTTGTACTCCATTCCCTTGTCAAAGGCCTTTTTGGCCTTGCCTTTGGCCGTTTTCTTGGTGACGTAGTCTTGGGCGCCAAGTGGAGAGACAAGGGCACACAAGCAGGAAATGAATAGCAGCAGGAAGAATCTCATTGTCAGTATTTTTCAACTACATAACGCAATAGGGGAGGGGAAACAACACATGTGGGGGAAAAAATGTGCCAGATGGGGCCAAAAACACGAAGAGCATCAACCTGAATTGATGCTCTTCGCGCTATGTCGTATGATGTTGTTCGTTCTTTCGATTCGGTTTAGGCCGGTACGGCGTATCCCATCTCAGCTGCCTTGGCAAGGTCAGCCTTGTAGGGTTTGCCACAAGCATTTTTGGCCTTTCCTCTGTAGTAAAGCAATTCGGCATCGGATACCGTATTGTTGTTGAGGTTTTCCAATTTCAAAGCCCGTTCGAAGATGTCGAGTGCATCCTGGGGGTTGTCCATGCCGAGGAGGACCTTCCCGTAGCGGAGGTGCATCTCTCTGTGGTGACGATAGTTTGGATTTGCTGGTTTGAATGCTCTTTTGCAGAACAAGCGCATGTCCAACATGGCAGCTTTGGCATCGTCCATTTTGATGTGGCAAATGGCCTTGAGCCTTCTGGACTTCCAGTAGATGGGCATCAGCGGAATGGACATCTTGATAGCTGCAGCAAAGTCTTCAGCGGCACTGCTGTAATCCTCCAGCAACATCTTGACGTTTCCTCTGCCGTAAAAGGCTTCTGGATTGTTCTTGGAGATGTCTATGCTCTTGTTGTAATCGTAGAGCGCATCTTCATAATTCTTGAGTAGGAAGTTCACATAGCCCCGGCGCTCGTAGGCCTGGGCATGGCGTTCGTACTTTTCGATCGCTTTGCTCAATGCCTCCATGGCCTCACTCTCACGACCTGCCTCGTCGACCAGGCTGCGACCTCTGAGGAAAGCCTGTACGGCTACTCTGTCGCTTTTGGGCTCAACCAAGTCGTGGTGCAAGATCTTACCCTCTGCAGTCATCCAGGCACCCATGCGTCCGGCAACGGCAAATTGAGCGACGTACTCCAACAAGCTGATGGTGTTTTTCCAGCTTTTTTCGGAGCCCTGCGTAATGAATTGAGGCACATTGAGGGAAGAAGAAGCTTCGTCAAAGATTTCTTCTTCATTCAACAGGATGTCGGACTTGTAATAACTCTCTACCCTGTGTTGATACATCTTTAATACCTTGTCATAACTCTTTGGGCTACCAAACTCTAACCGACCTTTGAAAATAGTTTTGTAAGTCATCTTGCTGTTTTTGAGGAATATAGAATTTATACCAAAACTTCCTATGCAGAAGCCTTTAATTTCCGATGAATGAATGTGTTAACTGAATCGGGTTTGGGTTACATACATCCAAATACCGGTCAACTGAGTGCAGTTCCTCAACTGTTTGCTTTTTGACTATTTGAAACGATGGTTGTTTGGAACAAAGAATACGAATGCTACTCTCTTATCTACATCAAGCATGTTATTCAGAATCGATTCCAAGTCATCTGTCAAACTTCTCTTAATTGGTACGCACAAGCTTACTTGTACCTACACACAGTTTTCTCACAGTATTTGTCAACTTGTAAAAAGCACTAGCTTTGATCGTTGATGGGATAGATTATAACTATTTTACAAGTGAAGAGCTACAAATTTGAACATTTTTTTTGGAAAAATCAAAAAAATAGCAGAGATTGCGCACCCGCAGCTTTTTATTTAATTTATTTATATACGTTGTTTTGTTAAAATGGCGAGGTGTTTTATGCATAAAGTTCTGATAATGAACGACTAAGCCCAAACCTTGCATCCTTCCGTGCAATTGGTGCAAATATCGATCTGATCGCGTCCCTTGAGCAGGCTTTTTCGGAAACGCTGATAGGATTCTCCCTGCCAAATGGCCCCAAAATTGTACTCCTTGAGGTCCCCCAAACGATGCGTGGCATCTTTGTCAAAACAGCAGGGAACCACCAGGCCGTCCCAGGTGATGACACAGGAGTGCCAGAGCTTCCAGCAATGGTTGAGCAGTTCGTTTTTGACCTCGTAGGTTCCATCTGACTTCTGTCTGTAGCGAGCGTACTTGTCTATTGTTGGGATCAGCGGATTTCCCTCTTTGTAATCGTAGATCTGTGCCGTTTTCAGTTTGACCTCATCCACTCCGATCTCCTCCGCCAAGCGGTAAACATCTGTTATTTGGTGCTCATTGGGGCGCACAACCAGAAATTGGAAGATGACGTATGGCTTGGCAGAATTCAGCTTCTTTTTCCATTTGATCAAATTGCGAGCGCCTTGCAAGACATTCGACAGCTTGCCCGTTTTTCGGTATTGCTCATAGACCTCCTGGGTGGTTCCATCCACAGAAATGATCAGCCGGTCCAGTCCCACTTCCACGGTGCGGCGGGCATTTTTGTCGTTGAGAAAGTGACCATTGGTTGAGCTGATGGTGTAGATTTTTTGTTGCCGGGCATAGGCCACCATGTCCAGAAAATCGGGATTGATGTAGGGTTCTCCTTGAAAGTAAAAGATCAGATAGAGCAGGCGGCCAGACAATTCATCGATGGTCTGCCGGAAAAAATCCTCTTTGAGATGACCTGTCGGGCGGCTGAAGGAACGCAGGCCACTCGGACATTCCGGACATCTGAGGTTACAGGAAGTCGTTGGCTCGACGGAGATGGTCATCGGACGGCCCCACTGGATCGGCTTTCGGGTCCATTTCGTCACGTAAAAGGAAGTGAACAAAGAAACCAGGTTCCAAAGGCGGCGGAGGGTCAGTTTGGACAAAAAGTTGAGGCTGTCGTGCAAGCGTGGACTCATCCCACAAAGATATTCGTTTTGCTTCATATGTCGGGACTTTCGAAAGGCTGTTTTGAGAGGGCGTTTTGCTTTTTGCCAATTGACAGACAGAGGCTTTGAAAAATCACAAATGAACAGCCAGACAATGAATATGTGAAGGAATTGCCCTTCTTTGTAGGCTGATTGATAGTAGGATGAATATGAAGGTTTTTTTTATTCAAAAAATATAGTTTTTTAAGACTGTCACCCAAAGTGCTTCTTTTGCCTTGCAAAACTGCCGGATGCCCTTGCGGAGCATTGATGTAGAGCGTAATTTGAGAACAAACAAGACAACAAACAAAATAATTGTGCATCATGAAGGGATTACTGACCACAATTATTTGCCTGGTAATTTCTATGAACAGTCACTTTTCCTCAACCAAACAGCTGCACCAAAGCTTTTCGGTTGACCGACACATCAGCTCCCTCCAAACAGATTTGAACGGCAAAATAAGGTGGATTACATGGGATGCTCCCCAGATCAAGGTCGAGACCAACATTGAGACCGAATTGGGAGATTCTTATTCGTTGGACTATCGGGTTCGAAAAGGACAGTTCGATCTTTCTGCTTCCTTTGCGGACCCCTACACGCTGCGCATCGCTTCCAAGCGCATCAACAGCAGCATTTACCAAAAGGGGCAGCGACAATCTTGTAGCCTGTCGTTTGTCATCTACGCCCCCGCCCATTTGCAGCCAGAACCGACAGCAGCTGTCCAGCCCAACTGAAAACTGCCCGTTGGCTTGTTGGGCAAACGGGCAGCTTCTGGACGAGTCTGCGAAGGGGCGGACTGTTTTCTAGTACGCCTTGGCAAATAAGACCCTTTGCTTGGATGGCTTGCCTGTCAGGACACAGCTTCCGGCCTCTTCCTCTTGATCGATGGGAATGCAGCGAATCGTGGCCTTGGTCAACTCTTTGATCTTGACCTCCGTTTCAGTTGTGCCATCCCAGTGAGCCTCTACAAAGCCTCCTTTGCCGTCGACCACACTCTTGAAGTCGTCGAAATTGTCGACTCGACTGGTGTGCTCCTCCCGGAAATTCAATGCCTTTTGGAAGAGCTGCTGCTGGATTTGTGGCAACAGGTCCTGAATGTAGCGAGCCGCTCCTTCGATGGGAACAAAGGTCTTCTCCTTGGTATCTCTGCGGGCAATTTCTACCTGCTGTTTTTCCAGATCGCGCTTGCCAATGCCAATTCTCACGGGAATTCCTTTGAGTTCGTGTTCGGCAAATTTGAATCCTGGGCGCTTGCGGGTATCGCGGTCGTAGATGGCCGTAATGCCAGCTGCCTTGAGTTCTGCCATGATCTTTTCCGCCGCCTCGTCGATGACATCCACCGGCTTTGGAATTGGGACGATGGCCACTTGCTGAGGAGCCAGTTTAGGAGGCAACACCAAGCCGTCGTCGTCTGAATGCGTCATGATCAGCCCACCCATCAGTCGGGTCGATACCCCCCAGGAGGTCGCCCAAACGTAGTCGCTTTTCTGATTTTCGTTCAAGAAAGTGACGTCAAATGCCTTGGCAAAATTTTGCCCCAAAAAGTGAGATGTACCAGCCTGCAATGCCCGGGCATCTTGCATCAGGGCTTCGATGGTGTAGGTATCTTCCGCCCCTGCAAAGCGCTCGTTGGCGGTTTTGACCCCCTTGACCACAGGCATGGCCATGTACTCCTCGGCAAAAGTGGCATAGAGATCGAGGATGCGTCTTGTCTCTTCTTCGGCCTCCATGCGGGTGGCATGAGCGGTATGCCCTTCCTGCCACAAAAACTCAGCGGTGCGCAAAAACATCCGCGTACGCATTTCCCAGCGTACGACATTGGCCCATTGGTTGATGAGCAGTGGCAGGTCGCGATAGGAGCTGATCCAGTCGCGATAGGTGTTCCAGATGATGGTCTCGGAAGTAGGACGAACGATGAGTTCTTCCTCCAGTTTGGCATCGGGATCCACTACGACACCCCCTCCATTTGGATCGTTCATCAGGCGGTGGTGGGTCACCACGGCACATTCTTTGGCAAAGCCTTCTACGTGCTCAGCCTCTTTGCTGAGGAAGCTCTTTGGGATAAAGAGCGGAAAGTAGGCGTTGACGTGTCCGGTTTCCTTGAACATCCGGTCCAACTGGTCCCGCATATTTTCCCAAATGGCAAAGCCATGTGGTTTGATGACCATGCAGCCTCTGACGGCGGAATGATCGGCCAGTCCGGCCTTTTTGACAATGTCGGTATACCATTGGGAATAATCTTGCTCGCGAGGCGTTACTGCTTTGGCCATTGGTGTTGATTTTTATTGCATACGGTTTGGTGAGCTGGCATCATTTTTTGTGACCCATTTCACTGTTTGCGTCCTAAGATGGAGAGGTAAAACTGCTTTTTGCGCTTTATCATCTCACAACTGACAAATTTTAATAGGACTTTAACAAAAAAAACGCCACAAAAGTAATAAATTGGTGTTGTAACTTGTAAGAGAGTTCCAGTAATTACGTTCTAAACCAACACATATGAAGACTTATAATTTTGTTAAGCTTTTTTGTACCCTCTGCGTCTTCTCGCTGGCCACTTCCCTGAGTGCCCAGTATGATGACCTGTACTACAATCCGGATTCGGAGCAGTCGTTCAATTACGACAACTCCAGCGCGGATGATACAGGTTATTACTACGGCGAGGACACAGATGAGGATTCGTTTGCTTCGAATAGCTCCGACCGTGGTGACGAGTTTTACGACGACGATTTCTACGACTATAACTACACCTCTCGGATTCGCCGCTTTCACCGCCCTTACCGCGGTTTTAGCTACTACGATCCGATCTATGCAGACATGTTCTACTACGACCCATTTGTTTCCCCTGGTGTCTCGATCTACGTCGGCAATCCTTACTTTGGTTGGAACAGACGCAATCGTTGGAACCGCTGGAATAGATGGAACAGATGGAATCGTTGGAATGCATGGGGCCCAGCTGGCTCTTTCAACTCCTACACCACCATCAACAACTTCTACGGCCCAGGATTCAACAACGGATTCGGTCCAGGATTTGGCGGAGGATTTAACAATGGCTTTGCCGGTGGAGGATTCAACAATGGGTTTGCCTCCAACAACGCCTACTGGTGTCCACCCTCTTACACAAGTCCATACGCTTACTCCAATGCCAGCTCCGTTTCTGTCAACAACACTTACTACGGTTCTCGCAGAGGTGCTACTGGTACCATTTCCAATGGCACGGCGCCAACCCGCCGCAATACCAGAACCGCGACAGACCTGCGCAGTGGCAACCAAAGACAGGTGGGCAGCTCCTCATCCGGACGCAGCCGCAGCGTTGATGCTGCACCAAGCCGTCAGCGCGCCGAGAGTAGTTCCAGCCGCTCCCGCAGCAGCCGTTCCTACGATCGCCCAAGTCGCTCCAACAGCGATGTAAACCGCAGCAGCAGAAGTTATGACCGTCCGAGCCGCAGCAGCCGTTCTTACGATCGTCCAAGCCGCTCGAACAGCAGCAACCGCAGCTACAATAGAACGAATCGCTCCAACAACTCTTCCAGAAGTTACAACCGGAGCAACAGCAATTCTTCTCGCTCTTACAACCGCAGTAGCAGAAGCAACTCTTCTCGCTCCTACAACCGCAGCAGCAGAAGCAATTCTTCCTCTCGTTCTTACAATCGCGGTAGCAGCAGTCGCTCTTCTTCTCGCTCATCCAGCGGTTCTTCCCGGAGAAGAAACTAAGACGTGCTGAATAGAACACAGTAAAGACATAATGGAAAGAGGGTGGAGGCAATGACGTTTCCACCCTCTTTTCTATTCAACTTTCCCAGCTCGGAGTGTGTGAGTTTGAACGAGCCCATCATTTTGATTCAACCAATTGCCCATTTTTTTGTCAAATGTTTGGTGTGTCCCGCTAGGAGGGCACAGGACGATCCCTTTGCGGATGAGCAGGAGAAGTTGGGTATTGAGTAAACAAACAATCATTGCCTCAGAAAAACAAATTGATTTATGAGAATTGCAATCCTTATGTGTTGTCTAATGGCCTTCCAATGGGCTGTGGAAGGGCAGGTCGTCGGTGATGCCGTCCGCTTTTCCACTTATCGACTGACGGGAACGGCTCGTTCAGTAGGGGTAGGAGGAAGTTTGGGGGCATTGGGCGCCGACTTTTCTGTTGCATCTGGCAATCCGGCCGGACTGGCCCAGTATCGGAAATCCGAATTCATCTTTTCCCCGGCCTTCCTGATCAGCAGTACAGATGCAGAGATGAAGGAGATTGGAGAGATGAATGGCGAGAATATGCTGCGCTTCAATTTCAGCAGCTTGGGGGTGGTTTTTGCCAATCGGCCCCGGAACAACTACAAATGGTCTACCTTCAATGTGGCCTTGGGCTTCAATCGGCTGGCCAATTTCAATCGACGCTTCTCTTCCAGTGCCAATACCACAGGCTCCATCACCGACCAGTGGGTCATCGATGTCAATGAAGGCATCATCAACAATTTCTACAGTGAATTGGGGGTTGAGGCCGGTGCAGTATATCCCAATGACAACAATTCAGAGTTTTTCACCGATTTTGACCTCAATCCCACTGGGGTATTCGAACATGAGCAGGAGTTCAAGAGCACGGGATCACTCAATGAAATGGTTTTTTCCTTTGCTGGCAACTTCAAGGAACGCCTCATGATCGGAATGACTTTGGGCATCCCCTTTGTGTCTTACAATGAAGAGAGGGTCTACAAAGAGGACGACACCAGCGGAGATGTCATCCCTGCCTTTGAAAGACTTCGCTTCGAAGAACGTCTCAACACCTCGGGAATCGGGATCAACCTGAAATTGGGAGCCATCTACCGGATCAGCCAAGCAGTTCGGATCGGTGGTGCCATCCATACGCCTTCCCGATTGGTACTGACAGACAACTTCCAGACGGAATTCGACTATACCTACAGCGAGAATGGTGGCATTTTCACAGGAGATGTCGAATCGCAAGAGTCAAATTTTGACTACGACTTCCGCACCCCTTGGCGATTCATTGGCAACTTGGGTTTCTTGATCAAGCGATCTGGCTTCATTTCGGCAGAAGTGGAATGGCTCAATTATGGATCGGGCCGATTCAACCTGGACAAAGATGGAGCCACCCAAGCCGATCGGGACTATCAGGTGGTACTCAACGACCAAATCGGCCGCGATTTGGGCTCTGCCATCAATTTCCGTCTGGGGGGAGAGTTTGCCTACAAAATCCTTCGATTCCGGGCTGGCTACAACCTCATGGGCTCTGCCTTTGATGGCGATGACCCCACCAGCGCAATCAGCCTTGGAGTAGGCAGTCGTTTTCGCAACATTTTTATTGACTTGGCGTATAATAGATCGCAAATTGAAGAATCTTTTGCCCCCTATAGCCTAAATGGCAACTTCCCGATCGTGGTAGGAACGGATGAAATCAATCATCGGATCATCATCACAGCGGGATTTAAGTTTTAGGCAATCGGCAGTGTTTTGCCGAGAAGTTTCATTACGAGCCATTGTATTGTGCCGTCAGACCCAGAGAACACAATCTGACAGTGCCTTCCATATTTCCAAAGGGATACCAAGGTTTTTTCGCCAGGAGCGGGCCTTGGTATCCCTTGTGGCATGCTTTTCTATGAACAAAACAACGTAATGAGAAAACTGTCCTCCATATCGATCTTTGTCCTGTTGAGCTTGTTTGGCAGCCAGCTATTGGCCCAGACCGCCGAGCTGGCCCAAGGAACCACCTATGCCGCGGTAGAAGAACGCCTGATCGTTCAGACCAAGTGGCGCTATACCTATGCGCTCCACCTGGAGTCTAATACGATCATCCACCAGGCAGAGGACTTCTACGATTATTACTTATACTTCCGCTATGACTATGTGTACGAGCAGTACCTCAATGGCAGCATGAGTCGGGGGAATTGGAGCTTGACGGGAAGTGAACTGTTTTACAGTTTTAAGCACATCAAAAAGTTTGAGATTGCCGAGATCAACAAGGAGGCCTTGGTCCTGGAATTTACCCAGCCCAATAGCAAGGGGACCTATCAATATCATTTCATCAAGGTAGAAAGCAAAGATGCGCCCTTTGTCAAGCCAGCCAACGAACTTCCCGATGTGATTGTAGAGAGAGAGGACCCGCGGAAAGGCTTTCTGGGCTTCGGCAAAAAGAAGAAAAAGAAAAAGAAGAAGAAAAGTCGTCGGCGAAAGGGAAGTGACAAAGACGAGCCTTACATCAGCATTGAATTGATTGGAGGAGGTTATTACGGTGGGGTAGATCCCGTCTTGCGCGACTACATCCACATCAAAAGCAATGGCCGGCTCATCAAGGAGTTCAAAAGTGCCTATGGTGGCCTTGTGGTGACCAAGAAAAACATTCCCAGGGAAGAGTTGGAAGCCTTCGCCGAGTTCATCGCTTCCAAAGGATTTTTCAACTTTGAGCGATTGTACGACTGTGAGACCAATTTTTGCCAAAAGCGAAAACACACCAAACCCACGCCCATTCCTCTGCGCTTGGCAGTCGCCTATGGCAATCGCAAGAAAGTAGTGACAGTCAGCATTTGGGGAAAGGACGACAAAGGGGTTCGCTACTTAGACTACCCACCTGCCTTGGACAACATCATCGATGCCATCCAAAAAATGGCCCACCGAATGGATGCGCGTTCCTAACAAATGAACAAGATGGAAGACTCGCTATAGGTGGAGCGAGTTGAGTTCTGAAATGGACTTCTTTTGCGACAGCCGAAACCGCTCTGCCAAAGGCTCCTGGTGGACGAGTGCTTCCAGCCACTGCCTCAATCCAAGTACGGACAAGATTTGAAAAGTCCGGTCGTAGGCAAACTGTTCCAATTGGTCTGCAAATGCCTTGGCCAGCTCTGGAATTTGTCTCTTCGGAGTTTTGGTCAGCTGATTCATGAAGTGGGCAAAGCGTCTGGGAAAATCAGCTTTGGGATTGTTCCAGCTTCCGGAATGTTTCCGGCGGTAGGCGGTGATCCAGTTTTTGATCAAAAAGACATCTCCACTTTCATAATGACTGATCAATTCCAGAAAATCGCTTGCCAGTATGACGACAGGAGACATGTGATTTTTGAGCAGGTGCAATTTGCGGAAAAAGAAATGTGCCTGCTTGGGGTCCTGTCGAATGAGACTGACCAATGCCAGTCTGAGAAACAGAGAGCTGCTAGCAGGGTGTTCTTCCAATTGATAGGTCTGGACATGGTCCAAAATCTGCTTGGTGTAAGCTGTCGTGAAGGTGTTGAATTGCCTTTGTCGCAAGCAGGAATGTGCTCTCAGCAGGTACAAGAAGAGCTTGTTTCGCTTCAACTCCGGATGCTTTTCGAAGTAGTTTTGTAGCCTTGCAAAGAGCTGTTCTTTTCTGTTGTCGATGCCATATTCTATGAGGAAGAATATGTAGTCGTACAGGCAAGCGAGAAAGTACTCTTCGTAGCGTTTGTGGGAGTTGAGGGGAGATTCAAAAAGTTGGAGCAGGATTTCAAAATGAGTCTGTCCCTGCTCCGTATTTCCCAAGTAAAAACTTGCAGTCCCCTTGATCCTGTGCCAGAAAAATGGTTTGTAAAAACCAGCCAATTCTACGGTACTGCTATTAGGCATGGATGCCAGCAAGCGCTGGCAATACTCTCTCTGATGACTGTTGAGTCTTACCGGAAATAATTGTTCTTTGAACTGATTGAGCTTTTCGAGATTGGTGTGCCATTGCAGGCAATTGCTGTGACCGACCACCCATTGGTCCATGGTGGTGAGCAGTTGGAGTCGATCGCCAAAGGGGTGGAGGATTTGGTTGAACTTGGCCTCCATGCAATAGACCTCCAGGAGCTGTGCATTGGCGTTGACCTTGACACAGAGGTCTTTCAAGCGTTCCAGCTTGGTCTGCGCCAGGTCAAACAATTCCTTATTGAACAAAATATTGGCCTCCTCCAATCCAATGCGAATCTTGCTTTGGATGGATTTCTTGCTGTGATAGGACGCCAGGCTCTTGAGCAATAAATCGGACAATTGAACCTTGTAGACTTTCAGGTTTTTGGACAATTTGGAATTGGAGAAGTGCTCCTTGATGGTCTCCTCTTTGTAGGCCGGCATGCCATTGATGTAATCAAAAAGCTCCGTCAGTAGATTTTTTTCTGATGAATAATGCCGCTTGAAATAACGCTTTTCGGCAGCCGTCATCGCATTGATCAAGCGAAAGATGTTGTCTTTTGGTGTTTTCATCTTTGAAAATTGCTGTCTGTGAAATCCAGCCACGAGTGTTCCTAGGACTCATGGCACAAGTCGCTCTTATTTGCTTTGGTACAAGGGGAAGTTCACCCTTGTGTCGTTTTGTAATAATGAATGGTTGCGCGCGGATGTGACCACAATTGAAGACCCTATATGAGTTCTCAATTCGCAGTCATTGTAGCATTGGAGAATAAGAGTTTGCTGGTCTGTACAGCAGTTTTTTCCATCCGCAGCACTGGCCAGGACGGGTTTTAGATTGATTGATTTAGCTCTGTTTGAGGAGTTTGATGTCTTTTAACGCGCTTGCAAATCTACGGAAAGAATGGAGACATGTCAAGGAAATCCATCATATTAGGCTCTTTTTCAAGGTAGTATATTGTTGAGTTATGCACTTTCTGGCTAGTGGCTGCGCAATAAGATAGTGTATAAATGACAGTATGTGAAATTTTGCTGTAGGCGCAGACGCGGCCCTCAGTTCATTGGCTTTCATCACCTTCAAACGGTAACATATAATATTGTTGGAGGGATGATGCGAGCAAAAAGAAAAAAAATGTAAATTAGCGCATATGGACGCATGTTCTCCTCCTCTTTGAGCAAGGAGGTACAACATAAAAATTCTGTTTTGTTGTTATTTTCTATAGGGCAAGTCCACTCATCTGGCTTATTCTCCTGATAAGTTACCTTGGGTGGGCTTTCTTTTTTGGGGCTAGTAAAAGCTGAATCCCTTCAGGATGGCGTGGACCAAGGTCAGCAAAATGATGGCGACCAAAATGAGAATGGCGGGTTCGTAGCGCCTGGATTTTTGCATGCTGATGTCTTGCTCGTAGGCGATGTCTTCCTTGTCGGCATCGTGATAGCTGACATTTGTGGGGTCTTTGCCTTCCATGCTGTCCATCTTTCGAATGATGGACAAGGCGCGGGGGAGGTCCTCTTCCTTGACGTGCAGGCCAATGCCACCTTCGCCGAGTGGAATGACCGATATGGTGTTGGCATTGGAAATGAAACTCTTGATACCTGCTTCGTTGAGACGGGCGGCATAGATTCTGGCCTTGGATTCAAAGAAAAAGTATTTGGCCACTACGATTTTGGTCCCTGCCTCGAACAGGTCTTCAAAATCTTCGAAATTGTCCAGGATTTGATCACTCATCTTCTTCTTGCATTGATTGGCCAATGGTAAATTTACCAAAAAAATGCCAGTGTCGTTCCCATCTACACGGCAAAAGCCCTCCGGCTGTCAATGGCGCAGAGGGCTTTTGAGTTTTCGATGGCTTCAGTTGAATCAATCTTCGCTTTCTTCTGCCGCTTCCATCTTCTCTTCCATCTCGTTGATCTTTTCGATCTCTTTGTCGACGTAGTACAGGCTTTGAGGGCCGTCGCCAATGAGTTTGATCCGGTCCAGGATGGTGCGCATCAGGTTTTCTTCCTCCCGCTGCTCTTCGATGTACCACTGCAAAAAATTGAGCGTGGAGTAGTCGTTTTCCTCGTAGCAAAGACTGACAATCTTGTTGATGGAGTTGGTGATTTTTTGCTCGTGCTCATACACCTTTTGAAACATGTTTTGGATGGAATCAAAATCGGGCGGAGCTTGGTCGACAGCCGGTACCAATGCGTGTCCATCTACCTCGCTGATGTAGTGGAAAATGCGAAGCATGTGTTCGCGCTCCTCTGCGGATTGTCTGTGCATAAATTTGGTACAACCCTCCATGCCTTTCACATCGCACCAAGATGCCATAGAGAGGTACAGGAAGGAGGCATATGCTTCCAGCCCGATTTGCTGATTCAGTGCTTCTTCTATTTTAGTGGAAACCATATTTCTTTGATTTGATTTGTTTTGGAATGCAAGTGTGTGCTCAAGTCCACTGGTAGAATGGAATTTCCGTGGACTGTTCAGCCTCACTTTTTCACATACGCATTAAAATAAAACACACAACAAGAATACCAATACTAGGGCAAAGGTTCACGGAAATCGATGCAAAGCGAGTAATTTAAAATTTGACTAAATAATTTTGCATCAGTTGGCGAGAAATGCCACAGCAAATGCAAGCACAGATATGATCAGGCCGTACATGAAAATGTTGTAGCAAAAGTGTAAATAGCGATACTTCTTGGCGAGTACAACCCCTAGAAAGTACAAGTCGCGGGTCATGGAGCTGTACAGAAAATCAGAATCCCTGATCATCTCCATCATCCCCCAGTGAAAGTCGTCGAGCTGCATGTTGTAGAAGTTGCCAAAAAACAGAAGGTTGGAGCGCTTCTGCCGGATGTCCTCCTTGGTGAATTTCCCTTCCGTTACCTTTGGGCGGGTCGAAAGGGTGGCAAAGACCATGGCAGTCAGGCATACGATCAGCAGCATGACGGTGGGCAAAATCAGCTTGGGGTTGTCATCGAAACCCGGTACCAAGGTAGAGACCGTGATGCTGATGACAATGGCATTGATACTCAGCATGATGTTGGCCTTGTTGTCGGCAATGGCGCTGAGATTGACATGGGTTCGGTAGGTGGTTCGAAACATGGTCTCCACACCTCGACCCAGGTTTTGCTGCTTCAGCTTGGCAGAGTCGTTGTCTAGGTACAGGCCATCCAGTTGCTTCTTGTCTCCTTTGGCTTTTTTCTTTTTTCCCTTCCGGCTGATCTCATCTACCGTGACGACTGCATAGGGATTGAGGCGGGCCTTTTGCTTGCGCAATTGCTTGATGTGCTTGGCCTTCCTTTTGCCATACATGAAATCAGCCGTGCTGGTGTGAAATTGGTGCTTGGTGATGAACTCCAATTCAAAATCTACCCACTCCTGTTCATTCATGTTGAGATTGCGCGTCTGGATCAGTTCCTGCCTCACCCTGCTGCAACGCTCCCAATAGGTTCGCTGCCCTAGGTGACTCAAGTCTGCATCGCACAAAATCTTCTCCAGGGTTGTACCGGGCTTGTGGGGCATCTGAGTGGCCATGATGCAAGCCTCAATGGTCTGGATGCGTTCTTCCGGGTATTCATGTCCTTGCAAATATTCGCGCGCGTACTTGCTGCTTCGTTCTTCGTGATTGGCAGGCCCCTTGTCATAGCCCGTATCGTGAAACCACGCAGCCAGTTGGATCACCTCCAATTCTGTTTCATCCAGTGCCATGCTCTTTCCAATCTCATGAGTAGAAGCCACCACACTGAGGGTATGCTGAATGTCGTGATACGCATACTTCTTGGGCACTTGCTCCGTAATGAAATTGGTCACATAAGCTTCGACCTCCAGTAGTAGTGAGTTTTCTGATTCCATAATTTAGAACATCGCACTGATTGAATATGCGAAAATAACTAAAAAACGGCAGTGTAGGGCAACCTGAGGCCAGGAAGCTATTTTCTCAGCGATCTTTGGCCATCATGCCGTGCATCATCAAATAGGCCAGCATGAGAAAGCCAGACAAAACCAAGGACACCTGCATGCTGTGCCGAAACAGGACCGGGTCGAGAAAGCTCTGCCAAATGTCGTGAAACAAAGACAGGGGTTGGGCCAAGACATCCCAGCTGTTCCAGCGCAAATAGCGACCCAAGTAGATACCATATCCACAAGCCATGATGAACAGACTGACAGCCACCCAGCTAAAGCCTGCGGAAAATCGACGGCGCAGAAAGACCTGCACTTCGTAGAGAGACAGCAAGCCCAGCATCAGCCCCGTCCACGCACAGGAAGCAATCAGCATGAGGTCGTACCAATGAGGGATCGGTGCTCTGCTTCTCAAATGGAGTAAGTCCGTGAGAATGTAAGGGGCATTGGGAAAGAAAAACAGCCAAGCCAGCAAAGCAAGGAAAGACAACATGCCTTTGCCAAACCATTGGTGGATGCTTTCCAGAGAAATGGCAATCCAATAGGGAATCCAGGCCAAAAAGAGATTCCAGACCAAAAACAAAAAGGTTGTGGACCCTCGAAGTTTGTAGTAGTCCTGGGTTGTGGCGATTTCTGTCAAATCAATGCCTAGGTACCACAGACGGCCGCCGATGAGGGCAAAGTTGAAGGCCGTACTGAGGCAAAGGATGAGGAAAATCCGAAGGCGCTTGGAATCGGCGGTCAGTTGTCGGATGTGGGATAAAAACATGTGAAACGATTATTTTTTGGTGGAAAAATGAGTTGGCATTTTGGGGGCAAAACGAGACAAAAACTGATAGAAGTGGCCCAGCAAAGGTGGCCTTTGTTGCGCAGCCTTGGCCAGCCGATACTGAGCCAGGTGATAGGGTGGTGCTGCAGACAAGTTGGGCAGCCAGTTCGTGGCAGTGCGACTGAGCCAGCACAGGCTGCGAAAACAGGATTGCTGGGTCCGAGTGTAAGAAAATCCAAATGCTCTCCGCAAGTGATCCGGGAGCAGAGCAGTGGCCAGGAGTCGGGGAATGGCTGATGGCAGAAAAGGAGGATGCAACAAGGCCTCTGTCAATTCCAAAGTCAGCTCATCCACTTGCAGAACGTCCCCCTCGATCATGGATTGGAAATAGTCCTCGAAAGCTCGCAAGTCCTTGGGGTACAATTCAGGAGGAATGCCCATCAACAAGGCCATGGTCTGAGACTCCTTATAAAACTGCTCCTTGACCGATGCGGGCAATGGCTGGCCGCTGGCTTCGAAGACGGTGAAAGCCATGTCGATCAATGTGGCCTGTATCCACAGCAGCAGATCGGGATCTGTGGCCTGGAAAGAACGCTCTCCGATTTGTCCTTTGATGGAAGAGTGAATGCGGTAGAGCATGCGGGCGATTTGGAGGGCTTGCTGGCAGTCTCCGAAGACCAGGCCCGCCATGGCCTGAAAAGTGCGTTGGGCACGTCCAAAGGTATCTGTTCGGAAGTTGCTGTAGCGGGCCACGCCTTGTGCCACGGCGGGGTGGGCGATTTGGAGCAGCAGGGCACGCATGCCGCCCAGGCCCATCACAGGATTGCGGTAGATGGCCCAGCTGGCACTGTCTGACCCAAAAAAGCCATTGGTTGGCTGTTGCTGTTGGGCCATCAATGTATGCAGGCGGTTTTCATAGCTTCGAATGCTTGGATTTGCATGGATTGGTCGCATGGTATTGGCATTTGTAAAGTGCCGCAGCTGCCGGAAGAAAACCCGGCAGCATGGGCGTCAACAATAGAAGGGTGCCTCCACACCCAGGTGTTTTTTGTAGAGTTTTTTCTGCAGCAGTTGGAGCGGTTCTCGCAGCAGGTATTGAAAATCCCAGGCATGGCAGGGGAGGGCAGCCTTGCCTCTGCGGTAGGCCTCCCGAAAGCTCTTCCAATGCTCGGGCATCAGCAACACCCCCGTCGCGATGGCCAGCAGACAATAGCTGGACCGCTTGCCATTGCCGGTCAGGAAGCATTGCATGCGCACCTCGTCGGCGACCGTCGTGGGATAGTCCAGCAGGACATGCATCACATCGTGGGTCTCAAACTTGGGCATCAGCTCCAGTTGTTCGCGTCGCAAGAATTGGCCGAGAGCTTGCCCCAGGCTGCCCTTGGGCATGGCGAGGAGCTGCTGCCTGCAAAAGCTCCAGGGACGGCGGTGGCGTCGAAACAGTCGGCCATACAAAGGCTTGCTTCCTTCCACCCCCATGAGAATGAGTGCATCTCGTCCCTTCTTGAGTATTTGAATCCATTGATTGTTTTTCATTAGAAAGTACTTTGAATTTCAAAGTTAAAAGGCAAAAAAAAGAGTCAGCGGTTTTTGAGCAACTCCTCCAGCGCATCCAAGTGGTCCTTGAAAGCTTTGCGACCGATGTCGGTGGCATTGTAGGTGGTTTGTGGGCGCCGTCCGACAAATTGCTTTCGGACCTCCACAAATTGGTGCTTCTCCAGTGCTGACATGTGGCTGGCCAGGTTTCCGTCTGTCAATTGCAGCATTTCCTTGAACGTCTTGAAATTGACCCACTCGTTGACCATCAAGATGGACATGATGCCCAGCTTGGCATGGCTGTCAAAAATCTTGTTCAGCTTTTCAATGATGCTTTTCATATCCGCTTGGCAGTCCTTTTAGTCGTATTTGTAGTACATGATGATGCCGTAGACAATGTGGAGGATCCCAAAGCCAATGGCCCATATTTCGAGTCCGTAGCCAGGGCTGAACATGGCCGCCGACCCCAGTATGATTTCCAAGAAGCCAAGATAGCGAATGTCGCTGAGTGTGTACTTGCTGGCGTTGACCAAGGACAGTCCATAGAAGATCAGGGTAGCCGGTGCGATCAGCCCTATCTGGCCGTGGTACAAGAGGGCCAGGCAAAAAACTCCTCCGCTGACGAGGGGAATGGCCAAGTTGATCAATAGGCGTTGAGCGGTGCTGTCCCAGATGGTTTGTCCCTTTCGTCGAGCACGGCGGGTGGTGAAAAAGATGCCCATCGAAATGGCTCCTGCCAAAACGGCGATGGCGTCCAGTAAGAAAAACTGGATGTAGTTCATGCCCCACTTATTGGCTGTTTGCGCTGTGATGTAATACAAGCGCTTGTGCTCAAATGGGAGCGTGTCCAAATATACATAGACGAAACCTGCGCCGATCAACGCGAAAATGCCAGCTGCCACGCCCGACAGTCCACTCAGGGAAATGAAGCGAGAAGAGCGCTCCATCAAAGAGCGAATTTCTTGTAGGGTTTCGAGTTGCTCGTTGCGGTTGTTCATTACCATAGCTATTAGAATAAAAGTACTTTGAAATTCAAAGTTAGTGCATCTCTTCCATTGATGCAAGGCCTGCAAGGTGAATTTTTTGGCTACTGCATGGAGTTGCCCCATGATCAGCGAGGGGAGACCAAGTTTTGGCAATTTTTATTCAAAGAAAATCAATTCATCGATTGGTCTTGGCCAGGCGGCGTGCTGGGTTTTGCTCTGCATGGTCGACCTAGGCTAGGTGAGAGGCTGGACATTTAGCATTCGGTTTTGGCAAAGTCTCGAATGTCCATTTTACCATTTAATGTCAATTCTTCCACCAAGTATTCAACTTCGTAGTCTTTTGATCTGACTTTGAACCTAAGTGGATACATCAAACCAAATGATTGTCTGTATTCAACGTATTCTATGATTTGGCCATGCTCATTTAACAGTTCCCGCAACAAGAAAGTGGTTTTATCCAATTTGTAAGTCATCCTCTGTTGGTTCTTTTCGTTAACCCCCTCTATTTCATAGAAGTTTTCACTCTTATCTGTTTTGACCAACTTAAAACCCCAGCCTCTTTCATCCGCCTTAAACAGCTTAAACACAAACATATCTTCTTTGTAGTTTCTTTTTTCTTCAACATCCACATCCACTCGTTTGCCATTTTCACATCGAGAAATGTTATCATTCACATAAGTTGTAATAACTCTAGAGTCTCTGGTCTTGACATCCTGCCTAATTCCTGTACCAACAATTATCGAAGTACTGAATTCTATGCCATTAGATATCATGCGACTCTCGATGGTTTTTATCCCATTTAGCAGCTCTTCCCCTCCCATTGCTTTTACATGCTGTCGCAATATCTCGTTCAGGTTTTTTTCACTTTTACCCGGCAAGCTAGAATTGCAGCCCAATGAAAATGCCAGTAGTAAAATTGTGGCTACACAATAACATTTGTTTTTCAACTTCATTCGCTTGGTTTGATTCTATGTTACAGATTGATGCATCTCGAATTTTGGCCAAGCAAATATAGCTAAATAGCGATCAGATAAGGCCATGGAGAAACCAGTAAACCAAGTTTTCCTTCTACACATCCTGTGCTTCACAACATTTTAGCCTGTCGCTCAAACAGTTTCTTGATAACATGTAAGCTACTCTCGCTTACAAAGGCATGCCGATGTCTGTCATGTAAATTCGACCAATTGGCAATCGTGATGTTACATTTTTACAATTTTGCAAATCATTTATGTCATGTGTATAAGTAGCTGATTTATAGATGATTATGAGGTTGATATTTCGCCTGGTGGACAATTGGCAACTGTCTTGGCCAGGACAATCACATGGGGTTGAGTGATTTAGGTGTTGCAACATTGATGTTTGAACATGTATATTTGCATTGTAAGATTTACGAAAACAATATTTCAATCACACAAAAAAATATCAATCATGTCAAGCTTCAAAGTCCCCACTCGCGAACAAGTAGATGCCACTTCTCAAGCCATCTTTGACAACCTTCAGAAAGGCCTTGGTTTTGTTCCCAATCTCTACGCCACCATCGGGGCATCTTCCAATGCGTTGGAAAGTTTCCTCGCCTTCCAAGGAGCCCAGGCCAAGGGATCGTTCAAGGCCAAGGAGAGAGAGGCCGTTTACTTGGCAGTTTCTCAGGCCAATGGATGTGAATACTGCCTGGCAGCACACACGGCCCTGGGCAAGATGAACGGCTTCAGCGAAGAGGAGACCATTCAATTGAGAGCTGGTACCCACACAGACCCCAAACTGAATGTCATCACTCGTCTGGCTGGGGACATCGTCCGCACACACGGACGCCCTTCCAAGGAATTGCTGGATCAGTTTTTTGGTCTTGGATTGGGACAAAAAGAATTGATTGACCTGGTGGCACTTGTCAGTGACAAAACGGTCGCCAACTATGTACACAACATCACCCAAATTCCGGTTGATTTCCCTGCTGCCAAGCCACTGCCTGTGGCAGCCAGTGTTGCCTAACAATCCCCCAGTACTGTCCCGGGTTTTTGGCCCGGGGCATTGCTGCTTTTGTGTTATTTTGCGTAACTTCAAAGAAAAACGACATGCGCATCGAAAAAGAAATTCGGCAAGCCGTTTTTAAAAGTGAACACCACAAGTTGCGCGTCAACCTGCTTTTCACCTCCAACTGGCTCGCCAACGAGATTCGGCAATTCCTCCATCCTTTTGACCTCACCCAAAAGCAGTTCAACATTCTTCGCATTCTCCGCAATTATCCGGGAGAGATTCCACCTTCTGTACTAGATGTAAGAGATCGGATGATCGACAAAATGTCAGACGCCTCTCGCATCATTGATCGACTGGAAAAGAAGGGCCTCATTCGGCGCAAACCATGCACCATGGACAAACGGGCCAGCCGCGTTCTGATCACGGACAAAGCCCTGGAATTGTTGTCCCAAATAGATGAGAACTCCAAGGGGTTGCAAGGCATCAGCGCCCATTTGGGCGAGCAAAAGGCCCGCCAGCTCAACCAGTTGTTGGAAGAGTTGCGAGAGGGAAAGAAAGAAGATTGATGCTACTCGTACAATTGGCGGTCGGCAATCTTTTTTTCCAATTTGGGCGATTGACTGCCTTTGTCCAGGGCTGATTGCCAGTAGCGGATGGCACTTTCGGTATCGTCGAGTTGGAAGGCGATGTCTCCACTGTGTTCGAGAATGTCGGGCGACTCACCACCACCATTTTGCAGCGCTTTTTCGATCCACTTTTTGGCCTCGTCATACTCTTTCAGTTTGTACAACACCCAGGCATGCGCATCTTGGAAGCTCGCTTGGTTGGGCAAGAGTTCATTGGCCTTGGCGGTCATCTCGCGGGCATCTTCGAGCCGTTCGCCCCGACTGGCCAGGTAAAATCCATAGTTGGCAAGAGCGATGTAGTCGTCTGGATTGAGTTTGAGTGCCTTGTTGAAGGAGTCGTCAGAGCGGACATATTTTTTGAGAAAGAAATATTCTGCGCCCATTCGCTTGAGGATGTCGCTTTGCAAAGAAGGATTTTTGCGCGACATGATCATGGCCTGCTGAAAGTTGCTGACGGCTTGGCTGTGTTGTTTCAGCTCACTGCTGGCAATGCCGGCGAAGTAGTAGTTTTTGGCTTGGTTGGGGAAAAAGTCGATGGCCCTCTCTGCCGTTTCCAAAAGGCCAGAAAAATCTTTGAGTTCCGTTTGAATGTACATGACCTGCTCCCAAATGGTAAAGACTTCGCTGTTGAGTTCGATGGCTTTCTTATATTGTACCAATGCCTCATCCCTTTGTCCAGAATAGTACAACAAATCGGCATGGGCCGAGTAGGATTTGGCCTCATTGGGGTGTACGTTGGACAAAATCTCTGTCAATTCCAGCCCGGCAGTTGCCAACTCCTTGTCGCCGCTATTGGCCACTTTTTGGATGAAGGGGATCAGTTGCTTGATCTTCAGGTCGATGTCGACGTCGGGCTTTCGGAAAATGGGTTGAAGAGATTGGAGGAAGGTAATTTCGGAGTTGGCCTTGCTCGGCTCTCCGGCCAGTGCGATGGCTGCCTTGCCGTCGTTGGGGTCCAGCTCGATGATGGTTTGGTAAACGGCTTTGGCCTTCTTGCTCTCTCCCATGCGCTGGTAAAATTCTGCCAGATCGTGGCGATAATCCAAGCGGCTGGGGTAGGCTTCGATGAGTTTTTCCAACTCTCCGATGGCCTTTTTGATGTTGCCCATCCCCACGTAGAGGCTTTGCTTTTTGCGAATGATGCTTTCTGTCAGCCCGATTCGTTGCTCCAGCTTGTCGTATACTTTGACTGCTTTTCCCGCATCTTTGGCTTTGACCAGGTAGAAGGCCCATTTGGAGTAGTAGTATTCGTTGTTGGGGTCTTGGTCTGCCAGCTTTTCGTAGATCTTGGCGGCGTCCTTGTACTTTTTCTGCTTGTCGTAGACATCGGCTTGGAACATCTGGTACCATGGGTTGGCCTTGTCCAGGTCGATGGCCAGCTTGATGGAGCTGAGAGCCTTGCCGTCGTTGCCTAGGACATCGTAGACCCGGGCCAGCTCATAGGCGGCGGCGTGGTTGCCTTTGTCCCGCTTGAGCACTTCCTTGTAGAGGTAGACCGCATTTTCAAAATTGCCCAGGATTTTTTCCTTATTGGCATCGATGAATACCTTTTGGGTATTGACTTCCTCTTCCGTTGTGCGATTGCTCTGCTGGGCAGAGATCGGTTGCAGAGCGAAAAGCCCCAGTATCAAAAGCAGTTTGTATCGGATACCGATGTAGGTCATATGATGTATTTTGAATAATCTCCCAGGCTGATGTCGGATTTTTTCCCTTTGTATTCAACAAGATTTCCGATCATAGAGTTTTCCAGCAATGCATTGGATATTTTGGTGTTGTCCTGAACGACGCTATTTACAATAACGGAATGCTCTACGATGGAATTGTTTCCTATTGAAACGCAGGGGCCAACGACAGTGTTTCGGAGCAGGACATTTTCGCCGATGTAGCAGGGGGGGATGATGGTGGCATTCTCGATGCGAGCCGAGCTGGCGATGGGCGTTTGGTCTTCCTTGATCTCCAAAATGCGTTTGTGGGTGCTGATGACATTGTCCTTGTTGCCACAGTCGAGCCACTCGTCGATTTGGCCCGCCTCAAAGCGCGTCCCTCCTTGCTTGAGCAATTCCAAGGCGGTGGTGATTTGAAATTCTCCCTTGTCTGTGATCTGGTTGTCCAGCATGTGTTGGATGGTATCGCGCAGTTGGGTGGCCTGTTTGACGAAGTAGATGCCGACGATGGCCATGTCGGAAACGAATACCGGAGATTTTTCGACGAAGTCGGTGATGATGCCATCCGCATCGGTTTTCACCACGCCAAAACTGGAAGGATCTTCCACTTTTTGCACCCAAATGATGCCGTCCGCACTTGTATCGAAGGAGAAATCGGCCCGAAAGAGGGTGTCGGCAAAGGCGACCACACAGGGGCCATCCAGGCTGTCTTTGGCGCATTGGATGGCATGGGCAGGCCCGAGAGGTTCTTCTTGGTAATAGATGCTGCATTTTGCCCCCACATCTTTGGCAATCTGCTGGAGTTTTTCCTCTGCTTCGTGGCCAAAATCACCGATGATGAAGGCCACTTCCTCGATTCCTTCCTGTACGGAGGCAGAGAGATCTTCTACGATTCTTTGTACGATGGGTTTTCCTGCGATGGGCAGTAGCGGCTTGGGAATGGTGAGTGTGTGAGGCCGCAATCTGGAGCCTCTTCCAGCCATGGGGATGATGATCTTCATTGGACTGTCAATAGGGTGATGTTACAAAATAAGGCCTTCGTACCCGTCCTGGGTTTTTCGAAACTGCCTGTGTGTTCTGTTGGGTATACAATTAGTGTTCCATGCCTGAAGACGACAGGCACGGCCTCTTGCGAAGGTAAAGATAAATGCTGTGTTGTCCTAATGACTGGGATGGCAGACGGGCACGGCTATGATCGGCAGAAATGCCCTGTGATTCATCTACTTGCTACTGGGGTAGAACTACTCTACTTGTGTGATTTTGAGCATGTTGGTTCGGTGCCGTCTGTGCAAAGGCATGCTTCCCGTATTGACAATGACATCCTCTGCCGCTACGTGACCACCCGATTTGAGGATCTCCGTGACATCGGCGACGGTCTCATCGGTGGTGGTGAATTTGTCGTAGTAAAAACAGCGAACGCCCCAAACCAAGTTGAGTGTGGCAAGCATGTGTATGCTATCGGAGAAGATGTAAATCTCTGATTTTGGCCTGTAGGAAGATACCTTGAAGGCGGTGTAACCCGAACTGGTCATCCCCACGATGGCTTTGGCCCCTACATCTTCGGCTACTTTGGCAGCGTTGAAGCAGATGGCATCAGAATAGAAGGTACGCGACTTGCGAGACGGTTTGGGACGTCGATCGCGGATGGAATAATCCTTTTCGGCCTCTTCGATGATCTGATTCATGGTTTCGACCACTTTGACAGGGTGCTTGCCCACAGAAGTTTCGCCACTGAGCATCACCGCATCGGCACCATCTAGGACGGCATTGGCCACGTCGGTGATCTCGGCCCGGGTGGGGATGGGCTGGTTGATCATGGAATCCATCATGTGGGTGGCCACGATGACGGGGCGCGCCCATTGGATGCATTTGTTGATGATCATTTTTTGGACCAGTGGAAGGCGTTGGATGGGGATTTCGATGCCCAAATCGCCTCTTGCCACCATGATGCCGTTGGAGGCTTTGATGATTTTGTCGATCTTTTCAATGGCCTCTGGTTTTTCGATCTTGGCCATGATTTTGGCCGAGTGGTTGGCATCTGCGACGCGTTTGCCAAGGTCTTTCATGTCTTTGGGGGAGCGGACAAAAGACAGGGCAATCCAGTTGATGGAAGGAATGGTGAGGATGTAGGCCAGGTCTCGTTCGTCCTTTTCGGTGAGCGAGGGCAGAGAGATTTTTGTATTGGGCAGGTTGACACCCTTGTTGGAGGAGAGGATGCCACCATATAATACCTTCAATTTTACAGTGTCTTTGCGATTGGTCTCCACCACTTCGAACATCAGCTTGCCATCGTCCACCAGCACCCGTTCGCCCACCTCTACATCCAGGGCAAAGCGCTCGTAGCTCATGTATATTTTTTCCTTGGTACCGATGCAAGCCTCGTTGGTAAAGGTGAGGATGTCACCGGGTTCGACGGGCAGGGCGTTGTTTTCAATTTTGCCCACCCGCAACTTGGGGCCTTGTAGATCGGCCAGGATGCTGACGTGTAGGTTGTACTTTTCGTTGATGTAATTGATGTGATCGATGACTTGTCGGTGGTCTTCATGGGTTCCGTGAGAGAAGTTGAGTCGGAATACGTTGACACCGGCTTTGACCAATTCCAGTAGCTTGGAATACGAATTGCAGGCGGGGCCTACGGTTGCAACGATTTTTGTATTTTGGTGATCTACGATCTGCATCTTGCCCAGAAATTTGTAAAGTTAGTAGGAATAAAGGCTTATTGTCTGTTACTTTTCCCCTGATGTTTCGTCCGAAAATTGAAGGATTCGCCACTTAGTGTCTGTCGTACAATAATGCCGACTCTAAAGTACACTTAAACGGGGGAATTGACAAAAGAAAGTGCCACTTCGGTGCAAAAATGCTGCAAATAAGCCTTTGGGTGAAAAGAGTATAGATAATTATTATGTTTTATAAGTCTGTAATCGTCAGATTATTAGGCCTTTAAGGTGCAAAAAATTGGATAAAAACTTTGGTTATGAAAGTACTTATCATTTATTTTGCACTGCGTTTTGCAAACTACAAAAGCAACTAAGTATGTCAAAAATTGCTGAAAAAGTAAACAAGATCATCATCGACAAATTGGGTGTTGATAAAACCGAGGTAACGCCTGAGGCTAGCTTTACCAATGATTTGGGAGCAGATTCTCTGGATACTGTCGAATTGATTATGGAATTTGAAAAGGAGTTTGACATTTCAATTCCAGACGAACAAGCTGAAAATATCCAGACGGTGGGTCAAGCCATCGAATACCTCGAAAGCAACATAGCATCGTGATCCGGTTTACCGGAAATTCCGGCCTCTCACAGGGGCCAACCAACTAAATCTCATCATGCACGAATTAGGGCTGTTATTGGGCTCTAATTCGTGTTTTTTCGATTGAGAAATCATTTGAACGGCGATTGTAAGTGGTCTGACTGACTTGTCAACGGATTGTTTTCCGCTACTTGCATCAAAAACAACAGCAAATCAGGCAATCATTCCCATCCATTGGAAAGATACATTGTAGCAACACCTGATTTGCCATTGTATGTTAGCCAAAAGCCAAATTATGAAAAGGGTTGTCATTACAGGCTTAGGAGCATTAACACCTATCGGAAACAGCGTAAACGCTTATTTGGAGGGACTTCAAAATGGGATCAGTGGCGCCAACATCATCACGCATTTCGATCCTACCGAATTCAAAACTCGCTTTGCTTGTGAGGTAAAGGACTTCGATCCTAGCCTTTACATGGACCGCCGGGAGAGCCGCCGGGCCGATAAGTTTGCCCAGTACGCCATGGCTGCTGCCAGCCAGGCCATGAAGGACTCCGGACTCGATGTCGAGAAAATGGATTTGGACCGGGCAGGTGTCATTTGGGGCTCAGGTATTGGCGGATTGGGGTCATTGGAGCAAGAAATTGAAGCTTTTGCCAAGGGAAATGGCACCCCACGCTACAATCCATTCATGATTGTCAAAATGATTTCCGATATTGCAGCAGGGATGATCTCAATCAAGTACGGATTCAGAGGCGTCAACTACTGTACCGTATCTGCTTGCGCTTCTTCTTCCCACGCCATCTCTACGGCCTGCGATCACATTCGATTGGGGCGGGCCGATGTGATCATGAGTGGAGGATCAGAAGCAGCCGTTACCCACGCAGGCATCGGAGGGTTCAACGCGATGAAAGCCCTGTCGACCCGCAACGATGACCCGTCCACGGCTTCCAGGCCCTTTGACAAGGAGAGAGACGGATTTGTACTGGGAGAAGGAGCAGGAGCCCTGGTATTGGAAGAATATGAGCATGCCGTGAAACGCGGCGCTACCATATATGCTGAAGTTGTAGGAGCTGCCGCCAACGCGGATGCCTACCATATGACAGCACCGCATCCCGAAGGCCACAGTGTCAAGAAGGTCATGCGGATGGCATTAAATGATGCCAAAATGAATCCCGAAGACATAGATTACGTAAATGTACACGGCACGTCGACTCCATTGGGAGATATTGCCGAAGTAAAAGCAATACTCGAAGTGTTCGGGGACAAAGCGTACCAACTAAACATTAGTTCGACCAAATCCATGACAGGGCACCTCTTGGGGGCCGCAGGAGCTATAGAAGCCATCGCCAGCATCATGGCCATGAAGCACAGTTTTATACCTCCTACGATCAACCACTTCACAGATGATCCAGACATAGATGGTCAGCTGAATCTCACGTTTAACGAGGCCCAGCAAAGATCCGTTCAGGCTGTATTGAGCAACACGTTCGGATTTGGAGGGCACAATTCATCCATTATCTTCCGACGATTCGAAGGCTAACAGAGCAGCAATTGCCAGTAAGCGCTTCAGTCGGTCGAGAAATGTCTTCTTTTTACTTCCGGGCAGGAATGTACCGGTTTATGACTGTATCGAAGTGCATGCTAAGCAGTTTAAATGTATTTTTGTTATCGTTGGGTCTGTCGGTCATCGGCAGTCATAGCCATCAGCCTTAACTAATGAAGACAAAAGTGTGGATTCTATTCATTCATGGCTGAAAATCATTGGTGTTGAAGTTTCTATTAAGGTTTTACAATTATTATCTCTCTAAGGACAAGCATTTTGCCCGTCGGCTCTATGCCATCCTGGGATTTACGCCTGCCAATCTGGCGATCTTCCGCCTGGCTTTCTATCACAAATCCACCTCTACCGAGAAGCTCTATGCCATTCAGAGCAACGAGCGATTGGAGTACCTAGGTGATGCCCTGCTGGGGACCATCGTGGCAGAATATCTTTTCAAGAAGTATCCCAATAGCAATGAGGGGTTTCTCACCAAAATGCGATCCAAGATCGTCAAGCGGAACTCTCTCAATACCATTGCCGACAAGATGGGCCTGGATGTCTTCTTGGCGGAGTACAACAAGACCCGCCTGAGTCGCTCCATGCTTGGCAATGCTTTGGAGGCCCTCATCGGTGCTGTCTACCTGGAGGTCGGCTATCGCCGCACCCGCAATTATGTCATCAACAAAATCCTGCGCGGTTATTTGAACATCCACGAGTTGGAAAACTTCGACGACAATTACAAGAGCCAATTGCTCGAATATTGTCAGAAGAATGGCCAGACGGTGCAGTACAAAATGATCACCAAATACAAGTACGAAAAGCGGGATCGATTCAAGGTTGCTGTATTGGTGGATGGCAAAAAGTTGGCAACGGCAGATGATTTCAATAAGAAAAGTGCCGAGCAAATTGCATCTGAAAAGGCCATGCTGAGTCTTGGCATCCTTACCAATGAGGAGCCTGAAGAGTCGCCAGAGCCGTCAAACAATAGACGTCAGACCAGCAACAGACGAACCAGTAGTCAAAGCCAGTCGAGCAGAAAACGAAAGCCCAAGCAACAGCAGCAGAGAGAAAAGTCAAGTGATGGGGTAAATGAAGGGGCAAAGGAACGTTCAAAGGCAGTGCAGAAAGAAAGACAAAAGCCTGCTCAGAACGAACGTCAGAAGCCCGCTCAGAACGAACGTCAGAAGCCTGCTCAGAACGAACGTCAGAAGCCCGCTCAGAACGAACGACAAAAGCCCGCTCAGAACGAACGGCAAAAGCCCGCTCAGAACGAACGGCAAAAGCCCGCTCAGAACGAGCGTCAAAAGCCCGCTCAGAACGAACGGCAAAAGCCCGTCCAGAACGAACGGCAAAAGCCCTCTCAGAACGAACGTCAGAAGCCCGCTCAGAACGAACGGCAAAAGCCCTCTCAGAACGAACGACAAAAGCCCGCTCAGAACGAACGGCAAAAGCCCGCTCAGAACGAACGGCAAAAGCCCACCCAGAACGAACGTCAGAAGCCCGCTCAGAACGAACGTCAAAAGCCCGCCCAAAACGAACGTCAAAAGCCCGCCCAGAACGAACGGCAAAAGCCCGTCCAGAACGAACGGCAAAAGCCCGTCCAGAACGAACGGCAAAAGCCCGTCCAGAACGAACGGCAAAAGCCCGCTCAGAACGAACGGCAAAAGCCCGCTCAAAACGAACGACAAAAGCCCGCTCAAAACGAACGTCAAAAGCCCGCCCAGAACGAACGGCAAAAGCCCGCCCAGAACGAACGGCAAAAGCCCGCTCAGAACGAACGGCAAAAGCCCGCCCAGAACGAACGGCAGAAGCCCGCTCAGAACGAACGGCAGAAGCCCGCTCAAAGAGACAAATCCAAACAGCGACCCAAAGCTGCTCAAAAAGAACAGCAAAAGGAAGTTCAGAAAGACGACAGCAAATAGCAAGAATCTTTTGACGCTTGCTTTGCGGTCAAGAAGAGATCAGACGGGATGTCAATCAATTTTTGGATAGGACAAAACAATCGGCCGGAGTGATGGCGTGGTAGTAATCTGCCTCCTCCTTCAATATTTGGGCAGTCGAAGACTCCACCGCTGCAATTTCCACTCGGACCCCTCTGGATTTCAGGTGTCGTACCAACTCCACATAGTCCGAATCACCACTCAAAATGATGATGGTATTGACCTTTTCGGCGATCTGCGTGGCGCTGATGGTCAGTGGAATGTCGGCTGATTTGTGGCAAGGGACGACGGAACCGTAGAAGTTGCGATGCAAGCGGTCGGCCAGTTTCTTAGATATTTCTCTTCCCTCCCGAAAGTAGATCAAACGGCTCAGCGCTCGTTCCTGTAGCAAGCGCGCAATCAAAGTATCGAAGTTGACCATCGCCATTTTCGTCTTCATCATGGTGTGGAGGCCTTTTTCGATGTTGTTGCCATCGATGAGGATGGCGACAGATTGTTGAATGTGAATTTCTACTTCGGACATAGGGCTGTGTTTTGCAGTAAAAGTAAGCTGGATAATTCAGGAATCAAAATTTCTTTCTCCGGCCAAACTACAGCGTATCCACCACCAAAACATTGAATTTGGTCCCGATGGGGATCGGCATGTCATTTTGGTTTCGGATGACCCATTGCTGGGCGCGTGCGTTGTATTGCAGGCCGATCTCGGAGGCATTGGCGGTGCCGCCTTGCCAGTTTTGGATGGCAAATAGTAGTTTGTCTGCTTTCCCATTGGCCATAGGATGATCAATGATGGTGGCTCCCCCTTTGGTATTGGCCGATGTACAGGTATGGACAAATGAGTTGGAAGCATTGCCTTTGTAGAGGTGAAAACGGGTACCGACTGGCATTTTCCGCAGGTTCAAATTACAGATGTTCCAACGCCCCCCTGAAAAGTACAGCCCGATGCTGTGCTCGTTGCGAGAGATGGACTCGCCTGTAAAAACAGGTGTGACAAATAGGATTTGCCTTGGATCAGAGAATTTCTCCGACAGGGTCGTGAGATTTTTATTGGTGTTGTCGCGAGTGGCATTGTGTATGGCTACATCTTGACTTGCTTTGTTGGCAATGAAGACATTGTAGCTTTGATTGGCTGAAAAGGTTTGCAAATTGGGATGATACAGATTCCACTTGGACTGGTGGTACCACACTGCAGTGGGGTGGATGTCCCGCTTGTTCTTTTCATTGTAAACGCCTCCTACAAACAGTATCTGTGAGGGACTGTTGAGGTATTCCCCTCGGAGAGAGGCACTTCCCCGCATTCTTTGCACATCTCTTGTGTTCATCACATGCTGGTAGGAACTCAGCTTTTTTTCGTTGAAGCGAGACTGCATGATGCCTTCCTTGATTTTTTTTCTGGTGGCTCTATTGGCAAAGTTTCCCGGTGCGCGGGTGGCTGTGCCATCTTGTCCATTGGTACCAGCATTGGCATCGTCACTGGTGGTGGCATCCGAAGATTGTTGTTCGCTTTGGTCTGTTGGTGGATTTGGATTGGTAGGAGGGGAAGAGGTCCCTTCTTGGGCCAGGGCCAGCAGGCGCTCGCATTCTGCAATTCGTTCAATGGCTTCCAGTGGACTGCTGCAATTGTGCTTGGCATTGATGAAATGAAGTCGGGCTTCTTCGTATTTGTTGAGGTCGAAGGCGATCCGACCACTGCGAAGGTATTCCTGGCATTGAACCTCCCGAGGATCATCGGTCCCAAATGCCTTGGCCCCGAAGTACAAAGCAGCCACCAAGCCGATCCCTATGAACAGACCGATGATGAATTTGGTATTGCTACCACCGGAAGGGGCTTGGGCCGAGGCAGTTGGCGTGCTGGTATTGAGCGGCTCTGGATCTTCTATTTCCTTGCACAGGTCAAGGATCCGATCCATCAGTCGATTGCGCTGCAGGCTGATCTGATTGCCGTCCAACAACAACTGGCGAATTTCTTTTTCCAGGCGGGTAAAATCTGCACTGATGGCCACCGCTTCGTTGTGTTCTTCCTCCTGCTGAGTGGTCTTGGCCAGGTGGATCAGCAGTTGGATGGCCTGAGACAAATCGTCTTCGGCGACGGCCTGCCGAATCTTTGAAATCCCTTGTTTGATGTCTTTGGGAGTCATTGGAGTTTGGTTTTGTGAAGACTGCCCTTGTGTTCAAATGGTTTACAATGGATTCTTAAAGTAGGAAAAAGTATTCACTAATCCACATTGTGATCGAGGAAGATGGATTTGTTTGGGAATGGGGAAGTTTTTCAGTCGATTGGGGAAGCTTCTCCAGTGGTTGGCATTTCTCCTTCCGACGCCTGTGCGTTGCGCTCCTCCCTTGCCTTCAGTTGTTTTCGATACAAATAGGCCACTGCGAAGACGACGCATTGAACCCCCGCCAGAAAGAGGATGATTCCATAGCTGTCGAACAGGTCCGATGCACTGCCGAGAAAGAGCATGGTCAGCATATTGAACGCAGTGAAGGGGTAATGTCTGTTGAGAGGAGAGACAAAAGCTGTGAACAAGAGTACGATCAGCAGCGCAAAGAAGTAGATGCTCAGGATGCCAGAGGCTGCATTGCCCATGATTTTGCCACCTTCATTGGCATGGATCGGCAGCGAATGGAAAGACAGTAGAATGGCGAGGACGCCTGTTTTGGAAAGTTGCATGAGCTTACATTTTTGTGTTTTGTCAAGAGGTACTTTAGAACGAGAACGCTGTACAGAGCGCAAAGGACGTACCATTTGTAGCGGTCACAAATGGAGAGGGCTGCAAGATTCACGTCTTACAGCCCTCGCTGGTTTTATTTCGTCTATGATAGGCTAGGTCCGAGTAATTCTAGGAATGCCTTAGGCTGCTTTCGCTGGTGGTGCAGTTTCTTCAAATTTTTTCCCGTTCCACAATCCCAACCATTCGCAATCCTTCCCAACGTTGAGGTAGTTCCAGTAGGCATTGGCTGCCTCGTCTTTGGATTTTCTTTTGATGGTGATGGTTTGTTGTCCAGAACGGATGTTGAAATAGTACTTCCCCTCTCCCAATGCAAACTTCTTATTGAATTTACTCATAACAAAAAATTTGATGAAAAAAACTAATGTTTCGCTTCCAACAGATTGGCCTAATTTGGTTTTAGTCAGCGCCGAAGTGTATTGTTGCCTGACCCGTAGATTGGATGTTGTTCCTAGGGCAATTTGCATCGTCTGTTCACACACTTTCGGGAAGGTGGAGAGACGATTTCAGGCAGTCAAAGGCAAAAAATCACAATTCTATAAGCAAAAAAAGTAGTCTAGCCAAGCTGAATGCGTTGAAATTCTCGCGAATATACATAAAATTAACGTTAATTCAGAATAGAAAGTTTTATGGCCCTCCGATAATTGTACCCTCGTCGGGGCCTTGTTCTGTATCTACATCAAAAAAGGAGCGATTCCCTTTCCAGAGGAAATCGCTCCCAGTGCTTAGATGAGAGTTGGAGAATTACATCTTGGTAAACTGCTGAGTGATCAGCGTTTCGTTGGACAAGATGCTCAAAAAGTAAAGGCCATTCATTAAATCATGTGTATCAATGATCAAGTAGTTTTCGCCACTCACTGCATTTCGCTCTTCGTAAAATACTGGCTGGCCATTCAAGTCGTGAATCATGATCACTACCTTGCCTCCGTTTTCGAGCTGGTATTCCAAGTACAGGTTGTTGCTCACCGGAACTGGAGAAATCGAAGTGGTATTCACGCCATTTTCGCTGCCTGTATTTCCGCTATTGCCATTGGGCGATTCGTAGCCACAGTCGGCGAGGACCTGGCAATTGTCAAACAATTCTGTCAAGGCGATCAAAGCCTCAATGTAGGCATCGGCCTCGAAGTAGTCCGGAGAACAAGCTGTCGCTGCTTGCCACAATTCGCGGACCGTCAGATCAGAGTAGGCCACCAATTCGTTGCGGTAGCAGGCAACATCGCCGATGAGTAGATCGCCAAGTTCTGGATCGACCAGCAGGTTGAGTGCCATGCTGATGCCCTGTCGCAACAGTTCTGTATTTTGGTTGAAATACACCCCACATGGGATGGCATTCGGCATGGAGTCGTGATGCGGCGCACCCGGTAGCAACAAGTCGATGCATTCTGCTGTCAAGCAATACCCAGCCACCACATATCCATCGTACTCGCCATCTCCATCTGTATCGCAATTGGCATTGGCACTGATGAGCTGTGCAATCTGCTGAGGATTGTTGGACCAATACTCCATCGAGTAGGTGCAGTGTTCTACACAAGAGGCACCCCCAAGAAGGACATCACAATCGCTGACACATCCATTGGCGTCGCGGACCAGGATGGTGTATTCGCCTGGTGTCAGACCGGAGAAGGTCACCGAATCTTGGTAGGTGTTTCCATCGTCCAAGCTGAAGCTGTACGGTGCTGTTCCTCCATTGGCCAAGGCGGTGATCACACCATCGTTCAGTCCACCTTCGCAAGTAGCTGCGATGGTTTCCAGGCTGCAGCTCAAGGCAGGAGCTTCTGTCAAAACAATGCTGGCCACTGCTTCGCACGCATTGGCATCGCTTACCGTCAGGCTGTAGGTGCCAGCCGACAACTGGTCGATGCTCGCAGTGTTTGCACCCGTACTCCAATTGTAGCTGAATGGTGGCGTTCCATTTTGGACGTTGCTGCTGATGCTTCCATCGGTGGCACCTTGACACAAGACATCATCCGCTTCCAAACTCAGGCTGAGTCCCCCCGCTGGCAATATCTCAACGGTACCAGTTATCATGCATCCATTGGCATCCGTTACTGTCAGCGAATACAGCCCCGCTGTCAGATTGTTGATGATGTCGCTGGTTGCCCCTGTGCTCCACTGGTAGCTGTAAGGTGCGGTTCCTTCGCTGACGTTTGCCTGCGCACTTCCATCAGCACCTGGCTGACAGCTTTCTGGTGTGGCGTCAATGGACAAGAGAATGGCACTTGATTCGTTCACCCGCGCTGTTGCCACAGCTGAACATTGGTTGGCGTCGAGTACAGTCACTTGGTAGTCTCCTGCGCTTAGGTTGGTCAGTTGACTGGTGGTGGCACCGGTATTCCATTGGTAAGTATATGGTGGTGTGCCTCCAAATACTTCGGCCAAGACACTTCCCTGAGAGAGGCCATCACATCCTGCATCAGTGGCAGTGGCGATGACGGTAAAAGGAGCCGCTTGTCCTACCGAGGCAGCGCAAGTGCTGACACATCCTCCGGCGTCAGCTACTGTTACTTCATAGGTGCCAGGAGAAAGTGAGCTCAGATTTTGCGTCGTTTCGCCATTGCTCCACAAGAAGCTGAATGGGGCATTGCCGCCGATGATTTCCAGATCAATGCTGCCACTTGCCTCTCCGAAGCAACGGACATCTGTGGCCAGGCAGTTGACTTGCAAACTGTTGCTGGATTCTATTGTCGCCGAACAACTGGCCGAGCAGCCAGTGGCATCTTGTACGGTGACCGAGTAGGTTCCTTCCGCCAAGCCATCGATGTTTTGCGTCATTTCGCCATTGCTCCACAAGTAGGTGTAAGGCGCAACACCACCATCGACACTCAATTGGATCAGTCCCTCGGCAGGTGTCCCGCAACCTGTGTTGGTCGCATCACAGCTTACAGTAATGCCTTCTGGAACTTCTACGATGGAGAAGGTAATCACAGAACAAAGGTTGGCATCTGTCACAGTGACGTAGTAGGTGCCTGCTTCCAGATTGTAGATGTCTTGGGTTGTTGCCCCATTGCTCCAATTGTAGCTGAATGGAGGCGTACCGCCCACTGTGACCATGCGGATGCTGCCGGAAGCAGGATCGTTGCAATTGCCATCTTGTGGGATGCCAATGGCCCAAAGGCTGCCTGGCTCTACAATGGTGGCGCCACAAGAATTGCTGCATCCTCTGCTGTCTGTCACAGTTACTTCGTAGGTGCCTGCTGTCAAGTTGCTGAGGTCTTCGCTGTTGCTGCCGTTGCTCCATTCGATGGTGTAGGGAGCCTCGCCTCCGTTGATTTCCAAATCAATGCTTCCGTCGACTTCACCGAAGCAACTGATGTTTTGTGCGTTGCAGCTGATGTCGAGTGTTGTTGGTTCTTTGATCTCTGCGGTACAGGTTGAGCTACAACCATTGGCATCGGTGACGATCACCTCGTAGATGCCTTCTGTCAGTTGATAGACTGCCTTGGTTGTGTCCCCGGTTGTCCACAGGTAGGTATATGGTCCGCGGCCACCGCTCACATCCACATCCACACTTCCTGTTCCATCTCCACCACATTCTGGATTGTTGGATTTGCAACTGGTCTCCAAGGCTGTGGACTCTTCGATGCTGGTGCTGCAACTGGCCGTACATCCCTTGGCATCTGTGATGGTCACCTCATAAGTTCCTTCGGTCAATCCCGTGATGATTTCGGTGGTATCTCCCGTGCTCCACAGGTATTGGAATGGTGCTTCTCCTCCTGTGATTACTGCTTCCACTGCGCCGTCGACATCTCCTTCACAAGTAGGATTCTGTGGGTTGCATGCTACAGATGGCAAGACTGGGTCTACCACTTCTGCCGAACAACTGGCGGAGCAGCCATTGGCATCTGTTACCGTCACACTGTAGCTACCGGTTGGAAGATTGTCAAGAGAGGCAGTCGTTTGTCCATTGCTCCACTGATAGGTAAATGGTTCGTTGCCACCATTGATGGTCACACTGATGCTTCCTGTTGTGGTGCCGATGCAATCGGGATTGTTGACTTCGCACTGTGCCTCTATGGCTGTCGGTGCAGTGATGGTGCCACTGCAAGTAGCCGTACAACCTTCGTCATCGGTAACGGTGACAGTGTAGGTCCCTTCAAATAGGTTGTAGATGTTTTGCGTGGTCTGTCCGTTGCTCCACAGGAAGGTGTAGAAGCCTTCGCCTCCGGAGACGTTCAGTTCGATGAATCCGCTGGTAGCGCCGCCGCAAGCTGGTGTGGTAGCTTGGCAGTTGGCGACCAAGCTGGCTGTTCTTGTCAGCGTTGTGCTACAAGTCGTAGTACAGCCATTGTAGTCTGTTACGGTGACTGTATAAGTTCCTTCTGCGAGTTCGTTGACATCTTGGGTGGTGGCGCCGTTGCTCCACAGGAAGGCATACGGCTTCTTGCCACCAAAGACACTCAGGCTGATGGTGCCATCGGCATTGTCGCCGCAGCTTGGATAGTTGCCAGTACATGTGGCAGTTGGCGGCGTTGGCTCGTCAATGACAGAGAAGCAGCTGGCCGTACAACCTTGGGCATCCGTTACAGTGACTTCGTAGATCCCCCCTGCAAGTCCGGAGATGCTTTGGGTTGTTGCCCCATTGCTCCACAAGAAGCTGTACGGTGTGTTGCCACCCACGACGAACAAGTTGATGGAGCCAGAGTTGGCTTGTCCACAACTGCCGTTGGTTGCTACGCAGATTGGGCGCAGTTGAGTTGGGTCGGTGAGGGTTGTCGAGCAAGTGGCAGAGCAAGCGTTGGCATCAGTAATGGTGACGCTGTAGGTGCCTGCAGGCAAGCCGCTGAGATCACTTGTCGTTGCCCCGTTGCTCCACAGGAAGCTGTAAGGTGCATTTCCACCGGTGACATTGAGTCCAATGCTTCCGTCACTACCGCCGAAACAAGTAGGAGATTGTGGCAGGCAGTCGGCAGTGATGCTTTCCGGTGCAGTGATGCTTGCCGTACAGCTTGCCGTACATCCATTGGCATCACTCAGTGTAACTGTATAAGTACCTGCATCCAATCCACTCAGGTTTTGTGTGGTGGCGCCGTTGCTCCAGGAGAAGCTGTAGGGTGCTGTTCCTCCACTGATGCTCAGGTCGATGTTTCCACCATTGTTGTTGCTGCAATCTGGTTGTGTCGTTTGACAAATCACAGAAGGAGCGTCTGGCAAAACGAGTAGACTGTTGCAGCTTGATGTACAACCCTTGGCATCGGTGATGGTAACGGTGTAATTGCCAGCAGAGAGATTGCTGATGCTTTCGCTGTCGTCTCCTGTACTCCACAAGAAACTGTATGGAGCTGTGCCCCCAGTTGGGATGGCTTGGATGCTTCCGGATTGTGCATCGCCACAGTTTGGTTGGGTAGCGAGGCATTCCACACTTGGGACAGAAGGAGCTGCCAATACAGTTGTACAAGTACTGACACAGCCGTTCATATCTGTCACGGTCACGCTGTACTCTCCTGCCGCTAGGTTGTCAATGTCTTCTGTTTGTGCCCCGTTGCTCCATGAGAATGTGAAAGGCGCCAAGCCACCATCGATCTCCAAGTCAATGCTTCCACCTGCCTGTGCATCGCAAGGAGCTGGCGTTGCTTGACAAGTCAGTTGTGGGGGAACTGCTTGTGATACGCTGGTTGATCCAGAGGTGGTACAACCATTGGCATCGGTAATGGTGACGCCGTATGTCCCTGCTGTCAGATCAAAGATGTTTTGTGTGGTCTGTCCGTTGTTCCACAAGAAGGTGTAAGGAGGTGTACCGCCCATGACAAACAAGCTGACGGCCCCGCTGGAATCTTGGTTGCAACTTCCGTTGATGGGAAGAGGAACTGTAAAGAGTTCTTCGGGCTCCACAATCACGATGGTGCAGATGTGGAAACAGCCGTTGGCATCGGTGATGGTCAGGGTGTAAGAGCCTGCGATGAGGTTTTCCAAATCTGGGGTTGTTGCCCCATTGCTCCATTGGTACTGGAAGGGCTCCATTCCGCTGGTGATCTCCAGGTCGAAAGCTCCGTCATTTCCTCCGAAGCAGCTGACGTGTGTAATCTCAGCCGTTGATTCGATGGGCGAGAATTCGAAAATTTCTTTGGAACAAGTGGCACTGCATCCACTGGCATCGGTTACGGTCACACTGTAAACGCCTGCCCCCAGGTTGTCAATGCTTGGGCCGGTAGCTCCATTGCTCCACAAGAAGGAGTAGGGGGCATTGCCTCGATCCACAATGACATCTATTCTACCGAGATCATCCGTGCCACAGGCTGGCTGAAATTCTGAGCAGCTGATGAGCAGTCCTGGCGCTGTTGAAGCTTGCGCGCTGCAAGAGGCAGAGCAACCGTTGGCGTCGGTGACGGTGACTGTGTAGGTACCGCTGTTGAGCGAGTTGATGTTTTGGGTTGTTGCACCGTTTGACCAGAGGAAGCTGTACGGAGCGGTTCCTCCTTGAACGCTTGTTTGGATGGAGGCAGAAGTAGCCTGCCCGCAATCGCCGTCGATGGCTGTGCAGCTCAATTGGATGACCTCTGGTGCGTCGATTGTAGCGGAGAGGATGTCCTGGCAGTTGTTGGCATCGGTGATGGTAACTGTGTAGGTTCCTTCTGATAGATCACTGAGGTCTTCGGTTGTAGCGCCGTTTGACCAAAGGAAGTTGAAGGGAGCCGTTCCTCCGTTGATTTGCAGGTCGATGGCCCCGTCGTTGGTGTCGCCGCAATTTGGTTGGTTGCTGCTGATGGTAGCCTGGAATGGAGTGGGTGTTTGGATGGTGGCAGAGCAAGTTGCGGAACAACCACCGTTGTCGGTCACGGTGACGGAATAGGTGCCGTCAGTGAGCAGGTCGATGTTTTGCGTTGTGGCGCCGTTTGACCAGAGGAAGGAGTAGGGCGCATCTCCTTGGAGGACTTCCAGGGTGATGCTTGCGTTGCCATTGCTTCCACAATCTGGTTGGTTGGCGATGCAGGAAACATTGAGCGAACGAGGGATGCGAACTTGTGCGCTGCAAGAGGCAGAGCAGCCGTTGGCATCGGTGACGGTTACGGAGTAAGTCCCGTCATTGAGCGAGTTGATGCTTTGCGTTGTGGCACCGTTAGACCAAAGGAAGCTGAGTGGTGCAGTTCCTCCTTGAACGCTTGTTTGGATACATACTTGGCATCGAATACTTTGTTGATGCTGTACAGCCCCCCTTGGTAAAACGTTTTGCTGCCCGCGTAATA